>CABIYX010000014.1:0-35278 GCA_902363045.1 Clostridiales bacterium
GGAGTTTCTCCTTTCCACCGGGGACAGCGTGCTGGTGGAGGTCAGCCCCTACGATGCCATCTGGGGCATCCGCCTCTCGGCCGGCTCCCCGGAGGCCCAGGACCCGATGAAGTGGCGGGGTCAAAACCTGCTGGGCTTTGCGCTGATGGAGGTGCGGGACGAGTTGCGCCGAGTGACACAGAATGAAATGCTTTGCGATTGGAGTATGGTATGGCAACAATGAAACTCTATGAACTGGTCAACCACTACCACATCGGCACGGAACTGACCTGCGCCGAGGCGATGTTCATGGCCTGCAATGAATATTACCATCTGAATTTGTCCGAGGAGACCCGGAAGATGTTCTCCGTCATGGGACTTGGGATGCAGACTGAGCAGTCCTGCTGTGGCGCCTTCACCGTGGCAGTGGGGATCATCGGCCTGATGACCGCAAAAGAAGGTCAGACAGATGTGAGCAACATGGAAGGCTACCAGATGATTGCTGAATTGACAGAGTTTATGCTGGGCTTCTATGGAACGCTCCACTGTGTCGAGCTGCAAAGGCTGGAGATCGTGGGGGTTGAGAATCCCTGCCATGCCATTGTGGAGGCGCTGGCCAAAAAGCTGGAGGAACTGCTGGCGGGCCGAAGGATCTTCCGCCCGGTAAACGGAGGACAACTGGGCTGCTGATGTGCCGGGAAGCGAGGGATTACATGAAAGACTTTTCCCAATACGGAAACAGACCGGACGACCAGTGGGAGATGCTGCCCTGGATACCCGATCCGCGTCCGCCTTTCAAAATCTGGGTGAAGCCGGAGCAGATCGCGCCATTCTTCCTCATTCCCCACCACCCCTATGCCATCTCCCTTCTGCTGAAAATCAACGATGGATTCCGGACGGAAGAATTCCGTCGGCTGGGACTGACCGGCAGCAGCGGAGACTGGGAACGGCTGGTTCGGGGCGTGATACGGGAGTTTGAGGAAAACAATAGTGGTGAGGATCTGTTTCACTTTGACTCCGACGAGGATGTGTTCTGCGTCTATTCCCAATACATCGACGATCTGATGATGCTGGCCAAAATGATCCGAGTAGCCTGTGCCGATGAAAAAACGATGGGGATGTATCTGAACATGAGCGAGGCAGCGAAAGCATGAAAGAGTTGACCACTCAAACAGGGATTATAGTAAAATGCAGTAAGACGGCCATTGAATTTTTCCAAAATGCTCAGTCAGTGGATTCCTTTTCTGTGCTGGAGATCCCAGGGGAATTCCAAGATATAGCGGTTGAGTTTTATGATTTGATTATGGAAAATGATCATCTTGCGGCCTTGCTGGGCTGTCGCGGCAATTATGATATTGCGGTACAGATAGATGAGGTAACCGGCACCATGACGGGGTGGCATTGGTTCAAATGAGGGAAACGGAATGATCGAGTACATCAAGCTCTTTTGGGAGGGTGCGCCGGAGGGAGAACCACCGGTCATCCTCTATGAAGTGGATACAGACAATGAGCGGCTGGCCCTCCGCTCCATTGACATCTCTGCGGATGGCTGCACCCGCGACATCTCCGACCTTTACGACGGTGCCATCGAGATCACGCCGATCCCTACCGTGGAGGAATTGAACGCCCATGTCTGGGGCGAGGAATTCCACGCCTGCATCATAGAGCAGGCGGAATTTGAGGCCATCTGGGAAACTCATACCTATGATGGAGTGCCAAAGTAGCTGTAGGAGGACTTGCTATGAACGAGAGACTATTTCGCCCCCAATTCAATCAAATGGAAACCACCGAGAAGCAGGCGCTGATGGAAAACCTGGCTGTTCGTTATACTATGACCTTTCTCGGTCTGCAACCCTTTGACCGCTGGGGTCAGAGCTGCACCACCGGCGTGTTTGAAAAGGACGGCCGGGAATTCGTCTTTGTCCCCGGCGACACCGTCACCCTGGGCTGGGACCACTTTGCCGTGGGGCTCAATCCCGACAGCCGGTGGGAGCTGGACTATCTGTTTCAGGAATGGGAAATGGAGCCGCGGGACCCGGAGGAGATGATCCAGGAAAGCATGGCTTCTGTTCGGCAGGCATCTATTGGCCCTATGCTGGTGGGGCGAAAGTTGGAGGAACTATGCTGGGAGCCAGTCAAGATGAACGATCCCAGAGTGACCGCCCACCCCGACTGGCTGAAGAAGTTCCGGGAGTTTGCCTGGAGCGACCTTGACAGCCTTACCTTGCACAAGTCAACACGCATTGAGCGGACGGAAAAGGGCTTTCAGATTTGGATTTATAACCGCACAGATTACGATGAACTTCTTGACGGGCTGGAAATGCTTGGAACCAAGTTGCAAGGAAAGTACGGGCATTTAGGATTCAAGTATAAAAAATCCGACAAAACACTTACGAGACACAGTAAAAATTTCACCTATATGATTGCGTTTTCCTCATTCGGCGGGAACACAAAGGATAGCATAAGCATAGAGGTTTGCTATATAATCAACACCCGTCCATACGACCCTTATGGTTATGCCAAACCAGACATCAACACACAACCGCTGTTTTACAGTTTAAGAGACAATGAAATATATCTTGATATAGGAAATGAAGAAAAGATTTACAATGCCTTTGAGGTTGTTTGTCAATGGATGGATAAAATACTGATTCCAAAAATGAATGAGCTTTGTGCTACCGAGTAATGTGGAAGTGATGGCGGAGAAAGAGCGTGGACACCCATGAACAAAGAATCATTGACAGAAAAACTCCTGGACTTGGCTGAGGGACGGGAAACACCTGAAACCTGGCAGAACTGGTGGGACGAACATGAGACGGAGTTGGAAGCCCTGCTGAGTCGGGGTGAATTTCTGAAACTGAAGCCCTGCCGACACGGTTTTCAGTGGGTCCCGGTGTTTGGCAGCCAAAAGGGAGCCATCGCCATTCTGGAAAAGAGCGGCTTAGCATTTGAAGCCAGCAATCTCTACCAGGAGCGGTATCTGGCCGAGCTGGATGCTTTCTGCGAGGAACAGAAGCAAGTACAGCGGGAAAAGCAAAAGGAATTCAAGGCCAGCCACCCGGAGTGGTTTCGCCGCTACCCCAAGTTCTCCAAGGCGTTGGCAAAGGTACTGAACCTCTTTGATGAGATCCAGCCCGCCGCCACGGAGGAGCAGATCGCAGACCGAGAAAAGGTGCTGGACTTTACGCTTCCAGCCCAGGTGCGGGAGTTTTTCCTGCTGACCGCAGGTATCAATGTATCCACAGGCGTAATCGTTGAACTCTCTGGAACATTTCATCTGACCATCCATGGCGAGCGGTATTGCGTGCTGGGCGAGTTCTGGAAAGAAGCGGACGGCGACCAGCTCCTGCTCCGCCCCGGAGAGGAAACCATCTGGTACTACGCCCATGAGCAGGACAAGGTAAAGCGCCTCTGCAATGATATGACAGAACTGCTGGAGAAGAAATTGACGAGGTATCTTAATAAGCAATAAAAAACAGCGCAGAGGTTGAGGGCTGAATTGTAAATCAGCGAAAGAAGAATGAAAAATGACATTAGAAGAAATGTTCTGTGATCTCTATGATAAATATGGTAACGATTTTAACTGGTATATGATCCCCTTCACACAGGTGGACGGAGCATTTGTTGCTGAACTAAACAAAGAAATCGGACAAGACCACTTCTTATACGGCAAAAAAATCTGGGCGGCTGCGAAGTGTGAATCCAATGATGATGTGTTATATGTTCTCAGAAACGGAATGGGACGGGACATTTACTATCTGGTCCATTTGACTTACTCAGCGCATAATGCGGACGGATTTCCCCAGTATGAGGAGTTTGCAGATCTATTTGCAGTAAAAGAATTTATAGAACGATCCTATATTGAGGGTTATATGTGATCTTCAAATTTTAGTTTGTGAGGAATCTACCCTTGCCCACAATGGCATCAGAAAGGAGACGGACACTATGTCAACCTGGAGCGGAATCCGGAACAAATTGGAGGATGACTACCTGTGCCCGGCGCTCCGGGGCCACATCCAGTATTTTGCCACCAGTTACAGCAAAAGCGCTGACCATGAGGGCCGGGCAGCCATTCGCATGGACGGTGTGGAAGTGCTGCGGAGCAACTACTACATCTATTTTGAGAATGTGTGGACGAAATTTCATCACCTGCGGTCCACAACGCTGAAAGATCACGACTCCGCAAAAGAGGCCATCAACCAGGCTCATGCCTTTGCGCTGGAGCAGGGCACCTTTGACCAAAAGGTGTTCTATGAGGCGTTTGGGATCTTTGATAACCAGAGCATCGAGAAAAGCCTGGTCAGTGAGAATCCTCTTGTCCGCATCTTTGCCCTCTTGGACCGCAGGCTGGGAAAGCGACGCCTGTTGGCTTTGGGGGACTCCATGGAGCAGGAACTGGACTGGGTGCGGGCCTTCTATGTGATCCGGATGCAGGCAGAAGGGCTGATGGAAGCGAATAACATATAGGAGGAATTGCCATGTCACAGATCGCATCCTTTTATCTACTCAAAGAGGGCCGGCGGCAGGAGCTGTCCAACGGCGGCTGCTCCGGCGCGGTCTATATGGCCATCTGGGACTGGTGTGAGAGCGAGCTGGATCTGGATGTCCGTTTTCCTGCTCCCCAGACGGAGGATACCCTGGACTGCGCTCTGCTGGAGGGAGAGCTGGCGTCTAAACTGCTGGCAGCTCTGCGGGAGTGGGACCGCCCGGAGTTGGCCGCTGAACTTGCACCGGACTGGGATCTGTCCAACGAGGCGGTGCAAAGCGGGCTGGAAACGCTGCGCTCCCATTTGGAACTGGTGCGGGGCAATACAGCCCTGCTGTATGAAATGACTTGACGGGGCCATGCCCCATAGAATATTGCGAGGAAATTATGATCGAAATTAAGGGAAAATACAATGAGGCCAAGATCTTCACCGATGTGGTGGACAGCGCCTCCATCGCACAGGTTCAGGAGCTGTGCAATCAGGAATTTGCGGCGGGCAGCCGCATCCGGCTCATGCCCGACATTCACGCCGGGGCGGGCTGTACCATCGGCACCACCATGACCATCACCGACAAGGTTGTGCCCAATCTGGTGGGGGTGGACATCGGCTGCGGCATGGAGACCACCCGCATCCGGGAGGGGCGGCTGGAGCTTCAAAAGCTGGACAAGCTGATCTATGAGAAAATCCCCTCCGGCTTCTCCATACGGGATAAGGCCCACCGCTACCTCAATGAGATCGACCTGAGTGAGCTGTGCTGTGCCCGCCACGTGGATCTCCTCCGGGCAGAAAAAAGCATCGGTACGCTGGGCGGCGGGAACCACTTCATTGAGGTGGACAAGGACGACGAGGGAAATCTCTACATCGTGGTCCACTCCGGCAGCCGTCACTTGGGTGTGGAGGTGGCCAGCTATTACCAGGAGGCGGGCTATAAGGTGCTCAACCGTACCGATGATGCCTCTCTCCAAACTCTGGTAGCCCAGATGAAGGCAGAGGGCCGGGAGAAGGAGATCCAGAAAGAGCTGAAAAAACTAAAAAACCTCAAGCAAACCAACATCCCCAAGGCCCTGGCCTATGTGTCCGGGGAGCTGTTTGAGCAGTATATCCACGACATGAAGATCGTCCAGCACTTCGCCATGCTCAACCGGCAGGCCATGATGGATGAGATCGTCAAGGGCATGAAGCTCCATGTGGAGGAGCAGTTCACCACCATCCACAACTATATCGACACCGACGCCATGATCCTGCGGAAGGGGGCCGTGTCCGCCAAGGCGGGTGAGCAGCTGCTCATCCCCATCAATATGCGGGACGGGAGCCTGCTCTGCGTGGGCAAGGGTAACGAGGATTGGAACTGCTCCGCCCCCCACGGCGCCGGGCGGCTCATGAGCCGGGCGGATGCCAAGCAATCCTTCACGGTGTCTGAATTCAAAAAGCAGATGGCAGAGGTCTACACCACCTCGGTGAGCAGGGCCACCCTGGATGAGTGCCCCATGGCCTACAAGGGGATGCAGGATATTCTGGACAACATCGGCCCCACGGCGGAGGTGAGGAAGATCATCCGCCCCATCTACAACTTCAAGGCCGGGGATGAGGATTAAAAAACGGAGAGAAATACCATGGTGAGAGATGGACTTGTGTTCAAAGATGAGGATGGTCAGGTCATATTCAACCAGTACAGCTTCTGCGAACTGGTGAAGCATCTGCTGGTGGAGCTGGTGGGGATCTCCTATGCGGAAGCCTCCCAGACAGTGGAACGCTCACCGCTGGCAGCGCCAGTGGCCGATGCCTTGGGAGTGGCGGTATTCAGCCATGACCTGCCTTATTACTGGGCTATGTCTTTCTACTATGGGAACGGTTACTGGTGGGAAAAGGGCATTCCGGCGCAGCCAGAGGATATGGATGCCTATGAAGCCTTGGAAAAGAAAATTATGGAGAAATACGACTTAAAGGAGCCGTTTATCTGGGATTAGCGGTGAGAAATCATACGCATACTTTGGGCACGACTGTACCCTGGAACGACTTTGACATAACAGAAAAGGAGAAAAACTTATGGGACTTGACATTTACGCCGGAACATTGACCCGGTACTATTCTCACAACTGGAAGACCGTCGTCCAGCAGTGGGCGGAGGAAAATGGATATACCTTCAACCGCATCACACCGGATGGAGAACCTGCCGACAACGAGGAGGAACTGTCCCCGGCTGAGGTCCAGGCGGCGGTAGAGAACTGGCGGGATCAGATCCTGGCCGCCATTTCCCAGCCGGATCAGCCGCCCTGCACTCCCTGGCCGGAGGATAATGAGAAGCCCTATTACACCGACAAGCCGGATTGGGACGCCTTCGGCGCTATGCTTCTGGTGGCCGCCTGCCATACATACGGGAAAACAGTACCGCCCACAGTGGAGAAGGACTGGGACTTCTGGGAACATCCCCTGATTGCCCGCCTTGCAACGGATGAGGAGCGGGTGTGGTCCCTGTTCCGTGGGGCTACCTGGTGGTTACCTCTGGTGGATTCCTTCTTATTTCAGGCGCCTCTGCCCACCGATAATCAGGCGATGATCGCCACCCTGGGTGGGCTGCGGAAGGAGTTGGAGAAGCTGAACCAGCTGGCGTGGCAGGCCGATGAGGCCACCATCCTCAGCTGGACCGAAACCGAGGGCTACCCCGTGGACGGCGCTGTGGGCCCGGATGGGCAGTACAGCAAAGCCGACATTCCGGAGCACACCCAGTATGATACCCAATCTCTTGCCAAGTTCGCCTTCTCCATGCTCTGGCGGGCTATGCGGTTTGCCGAAGAACAGCAGGTACCCATTTTGCTGGATTACTAAGGAGGAAGTGTATGGGATACGATGTGAGCTTTCACCCGATTTCGCCGGAAGAAATGCAGGAATGGTATTTTACCCCGCTTTCCTGGGTCCAGCAGGGACAGGAAGAAAAGGTTCTGGCCCTTGCCACACAGCACGGAATGGAGGACTTCTACGCGAAAAAATATCTGGACACTCTGCGAGTCGGGGCGGAGACAGAGCCTGACGAGTTATTTGATAATTTTACATTGCGGTGATCCAAGGCTTCTTCCGGGACTACTACTACACCCGTGGAAGCGCCTTTTCCTTTCTGGCGGAGGAGAAGCCGGAATATGCCCAGTATTTTACCCCGTGGGCACAGGTGGTGCCCACTGCCTTACCCAACCCGGCAAAGAACCAGATCATTGAAAACTACTGCTCCGGCGTGTACCTGTCTCCAAATCAGGTTTTGCAGATTCTCCGGGATCTGGAGCAGGACCCAAAGGTACTGGAAGATCTGGAGAAACATTGGAGCGATGGGCAGTTTGCTGTTCTGAAAAAGGCTCTTACTGCTGCGGCTGAACTGGGCACTGGTCTGCTGGAAGCCACCGAAGTAGTGGAACCGAATCCCCTTCACCCGAACGAAAGCACATGTTACTCCAACCTGTTCCACTGCGACCGGGACGGGGTGTATCTCTACATAGACACGGTTAGCGGTCAATTAGCGGATGCGACCAGAAACAGCGAGGTACAGACATAAGCAGTGGGGAGGGGGATAGCTGTGGAACAAAAACGCCCAGCAGATATATTTCAAGAGCTTCTGGACTACCTATGGAACAGCTTGGGGTTGGAGGAAAAGGGCTGGAAGCGTCTGAAAAAGGGCGACTTCAAAAAGAAAATGAAAAACGGGCTGACCTATCAGATCTGGTTTGACCGGAGCCGCTACAACTACATAGACTACGAAATCGGCCATGGAAATGTGGAGGTGGGCTTCAGCTGTATCATAAAGCAGGGAGATGACTACCTCTACTCTTTCAGAATTGAACCCACAACAGGCGGTTCATTCTTTCGGATGCTGACAGAGGACCTGCGGCTGGATACCGGGCTGCTGGACACCTTTTTGCCCCTAATCAAAGCCCACTACCTCGACTTCATCGACCGCTTCGAGGCAGACCCCGTGGAGGCATTACAGCCGGTCTGCGCTCCCTTCACCGAGGCGGAGGACTACAGTTGGTTCATCTATGTGCGGGAGCAGATGGTGGAACGGTACGGAACGGCGGAGCAGATGGAGGAGTACCGCCGTCAGGCAGAATTGCGCGGAACGCCGGAGTGCAAGGCGAAGACCCATACCGGAAAGTTGCTGTTCTACCAGTCCCATGCCAAAGATGTGGATCATGCCTGGGCCTCAAGCCGCACCAAAGAGGAACTGGACCAGGTGGTGGAACCCTTTGTGCAGGCCAAGCGGCAGGCAGGACAGTGGACACAGGAGGATGAGGCGGGCTATCAGCTCTACCGGCAGGAAACAGACCCGGAGAAGCGCACCTTTCGGGTATGGTATCTCATCGCCACCCCCCGCGGCCTGCCGAAAGAGTTTGTCCAGAAAGAACTGGAGTTCCGGTGGAAGCTGTTCCCGGAGAAAAAGGAGGAAAGCAAATGAGTAATCAAGTGTTCAAGCAGAACCTGGATGACAAAAAAGGCCCACAGCCCGGCGGACCCTATCTCATTCAGATGCTGTTCAAAGAGCCGGTGGAAATGCCAGATAAAGAAAAAATGACTGACATAATGGAGAAGCACATCGGATCAACAGAGTGCTTCTGTTATGATAAGAAAATGGCTGGCTTTGCCGCACAGGAGCATATTGCAGAGTTCAAGGACGGAAAATGCCCGGTGCAGCTGATGGTGATGAAATGTGACAAGTTCAAGGGCAAGGGCTTTGACGCCTTCCTGATGAGCCAGATGTGGGACTGCCAGGAGGACCGGGAGCGGATCTTCCGGGAGTGCAAATATCAGGTGGTGGCCACCGATATGCTGGCCGCGGCGCTCCCGGCGCTGGAGCGGGCCAACCTGGACGCCGACTTCTTGGAGGCTCTGGCGGAGCTGTACCCATCATGCGAAGCGTTCTATTTCCAGAACTGCGGCAAGCTGTTTCTGGCGGAGGATGTGCGTTCCCACCAGATTGAGGGGCCGGACCGTTTCATCCGCTTTGGCGTCAATGTCCGATTCTTCAACATTGAGGGTACGGAGGATATGCTCATCGACACGGTGGGCATGAGCACCCTGTTCCTACCGGATCTCCAGTACCACTTCCACGATATGGACCCCAACTGGGTGGTAAACCACGCCTACAATGTGGCGTCGTACATTCTGGCAAATGACAATCCCATTGAGGACGGGGAGACGGTGGATGGTGTGGAGGATGGCCAGATGAGCCGGGATGTCCAGTGGAAATGCCGGTATGAGGACGCCCTGATCCAGCCGCCCAGAGCGGTGCTGGACATCAACATGGGAGAGTACGCGGCCGGGAACCGTGATTGACATCCACAACTGGAGGCATATTGATGCAAAAGCAAAGCAATATCAGGATCTTGGAGATTTTGAAATATCTCTATCTTCGGACGGATGAGGAGCATCCCGTCACCGTAGCCGATATACTGGACTATCTCAATGGCAAGGGAATCCATGCGGTGCGACAGACAGTGTATGGGGATCTGCAGGACCTTATTTTAGCTGGTGTCGATATCGTAGTTACTAAGAGCACGCAAAACCAATATTTCATAGGTAACCGTTTGTTTGAGTATCCTGAATTAAAGATGCTGACGGATGCCGTTGCATCCTCCAAGGTCATATCGGCGGAAAAAACAAATGAACTCATCCAGAAACTCTGCCGGCTGACCAGCGAGGCAGAGGCCATGCAGCTTCGCCGGTTGGCGGCGATTTCGAGCCGGATCAAACCACATAATGAGAAGGTCTATTACATCATCGATGGTGTCCAGAATGCCATCCTGGAAAACCGGCAGATCCAGTTCCAGTATTATGAGTACACACAGCAGAAAGAGCGAGTTCTCAAGCATAACGGCTATTTTTATAAGCTGGACCCTTACGCCCTGGAATGGAAAAACGACCACTACTATCTGATCGGATATTCCCACAAGCACCATGGCATGGCGCATTTCCGTGTGGATCGGCTGGCCGGAATTGAGATCCTGGAATCCACCTATGTGCCTCAACCTGATTTCGATGTAGCCGACTATACCAATAAGATGATCGATATGTTTGCGGCCGGTCATACTGTCCTCGTCGAACTCCTCTGTGAAAATCGGTTCATGAAAACAATCGTGGACGATTATGGAGAGGCCGTTCCCACACATCCATACGATAGTGAGCATTTTGTGGCTCAAATCGAAGTGAACCCCAGCGGGACCTTTTATGGATGGGTATTCAAGTTCATGGGCGGAGTCAAAATTACTGCTCCCCAGAAGTGCGTGGAGGAGATGGCGCGGATCGCCCGCACATTCCTGTAACTGCGGGGCGAGGTGTTACGATAATTTAACACCTCGCCCCAATTTCTTTTTTACTCCTTGTATCGAACATTTGTACCAGTTATAATATAAGCAAGATGTTCGCAGCTGAGCGAACTAACCACAAGGGGAGGAATGCGACATGACCTTTGGGGCATTCATCGGGACAAGGCGCAAAGCGGCCAAGCTGAATCTCCGAGACACAGCCAAATATCTCGGAATTGCTTATGGATACCTCTGCGACATTGAGCAAGGGCGGCGTCCCGCACCAGAAGGACAGTTTGTGGATCGAATTTTCTCCTTCCTGGAGCTGGACAAGCAGGAGCATGAATTGCTTTTGGATTTAGCCGCAGAGTCCAGACAATCTGTTCCTGCGGATCTGCCGGATTATATCCGAACTCATGATATTGTCCGGGCGGCCCTGAGAGTCGCAAAAGAAGTTGACGCTACGGATGAGGAATGGGCGGCATTTATGGAAATGTTGAAAAGCCGTCAAAGCTGAGGAGGGATTTCCTTGTATGCGCCTAAGTACCGACTGGAAGCCATCGAAACCATCGGTCGAAAGATTCTGCTGGAATATGATCGCACACTGTTGGAAGGTCCTCCTCAGGCGATCCCAGTCGAAACGATCATTGAAACAAAGTTTAATCTGACTCTGGAGTACCATACCCTTCGCAAAAATGGGAGCGTCCTTGGAGAAACCATTTTTGATGACGGAGCAGCCATTTTATATGACCGAACAGAGAGGCAATACCGTTTGATTGCTGTGAAGGCTGGGACAATTTTGATTGATGAACGTCTCTGTATAGACAGGCTTCTTGGGAGAATGCGCTTTACCTGCGCTCATGAACTGGGACACTGGGTCCTGCACCAGAAATTATACTCTGGCACTGGCGATGTTGCGGCCTATGATGGTAAAACTTCCTCGGATGAAAGCTGTGGTTTCATTGAGCGGCAGGCAGATGCTCTTGCAACAGCCCTTTTAATGCCTATACCTCAAGTAAAAAAATGCTTTTACCGTCTCCGTCCGGGCAAAAGCAAGGAGTGCTTGGTCACGGAAATGGCGCGGATCTTCCAAGTGTCAAAACAGGCAATGCGGATTCGGTTGGAAGTTCATAATTTACTATAAGCTTGGCTTAGTAAGGCCCTCTTCCTTAAGAGGGCCTCCGGCTTTCACAGTATTCGAAAAGTGTTTTGTTATCTTGTTTGTTCGCAACTTAGCGAACATGGGAGGAGGAGAAAAAATGCGGAAAGAGAGTGTCACTGTCCAAAAGTGCAAGAAACAGATGGCCTCCCTTGGATTTGATAGCCAGCTGGCCTACCATCGGGTAAAGCTGATCCTGAAGATCTATCGGGACGTGGTGTGGGTCCTCAGTGAGCGTGCAGAGGAGCTGCACGAATATGCATGGGAACTCGGAAACCGGGACGCTGATGCCGGCCTCTGCTATCTGGAAAACTTTGCCCCGAATATTGACCTCCAGGAATTTGAGGAAAAGGTCTGCTGCGTCATGGAGAGCCGCATGCTGGTCGATGTGATCGACCGAGCCCTGCTCCGCCTGAAACGGTATCCGGATCGTGGAGAACTCTATTATGAAATCCTGACCAAGCAATTCATCCATCGCTTCAACAGCACAGAGAAGGAACTGCTGGACGAGCTGAACATGGAGCGGAGTGTTTTCTATGACCGAAAGCGCGAGGCGCTTTTCCTGTTTTCTGTCTGCCTGTTTGGATATGCGGTTCCGGAACTTCAAGAGGAGTTAGATGCCCCCCGACTGTTTCCCGACTAATTCCCGATGAAAAACCGACCCAATCCCTACTCCCTTCCGACTTTGCCTCTGTTATACTCGGTACAGTGGCAGGTATGCTCAAAAATGAATAACTTAACGAGTTAGAGGCCCCAGACGCTGAAAAGCATCTGGGGCCTCTTTGCTCCTGCCGCAATATGGCGGCAGGAGTATGCCGGGGACGCATTTCAGCGTCCCCGGCTTTTTTCTGCCCGGTACCAGGAGGGCCGGCGTGTTACAGGAGGGGTTTGCCCACTGCCAACACCCAAATCGGTGCAGAGGGCCTCCGGCTTCTGAGATTTTGACTTTTCAAAATTTCAGAAGAAACGGAGGACTGCCTCATGGCAGAGGAAAGGAAATATCGTCTTAGAGTAGAGGGACATCTGGTAGAGGTCACAAAGGATGTTTATCTGACCTATTACCGAGTGGAACGTCACACCAAAACATTGGATGAGAAAGATGTCCGAAACGGAAAGGTCTCATACAGTGATTTGGATACGGAAGAAACCCTTGGAGAAGAAATGGTTCCAGATCCTAATGCTGAGAGCGTGGAAGACAAAGCGGTTGGCAATATCCTACTGCAGGAACTGCGTCAGTGTTTGGCACAGCTCCCTCTGGAGGAGCAGAATCTGATCCGTGCCTTGTATTTCGAGGAGCTGACGGAGCGTGAGTATGCCAAACAAATCAATATCTCGCAGAAGGCGGTGAATAAGCGCCGCCATAAAATTTTGAGTAAACTCCGGGCTTTGATGAAAATAAAATAATTTTTTGGTTCTCAACCCCCTCACGAACTCGGCTTAGTAGTGAGGGGGTTGAATTATCTCCCCCCTCGGGTTCCTTGAAAACCGAATACCCAACCATCTGAATACCTTCCTGACGGGGCCCTTTGAAAAAGGGCGAGCGACTCCGGAGGATGCGCCAAGACCACCTGTAGATGCACAGCGCAAGGTTGCGAACGAAGACACCCATACATTTCTGTTCGGTTCTGACAACCAGGCTGACCTACATCTATCAACGACGGCCAAATAAGGTGCCGAGCGGTTCCATCCGTCCGCAAAACAGCCGATGGCAAACTGTTTCGCAATGACTCCGTCAGGGACAATGATACTTCCGTCCAGTCCCAGCCCCCACCGGAATGGGGATCAAGCAAGGAGGGCGGCCGACAGAGATCCTGCCGGGGGTGAGACTCCCATGACGCGGTGGAGCCAGCCGCGGTTCAGATGATTGCCCTGAAGAGCCGGTGCCGGCGGCACAGGCTTTTGCGCTTGGGGAAGTAGTGTCGAATACGAGCGCAGCCCGAGAAAGACAACACAAATGTGAAGTCTTAATATCAGAAGCCATGGGGACCGCTCTTGCCCCCTGCTTCAGTCTCCGGTTAATGAGGATCTTTTTACGATACGAATTCTAAATGAACACAGGAGAAATTGGAGTTAGTCAAGGGCGGGAGCGGTCCCTATTTTTGTGGTATTAAGCCGCAACTTATTAAGGAGGTGTATCTCATGAGAACATATTTCCCACACGAGATCCATCGGGGCGAGCTCTATTATGCGGATCTGAGGCCAGTAGTTGGATCTGAGCAAGGCGGCATACGCCCTGTGCTCATTCTGCAGAACAATATGGGCAACCGGCATAGTCCTACAGTGATAGCTGCTCCTGTTACAAGCAAGATGGGGAAAGCGAGGCTGCCCACCCATGTAAGCCTAAACAAGCACTCGAGTGGCCTGCACTGTGGTTCTACAATTCTTTTGGAGCAACTCCGTACCATTGACAAGTCCAGGCTCAAGGGAAGAATTGGGATGTTAAGTGAGCCTGAGATGAAACGGATCGACTGGGCGCTCGGGATCAGCATTGGTCTGGCAGAAGGGTATGATTAAAATATAAGCTGTGTGATCGTCAACCTACTGTGGCAGTCCTTTTGCAACAGCCAGTAAATTTTCTCAGTTTGACGCCATAATGATGGAGTGTCACACTTTTGCCCAATTTTTGCGGAGGTTTTCGTTGGGCTTGATGAATAGATAATACAGAAGTTTCGTGGCATTGTAGTATAACAGACGAGGAGGTGGTATGATGGAATACAGAGAAGTGTACTTTCGGATCCGCAGCTCCTATCGGTACGACAGTGGTTGGCCGGATAAAGGCGTCGAGCACGCCTTCCGGGATGAGACACGCACCTTGTTTCAGTTGGCAGGCTGGGAGCTGCATCCCGCCAGGGAAGACAGCAGTTCCAGCGACATAGTCACGAAGGGTCAGCAGGATCTGTATCTCCACCCCATGAATTTCAGCGGGGTGATCCAGACCGATGAGATTCCCCGGCTCCAGGAACTCTTGGAGGGTGCGCAAACCTTCCAATGCCAGGGGGTGGACTGCTACGAACGGTACTGGGAACTCACAGACGCGGAGTATCTGAAACAACTGGAGGACAGACGCGATGAGATCATAGAGGCCATTCTGGAGCGGTACCAGACGAAGCGGAAGAACCTGTATGTCACAGGCCCGGCCGAGCTGAGCATTGCGAAACAGTTCTCCGTCCATAGGCTCTGCGACAAGGATGGAAAAAACAACTTGGCAAACCGCTATGTGGGGGAGCTGGTGGAGCGCCTCATCCGAGAGGGCCGCCTGGTGACGGCGGAGACCCGAAATGGCCTCGGCATTCGCACGGCGGCCGGCGAGGAACTCCGGCAGCGGGGAGAACCCCTCCCGGGACAGCAGCAGATGACCCTGTAGGCGGGGAGAGAGGTGATCAGATGTCGGTTTATATTACAGGCGATACCCACGGCGGATTTCAGAGGTTTGGGAGCAAATACTTCCCTCAGCAGAAAAACATGGGTCGTGAGGATTATGTGATCGTCACAGGCGACTTCGGAGGGCTGTGGGACGGAAGTCCCAAAGACCAATACTGGTTGGACTGGTTGGAGGAAAAGCCCTTTACCACCCTGTTTGTGGACGGGAACCATGAGAACTTCGATCTCCTGAATGCCCTTCCGGAAAAGCGTTGGAACGGCGGACGTGTTCATGTGGTGCGGGAGCATGTCCTTCATCTCATGCGGGGGCAGGTCTTCACCTTCGGCGGTCTGACCTGGTTCACTATGGGCGGCGCGTCCTCCCACGATATCCAGGACGGCATCCTGGACCCAGCCGATCCGGACTTTGAGCGGCAGTATTGGCTGATGCGGAGGCTGCGGGCCATGTTTCGGGTGAAGGGCGTGTCCTGGTGGTCGGAGGAACTGCCCAGCGCGGAGGAATACAACGAGGCGCTGGCGAATCTGGAGCGGGCAGGCTGGGCGGTGGACTGCATCCTGACCCACTGCGCCCCCAGCAGTATCGTCAAAAAGCTCGACCCCGGCTACGGAACGGACGAGCTGACGGACTTCCTGGAAACAGTGAAACAGCGGTGCCAATTCGCCTACTGGTTCTTCGGGCATTACCATAAGAACCAGATCGTGGACGAGCGGTACATCCTCCAGTGGGAGCAGATCTCCAGGCTGGAGTTTTAAGCGCAGAAGTGAGCAAGAGGAGGCTGATTGCCTGCCTCTTGTTCGCTTTCAATATGAGTATTCGCTGGGTCGCCCCCACGGTGAACCGCGGTAGAAACCATAGAACTACTGTGCTATAATGGCATCGTAAGGGGGCGGTACAGTGGCCATCGAAAACGGAGAGTGGATCATGCGGGGACTGGACTGGGATGACCCCAGCCGTGTCCAGACGTGGGAGGACCTCATTGATCTGATCAACGAGGTCGGTTTCCTGCCCTTGTTCAAAAACGAGGTGGACGGTTTCTCCGTGGAGGAAAACACAGGAGACCTCTACTGGTGGACTGGCGACGAGGAGCAGGACCCGTGGGAATGGCGGTGCCTCATGGCCCGCAGCGGGAAAGTGGCCTATGGAAAGTTTTTCGGCAAAAAGGCCGGCTTCATCTCCAGAGCTTGGTTCCCCCACTTCGCCAACTGGCGGCGGAATGGATACGACTTCGACAGCCGCTGGGACGAAGAGCTGGCCCCCATGCGCCAGAAGCGGATCATGGACTGCTTTTCCATCCGAGAGGAGTGGTTCTCCTTTGCCCTGAAACAGCGGGCCGGCTTCGGCAAGGGCGGTGAAAAGAACTTCGAGGGTACCGTCACCGACCTGCAGATGGGTGGTTACCTCTTGATTCGGGACTTCCGGCAGCGAATCAATAAACGGGGCGCACCCTACGGCTGGCCCCTCTCCATCTACACCACCCCGGAGGCCCTGTGGGGCTATGACCACATTTCTTCCGCCTATTCCGTGGATCCGGCGGAATCCAAAACCATGATTTATGAACAGGTAGGGAAGAACTTTCCGGACGCGGCCCCGGGGGAACTGGACGCCGTGCTGGGTTGGACCCGATAATGGGACAGCGATTGTGAGATACTAATTAAAATGGAAGGAGGGAGCGGGCATGAAAGAACGGACCTATATCTGCTGTGACCTGAAATCGTTCTACGCCTCGGTGGAGTGCGTGGAGCGGGGGCTGGATCCCATGACCACCAACTTGGTGGTGGCAGACAAGCGGCGCACGGAGAAGACGATCTGCCTGGCCGTCTCCCCCTCTCTGAAAGCCTACGGTATCTCTGGCCGGGCCCGGCTGTTCGAGGTGGTACAGCGGGTGGCAGAGGTAAACGCCAAGCGGAAATGGGACGCTCCAGGCTATCAGCTCACCGGCGCCTCCTGGAACGATCCTGAAGTACAGGGGAACCCTGCCTTGGCTCTGGACTATATCGTGGCTCCGCCCCGGATGGCTCATTACATCGACTGGAGTACGAAAATCTACAGCGTCTATCTGAAATATATCGCCCCAGAGGACATCTTCCCCTACTCCATCGACGAGGTGTTCATGGACATCACCAACTACCTGGACACCTATAAGATGACGGCGCGGGAACTGACCCGCACCATTATCCTGGACATTCTGAAGACTACCGGCATCACCGCTGCGGCGGGAATGGGTACCAATCTATATCTTGCCAAGGTTGCCATGGACATCGTAGCCAAGCACGTCCATCCAGATCAAGATGGAGTGCGGATTGCCAAACTCAATGAGATGACCTACCGCCGTCTTCTGTGGACCCACCGCCCCCTGACGGATTTCTGGCGGGTAGGCAAGGGCTATGCCAATAAGCTGGAGGCTCACGGACTATATACCACGGGCGACATCGCCCGGTGTTCCATCGGCAAACCCGGAGATTACCACAGCGAGGAACTGTTGTACCGGCTGTTCGGCGTCAATGCGGAGATTTTGATCGACCATGCCTGGGGCTGGGAGCCCTGCACTATTGCGGACGTGAAAGCCTATAAGCCGGAGAACAAAAGTATCGTCTCCGGGCAAGTCCTGCAGTGTCCCTACGACTTCAAGAAAGCCAGGCTGGTGGTGCGGGAGATGGCGGACGCCCTGGCCTTGGATTTGGTGGACAAAGGGCTGGTGACCAACCAGCTGGTACTCACCGTGGGCTACGACCGGGAGAATCTGGACGGCCCAAGCCGCCGTCAGAGCTACCGCGGCCCGGTGACCACTGATCGCTATGGCCGGAAGATCCCCAAGCACGCCGTGGGGACAGAGAACTTCCCCTACACTTCTTCCGCCAGCGATCTGCTGAAGGCGGTGAGTGCCCTTTACGACCGGATCGTGGACGAGAATCTACTGATCCGCCGACTGAGCATCAGTGCCAACAAGCTGCTCCCCGAGGTTGATGTGCCCAAGGATGAGGCAGAGCAGTTGGATCTGTTCACCGACTACGCCGCCAAGGAGCAGCAGGAGCAGGCGGACGAGGCCGCCCATGCCCGGGAGCGGAAGATTCAGGAGGCCATGCTGGGGATCAAGAAGAAGTTCGGCAAGAACGCCATCCTCAAGGGGATGAACCTGGAGGAGGGGGCCACTGCCCGTGAGCGGAATCAGACCATAGGAGGACATCACGAATGAGCGGGCCATACGATGACATCATCAATTTGCCCCATCCCACATCGACAAAGCATCCCCGGATGCCTATGTCGGATCGGGCTGCTATTTTTAGCCCCTTCGCCGCCCTCACAGGCCACGCCGCTGCCATCCAGGAGACTGCCCGTCTGACAGACCAGCGGATGGAACTGGACGAGGACACCAAGGCTATGCTGGACCTCAAGCAACAAATTCTGGCTGACAGGATTGCAGAGCGACCGGAGATCTCTGTGGTCTGGTTCCGCCCGGATGCGAGGAAGGAAGGCGGCCAGTATGTCACGACCGTGGGTCAGCTGAAAAAAGTCGATGACATTGCGAGAATCCTGCAACTTGCCGACGGCACAACGATCCCTCTGGACGAAGTTCTTGAACTCCGGAGCGACTGCTTCCACGGGATTTTTCAGGATGGGTAGATGTAAGAATGATGTAACCCCTTGTAACCCCTCCCCATTTCCCAGAAAGAGGTTATATATGTACCGGCTGTCCCTTTGGGATAGCCGGTATTTTTCAACTCTTCTATTAGTCAACACATACGGGGCCGCCTGCTGGCCCCAGTAGGTGGCCTCCCAATGCAAGGAGGCAGAAAATGAAGAAACAGTCGATGTTTGAAAATTACCCGGATGTCGTGGAGGTGGATGACCTTCGAAAAATGCTCGGCGGCATCAGCAAGAAATTGGCCTACAGATTACTATCAGATCAGGAAATTCGGAGTGTACGTGTCGGCAGAACCTATAAGATTCCCAAAATCTGCGTAATCGAGTATCTGATGGGTGAGGAAATGTGTCACATCAACCTCTCCTAAAGCCCACAAATTTGCCTGTTCCCTCATCGGATAACGTAGAAAAGTCGAGTGCTTTTTCTACGTTTAAAGTATAGCTATTCGAACCCATCTGTGGTATGTTGGGGGTGTCAACAGCAGGCAAATTTATACTTGTTATGACAAAGGAGGACTATCATGATAACAGGATGCCTGCAGCAGAAAAATGGATACTACTATGTGCTTTTATACCTCAAGGTAGACGGAAAGCGGAAGGTCAAATGGATATCAACCAAATTGCCCGTGTCCGGAACCAGTGAGCGCAAGGCAAAAAGGGCGTTTGATGAGATCCGAAGCCAGTTTGAAAAAGAGTACGAGGAGCAGTTGCAACGTGAGGAACAGGAGCGCATTCTGGAGCAGACTGTTCCCCATGATGCACGGTTGGAGTTCTCGGACTACATGAACAAGTGGCTGAATAGTGTGCGCTCTACGATCGCCACCGCAACATACCAGAGCTATGCCAATATGCTCAAGGCCCGCATTATCCCCTACTTCGAACCGCGCGGAATTGCGGTGATGGATTTGACACCTCAAGACATTGAAGATTTTTATCAAAAGGTGCTGGCAGACGGATGCACGACAAATACCGTGATACATTACCACGCAATCATCCGAAAAGCTCTGCAAAGCGCAGTCCGGAAGGATACCATCGCCAAAAATCCCGCCGACAAAGTAGACCGGCCGAAGAAAAACGTTTATCATGGCACTTTCTACAGTGAGGAAGAAATGCTGGAGCTGTTTGATGCGGTGGAAGGCGATCCCCTTGAACTGTGCGTGAAGATTGCCGCCTATTACGGTCTGCGCCGAAGCGAGGTGTTGGGGCTGAGATGGAGCGCCATCGATCTGGAGCGCAAGACCATCTCCATCAGCCACAAGGTTATCGAGGCAGAGGTGAATGGGAAATTCGTCCCGGTTGGAGAAGATGTACTGAAAACCAAGTCCAGTTTTCGGACACTACCCCTCATCCCCGCAGTGGAAAAACTGATCCTGGCAGAAAAAGAAAAGCAGGAGATGTACAGAAGACTGTTCAAAAAGTCCTACTGCAGAGATTATCTCGAATACATCTGTGTAGATCAATGCGGCAGACTTCTACGTCCGAATTATGTGACAGAACACTTCAGCTGGATCATTGAGAAATACGGCTTGCGGAAAATCCGGTTCCACGATCTACGGCATACCTGCGCAAGTCTTCTGCTTAACAGCGGAGAAAATATCACAATGAAGCAGATCCAAATATGGCTGGGACATAGTACCTATTCCACAACAGCAGACATCTACGCACACTTGGATCACAACGCACAGCAGGCTCCTGCAAATACAATGAATGGTATGTTCATTCGCGGGGCCAAAGATTGTGCGGTGCAGCCAATATAAAAAAGCTGGCAGTGATTTCACACTGCCAGCTCTGGCGGAGGAGGTGGGGGTCGAACCCACGCGCCGGTCACCCGACCTACGAGATTTCGAGTCACGCCTCTTCACCACTTGAGTACTCCTCCGTATGTTTCAAACACCTGCTCCCGTAGATAAAGCAAAGTGTTAGAAAAAGCGTAGATATTCAATTTTCCAAAAGCGTAGATAAACCGGAATCCCAGTAAAATCAATGGGCTGCGGGGTCAGGCGGAGATATGGCCTACACGATTTCGAGTCAGCCTCGTTACGACCACTTCGATACATCTCCATGCCGTATTCCCAGCGCTCCTCCGGTTTCCCGCCGCTCCGGATCAATGAACAGGATACCAGACATTGCGGGAGAAATCAAGGTACACATTAAATTTTTCTCAGAAACGGAGGGAAAAGAACGCTCCCATGAGACGGAACCGCGGAAATATGGGCGCTCTTTCTTGTACGGGGTGGAAAAAAGTGATATAATGATTCTATTTCAAGGCAGTCCTGCCAAAACTAACGAAAACAGCGAGGTTACAGACATGACTTACCGGGAAGAATTTATTACGTTTATGGTCCGCTCCGGCGTACTGACCTTCGGGGACTTCACCACCAAGTCGGGCCGCAAGACGCCTTACTTTGTCAACACAGGCAACTATAAGACCGGGGCCCAGGCCGCCAAGCTGGGCGATTACTATGCCGCCTGCATCCAGGAGCACATGGCCGACGGCATCACCTGCCTGTTCGGCCCCGCCTATAAGGGCATCCCGCTGGCGGTGTCCGCGGCGGCCTCCCTATACCGCAACTATGACCGGGATCTGCCCTACTGCTTCAACCGCAAGGAGGCCAAGGACCACGGCGAGGGCGGCTCCATGGTGGGCTATAAGCCCCAGGACGGGGACAACGTGGCCATCGTCGAGGACGTAGTCACCGCCGGCACCGCCGTGCGGGAGTCCATCGAGCTGTTCAAGCACGTGGCCGATGTGAATATCAAGGCCCTGTTCGTCTCCGTGGACCGGATGGAGCGGGGCACCCGGGAGTGCTCCACCCTGGACGAGCTGCGCCAGGACTACGGGATCCAGGTGTTCCCCATCGTTACCGTCCGGGAGGTCATCTCCTTCCTCCACAACAATCCCATCGACGGCAAGGTCTACATTGATGACGAGATGAAGGCCAAGATGGAGGCTTACCTGGAGGAGTACGGAGCGAAGGGCTGAAAACGTTCCTGATTCGGTTGGAGGTGTGGGAATGAACTGTCCATACTGCGGCGGAACGATGATCAAAGGCTTGTTTTGTGACCGGGGAGACAGCTATTTCCTTCCGGAGGGGGAGACCCCTCCTCAACTCTGGACCAAGGGCATTTTGAAGAAAAAACGGGCTGTTTTACTGCCGCCGGAAAGTTTTGGCGCTGTATGGGCGCAGCGGCCTGAGGCATTTTGGTGCGGACAGTGCAGAAAGCTGATCGTGGATTACTCCGGGCTTCTCCCGCGGACCACAGAGCAACGCACAGAAGGAGAGGGATAGATCCTATGGCAGAAGCACAGAGACATCACCACACCGGCCACCGGCAGCGGCTGAAGGCGGAATTTCTGGCCCGGGGCCTGGAGGGTTGGCCGGACCACAAGGTCCTGGAGCTGCTTTTGTGCTACGCCATCCCCCAGGGGGATGTAAATGGGCTGGCCCACGAGTTGGTGGAGCGGTTTGGCTCTCTGGCCGGGGCGCTGGACGCGTCGGCGGAGGAGTTGAAAAAGACGCCTGGTGTGGGGGAGCACACGGCGGTGCTGCTGCGGATGCTCCCGGCCCTGCTGGGCCGCTATCAGGGTTCCCGGGCACGGCTGGCGGCTGTGATCAACTGGCCGGAGGACGCCTACGCATGGCTGGAGCCTTACTTCTTTGGGGCAAGAAACGAGATGGTCTATGTTCTGTGCCTGGACGGTAAGCGCCAGGTACTGGGTGTGCGGCGGGTGGCCGAGGGCAGCATTGAAATGGCTCAGGTCAATACCCGCCGGATCGCGGAGGAGGCGTTGGGACTTCGGGCGGCCCGGATCTATGTGGCCCACAACCATGTGAGCAACCTGGCCCTGCCGTCCCAGGCGGACTGGCTGGTGACCGACGTCCTTCGGGCGGCGCTGGCCCCCATTGGCATCCATCTGGAGGACCATTTGATCTTTGTGGATGGAGATATGCTCTCCCTCAAGGACAGCGAGCACCGCCGGAGCCTGTCGGCTGTTTAGCATATCATCCGCGCGGACGCGGATGGGAATGCCCCTCCTCCCTGCGGAGGAGGGGCGTATTTTTTCACAAAACCCGGAGGAATTTCCGTGCAATCTCCTTGTCATAGAACATTGGTTCTGGTACAATGGATGCAAAGCAGTGGAGCGGAGGGGCACAGATGCCGAAATTTGAAGTTGTTTCTGAATATCAGCCCGCCGGCGACCAGCCGGAGGCCATCGCGGCCCTGTCCCGGGGGCTGGAGATGGGGCTGGACGAGCAGACCCTGCTGGGCGTCACCGGCTCGGGCAAGACCTTCACCATGGCCAAGATCATTGAGCAGGTCCAGCGCCCCACCCTGGTGCTGGCCCACAATAAGACCCTGGCCGCCCAGCTGTGCGCCGAGTTCCGGGAGTTTTTCCCCAACAACGCGGTGGAGTATTTCGTCTCCTACTACGACTACTACCAGCCGGAGGCCTACATCCCCCATACGGATACCTTCATTGAGAAGGACTCCGCCATCAACGAGGAGATCGACCGCCTGCGCCTGTCCGCCACCGCCTCCCTGCTGGAGCGCCGGGACGTGATCGTGGTCTCCTCCGTCTCCTGCATCTACGGCCTGGGCGAGCCGGAGGATTTTGCTCAGATGATGGTCTCCCTCCGGGTGGGGGCGCAGATCGAGCGGGACGAGCTGCTGAAAAAGCTGGTGGCCATCCGCTATGAGCGCAACGACATCGCCTTCGAGCGCAATATGTTCCGGGTCCGGGGGGACACGGTGGAGGTCTGGCCCGCCTACTGGAAGGACACCGCCATTCGGGTGGAATTTTTCGGGGACGAGATCGACCGCATCAGCGAGATCAACGTGGTCACCGGCTCCCCCATCCGGCGGCTGAACAACATCCCCATCTGGCCGGCCACCCACTATGTCACCCCCAAGGAGAAGATGGACGCCGCCGTCCAGGAGATCTATCGGGAGCTGGAGGAGCGCGTGGCCTTTTTCGAGGGGGAAGGCAAGCTCATCGAGGCCCAGCGGGTCAAGCAGCGCACCATGTACGACATCGAGATGATGCAGGAGCTGGGCTACTGCTCCGGCATCGAGAACTACTCCCGGGTGATCGAGGGGCGGCCGGTGGGCTCTCCCCCACACACCCTGCTGGATTACTTCCCCGAGGACTTCGTTCTCTTCATCGATGAGAGCCACGTCACCCTCCCCCAGGTCCGGGCCATGTACAACGGGGACCGGGCCCGCAAGACCACCCTGGTGGACTATGGCTTCCGCCTGCCCTGTGCCTTTGACAACCGGCCGCTGAAATTTCCGGAGTTTGAGCAGCGGCTCAACCAGGTCATCTATGTCTCCGCCACCCCCGGGGAATACGAGCGCACCCGGTCAGGGCAGGTCGTGGAGCAGGTCATCCGTCCCACCGGCCTGCTGGACCCCCGCATCGAGGTCCGCCCGGTGGAGGGGCAGATCGACGACCTCATCGGGGAGATCAACCAGCGCACAGCCCGCAAGGAACGGGTGCTGGTCACCACCCTCACCAAGAAGATGGCGGAGGACCTCACCACCTATCTCCAGGGGGCCGGGATCCGGGTGCGCTATATGCACCACGACATCGACACCATCGAGCGCATGGAGATCATCCGGGACCTCCGCCTGGGCACCTTTGACGTCCTGGTGGGCATCAACCTGCTGAGAGAGGGCCTGGACCTGCCGGAGGTCAGCTTGGTGGCCATTCTGGACGCGGACAAGGAGGGCTTCCTGCGGTCGGAGACCTCTCTGATCCAGACCATCGGCCGGGCTGCCCGAAATGCCGACGGCATGGTCGTCATGTACGCGGATACCGTCACTCCCTCCATGCGCCGGGCTATCGATGAGACGGAGCGCCGCCGGGAAAAGCAGGACGCCTTCAACAGGGCCCACGGCATCGTGCCCAAAACAGTGGTCAAGTCGGTACGGGAGCTGCTGGAGCTGTCCGCCGCCTCCGACGAGGCGGCCTCCGCCCAGCGCCAGGGCCGGACCAAGACGATGACCAAGCAGGAGAAGGCCGCCGAGATCGCCCGCCTGGAGAAGGCCATGAAAGAGGCGGCGAAAATGCTGGAGTTCGAACTGGCAGCTTCCCTGCGGGATCAGATCATCGAACTGCGGGGGCAGTGAGCGGGCCGCCTCTTTCTCCCCGCACACCGGGCGGGCGCGCCGGAAGGCGCGTACAAGCGTTTTGTCGGAGGCAAAACCTTGCCGCAGGCGGAATTGATTTCCGCCGAGGATTTAAAAAATCCGGGGTCCCCGCGGACCCTGTCCGTGGGGCGGCGGCGAAGATGCTGGAGTTCGAACTGGCGGCTTCCCTGCGGGATCAGATCATCGAACTGCGGGGGAAGTAGGGAGAATGTTATGGATCCTCTTCCAAAACGAAAACCGAATCGTTTGGCCGGATATGATTACAGCCAATCGGGCGCGTATTTTATTACGATATGCGCAAAAGGCCGCCACACGATATTTGGTACCGTTTGTGTAGGGCGCGACGACCTCGGCGCGCCGTATGTGAAACTCTCGGAGTACGGTACAATGGTAGAGAACCATATTTGTACCATTGAGCAGGCTTATTCAAACGTGACCGTGGAAAAATTTGTCGTGATGCCAAATCATGTTCACCTTTTGTTTGCTATAACCAGAAGGGAGAGCGGCGCGCCGAGGTCGTCGCGCCCTACAAAATTAGTGCCCAGAATTGTTGCTGCCTTAAAGCGATTTACCAACAAAGAGGCCGGTTTGGACCTATGGCAAGCCTCTTATCACGACCACATCGTTCGCAGCGAGGCGGACTATCTCCGCATTTGGAGCTATATCGACACCAACCCTGCCAAATGGCGGGAGGACTGCTACTATACAGAAACAGAGGGATAGCGCCATGTCCAAAAAAGAGGAAAAGACCAATGTCATGCGGGTGCTGGAGCAGAAGTGCATCCCCTTCACCCCCCACACTTACCCCCATGAGGATGGAGTGGCGGTGGACGGGATCACTGTGGCCAGGAGCATGGGCCAGGACCCGGAGTGCGTGTTCAAGACCCTGGTGGCCCGGGGGGCCTCCAAGGCTCTGTATGTGTTCGACATTCCGGTGGGGGATACGCTGGACCTGAAGAAGGCGGCCCGGGCGGTGGGTGAGAAATCCATCGCCATGCTGCCCCAGAAGGAGCTGCTGCCCAACACCGGATATGTCCACGGGGGATGTTCTCCGGTGGGGATGAAGAAGCAGTACCCCACCGTGTTCCACGAGACGGCGGAGATCCTGGACACCATCACCGTCTCCGCGGGCAAGATCGGCTATCAGGTGGAGCTTGCCCCCGGCGATTTGATCGATCTGGTAGGAGGTACGACAGCAGACCTGACGGTATGACGGAGGGAGGCGCGTCCCATGACATTCTTTCAGACAAAATGGCGGGCCATGAATGGCTCCGACGGATGATCCTTGTTGTCTTGGCGCTGATGCTGGTGGGCTTCGGGGCGCGGCCATCCGTCAGGGGGACTGGGGCGTCTTTAGGCTTGCGGTGCTGCTGACCCGGATCTGTTAGGAGGCGATGATATGTCCACCCGCCCGGAATTTGTACAGTACCTGCTGGACCAGCTGGAGGGTCTGGGGGAGCTGAGGGCCCAGAAGATGTTCGGGGATCACCTGATCTATCTGAACGACCGGCCCGCCCTGCTGGTGTGCGACGGGACTCCCTTTGCCAAGCCCCTGCCCTGCGTGGCGGAGCTGCTGAAGGACCGGCCCACGGCGCCTCCCTATGAGGGCGCCAAGGCCCACTACGTCCTGGACCCGGAGGACCGGGACACCCTGCGCCGGGCGGCGGAGCTGGTGTCCCAAAACAGCCCACCACCAAAAAAACGGAGGCGGAAGGCATGACGAAGCCCACAGGCCGGAGGAAAGTTCAGTACCTCCCAGAGGCAGAAAATGACCTTATCATCATCGGAGGAGCGGACGGGCCCGCCTATCCCGTGGACACAGCAGAACCGGTCCCCGCTCCGGAACCGGAGCCGGAGCCCCAGGAGCCGGCTGGGATCTACCCCTGCCCCTGCTGCGGGTATTTGACCCTCCCTGTCCCCAGAAAGGAGGCGCTGGCCTGCATCTGCCCAGTGTGCTTCTGGGAGAACGATGTATTCGACCCCGGCGAGGACGACCCCAGCGATGAAAACCAAGGCATGACCCTGCGGCAGGGCCGGGAAAACTACCGGCGGTGGGGGGCGATGCATCAAGACTTCCTGCGCTTGGTCCGGCCGCCCCGGCCCAGTGAGTTCCCGCCCCCGGCGGATCCCCAATGATACAATACGAATCGGAATATAGTTGAGGAATATTACCATGCAAGACCATATCTATGTAAAAGGAGCCCGGGAGAACAACCTGAAAAATGTAGACGTGACCATTCCGCGGGACAAGCTGGTGGTGCTCACCGGCCTGTCGGGGAGCGGTAAGTCCTCCCTGGCCTTCGACACCATCTACGCGGAGGGCCAGCGGCGGTATGTGGAGTCCCTGTCCTCCTATGCCCGGATGTTTTTGGGGCAGATGGAGAAGCCCGACGTGGACTACATCGACGGCCTCTCCCCCGCCATCTCCATCGACCAAAAGACCACCAGCAAGAATCCCCGCTCCACCGTGGGCACCGTCACCGAGATCTATGACTATCTCCGCCTGCTCTGGGCCCGGGTGGGCACCCCCCACTGCCCTGTATGCGGCAAGGAGATCAAACAGCAGACCATCGACCAGATCATCGACCAGGTGCTGGAGCTGCCCGAGGCCACCCGGATCCAGGTCATGGCTCCGGTGATCCGGGGCAAAAAGGGGGAGCACGCCAAGATCTTCGAGGACGCACGCCGCTCCGGCTATGTGCGCTGCCGGGTAGACGGCATCGCCTATGACCTGAGTGAAGAGATCAAGCTGGAGAAGAACAAGAAGCACAACATCGAGATCGTGGTGGACCGCCTGGTCATCCGGGAGGACATCGCCCGCCGCCTGACGGACAGCGTGGAGATCGCCTCCAACCTGTCCGGCGGCCTGGTGGTGGTCAACGTGGTGGGGGAGGACCGGGACATCCTCTTCTCCCAGAACTACGCCTGCGAGGACTGCGGCGTATCCATTGAGGAGCTTACTCCCCGGATGTTCTCCTTCAACAACCCATACGGGGCCTGTCCCGCCTGCACCGGCCTGGGCAGCCAGCTGAAGGTGGATCCGGAGCTCATCATTCCCAACAAGGACCTGTCCATTCTGGAGGGGGCCATCACCGCCTCCGGCTGGAGCAGCATCAAGTCCGACGGCATTGCCCGGATGTACTTCGATGCCCTGGCCAAAAAGTACCGCTTCAAGCTGGACACCCCGGTGAAGGACCTGTCCCCCGAGGTGATGGATGTGATCCTCTACGGCACCCGGGGGGAGGAGCTCACCCTCCACTACGACCAGCCCCGGGGCAAGGGCACCCTGCACCAGGCCTTTGAGGGGATCTGCAACAACCTGGAGCGCCGGTATAAGGAGACCCAGTCCGACGCCATGCGCCGGGAGCTGGAGGAGTGCATGAGCGAGCGCCCCTGCCCCGTCTGTCAGGGCCGCCGCCTGCGGAAGGAGTCCCTGGCCGTCACGGTGGGCGGGCTGGACATCGACGCCTTCTGCCGCAAATCGGTGACCCAGGCCCTGGACTTTGTGGACCGGCTGGAGCTGACCGAGCCCCAGATGCTCATTGCGGAGCGCATTTTGAAGGAGATCAAGAGCCGGCTGGGCTTTCTCCAGTCGGTGGGCCTGCAATACCTCACCCTGTCCCGGGGGGCGGGTTCCCTGTCCGGCGGCGAGAGCCAGCGCATCCGCCTGGCCACGCAGATCGGCTCCTCCCTTATGGGGGTGCTGTATATCCTGGACGAGCCCTCCATCGGCCTGCACCAGCGGGACAACGATATGCTGCTGAAGACCATGCAGGACCTGCGGGACCTGGGGAACACCCTGCTGGTGGTGGAGCATGACGAGGACACCATGCGGGCAGCCGACTATATCATCGACGTAGGTCCCGGCGCGGGAGTCCACGGGGGCGAGATCGTGGCGGCGGGCACACCGGAGGAGGTAATGAACACTCCCGGCTCCATCACCGGCGAGTATCTGTCCGGACGCAGAAAGATCCCCGTTCCCCAAGAGCGGCGGAAGGGGAACGGGAAGCTTCTGAAGGTATTTGGGGCGGCGGAGAACAACCTGCGGCACATCGATGTGGAGATCCCCCTGGGGACCTTCACCTGTGTCACCGGGGTGTCCGGCTCGGGTAAGTCCTCCCTGGTGAACGAGATCCTCTATAAAAAGCTGGGGGCCGACCTGAACCGGGTGAAGGTCCGGGCCGGCAGACATGACCGCATCGAGGGCGAGGAGTTCCTGGACAAGGTCATTGACATTGACCAGTCCCCCATCGGCCGCACGCCCCGGTCTAATCCGGCCACCTATACCGGGCTGTTCAACGACATCCGGGAGCTGTTCGCCTCCACCCAGGATGCCAAGGCCCGGGGCTATGGTCCGGGGCGCTTCTCCTTCAACACCCGGGGCGGCCGGTGCGAGGCCTGCCAGGGGGACGGCCTGCTGAAGATCGAAATGCACTTCCTGCCGGACATCTATGTCCCCTGCGAGGTGTGTAAGGGCAAGCGGTACAACCGGGAGACGCTGGAGGTCCACTACAAGGGCAAAAACATCTATGAGGTGCTGGAGATGACGGTGGACGAGGCCCTTCCCTTCTTTGAGAACCTCCCACGGATCTATAACCGGCTGAAAACCCTGGAGGAGGTGGGACTGGGCTATGTGAAGCTGGGGCAGGCTTCCACCACCCTGTCCGGCGGCGAGGCCCAGCGGGTCAAGCTGGCCACCGAGCTGAGCAAGCGCTCCACTGGCCGGACCATCTATATTCTGGACGAGCCCACCACCGGCCTGCACAGCTATGACGTACAGCGGCTGATCGATGTCCTGCAAAAGCTGGTGGACGTGGGCAATACCGTGGTAGTCATCGAGCACAACCTGGACGTCATTAAAACCGCCGACCACATCATCGACCTGGGCCCCGAGGGGGGCGACGGCGGCGGCTCTGTGGTCTGCACCGGAACGCCGGAGGAGGTGGCCGCCTGCGGGGCCAGCTATACGGGGCGGTATCTGAAACGGATGCTGGAGTGAGTTTCTCCGCCCACTGTCTGGTTCTGCTGTATTTTGCCTGAAACGCCGTAGGGGCGGGTCCCAGACCCGCCCGTCCCCCGAGGACCGTGACGCCCGTAGGGCGCGACGACTCGGCGCGCCGCCTTACAGGGTTTCGCTCGCCTGTCTACCGCCACAGAACGTTTCACCGCCACCCCGTAGGGGAGGGGCTTGCCCCTTCCGCCGTCCGGCTTTGCTGTGATCTGCCCGGGACGTTGTAGGGGCGGATCTCCTGATCCGCCCGCCGGTTTACCCACGCAAAGCTCACCCCTCCAGCTCCCGGCCCAGGGCCAGGCCGGTCCTTACCCCCAGCCGGAACCCCTGGACTGCGTAAAAGGCCAGGACGGCCCGGGCGTCCCGCGCCTGCTCCTGGTCCAGGGCGTCCCAGAACAGAGCGGCCCGGAAGGCGTCCCCGTCATCCATGGGCCGGCCTTCGATCTGCGGCAGGATATAGTGGTCATAGAGCCAGCGCATACACTCTGTCATCATCGAAACACCCCGAACACGAACTATTATAATGTTATTATAATCACGAACTTTAAGATTGTCAACAGGGAGCGTGAAGGATTTGGAAATTATTCTGCCAAGTGTTGCGGAACGGCTCAAGCCCCTGCGAAAGTCCCGGGGACTGACGCAGATGGAGATGGGGAAGCTCTTGAACTGCACCGACCGTCATTATCAAAAAATCGAGTATGGACAGGTCAATCTGCCTGCCACTACGTTGATCTTTCTGGCCGACTTTTTTCATGTGACCACCGATTATCTGCTGGGCCGGGATTGACGGATGGGGAGCCATCGTGTAGGATGGAGACCTGAGACACTCAACGCAGAAGGAGATGGATGCAGCATGGAACGGATTCGGCTGACAGACCCGGCGGACCCCCGCTTTGGGGAGGCCTTCGCCCTGTACGAGATCAGCTTCCCAGTTTATGAGCGGAGGACCCGGGCGGCCCAGGCGGCCCGGCTGAGCCATCCGGAATACCACTTTGATCTGTTGGTGGAGGGAGAGCGCTTCCTGGGGATCCTGCTGTTTTGGGAATCGGAAGGCTTCCGCTATGTGGAGCACTTCGCCACCTGTCCCCAGCTTCGTGGTCAGGGCGTGGGCGCCCGGGCGCTGGCCCAGCTGAACAGCGAGGGGATCCCCGTGGTGCTGGAGATCGACCCGCCCCGGGACGAGGTCTCCATCCGGAGACAGCATTTTTATGAGCGCTGCGGCTTCTTCGCCAACACCTACCGCCATGTCCACCCCCCCTACCGGGCGGGCTATGAGGGTCATCCCCTGGTGGTGATGACTTGTCCCGCTCCGGCCTCTCAGGAGGAGTACGACCGCTTTGCCGCCTATCTGGGCGGGACCGTCATGGAGGACTGCAAGATCCCCCTGACCGAAACTGAGGAATAAAGGAGACCCCTATGGATACCCTGCAATGGCTGACTGAGACGGAATTTGGAAAGTGCATCTTCACCATGCTGGTCTCGATGGTCCCCATCATCGAGCTGCGGGGCGGACTGCCCTTCGGCGTGGCCCTGGGCCTGCCCTACCACCTGGCTTTTCCCGCCGCCGTCCTGGGGAATCTGATCCCCGCCCCGTTCATCATCGTCTACATCCGCCGGATCTTTGAGCTGATGCGGAAATACCTGCCCCGGCTCAACGGCCTGGTGGACCGCATGGAAGAGAAGGCCCACCTCAAGGGTCAGAAGGTTCAGAAATACCAATACATCGGCCTGTGGCTCTTTGTGGCCATCCCGCTGCCGGGGACAGGGGCCTGGACCGGCTCGCTGGCCGCCGCGTTCCTGGGGATGCGGCTGAAAAAGGCCATGCCTGCGGTCACCCTGGGCGTGCTCACCGCCGGGGCCATCATGCTGGCCCTCACCCATGTGGGGATCAACCTGTTTTCCGGGGCGGTGTGACCGGGACGGTATCCATTTCGGGCCGTGGCGCATAGGATGGTCCGGAGGTGGTGACCGTGGAAATGCTGGAGGCCGCCCTGGCTCTGCTGTGCGCTGTGGGCGCGGGGAGCCTGCTGTGGCTGCTGTTTGGCCTGCTGGTCCGTCCGGCCCAGGGACGTGAGCCATGGGTGGTGCTCCCCGGGCGGGGGAGCGGTGAAGATCTGGAGGCCGGTCTGCGTCAGCTGGCCTGGCTGCGCCGGGCGGGGCTGTTCCGAGGCGAGGCGGTGATCTGGGACGAGGATCTGGACCGGGAGGGCCGTCAGCTGGCCCTGCGGCTGGCCCTGCGGTGGCCGTGGGTCACCTGCTGCCCGCCGGAGGAGCTGGAGGAGTGGCTGCGGGAGACGGTCCGGCAGACGGATGGAGCCTCTCGGTGAACAGAGGCTTCTGTTTGAGGGGCCGGTCCGCCGGTCCACCTCGGTGGAATGTTCCCCCAGCTATCCCGTAGGGGCGGCCCTATGTGGCCGCCCGCTGTCCGTTTTGCTGTGATTTGCCTGAGACGTTGTAGGGGCGGGTCTCCTGACCCGCCCGCCCTCCGCGGACCATGCCGCCCGTAGGGCGCGACGACCCGGCGCGCCGTCCCGCAGGGCAAAATTCCAGCGTTGACCGGAGAAATTCCGAAAACCGGCGGGAGGGGCAAGCCCCTCCCCTACGGGGTGGCGGGGAAACGTCCCGCAACCGGGGACGGGCGGCCACAGAGGGCCGCCCCTACGACGTTTTAACGGCCCCGTTTGGTTCCGGAGGGACAGAAATTGCCCCGTAGGGGCGGGTCTCCTGACCCGCCCACCCTCCGCGGACCATGCCGCCCGTAGGGCGCGACGACCCGGCGCGCCGCCCCGCAGAGCAAAATCCCGGCAAAACCGGACAACGAGAGGGTCAAACCCCCGTAAAAAACCACAGCAACCGGGACAGAGAGATAACAAACAGAGAGGAGAGGTCACCATGCCGGAGCAGGGCGCGGAACTGTCTGTATTGGAGGGGACGGTCTCCTCTCTGATCTTTCAAAACGAGGAAAACGGCTATACCATCCTGCGCCTGGATGTAGGTGAGGAGGAGATGACTGTGGTTGGCTCCATGCCCGGGGTGTCCCCCGGGGAGTACCTCACTGTCCGGGGGCAGTGGGTGCGCCACGCCACCTACGGCGTCCAGTTTCGGGCGGATGTGGTGGAGCGCCGCCTGCCCCAGGGGCTGAAGGAGATCTACCACTACCTGGCCTCCGGTGCGGTGAAGGGAGTGGGCAAGGCCACCGCCCGCCTGCTCATCGAGGAGTTCGGCGAGGACGCCCTGCGGGTCATGGAGGAGGAACCGGAGAAGCTTACCCGGCTGCGGGGGGTGTCCCCCAAGCGGGCCCGGGCCATCAGCGAGGCCTTCCGGAAGCAGATGGGAATGCGCCGCCTGCTGGAGTTCCTGTCGGAGCATCAGCTGCCCATGGAGCTGTCCAGCCGCCTGTTCCGGGCCTATGGCGACGTGGCCCTGGAGGTGGTGCGCTCCAACCCCTATGTCCTGGCGGCAGGGGAGTTCGGGGTTGACTTCTCCCAGGCGGACGCCCTGGCCCTCTCTCTGGGCGTGGCGGCGGATGACCCCCAGCGGCTGGAGGCCGGCCTGCTGTTTGAGCTGTCCCACAACAACTGGAACAACGGTCACACCTTCCTCCCCGCCCAGAAGCTGGTGGGGGCCACCGCCCAGCTGCTGGAGTGCCGGGAGGAACAGCTGGAGGAGCGGCTGGAGGCCCTGGCCGTCCGGGGCGAGGTGGACCTGGACCAGGTGGCGGGACAGGAGGCGGTCTATCTCCCCGCCCTGTACGAGGCGGAGACCTACATCGCCCAGCGGATGGGTGAGATGAGCCGGGCGGAGCTTCTACCTCCCGAGGGGCTGGACCGCCTGCTGAAGCAGATCCAGCGGGCCCAGGGGATCACCTATGCCCCCCAGCAGCTCCAGGCGGTGCGGCAGGCGGCCCAGCGGCAGGTGATGCTGCTCACCGGCGGGCCGGGCACCGGAAAAACCACCTGCCTGCGGGGCGTGCTGGCCCTGTTTGAGGCCATGGGTCTGGAAACCGCCCTGGCCGCCCCCACCGGCCGGGCAGCCAAGCGGCTGGGGGAGCTGTGCTCCACCGAGGCCTCCACCATCCACCGCCTGCTGGAGACCGGCTTCGACCCCCACACCGGCCAGCTGGTGTTCACCCACGACGAGTACGACCCCCTGAAGGCGGATGCGGTCATTGTGGACGAGGTCTCCATGGTGGACGTGCCCCTGATGGCCGCCTTGATGGCCGCCCTGCGGGGGGACTGTCGGCTGGTGCTGGTGGGCGACCCGGACCAGCTCCCCTCCGTGGGGCCGGGAAATCTGTTCTCCGATCTGATCCGCAGCGGGGCGGTGCCCACCGTCCGCCTCACCGAGATCTTCCGGCAGGCGGCCCAGAGCGCCATCATCCGCAACGCCCACATGGTAAACGCGGGAGAGCTGCCCGACCTGCGGCGGAACGACAACGACTTCTTCTGCCTGCGGCGGCGGGATCCCCAGTCGGCGGTGGAAACCATTGTGGATCTGTGCCGCCGGCGGCTGCCGGAACGCATGGGGATCCCAGCCGACCAGATCCAGGTCCTCTCCCCCACCCGGCGGCGGGGCACCGGGACCGCGGTGCTGAACCAGGCCCTCCAGGCCGCCCTCAATCCCCCAGCGGAGCAGAAGGGGGAGCGCCGCTTCGGCGACTGGATCTTCCGGGCGGGAGACCGGGTGATGCAGGTCAAAAACAACTACGACATCCTCTGGCGGGAGGAGGGCGGGACCGCCTCCGGCATGGGGATGTTCAACGGGGACATCGGGGTGATCCGCACGGTGGACAAGGAAGTCGTCCTGGTGGATTTTGACGGCAAACTGGTGGAGTATACCCCGGATATGCTGGGGGAGCTGGAGCCCGCCTTCGCCGTCACCGTACATAAGGCCCAGGGCAGCGAGTACCGGGCCGTTATCCTGGCCGCCCTGGACGGCGCTCCCATGCTGATGACCCGGGGGGTGCTATACACCGCTATCACCCGGGCCAAGAGCCTGTTCATCGTGGTGGGGGACGATGAGGCGGTGGCCCGCATGGTGTCCAACAACCGCCAGGCCCGGCGGTACTCCGGTCTCCGGGCCCGCCTGGCGGGCGAGTCGGAGGAGGGCGGAGACGCCGCCCTTCCATAACTCCGTTGCGCTCCATAACAGCTGAGGCTGTCGTTCCTTTGGAACGGCAGC
>CABIYX010000014.1:35354-45790 GCA_902363045.1 Clostridiales bacterium
ACTTTTTATAAAACCGGCGGCGGACCGCTCAGAGCGGGTCCCCATACTCCTCCCGGGCCTGGCGGAGGAACTCCGCGTCCTTGTCATCCAGGGCGTGGAGCCCGGCAGTCTCCTCCATGTGGTGGGTAAACTCGTGGGCCACGGTGGCAAAGAGTTCGTCCTTCCAGACCTCCTCGTCCTCCTCCGCCAGCAGGGCGGCGAAGGAGCCGTAGTACAGGACGATGTACCGCCCCAGCAGGTCGTGGCAGTACTCCCCCATGATGTACATCTCCCCCGGCGGGAACTCCGGGTCCGGAAGGGCCTCCTCCGCCAGCTGGATGCCTCCGTCCAGCTCCTCGAAAAACACATCCGGGAAATCGCCGGAGATCTCCTCCAGCCAGTCCCCCACCTGCTCATAGCTTGGAACCATGCAGTCGCCTCCTTGTTCAAAATCGGAGCCCGGGACCGGGTTCAGACCGGGAAAGGCCCAAAAAAGAGCAGTCCCAGCAGGGCGCTCAGACCGATGACCTTGGGGACGGACATCCGCACCCGGAGCAGCAGGTACAGGTCCAGCAGGCCGATCCCGACAGCGGGAAGGCTCACGCCTCCGGCAGCGGCCCGGTAGTTGGTCAGCGACAGAGAGACCATCACCCCGGCGATCATCCCCACGCAGGCGGGGCGTACCCCCGTGAGCAGCTGCTCCATGCGCCGGTTCCGCTTGAAGCGCTCAAAAAACAGGGCAGCGGCGGCGCACAGCGTCAGAGTGGGGGACAGCGCCCCCAGGTTGGCGGCCACGGCCCCCGGGAGTCCCGCCGCGTGGATCCCGGCGAAGGTGGCGCAGTTGAGACCCAGGGGCCCGGGGGTCATCTCCGCAATGGCCACAATGTCAGACACCTCAGCGGCAGTCATCCAGCCGTGGGAGAGGACCTCGCTGGTAATGAGCGGGATCATGGACAGCCCGCCGAAGCTGGTGAAGCCGATCTTCACAAAGCTCCAAAACAGCTCAAGCAGCACCATGGCCGTTCCCTCCTCTCCGCTCATAGAACTCGCACAGGGCGATACCGCTCGCCACGCCCATCAGCACCAGCCACACGCAGCTCACATCGAAAAACAGATACAGGGCGAAGGACAGCAGAGCCACCGCCGCGCAGGGCGGAAAGCGGAAGGCTCCCTTCACCAGGTTCAGGGCAGCGGCGGCCATGATGGGCACGATGGAGGCCCGCACCCCGGTCATGGCGGCCATCACCCACAGGTTGTCCCGCACCGCGGTATAGCAGTAGGTGAGAAGGGCCAGCACCGCCATGGGGGGCAGCACCATCCCCAGCACACAGGCCACGCCTCCCGCCAGCCCGGCGGCGTGGCAGCCGTACAGCATGGCCACGTTTCCGATCATGGTGCCGGGGAGGCTGCGCCCCACGCTGGTCAGATCCAGCAGCTCCTCGTTGGTAATGGTATGCCTCTGCTCCACATACAGCTGCTGCATTTGGGCCACGATGCTCCAACCGCCGCCGAAGGTAAAGCAGCCGAACTTCATAAATTGGACAAACAGGACGGCGATGTCCTTCCAGCGCCTCATAGATCCTTCCCCTTCTTTCTCAGCTCCGCCGGACACCCGCCCGGCTTTTTTATCCTATAACAGGAAAAGCCCGCGGTCAAGTGGGTACGCTCAGCCGGGACACTCCGGGATGACGCGGCTGACCTGGGCCCGCTCCATCTCGCCAGCCACCTGGAACAGGAGCTCCATAAAATACTTGGCGTAGTGGGTGAGGTAGCGCTGCCGGTGCCGCAGGAGGGACAGAGTCTGGACAATGGGCTCCCCCCGGTCCATAAGAGGGAAAATGTTGAGCTGATCCCCCAGGATCGAGGCGTTGGACACGATGCCCACCTGGGTGCAATAGCAGGCGGCCAGCCCCTGGGCGCACAGGGGGAGAATATGGCTGGTGGCGGTCCCGGTAAAGGGGACGGCGGGGCGTACCTGTTCCCGGGCAAAGTGCTCCCGCATCCGCTGGCCCAGCCGGTTGTCCATCAGGGCGAAGGGCAGCCGGGCAAAGTCCCGGATCGAGGCCCCCTGGAGGGAGCGCAGCTTGATGCCCCGGACCTCGTCCGGGGAATAGTGCTGGCGCAGCAGGCTCTCCGGGACACAGAGATAGACCTGCTCCTGGTACAGCTGCTGCTCCAGCAGGTCCGGGCTGTACGAGCCGGAGAGGACCACGGCGAAGTCCAGCTCTCCGTTGGACACCAAGGTCTCCAGATGAGTGGAGAGCCCATCGGAAAAGCGGACCTGCACCAGCGGATAGCGCCGGTGGAAGTCCGGCAGTAGATGAGAGAGGATCCAGGCCCCCCGCTGTGAACCCGCTCCCAGCTTCAGTGTGCCCCGCTCCTGCTGCTCGATGTCGGAGAGGATGTCCTCCAGGTTCCGCTCCTCCTTCCTCACCACCTGGGCGAAGGAGAGGACGAACTCCCCCGCACAGGTGAGGGACAATGTTGGCTTTCGGTACAGCAAAGGACAGCCGTAGTGCTGCTCCAGGCGGTGGATATGATTGCTGAGGGTCTGTTGGGAGATATACAGCCGCTGGGCTGTCCGGGTCATGTTCAGGTCCTTGGACAACTCCTGAAAGTAGTAGAGACTGATGAGATCCATCGTGCCGCCTCCCGCATCGCTACAAAATTTCTTTGTCGAAAAATGAAGAAATCTCTGTTTGATTTTTTGACTGGTCCATATTACCATGATTTTAAACGAAACGCAAATGATTTTATGAAAAATATACAGGACCATTGAGGAGGAATTTTTATGGCGATTCGAGTACTGCTTCCCCAGCCCATTCTGCCGGCTGGCTATGAGTATCTGCATGAGCACGGCTATGAGGTGGTGGACGGCCGCGGCTTTACCGAGGAGGACATCATCGCGGACATCGGCGACTGCGACGCGATGATCGTCCGGACGGCAAAGATCACAGAGAAGATTTTGGACGCGGCCCCCAAGCTGAAGATCCTGGCCCGTCACGGCGCCGGGTATGACGGGGTGGACCTGCAGGCGGCCCGGAAGCACGGTGTTCTGGTGTGCACCGCCGGCGGTGCCAACGCCATCTCGGTGGCCGAGCTGACCATCTTCTATATGCTCTACTGCTCCCGGAACTTCAAGAAGGTGGAGAAGCTGTATCTGGAGGACTACCGCAAGGCCAAGATGGGCATCCCCAAGACCGAGCTGGAGGGCAAGACCCTGGGCCTGGTGGGCCTGGGCAACATCGGCAAGCTGGTGGCCAAGAAGGCCGCTCTGGGCTTTGACATGACGGTGCTGGCCTACGACCCCTTCGCCAAGAAGGAGGGCCTGCCTGAGTACATCCAGCTGGTGGAGGACCGGGACGAGATCTTCAAGCAGAGCGACTACGTCTCCCTCCACGTCCCCGCCACCCCTGAGACGGTCCACTCCATCAGCGACCGGGAGTTCGATCTGATGAAGGACACCGCGTACCTCATCAACGCCGCCCGTGGCTCCATCGTGGACGAGCCCGCCCTGATCCGCGCCCTGGAGGCCGGGAAGATCGCCGGCGCCGGCCTGGACACCCTGGAGAAGGAGCCCATCGACCCCAGCAACCCCCTGGTTTCCATGGACAACGTGCTCACCGCCCCCCACATCGGCGGCGCCACCAAGGAGGCCTCCAGCCGCTCCTCCGTGGCCTGCGCCCAGGCCATCGACGACTACTTCTCCGGCCGGACCCCCAAGTTCGTGGTGCCTGAACTGCGGGATCTGCTGAACAAATAACAGTTTTTCCCACAATATGATAAGGAGCTGTTCTTATGATGACGGAAAACCGCTTGAGACGGCTGCTGAACGAGGGCAAGCCGTCGGTGTCCACCCGGATCTGGAGCACATGGCCGTTTTATACTGAGTGTGTGGGCGCGACCGGAAATTATGACTACATGGAATTCGTAGCCGAATACGCCCCCTTCGATCAGTGCGACCTGGAAAATATCGCCCGGGCCGCCGAGCTGTACAACATGGGCACCATGTTCAAGGCAGATCTGCAAAACCGGGCCTATGTGGCCCAGAAGGCCGTTGCCTCCGGCTTCCAGGCCATCAATTTTGCCGATCACCGCACCGCGGACGAGGTGCGTGAGACCATTGCCATGGTCAAGCCGATGACCGATGAGATCGACGGGCTCTACGGCTGCCCCCGCCGGCGCTTCATCTCCTCCCCCCTGGGCGTAAGCCAGACGGAGCACATCAAGCGTCTGAATGACATCGTGCTGTGCTTTATGATCGAAAAAAAGGCCGCTATGGACAACATTGAGGAGATCTGTGCCGTTCCCGGCGTAGACATGGTGCAGTTTGGTCCCTCCGACTACTGCATGAGCCGCGGCTGGGACCGCACCGGCCACACCGAGGAATTCAAGGCCGCCGAGCGCAGGATGATCGAGGTTGCCCTCCGTCACGGCGTTCAGCCCCGCTGCGAGATCAACACCCCGGAAGAGGCCCAGTACTACATTGATCTGGGCGTGAGACACTTCAGCCTGGGCGACCAACTGGCCAAGCTGAAGGAGCTGTGGGCGCATGAGGGCGCGAAAATGCGTCAGATTGCGGACGGGCTCCTGTAAGCACAGCCAAGGTTTTCCATACAAACCACAGATCGAAGGATCTAAAAAAAGGAGATATGAGACATGAGTGTAGGAAAAAGAATCTATCTGCAGCGTGAGCTGCCCGACATGAAGCTGGTGGAGGAGTTCAAGAATATCCCCGCCTCCAACACCGCCGACGTGATGGGCCGCAACTCCGCCATGAACCCCCGGATCCATCTGGTAAGCAAGCCCAAGGCCCAGATGATGGCCGGCCCCGCTTACACGGTGAAGTGCCGCGCGGGCGACAACCTGGCCCTCCACGCCGCTCTGAACTTCTGTCAGGAGGGCGACGTCCTGGTGGTGTCCAACGAGGAGGACAACACCCGCGCCCTGATGGGTGAGATCATGATGGCGTACCTCTGCTACACCAAGAAGATCGCCGGCATCGTGCTGGACGGCCCCATCCGCGACATCGACGAGATCGGCAACTGGGACTTCCCCGTCTACTGCACCGGCACCACTCCGGGCGGCCCCTACAAGGAGGGTCCCGGTGAGATCAACGTGCCCATCGCCTGCGGCGGCGTGAGCGTCAACCCCGGCGACATCATTCTGGCCGATCCCGACGGCGTCATCGTCATCCCCCGGAAGGACGCCCCCGTCATCCTGGAGGACGCCAAGAAGTTCATGGCCGCCGACGCCGCCAAGCTGCCCGCCGCCAAGAACGGCACCGCCAACCGTGCCTGGGTGCAGAAGACCCTGGACGAAAAGGGCTTCGAGATCATCGACGACGTGTACCACGCGTAAGAGAGACGCGTTATCTGCCCGCCCCCGCCCGCTGAGGCCGGCGGGAGCGGAGTTCAACAGATAAAGGAGAGAGAAAAATGGGACCCGGATTGACCGCATTGCTGGTTTTTATCGCACTGATCATCATTTGGGCCGTGGTACTCAAGCGCAACATCGTGGAGGCCGCCATTCTCAGTCTGATCATCCTGCCGTTCTTCGGCGGCGTGGACCAGGCCCCCGGCCTGATGACCGGAGCGATCAAGTACGTTCTGAACTATGAGGTGCTGTACGCCTCTCTGGCATTCATTGTGATGTCCTTCCTGCTCCAGCATTCCAACGTGCTGGACGGTATGCTGCACATCTTCACCCGCCTGTTTGGGCGGCTGAAGGGCGGCCCCGCCTACGTCAACACCGCGATCTCCTCCGCCCTGGGCTGTATGTCCGGCGGCAACACCCCCAACGCTGCCACTGCCGGCGCGTTCACCTCTGAGTGGCTGCTGAAGTCCGGCTGGAAGCGGGAGCAGGCGGCCACCCTCATCGCCGCCAACGGCGGCCTGGGCGCCGGCTTCCCGCCCTGCTCGGGTCTGTTCATCGTGCTGGGCTTCCCCACGGTGGCCGGATTCGTGGAGGAGGGCGCTCTGTACATGGCCCTTCTGGTCACCGGCCTGTATCAGGTCGCGTGGCGTCTGGTCTACATCCACTACATCGTGCGCAAGAACCACATCCAGCCCACCCTGGTGGGTGAGCAGGAGCCCATCTCCGCAGTGTTCCGCAAGCACGGCATCTGCATGACCCTGTTCCTGGGCGCGATCATCCCCGTGCTCCTCACCATGGGCCCCCTGAACAAGGCTCTGGCCGGCCGCTCTGAGGCGTGGGAGGGCGCGATGGACAGCGTCAACCTGCTGGTCTGGCTGCCCACTCTGATGATCTGCATCATCCTCCTCCTGGACGGCAAGAACATTGTCAAGAGATTCGACTCCTGGGAGGACTGCATCAAGAAGTTCATTCCCCATATGTCCAACACCGGCGGCCTGCTGTTCTTCATCTTTGCGGTGAGCAACATCATCACCAAGCTGGGCCTGGGCGATGACGTGGTGGCCATTCTGGACAAGATGAACCTGTCCCCCATTGTCACTCTGATCGTGGTCTATCTGCTGGTGGCCGTGGTGGCCGGACCGCTGTCCTCCACCGCGACTCTGACCGCCGTTGGCGTGGTGGGCCACGCCATCCTGGTGGGCGTCGGCTTCGACCCCCTGATGACCGCCGCCGCTCTGCTGATGATCTCCTCCACCGAGGGCGCTTCTCCCCCCGCTTCCGGCGCTCTGTTCGTGGCCTGCGGCCTGACCGAGTGCGACCCGCCCAAGATCTATATGCCCCTGATCAACTGGTTCGTGGCCCCCATCGTGGTGATGGGCTGTCTGGTTGCCACCGGCATCCTGCCTGTACCCTGACAAATAGGAGGAAATGACGATGCAAAAAGTATTTCATATCCTGATCGCGTTGGGCCTGGCCATTTTTGGAGTCGGTTCCGTGATCTTCGTCCTGGGCCAGGCCGTGTGCCTGATCGCCGGGATGCCTGAGATGGTCACCACCATCGAGACCACGGTGGACGCGGTGATCTTCCCCGCCATCGCCCTGACCGGCCTGCTGAGCTTTATTTACGGCTGTATTTGGAAGAAGCCCAAGAAGAAGGACTGACCCCCGAGGCAACAGTGATGTTTCCCCTTTCCGGGCCGGTTTTATTTGAGCCATGGAGAGGATGGTCATGATGCGGTATACAGCGGAAGAGCTGCGCGGCTTTGCCGCGCGGATCATGGAGAAGGCGGACCTCTCCCCGGCGGCCCGCGACATCTTTTCTGACAGCCTGGTCCAAGCGGACCTGCGGGGGATCTCCTCCCACGGCGTGACCCGCCTGGCCGCCTACGCCAAGCGGGTGGAGCTGGGCCTGGTGGACGGCTTCGCCGTCCCCGAGCTTGTGACAGACGGCGGGAGCCTTCTGTCTGTGGACGGCAAAAACGGGATGGGTGCCTATGTAGGCGCCTGGACCATGGACCTGTGCATCCAGCGCGCCCGGGAGCGTGGGAACTGCTTCGCGGCGGTATCTCACTGCAACCACTTCGGCTATGCCGCCTATTTCACAGAGCGGGCGGCGGAGGCCGGGATGCTGGGTCTGGCCATCGCCAACGGTCCCAAGGCCCTGCCTCCCACAGGGGGGAGCGCCCCCCTTCTGGGGACCAATCCCCTGGCGGTGAGCCTGCCCACCGGAGTGGCCGGACGGCCCCTCACCCTGGATATGGCCACCAGCGCCGTGGCCCGGGGCAAGGTCACCCTGGCCCGCAAGACCGGACAGGACATCCCTCTGGGCTGGGGGGTGGACAAGGACGGCAATCCCACCACAGATCCCAATGCGGTGCTCTCGGGCGGAGCCATGCTCCCGGTTGGCGGACCGAAGGGCTATGCCATCGCCCTGATCATCGAGTGCCTGTGCAGCTGCCTGACCGGCTCGGACAACGGGCAGACCATGGGGAGCTTTTATGACATGGAGCGGGTCCAGAACACCGGCTTCTGCCTTGCGGCCGTTGACCTGAGCAAGGTGATCGCCCTCCAGGTGTGGAATGACCGGATGGCGGAGCTGCTGGCCTCCATCCGGGCCTGTCCCCGCCAGCCCGGCGTGGATGAGATCAAGATCCCGGGCCAGCCAGAGCAGGAGACCTGTGAACGGCGTCTGGCGGAGGGCCTGGAGCTGCCGGAGGCGGTGGAGCAGGAGCTGCGCCAGCTGGCCGGCCGCTATCAAGTAGAGTATATGACCCAAAACCCCGCGGGCGGCGGCCCGCAGAGCGGCGCGTCCCACCGGACCTGCCGCGCCTAAGTGAGGATCGAAGCCGGTTCCCTGTCCGTTCCATACGGATAGGGAACCTTGCTGAGATAAGATAATTTACAAAAAAAGGAGAACCGAAATGAGTCCCATTTCCATTGCACTGCTCATCATCGCAATCACCGTCGTCCTGTTCATCTGGGAGCCCATTCCCATCATCGTCACCGCCATCGGCGCGTCCATCGCCTTTGCCTATACGGGCCTGATCGAGGTGAGCGACATCTTCACCGGCTATAACAGCACCACCATCGTCCTGCTGGCCGGCATGATGGTCATTGGCTCCTCCCTGTTCCACGCTGGGATCACTGATCTAATTGGTGAGAAGATGGTCCGCGTTACAGGAAAAAGCGAGCGGAATATCATCCTTGCCACGCTGATCGTCTCCTGCGTCCTCAGCTCCGTGTGCAGCAACATCGGTGTGATGACCGCCATGGCCCCCCTGGTCACCGCCATGTGCATCGCCGCTGGCGTCGGCCCCTCCAAGGCCCTGCTGGCCCTGCTGTTCGGCGCCCAGTTCGGTGGCTTTGTCACTCTGGTGGGCGTGGGCTCCAACGCCACCGCCAACAGCGTGATGAGCGATCTGGGCATCACTCCCTTCGGCTTCTTCAGCATCACCCCCTTCGGCATTGGCGTGTGTATCCTGGGCACCCTGTACTTCACCTTTATTGGGCGCAAGATGATCCCGGACACCGGCTATGTCCCTGAGTTTGCCAAGACCGAGAAGAAGCCTCTGGACAAGAAGAAGGCCGCCATCTCCGTGGTCACCCTGCTGTGCGTCCTGGTGGTGATCGCCGCCAGCCCCGACAATATGCCCATGCACGTGGCCGCCGTCATCGGCGCGCTGGTCATTGTGGGCACCAAGTGTATGTCCGTCCAGGAGGCTATCCGGGCCATCGACTGGAACTGTATGCTGCTGGTAGGCTCCCTGACCGCAATCTCCACTGGCTTTAAGAACAGCGGCGCGGGCGACGCCGTGGCCGAGATGATCCTGAAGATCCTGGGCGACGATCCCAGCCCCTTCATGGTCACCACCGTTATTTTCTTCGCCGCCGCCATTCTGACCCAGTTCATGTCCAACATCCCCTCCATCATGCTGTTCCTGCCCATCGGCATTTCCATCGCTGAGCAGATCGGCGTCAGCCCCTATCCGGTGGCCATGACCATCACCCTGGCGGGTGCTGCCTCCTATGCCACCCCCTTCGCCGCCCCTCAGAACATGATGACGGTGGGCTGGACCCAGTATAAGTTCGTGGACTTCTGCAAGATCGGTCTGCCCATGCTGCTGGTCACCTATGTGGTAGTGGCCGCGCTGGTCCCGATTTTCCTGCCCTACTGACCGACGGAGGGAGCATCAGCATGAGAGAGCTTTTGAACGGCGTCTATGACCTGCACATCCATACCGCCCCGGATGTGGTCCCCCGGAAATGCAGCGATCTGGAGCTTGCCCGGCGGCTGGTGGACCGGGGGATGGCGGGGTGCGCCATCAAGTGCCACTATTTTGACACCGCGGCCCGGGCCGGACTGCTGATGGAGCAGTTCCCCCAGCTGGATGTAGCGGGCGGGGTGACCCTGAACCGCTCCGTGGGCGGGGTGAATCCCGATGCGGTGGAGCGGTCCGCCCAGGCGGGCGGCCGGATGGTCTGGTTCCCCACCCTGGAGGCCCGAGCCTATCAGCGCTACCAGCACCGGAATGACCCGGAGGCCGATCTGTCCCGCTTCCTGACCGTCTGTGATGAGGAGGGCGAGCTGCTCCCCCAGGCCCTGGAGGTGCTGGACGCCGCCGCCCGCCACCACATGGTGGTTGGGACGGGCCACGTTGGTGCGGAGGAGGGTATGGCTCTGGTGCGGGCCGCCGCAGAGCGGAGCTGCACCATCGTGCTGACCCACGCGGACAACCCCGCGGACTGCTACTCGTTAGAGCAGCAGGAGGAGGCCGCCACATTGGGGGCCTATGTGGAACACTGCTTCTTCACCACCTTCCACGGCCGCACTCCCATCGGAGAGATCGCCCGGCAGATCCGGGCCGTAGGCTGTGACCGGGTGCTTCTGACCACCGATTTTGGACAGCTGAACTCCCTCTATTCCGATGAGGGAATGGAAGAATATGCCCGCCAGCTTTTGGCGGAAGGCTTCTCCCGGGAGGATCTGGAGACCATGATGTGCCGGACGCCCCGGCGTCTGCTCCACCCCGAGGAGCAGGACTGAGGCCGCATACAGCTGTGTCAACCGGCTTTGTAAAACT
>CABIYX010000014.1:46102-46329 GCA_902363045.1 Clostridiales bacterium
CCTCGTGGACCGCCCAGCGGATGGCGTCCACGGCGTAGGCGCTGACGCTGTCCCCATCGGCGAACTCCCGCAGGACCATGCCGGAGGCGTCCGGGCTGCCCGCGTAGCGGTACAGGATCAGGGCCATCTGCTCACGGGTCACGGAGGCGTCGGGGGCAAACTTCCCGTCGCCCACACCGGAGACATAGCCCTTCTCCGCCGCCCAGTTCACCGCGTCGGCGTACCAG
>CABIYX010000014.1:46625-73373 GCA_902363045.1 Clostridiales bacterium
CTTGCTGTCCGCCATGTGGAAGGTGTAGGTGGTCTCGGACCGCTTGGTGACCTTCAGGTCCTTGTTCTTGGCGTCGGTGACGGTCAGCTCGTCCAGCTCATAGCCCGCGTCGGGCTTCACGGTGACGGTGATGCGGGTGCCAGCGGAGGCCTCGTCCGCGCTGACGGTCACGGAGCCGTGTCCGTTGTCTTCGGTGATGATGGCGTAGGTGCGCTCGTTGTCGGAGGAACCGGAGGAAGAATCGCTGTTCTTCTTCCACACAGCGGTGAGATCCTGGAACACACTGGCCTTGACCGTCTGACCACCCTTGTACTGAGTGCCGTTCTCAGCCTCCCAATACAGGAAGGTGTAGCCCTCCTTGGTGGGGGTGGGCAGAGTGATCTCAAGGTTGGGGGGTTCCTCGGTGGTGCTCACAGTACCGCCGCTCCCGGCGGCATCCAGAGCATCGTTGACATTGCTGTGGTAGGTGTAGATGCCGTTGCTGTCCTTGGCCTCAAATTTCAAATTCGGATCCGCATACTTCGCCACCGACGAGGAGTAACTGCCGCCCTTTACAGTAGTCTCGGCTTCCGCAGGTGCCCCATTCTGATTGATGGAAATAATAGGCTTACCGACCGGTATGGTGAAGGTACCGCCCTCAATGGTCAGAACACCCTGATCGACCGTATTAGCACCGTTACTTCCGTTGACCAGTACAGAACCAGCGCTCTCCTGTACACTGAAAGAACCGCCCTTGATCGTGGCCTCATTCCAGTTCATCACTGCGGCCTGCTTGGTATTTTCAAAGGTGCCATCCACAATGGTCAGCTTGGCCCCGTCATCATTTTTTACTGTATTCAGGCCGCCGCTGAACGTACCGCCAGTGATCACCAGCTCCGGAATTGCATGGTTTATCCCTTTGACATAACCGTTGCGTGGATTTTTATCGGTATAATTGTAATATCCATTTGCGATCATGCTGGAGAAACCGCCGCTCTGGCTTACAGTTACACCATTATTGATAGTCATACTGCCGTGGTTCAGAATGTTATAATAGGAATTTTCTCCCGAAGTCTCTGGGTCTTTTCCAGTCTCCTGACTGCGGGTGTACTGCCCCCCGTTCAGCACTACGGTACCGTTGTTATAGATCGCGGCACGGGCATGGCTCGTGTTGTCTACTGTACCATCCCCCTGGATAGTCAGGGACGCACCATACTCCACTGTGATCGTATCCTCTAAACTATTTTTGAGTGTCTTGCCGTTCAGGTCGAGGGTGATAGTCGTATTCACCGGGATGGTCACATCTTCAGTCACATTCTTGAGAAGCGTGACGGTGGCACCCTCCTTGGCTTCGGTGATAGCCGCTTTCAGAGAACGATACCCTTTGTTTCCAATGCTTGCTACGGAGCCATCAGAGGGGACAACACTGCCAGTATCGTCCAGTTCACAGCCATCATCAAGATAGTCAGTCACATCAGACGAGAATGTACCACCGGAGATGGACACAAATTCTTTCACACCTTCCCACTTGCCCTCAATATTGCCTGTGTTGTTGAAGGTATATGCCTTGACGGCATCTACATTTTCACTGCTGGAGAAGGTACCTCCAGTAATACTCATGGTAGGAACTCCGCCGGGATAGTTGCGGTTAATAACGGAGATCGCGGCACCGTCCGCAATGGCTCCATCATTCTCCGTCTTCGGCTGAGGCTTACCCGTGGTAGTGATTGCGGTCTTGTCTCCCTTCACAGTCAAGCTGCCAGAGCACATCTGCACACCGGAATACTTAGCGTTGATCACAGAATCCTCAATCGCCACACTCCCGGAGGATGGGAAATAGATTCCATATCCATCAGGAACATTCAGGGTGGAGTCCTTGAGCGTAATCTTGTTTCCGGTATTGGTACCGTTTGTCACAATACCATAGCTATTACCGGGAACATTCATGGTCACACGCTCCAGCACTAGTGTGGTATTATTATGCAGTGCAGTAACGCCACCCTCTGATAATACCTCCGCATTGGCGGTCAGTGTGCCGTTTTGAATCGTAATGCCCGCGTTATCATAGTTGATCTCAATTATTTTGTCTGGATTCAGATAAGTAAATGTATTACCCCCCAAATCCAGTACTCCTACCCGGTTACCAGAGCTTATAGACGCTTTTCCGCTATAATCATGCAGCATAGTGACCACACCATTGTGGGCCGCTTTGGCCGCATTAGCATACGAACTATAGATTCGCTCGATCCCGTCAGCGGCAGTGACCTTAAAGCCACCGTTTTTGATATAATCCCTAGAGTTCTCACTGTATACCAGATAGGCAGAAGATTTCAACTGGACAGCGTCGGTTCCGTCTCCGGTAACAGTCAGCGTCACACCTTCACCGATCTCGCCGGGAATCGGATAGTTGCTATCGCCTGTACTGAACTGGACCGGCAGCGTCCCCTTGATCTCGCCGCCTTGGTCAGAGACAGAGTTGATGATTTTCATCGTGTTGTCAGTACCTTCTACAGGTTTCCACCCATATTTGGTCCCCATACATACAACACCATTACTGCTTGTAACTGCTGTGCCGTCAATGTTATGACCATTGAGATCAAGTGTAATGCCGGAAACTTTTCTCGCAGTCTCTACACTTTTGGTCAGGGTCACATTTCTCAATAGGTCAACAGTTTCTCCGTTTTTAGCCGCACCCATGGCTTCTTTCAAAGTACCATAGTGCATGCCTTCAATAGCCGCTTCATGATTACAGGCTTCTCCGCCGAGACAATCGGTCATGCCCGCCGCCAGTGCTGTGGCAGGAAGTAACCCTACCAGCAGGCACAGACACATCAGGCTTGCCAATAGCCGCTTTTTCACTTCTAGACACTCCTTTACATCATTTGATTTGGTCCGCCAGCCAGTCCACAAAGGCTTGTCTCTCTCCTGAATGGAGAGAGACAGCCCCATGGGGCTGTGTTCCAGATAGAACAAAATATGAATTTTGTTCTATGTTCAAATGTAGCACACTCAGCCAATATTTTCAAGTAAAACCATCATTTTTCTCCCGTCTTTTTCATGTTCTCCCAGCGGAGGCGCGCCTGAGCGCCCAGAATCTAAGTTTCTGCGGGGAAAACCGGCGGGAGGGGCAAGCCCCTCCCCTACGGCACAAAGTGCAGTAAAACGCCGCTGTCTGCGATTTGCAGACAGCGGCGTTCATACATAATCAGGCGATTTTCTTTTGCAATTGTCGTAAGTTTATCGTAAATTTACGGTTGCACTTCCATCAATTGCTTGTGTCCCAATGGATTCAGACGATTGCTTAGTACATGCCGCCCTTCAAAACCGCAACTTTTTGAAGCAAAACGAATATAACGGAAAACGCAGATTTTCATAGAGTTATCAAGGCTTTGAACCCGTTTTTGACGCTTCCTTGATTTTGATGAAATTCACACATTTCTACGCAAATCTACGCCACTTGACAGGGAATTGGCGTAAGTTGTGGCGTAAGCCAACCAACTTCGTACAATGAAAATTACAGGCTGCTGGCGATCTGTTCAAAGGCTCTCTCGACGGAATCAAAGCTGCTGTGCGTGTAGACGTCCAGCGTCACGCTGGCGTTGGAATGTCCCATCAGATATTGCAGGCTTTTCACATCAAGTCCTGCCTGCTGAACGTTGGTGCAGAAGGTATGCCGCAGCACATGGGGCGTGATCCGAGGGACAGGCTTGCCGTATGCCTTTTCAAATCGCGCTTGCAGACCCCGCATATAGTTCTCCAAGTGCATCGCGACCTTCGGCATCCCGGACTTGTCCAGAAAGAGAAAACCGCTGTGACCGTCCACCAGCAATTCCACCTTCGGGGCGGTTCTGGCTTTCACCACCCGCATCAGCGCCATGTAAACCGCGTCCGTCATGGGGACGTTTCGGATGCCGCTTTTGGTTTTGGGCGGCGTGACGAAATAGGGCTTCTCCGCCGTCCGGCATAGCTGCCGCCGAACGTGAATACAGCGTCGGTCGAAGTCAATATCTGCCCGTGTCAGACCGTACAGCTCGCTCACACGCAAGCCGGTTCCCAGCAGAATCACAATGTCATCATAGTAATTCCCGCCGCAGTCCTGCACGAATTGCAGATACTTCTCCTGCTGCTCCTTGGTCAGCGCATCGCGTACATAGGCATCCTTCGGCACCACATCAGACAGCTTGAACTTGAACGGGTTCTTGCGGATGATGTCATCATCCACCGCCATTTCAAATGCCGGTCTGACAACGCTTTGCAGCACACCGATGGTGTTTTGCTTGATGCCGCTGTCGTGCAGAAACACGAACCAGCCCTTTGCGTCGGAGAGCTTTACGGTTTTGATCGGCTTCTGTCCGAATGGGTCGGCGTGAATCCGTTTGACCGCAGAGCCATAAGACCGCAGCGAATTTTGCTTCAAGCCCCGTTTTAGATTCATGTAGCGATCAACCAGCTCCGCCACGGTCATTTCTCCCGCAGCATAGTCGATGCCGTCCGCCATGTCGCGCCGCAGCTCGTCCTCTTTCTTCCGCAACTCTGTCAGGGATTTGGCGTAAATACAACGCCGTTTCTTGTGTATATCGGTATAACGATAGTCATAAGTGCCGTTTGCTCTTTGGCTTTCGCCGTCCTTCAAAACACGACCTTTGCTATCTTTGCGCTTTTCAGACAATTCAGAAACTCCTTTCCGTGAAAAGCGCTATTATAGGGATTGATACAAGTATATCATACCGAATATGCGATTTCCACTGATATTGAACAGGAACAGACAACTTTTTCAAAGTGTCGCTGTGTCATAGATTTTCACATCACTTCTTCAAATAGAATACGCCTGCTCGATGAACTGATCGAACAGGCGGCGTTTAATCAGGCGCTTGTTGCCCACCCAGAGGACAAATTTGCACCGGTCCTCGTTGGTGATCTCGCGCAGTTTGTTGATACCAATGCCGGAGTAAGCCGCAGCCTCCTCCAAGCTCAGATTGCTCTTTTCCCAAATCGGGATTTCCTTCATAGGCAGTTTACCCTCCTTATAAAAATAGCCAGACAGGGCGAGGCGGCAACGAAGTCCGGCAACGGACTTCCAAAAACCTCGAAACATACCCGGTCTGACGGTTGATTTACGATTTTCTTTTTCTTCTATTTTTCTGTTGTTTTGGTTGTCAAAGGTAGAAAAACCTGACAGGACAAGGATTTCTCCGGCAACCAGCCCGGCAACGGGACAGCAACAGGCTTTGCAACAAACCGTGCCTTTCAGAACGGCATCTCGATCTGCTCCGTGATCTCCACAAAGCCGTCCGGGATTTCTGCGGCATGGTTGCCGTTGTCGGTTGCAGCTCTTTCGCGCTCCCAGCCCTTTTGCCTGCCGTATCCGGCAAAGCTGCGGGGATTGGAGAAATACGTCCAGCCAGTCACACACTGGTTCATAATCTCGTTGATCTCGCGGATTTCCCATTGCTTCGGCTCGTCAAAAGCATGGTTCAGCGCCTCCTTGTAAAGCTGCTTGGAACAGACGGTATCGCCCGTGTAGCTGTCCAGAAACGCCTGAATCATGCCCGCTTTCGTGTCCTCCGGCATGAAGTCCTTCTGATGTTCCTTGAGATAACGTACCATTTCCGGGCTGAACGTCAGCTTCCAGCCGCCTGCCCGGTAGATGGTCATTGCCTCCGCCCACACCTGCTGCAAGTAGGCTCTGGATGCGGCTTCATCCTCCAAAATGTGAACCTCTGCCTGTTCCGGGCAGACCTGCACCGGCAAAAAGCGACGATTACCGGAGCGGTCGAGGGGCAGGAAGTCCATTGCGTTTGACGTACCGCCGAACACGCATTGCCGCAATCGATCTGCCGGATGGGTTTCATACGGGATTTTGTAGACCTCCTTCTGGCGGCTCAGAAACGACTTGATTTCCTCAATGCTTTTAGCATTGGCGGTGGCGATCATTTCAGACATCTCGATGATCCAGTGACCTTGCAGCTTGCGGTATACATTTTCATCGTCCAGCTTCCGCAGATCGTCGGAAAACCACTCATCCTTGCCTGCCAGTAGGCGAAAGAAAGTGGACTTTCCTGCGCCCTGACCGCCCACCAGACAGAGCATAACCTCAAATTTGCAGCCGGGATGAAATGCCCGGTGAATCGCGCCCAACAGGAACAGCCGCAGCGCCTGAAAGGTGTACTCGTCTGCTTCCGCGCCGAGAAAGTGGTGCAGACAGTAGCGGATACGTTCTGTTCCGTCCCATGCAAGACTGTTCAGATAGTCCCGAACCGGGTGATAGCTGTTCTGATGGGCAGCGAGATCGGCGGCATCTATGATTTTCTTCTCACTTGTCAGGTCGTAATTCTCTTCCAGATACAGACGGATGAACTTCATATCCGTGTCGGTCATGGAGGTGCCGGGGCTTCGGTCGTAGCCGATGGGCTTCACAATGTCGGTGCGGTCGGTCAGCAGATTGTAGGCGATCGCGCCGGAGAGCAGCGGATCGTGCTGAAACACCGTCAGGCAATTCTTGATACTGTTGCGGACGCCGCCTTTTTCCGTGGTGTCCAGCATGGCTTTTACTTCTTCAATGCTCATCGGCGGCGCTATACTGCCAGCCTGAATTTTGAGCTGCTGCCTCATCTGCGGCGGCAAGCTCTGCCATTCGCTGCTCAAGTTTCCTCACTTCCTCTCCATATTCGATCACAACGGATGCCCGCGCCTGCATATCCCCGCCCAACAGCTCGTCCAGCAGATATGCAATCAACGAGAGCTTCTGTAATGCTTCTACAAAGTGCGGATGATAGCCGTCCTCCGGCGTCTGCGGGGCATAATCCTCCTTCCAGCGGCATAACAGCCGGTAATAGTCCAACAGCACACGGAAGCAGTATCGTTCCATGTGCTGATAATTCTGTTCGTCGGTATTTTGTTGTCGCGGCTTGCTCGTCTTGCCCGCGCCATCCTCATACGGAATAGCAAAATCCTGTGCCAACAAAGTTGCCGCCTCTTTGCTGCCGATCCCGCGAAGCCGGGAAACGAAGTCGATCACATCCCCGGTAGCACCGCAGCCGAAGCAGTAATATCGGCGATCCAGCTTCATGCTGGGTGTACTGTCATCGTGGAACGGGCAGCGGCACATTCCGTTTCGCCCCACCCGGATGCCGTATCGCTCCGCAGCCTGCCAGGTGGTCACAGTCTGCTTGACGACTTCAAAGATACTCAATAGGCAATGCCCTCCTTAGCGTTCTATTTCCTGCTTTTTCTGCCGCGTCGCGGTGTTTTGACGCTCCTGCTCATGCTGCACCTCGTAGATGTTGTAATGAATTGCCCAGAGCTTTTTTGCATCGGCATGGAGCGGCGAAAGCTCCGTCTGAATGTCCTTATATTCCTGCTCCAACTGCTCCCGTTCCCTGCGCCATGCGGTGATGGGCAGCTTGCCGTCCTTGAAATACGGTTTCAGCTTGCGCTCTGCCATGTAGAACGTCCGCAACTCGTTATCGTGTTCGGATTTGTATTTCTGCTTGGATTTCTCAAATCGGATGGATTTCAGCTTGTCCGCAGCGGGCTTGCCGGACTTGTAGTAGTCCACCATCCGCAGCAGTTCGTCCACTTCTTTGATGCGGACTTGCTTTTCAGACGCAGACTTTTTCAGCATGTCGATCTTGTCCTGCATGGCGTGAAGCGTACTTTCCAGATCGTCCACGGTGTAAAGTTTTTTAGATTGCAGAAAGCTGAACGCCTCGGCGTAACGCTGCAAGTTGGCGTTCTTCGCCTTGTTGCTGTACGCGCCTTTGTTACGATTGGCGCAATGCAGCGCCAGAAGATCGTTGAGCATAGGCGGCTGGGGCTTGGCAAGCTCGGCTTTCACGTCCTTCAGCCAGCCGATCAGCGCGGCAATCTTTTCCTTTGCCTCCCGCAGCAGCGCATTGGTTTTCCGGATGAAGCGGTTGAGGTCGCCCTTGTTGGTGCGGATGCCCTTTGCCTCCATTGCCCGGACGGTGGGGCCTTCGTGCTGGGTGGGGATCTGCTCCACGCCCTGACGGGCAAAGCTACGGTGGTCAATGCGGCAGTCTAAGCCTTTTTCGGCAAACTTGGCGTTGCACATCTCAGCCCATGCCTGCCGCCACGCTTCCAGCGTTTCGGGCTTGTCCCAGTCTGTTGTGGAAACGGCGTTGAACACATAATTGCCTGCCTCATCCAGAACGCGCTCCCCATGCTCATCCAGCACATATTCCCGCCGCTGTTTGTTTCCCCATTTGCCATCCGGCTCGATGGGACGAATCGGACACATGACATGAAAATGCGGATTGGAGATGGCGCCGTCCGCCTTGTCGGGCGAGTGAACAGCAAAGTCCACTACCATGCCGCGGCTCACAAAATTTTGAAGTAAAAATTGCCTTGCAAGGTCGAAGTTCTCCTGCATGGAAAACTCGTTCTGCAAGGCAATATCAAAGCTGTATGCAAGCTGTGCTTTCTTTCCGCGCTCGACTTTCTCCACGGCGTTCCAGAGCATTTCGCGGTCTGCGTACTCTGGCGGGGCGTGTGACGGCAGCAGGATTTCAGAACAGATCACTCCGCCCTTGCGGGTGTAGTCGCTGTCCTCTCCGTAATACTCACTGTGCAGCTTTTCCCCGGCAAGGTACGCGGCAGCAGCCACGGCAGACTGCCCCGCGCTGCGCTTGATCTGCGTCACATGAAAATGAAAGAGTGCGATATTCAATCACCTCCTGCATGGCGGCTGACAACTTCCATGAGAAGCCTTTGCGCGTCTGGCAGAGCAAAGACCTGTTCGGCAAGGGCGTAAAACCCGGTTTCGCCCAACTCTTTCGTCTGCGGTGCGACACTCTCGATGGCTGCGCCACGGGTGATGAGCCGGTGCGCCCGCTTGCGCCGTTCTCCCTTTTCGTAGTAGGCGGCACGGTTTTCGAGCCGCTGGATTTTGTGCTTCTCTTGTGCAAGCTGCCGCTCCACCTTTTCTTTCTCGGCTTGCAGCTTTTCGATTTCTTTTTCGTGCATGATTTCAACCTCCTGACTGATAGATGGATAGAAAAAGACCGCCTACGTTTTCAGTAGACGGTCTAACTTACGGCATGGGATTTTCAGACTTTGCGACGGAAATGGTCTACACCAGCAGACTGTTTCCGCCGCAAAGTGCGCTGGGATAGACGCGCAAGCGTCGCAAGGGGTGCAGCTCCTTGTACGGAACGGAGTGACGCAAAACAGCCCGGACATTTGTCTGTCCGAGCTGTCTGCCTCGTAGAGCGCACATACTCCCGTCAGGGGAGTATAGAAGTGCGCCCTTATTGCCAAGGGATTATTTGCATCCCAATTCTCTAAGGATGTTCTTGCAATACATGATTTCTGTTTCAGAAAAAAGTGCCGCGTACTCCGGCTTGCATACCGATTCTTCCATTGATAAGTCCAAGCGCCCACAAGACCACAGTGTAGATAGCCCTTCTGATAAATTTCCCGTTTTTTGCGCACTTGCAATCAGCCGCCGTGCGGTTTCGACACCTCCGTATTGCGCTAACATCTGGTTGAACCGTGTAGGGTTATATTTACACTCTTTCTTTGCTTGTATCATTTTTTCACGCAGTTCTTCTTCAAATGTTCTTGTCAATACTTCCATGTGATAACCGCCCCCATTTTATATTTTTCGCTCAAAAACTTTTCCGCAATCCTGACATAGAAATTTAGTCTTTCCCCTTTTTCCGTTTATTCCGCTGGCTGCACCGATTATCGTGCCAAGAGGGTTAAACAGACTCCCCACAGTTCCACCGACAACAGCTCTTCCAACGGAAAATTTTGTTTTGGTTGACACTGGAACAATGTTTGTGCTTCTGCAAAAAATATTCGGGCAGCAAATCCTTCGCGCCATTTTCGCGTCCTCCCAATAGGCACAGAATGATTCAGTACTTGTTCTTAAATAAGAGGTTGTACCAGAAACTAACAAAAGCAATGAGTAAGAATTGTATCATAGATCGTTATGCTCCTCAGTTAGAATTAACTCGCCACGTCCATTCTTAGCAATCCCCGCCCACTCTAAAATTGCAGCCATTACAAACACGGGATCAAAAACCGATTCTCCGATTGTTCGACCGCGGTGAAGCGCTATTGTACCGACAACGGTATTTTCCTCACAGCCGGGTTCACCGAGCTTATAGTTTCTTCCATTGCCTTTCTTTGCTCTGCCGCCTTGTTTTATAAGGAGTTCTACAATATCGTCAAACACCTTATAGTCGTAGGCTGGCTTAACAGGCAACTTATCACTTGTAAAAGTTGTTCCGTCTGACTCTGCGTAGATCTCACAAGGAAGACCTCTGGCTGTGTATACGGTGATGTGACCACCATGCGCTTTCAGCTTTGCTTTGATGATTTCGGACGCGAGTGTGCTTGTATAGTCCACATCCATGCGGCTTACATCAATTTCCTTTGGCATTACCTTCTCCGTTCCACCGCCAAGATTTAAGGCGGCAAGCAATTCATCCAGTTTCTTTTTTGCAGTTGGATAAGATATTTGCATATCAGACTGTACCTCCTTCAGGTTTCCTCTGTCTTTCAAAAAAGTAATCAAGAACTCGAATTGCTCCTTGTCGAGCCGATCAAAAGGGCTAAGGTCGAACGTGTTTCTTAGCTCCATGCCACAATCAGGGCATTGTAGCGTGCTAACTCGCAGTGTCCCATGACAGGCGGGACATTTTGAAATAAGCCGGTTCATGTAAATCACCTCTTCGCTTACATGATACAATTAGAAAACGATTTTGTCAATATAGTGCTTAATTATTTTTATTACTATATTGCTTTTTGAAATGTGTCTCACCGCTTCTGCCACACAATGTCATACCCCAGCGCGTCCGCCAACTCCACGGCCTCGCCATAGCGGAGCGAGCCGCGCTTGAGCTTGCCGGAGAGATTGGGAACGCTGCGGCTCCAGCCGTATTCATCGGAGAGGTAGTCCACCACCTCGGTCATGGTCATGCCGGTGCGGACGATGTAGGACTTGATCTCGTTGCGATAGGTTTCAGATTTTCTCATATTCAAATGTTCCTCCTGTTTTTTCGATGAGCTCTATGGTAAAATGGGTTTGTCAAATTGTGACACACGTTTGCCATAGGGCGCTGGTTTTTGATACACGACTTTTTGCTGGAAATGCCGCCGATGATACGTTGGTCACAGGCGGCACCTTCCGCTTTTGCCGTTTGGTGTGTCTTTTCGTGAAACGTCGAAATATCATTCTGAACGGCAAACGCCGTTCGCTGCTGAATAGCTCTCTATTCCGTGCAGATAACCGCACAGGGTAGAAAACTATTTCGCCGTTTTCACTTGCTTTGATTTTTACATTCGATTTTGCCGCTCTTTCCGAACGTCGTTCCTACCCAGAGGATCGCTCCCGGCGTTTTGTCCCCGTTGGTACGCTCTCGCTTTCGCGGTCATAGCGGTTACTTCGCTGGGGGACATATCCCGTTCGGACGGTCATGCAATTTTCAAGGTTCAGGTGCGATTGCAAGACCATTTTAGCGAAAAATATAGCCCTCTCCCGTATATCCAAGAGGTCGGAAAACGCGCCGAAAATCGCAGATTTCCACGCTTATGGACAAGACCGGAAAAGGGCAGAAATTTGAAGGGAGGACACCGCCATGCAGCCCAAACTCACAATTCAGGAACGACTCAAAGACCTGCGCGTGGAGCGCGGTCTGACGCTGGAACAGCTATCTGCGGAAACAGGCATCTCAAAATCCGCGCTGGGAAAATACGAAGCCGACGATTTCAAGGACATCAGCCCGTTCAGCATGGTGGAGCTGGCAAAGTTCTACGGCGTGTCCACCGATTACTTGCTGGGGCTGACAGAACAAAAAAATCACCCAAACACAGAGCTGGACGCTCTGCATTTGGGTGATGATGCAATCGAAGTATTGAGAACGGGCAAGTTCAATCACCGACTGCTGTCGGAGCTGATCTGCCACAAGGATTTCCAGCGGTTTATGCTGGACGCCGAAATTTACGTTGACCGGATCGCAGATATGCGGGTCAACGACATGAACGCCGTTCTGGAAGCCGTCCGACAAATGGCGTTGATGAAAAACGGTGGCAACGAAAATGATCTGCACCTGCGGACGCTGGAAGTCGCGCAGATCAGAGAGGATGAGTATTTCGGAAGCTTGATTGCAGATGATCTGAAAGGTATCCTCCGTGACATTCGAGAGCAGCATCGCCCCGACACTATGACTGCGGATGAAAGCTCCCTCGTAGCAACCGTACAGGGGCAGTTGCAGGATGCGATGAATTTTGAGGGCAGTTCCAAGGAAAAGCAAGTCCGTGCGCTCATGGCAACAATCGGACTTGATTATGACACACTTACGAAGGAAGAGTTTGTCTCAATCATCAGCGGACTTAAAAAGTCCAAGTACCTGAAAAGTCCCATCAACCAGCGCGGAAAAGCACGACCGCAGCTACCACACGGAAAAGGCAAAAAGAAACGCAAATAAGGAAAAATCGGCACCTGCTCTTAAGGCAGGTGCCGATTTCTGTTACCCTATAATGCGCTTGAATTTTTGGCGTAAGTGGCGTAAGTTTGGCGTAAATCCGCTTTTCCGCATTCAAAAAATCAAGCAATTTCAAGGCTTTGCGGCGTCTCTTAGTACATGCCGCCCATATCAGGGGCAGCAGGAGCGGCAGGTGCGGGGGGCTCGGGCTTGTCGGCGACCAGGGCCTCGGTGGTCAGCAGGGTGCTGGCGATGGAGGCGGCGTTCTCCAGAGCGGAGCGGTTCACCTTGGTGGGATCCACGATGCCGGCGGGAATCATGTCGCAGTAAACCTCGTTGTAGGCATCGAAGCCGTAGCCAGTCTTGCCGGACTCGCGGATCTTCTCCAGAACCACGGAGCCGTCGATACCGGCGTTGGCAGCGATCTGCTTGACAGGAGCAGTCAGAGCGCAGGCAATGATCTGCACGCCGGTCTTCTCGTCGCCCTCGACCTCAGCCATCAGCTTCTCAACAGCGGGGATGGCATTCAGGTAAGCGGTACCGCCGCCGGCCACGATGCCCTCTTCCACAGCGGCGCGGGTGGCGTTCAGAGCGTCCTCAATGCGCAGCTTCTTCTCCTTCATCTCCACCTCAGTGGCAGCGCCGACCTTGATGACAGCCACGCCGCCGGCCAGCTTGGCCAGGCGCTCCTGCAGCTTCTCACGGTCGTAATCGGAGGTGGTCACCTCGATCTGGCTCTTGATCTGGCCAATACGGGCCTTGATATCCTCGGAGTTACCAGCGCCGTTGACAATGGTGGTGTTCTCCTTGGTGACCTTGACCTGGCGAGCCTGGCCCAGCTGATTGAGCTGAGCTTCCTTCAGCTCCAGACCCACGTCGGAGGAGATCACAGTGCCGCCGGTCAGGATGGCGATATCCTGCAGCATCTCCTTGCGGCGATCGCCGAAGCCGGGGGCCTTGACGCAGACCACGTTCAGGGTGCCGCGCAGACGGTTGACGATCAGGGTGGACAGAGCGTCGCCCTCCACGTCCTCAGCAATGATCAGCAGCTTCTTGCCGGACTGGACAACCTGCTCCAGCAGGGGCAGCAGCTCCTGGATGTTGGAGATCTTCTTATCGGTGATGAGGATGAGGGCGTCGTCCAGGTTGGCCTCCATCTTCTCGGTGTCGGTGACCATGTAGGGGGTGATGTAGCCCCGGTCAAACTGCATGCCTTCCACGACCTCGGAGTAGGTCTCAGCGGTCTTGGACTCCTCGATGGTGATAACGCCGTCGTGGCCCACCTTCTCCATGGCCTCAGCGATCAGCTTGCCGATGTTCTCGTCGCCGGAGGAGACAGCGCCGACGCGGGCGATGTCAGCAGAGCCGTTGACCTTCTGGCTGTTGGCTTTGATGGCCTCGATGGCGGTGGTGGTGGCCTTGGCAATGCCCTTCTTCATGATCATGGGATTGGCACCGGCGGCCAGGTTCTTCAGGCCCTCGCGGATGATGGCCTGAGCCAGCAGGGTAGCGGTGGTGGTACCGTCGCCAGCCACGTCGTTGGTCTTGGTGGAGACTTCCTTCACCAGCTGAGCGCCCATGTTCTCAAAGGGATCGGGCAGCTCAATCTCCTTGGCGATGGTCACGCCGTCGTTGGTGATCAGGGGAGCGCCGAACTTCTTATCCAGCACCACATTGCGGCCCTTGGGACCCAGGGTGATCTTCACGGTGTCAGCCAGCTGATTGACGCCCTTCTCCAGAGCCTTGCGGGCCTCTTCGCCGTAGCAAATGATCTTAGCCATAATACGTTACCTCCAATTTAGAGAAAGTGTGTTGAATTAGGAATGAGGAGTTAGGAATTGTGGAGTCCGGCTTTGCCGGACCATTTGGAATCGGCCGCCGCGGGCGGCTTATCAATTCCTCATTTCTAATTCCTAATTGCCATCGTCGAGTTTACTCGACGATGGCCAGAATGTCGTTCTAACGAACAATAGTGACCTCGTCACCGTCCGCCCATGAAACCAGGGTTTCATGGGATCCCAGAGTGGATTTGATCTGCGGCCATCGGAAGTCAATCCCGCCGGCCTCCGGCGCTTATCGCGCCGCCCCATCTCAGATGGGGCCCCAAGGTGGACGGCGTGATCCCGTCCCCGCTGGACTCACTCCACGATGGCGAGAATATCGTTCTGGCGGACGATGGTGACCTCATCGCCGTCCACCTTGACCTGGGTGCCGGCATACTTGCTGGTGATGACCTTGTCGCCCACCTTCACGGTCATGGTGACTTCCTTCCCATCCACCAGTCCGCCGGGACCGACGGCCAGCACCTCGGCAACCTCGGGCTTCTCCTTCGCGGCGCCGGTGAGGATAATACCACCCTTGGTGGTCTCCTCGGCCTCCACCAGCTTGACAACAACACGGTCAGCAAGGGGTTTGAGTTTCATAATGGGTTCCTCCTTATATGATGATTGGAATAAACAAGGTTAGGTTTTAGCACTCTTTTTGTCTAAGTGCTAACTACGACTATCATAATACCCTCTGACAGAAAAAAAATCAACCCCCAATTTCAAAAAAATTGAGGGTCTTACAGGATAATTTACCCTTTGTTCACAAACAAAACCGTTAAGTGCTAATTTCGACTGTCCTCCTGCCCGGCAGAACGCAGTCCGGGGCGAGGTCTCCCCCGCCCCGGCTTTTCTTACCCCAGGTACATAAACAGGTCGCACTTGAGCATACCATTATATAGCTTGCGCTTCTTGTCTGCCTTCTTCCCAAAGGTGCGCTCAAACTCCGTGTGGGAGGACAGCAGATACAGCTTCCAGGTCTCCGGGAACTTGGCCCACGCCTTTCCGAAGGAACGGTACAGCTCCTCCGCCTCCCGGCGCTCCATGATCCGCTCGCCGTAGGGGGGATTGGTGACGATCCGGCCGTACATCCCGCCCCAGTGGAAGGTGCGGGCGTCCGCCGCTTCAAATTTTACGATGTCATCCACCTCGGCCAGCTCCGCGTTGCGCCGGGCCAGTTCCACCGCCTCCGGGTCCAGGTCGCCCCCCCAGATCTCATAGTCCCCGTCGAACTCCTTGTCCATGGCCTCGTCTGCTGCCCGGAGCCACAGCTCCCGCTCCACACAGGCCCACTTCTGGGCGGAAAAGCTCCGGTTCAGGCCGGGGGCCCGGTTTTTGGCGATGAGAGCGGCCTCGATGGGGATGGTGCCCGAGCCGCAGAAGGGGTCGCACAGGGGATCCCGGCCCCGGTACCGGGACAACAGCACCATAGCGGCAGCCAGGGTCTCCCGCAGGGGGGCGGCCACACCCTGGGCGCGATAGCCCCGCTTGTGAAGGCCGGCCCCGGAGGTATCCAGCATCAGCATGGCGGTGTCCTTCATAATAGAGAACTGGATCTGATAGAGGGCCCCGGTCTCCGGCAGGGTGTTCAGCCCATACCGGGCTCCCAGGCGGGCAGCCACCGCCTTTTTCACGATGGCCTGACAGGCGGGGACGGAGTGGAGGGTAGAGTTCAGGCTGTGTCCCTTTACCGGGAACTGGCCGTCCCGGGGGATGAACCGCTCCCAGGGCAGCTTTCTGGTCCCCTCAAAGAGGGCGTCGAAGTCCCCGGCGGGGAAGGTCCCCAGCACCAGCAGCACCCGCTCCCCAGTGCGCAGGTTCACATTCAGCCTCGGGATGTCCCCCAGTGTCCCGCCGCAGAGGACGCGGCCGTTCTCCGCCCGCACCTGGGGCAGGTCCAAACGGCGCAGCTCATCGGCGGCCAGGCTCTCCAGGCCGAACAGAGTCGGGATGGCAAAGGTCAATATTTCATTCATGCGGAAAAACCTCCCCGGCCGCCGGCTGTCCTTGTCCAATGGTCCCGCGTCCGGTTCCCGGGCGGGGCTGCGGCCCTTGTCAGAACCAGTATATCGGAACCGGCCGGATTTCGCAACACCTTCCGCCCATACCGGCCCCGTGCGGGCGCAAAAAAACGCGCGCGGAGGAGCGCGGATGCGTGAGGACCAGCCCGAGCGGGCGCGGCAGGTGCAGATTGACGAATTTTACCGAAAACAGTCCCATGCCAGTGTGGAAAATTCCAGCCGCCTGTGGTATGATAATGCCACAGCCAAACAGGCGGGACACACGGCCGTGACAAGCTCCGGAGCTCACCGCGCTGGGCTGAGCAGCCCCGATCCCTTCCACCACAACCGGATCGATCCGTCGATCCAGAAAGGAGCCACCTATGCACCCCATCACCTGGCTGATCATCCTGGTCCTGTTCGGGATCGGCGAGGCGGTCACTGTGGGGCTCACGTCCATCTGGTTCGCGCTGGGCGCCCTGGGGGCGCTGATCGTCAGCCAGCTGGGCCTGGGCTTCTGGCCCCAGATCACTACCTTCATCGTCCTCTCCGCCCTGTCCATGCTGCTGGTCCGCCCCTTCGCCAAGAAGTTCCTGCGGCCCGGCTACTCCGCCACCAACGCCGACCGGATCATCGGCGCCACCGGCCTGGTCACGGAGGAGATCGACAACCTGGCCGGTCACGGCCTGGTGAACATCGCCGGACAGGTATGGAGCGCCCGCAGCACCGAAGAGGGCGCTGTGATCCCAGCGGGCCAGGAGGTCCGCATCGTCCAGATCCAGGGCGTCAAGGTCCTGGTGGAGCCGGTCCAGGCCGGCGGTCCCCAGCGCTGACCCGCCTCTTTCCCCTGCGTGCCCCCATATTCCGCGATCCCCGTGATCCCACCGTCATACGACAGAACAGGAGGAATAACTATGCTGGAACACATTATGAGTATGATCATCCCCGTCATCCTGATCCTGCTGGTCCTGGCCGTTCTGGCCGCCAATATCCGGGTGGTCCCCCAGTCCCGCGCCTTTGTCATCGAGCGCCTGGGCGCTTTCCAGGGCGTGTGGGGCGTGGGCCTGCACTTCAAGATCCCGTTCATTGAGCGGATCGCCAAGAACATCTCCCTGAAGGAGCAGGTGGTGGACTTTCCGCCCCAGCCCGTGATCACCAAGGACAATGTCACCATGCAGATCGACACTGTGATCTACTTCCAGATCACCGACCCCAAGCTGTACACCTACGGCGTGGAGAACCCCATGTCCGCCATTGAGAACCTCACCGCCACCACCCTGCGCAACATCATCGGCGATCTGGAGCTGGACCAGTCCCTCACCAGCCGGGACCACATCAACGGCCAGATGCGCTCCATCCTGGACGAGGCCACCGACAGCTGGGGCATCAAGGTCAACCGGGTGGAACTGAAGAACATCATGCCGCCCCGGGACATCCAGGAGTCCATGGAGAAGCAGATGCGGGCCGAGCGCGAGCGCCGTGAGGCCATCCTCCAGGCTGAGGGCCAGAAGCAGTCCCAGATCCTGGTGGCCGAGGGCGAGAAGCAGTCCGCCATTCTGCGGGCCGATGCCGCCAAGCAGGCGGCCATCCTCCAGGCCGAGGGCGCCAAGCAGGCCAAGATCCTGGAGGCTGAGGCCGAGGCCGAGGCCATTATGAAGGTACAGCAGGCCACCGCCGACGCCATCAAGCTCATCAACGAGTCCGACCCCGGCGACGGCGTCATCAAAATCAAGGCCCTGGAGGCCTTCACCGCCGCCGCCAACGGCAAGGCCACCAAGATCATCATCCCCAGCGAGATCCAGGGGCTGGCCGGGCTGGCCGCCTCCGCCAAGACCATCTTCGATACCGAGGACCCCAAGACCATCTCCAAGCAGTAACCTCTAACTGTACCCAACAGGGCCGCCCCGCATGAGGCGGCCCTGTTTCAAATCCGGGAGGTGTACCATGAACCAGAAACAGAGGAAGCGACGGCTGTCCCTGCTGGCCGCCCTGCTCCTCCTCCCCGTCCTGGCCGCCTGCGGCCCCGGTCGTGCTGAGTCCTGTTACGGCCGGGTGACGGAGGTACAGCGGGCCCCCGACGGCTCCCTGTCCGCCCTGGTCCTGGACACCGGCGATGAGGCGCGGACGTGCGTTCTGCTCACCCCGGAGACCCATGTGGCCTCCACGGTGGAGGACCTTCTCTCTGAAGAGGCGTTCCTGGCGGATCCCCCTATGGGTGTCGAGGTCTCCGTCCTCTTTTCCGAGGATCCCCCGCCCCAGACCGTCACCGGCAAGGACGGGACCCGGTACTCCGCCCAAACAGCAGATTTCCTGTGGGTGGAGGACGCCCGGTATCCGGAGGACCTCACCCTGTCCGACGGAACGGCGCTGGAGGTGTGGGCCACCGGCACTCAGGAGAACCAATACCGGCTGTCCGATGGGACGGTGCTGCTCCAGGAGTTCCCGCCCCAAACTGATTTCTCCAACGATTACGTCGGGAATATCCCGCTCAGTGAACTGCCCCCCGCCCTGCCGGACGGCCTCCGGCGCTATTATCAGGACCGCGGTCCCCTCTATGACCTGACAGAAGAACTGGAACGGGCCGATCGGGCCTTCTGTCAGGACCCGGAGCGCTTCCAGCGCTTCCGGGTGGAACAGCGGGTCTCCTGGTCCGCCTCCGCTCCCGGCGCACACTACTTCCTCACCACCCTGTCCCGCACACCGGAGCCGAGGCTTCTGGAGGAGATCCAGTGGACCGACGCCTTTGACCCCATGACCGGGGCGCACATCCCCACAGAGGAGCTGTTCTCCGCCGGACGGGACCAGGTGATTGACGCCCTCCTGGCCCAGATGAAGGGGGTGGAAGCTCCCCTGGCCCAGGAGCTCCGGGACGCCTTCCAGTTCTCCTACCTGTGCTTTTGGCCCGATCACCTGTCCGTGTGGTTCCCCGCCGGGAGCCTGCCCAGCCAGGAGCACTCCTGGGGCTGGAGCTTCGGCTACGATGCCCTCTCCGGGGTCCTCCGGCCCTGGGCTGTTCCGGTGGAGGAGCCTCCTGAACTTTAAGAAATCTTAAATTGACTTCCCCCATTTCCCCGCCTACAATGAAATCAGCTTTCCCGCGCCGCGGGAAAATGGGAGAAAGGATGTTGTACATGAAAAAATTTCTCAGCCTTCTGCTGGTGCTGGGCCTGCTGGGCAGCTCCCAGGTGGCTCTGGCCGCGGAGGAGAGCCCCGCTCCCCTGCCCGGCTGGTCCCACAGCATACTGGCCGACGGCTATTCCCTGGGCCTGTTTGGGGACGAGATCAGCGTCCAGCACAGCCAGACTGTAACCATGGAGCAGGTGGAGGCCCTGGCCCGGACGGTGGGGGACAAGCTGGCCCTGCTGGACCTGGAGCCCCGGCCCGCCAACGGGACCGCCCTGGTGCTGGACACCACCCGGGGCGGCGTGATGAACGCCCTGTATCAGGAGGCCGCCGCCTACTCCTTCCCCGGTGTGGAGCAGGGAGCCGAGGCCTTTATGACCTCTGTGGGGGCCCTGGCCGGAGACGGCTCCGGCCTGCATCTGGACCGGCCCTGCACCGTGCTGGAGGCCGCCGCCATGGCCAACAGCCTGATCCTGAACCTGTATGACCAGCAGGATGCCGGCTCCCTGGGCCTGCTGTGGTGGGCGGACAACGGCCGCGGCAATGTGCTGTATCTGCTGGGCTCCATCCATACCGACCGGAACAATCTCTATCCCTTCCACAAGCAGCTGCGGGACGTCATCCTGAACGCGGAGCAGGTCTCCTTCGAGCTGGACTTCAATGACACGGACCAGCTGCTGGAATTTGCCGCCATGCAGACCTATCCCGCCGGAGACAGCCTGGCCAGCCATATCTCCCCGGCGCTGTACCAGGCAGTGGTGCAGGCCGCCGCGCAGCTGGGGATGGACGAGGGCACAGTCTCCCAGTACAAGCCCTGGGCCCTGGCCAACGCCTTCTCCTCCCTGGCCACCCTGGATGAGACCAGCGGTGAAAACGCTATGGCCATCGATCTGTATGTGAACGCCAAGGCGGTCAACGCAGGGATCCACATCGGCGCGGTGGAGACTTACGCCTTCCAGGGCCAGATCTTCGACACCCTCTCCCCGGAGTACCAGGAGCAGTATCTGGCCGGCGGCCTGCTGCTGATCCTGGACCCGGACTCCATCAGCCAGGAGACCCGGGACGCCCTCACGGAGGTACTGGGGGAGGACGCCTTCCAGCCCGAGACCCAGGAGGCCATCCAGGCCCAGATGGATCAGATCGGCGCCATGATGGACAGCTGGAAGGCCCGGGACGCAGCAAAGTTCGACGCGGTCTACGGCAAGGACGTCATTCTGGACAGCGAAGACGAGTTGAACCGGAAGCTCTTTACCGACCGGGACCCCGGTATGATCCAGTACGCTGCTGACTACCTGAATCAGACAGGCTCCCACACCGGCCTGCTGGTGGTGGGCGCGGGCCACATGGTGGGGGACACCGGCGTGGTCCAGGGCCTGCGGGACCTGGGCTATACCGTGGAACTGGTTCCCGTCCCCTGAGCAGGACACGCAGCTGGTCTCCGAACCGCTCTGCCCCGGCTTCGGCCGGGGCTTTTTATGATCTGCTCTGCGGAAACAGGGTTGAGCGGCGGTTAATTTTTTCGCGGATTTTTTGCGGGAGCGTCTGTTGAGAAGTGAACCGATGCCTGTTATGATGAAAACAGGAAAAGGAGGGGACTGATATGATGCTCAATGATGTGATCCGAACGCGGCGGCAGGCCCTCGGATTGACTCAGGAGGGATTGGCAGAGCGGCTTGGTGTATCTGCTCCGGCAGTCAACAAGTGGGAAAAGGCCATCCATTACCCGGATATTACGCTGCTGCCCGCCCTGGCCCGGGTCCTGGGGGTGGATCTGAACACCCTTCTCTCCTTTCAAGAGGACATCACGGAGCGGGAGATCGGCCTGTTCCTCAACCAGGTATACGAGACAGCAGGGGCGGAGGGGGTGGCGGCGGCCTTCGCCCTGGCCCGGGACAAGCTGCGGGAGTTTCCCAACAGCGACCTGCTGGCGTACAGTCTGGCAGGACTGCTGGAAGGGCTGGTATTGATGTCCCCGAACGCCGAAGAACAGGGGGCCCGGGATGCCTGGACAGAGGAAATTGACGCCCTCTATGAGCGCGGGGCGGCCAGTGCCGACCCCAAGGTACGCGAGTGGGCCTGCACCACTCTGGCCGGGAGATGTATCGGCCGTGGGAATCTGGACCGGGCCCAGTCCCTGCTGGCACAGCTGTCCGACACGCATCGGGAAAAGCGGACCCTCACCGCCGCCCTGCGGCGGAAGGAAGGCAGGACCGGCGAGGCGTGGGAGCTGCTGGAGCGGGAACTGATGGACCAGGCCCACAGCATCCAGACCACACTCCTCCACCTGTTGGAACTGGCCCTGGAGGAGGAGGACCAGGGCCGTGCCCGTATCCTGTCCGATACCGCCTGTCAAGCCGGGGCGATCCTGGGCCTGATGGACTACGCAGCCCTGTCCGCCCCCTTCCAGCTGGCGGCGGCGGAGCAGGACGGGCCCAAGGCCCTGGAGCTGCTGGCGCGGATGCTCCACAGCTTGGCCCTCCCCTGGGACACAGGCCGCCTCTACCCCCACATCCCGCCTAAAGAGGGGGAACAGGACAGCCGGCGCACCCTGATCCGGGCCATTTTGGATGAGACTGCCCGTGACCCGGACTGCGCCTTCCTCCGGGCGGAACCCGGCTGGCCGGAGCTTCTGGCCCGGTATCAGACTTAAAATTGACAGAAATTTCGCCGCAAAAAATTCTCCCCGCTCCACATACTGAAGGATAGGACACGCATACCCGATCTGTCTGCTCCGCGCCTCTGGAACCAGGACGTGAAACGGCGCCGGGATGCGTGATTTTGTGGAAAATGAGGTGGGTTCTTTGCGGGATCATGGTGCGCCCGGGATCAGCTGGGCCCTGCTGGTGCTGTGCTTCGCGCTGGCCCTCTCCCCCGCTCCCCAGCCGGCCGGGGACCGGACGGCCTCCGGCGGCGCGGAGGTGGAGATCGAGCCGGAGATGCCGGTGGTGGCCCTCACCTTCGACGACGGGCCCCGGGCGGCCACTACGGGCCGCCTTCTGGACGAGCTGGCCCTGCGGGAGGTGCCCGCCACCTTCTTTCTGCTGGGACACCGCCTTCAGGGCAATGAGGAGCTGGTCCGCCGCATGGCCCGGGAGGGTCATCAGATCGGCGTCCACACCTTTGACCACGTCCCGGTGACTGGCCTGTCCCGCCAGGACTTCGGCCTTCAGGTGGGGGGCGTCCGCGCCCAGCTCCGGGACATCCTGGGGGACGGAGAATTCTGGCTGCGCCCCCCATACGGCCAGGCAGACGGCAACACCCGGGCCTGGGCGGACAGCCCGATCGTGCTCTGGTCGGTGGATCCGGAGGACTGGAAGGATCACGACGTCTCCCGCATCGTTTCCGCCGTGACGGATCAGGTGAAGGACGGGGACATCATCCTCCTGCATGACATCTACCACAGCTCGGTGGACGCCGCCGTCCAGATCGTGGATGAGCTGCTTCTCCGTGGGTTCTGCTTTGTCACTGTGGAGGATCTGCTGGCGTGGAAGGGGATCTCCCCGGAGCCGGGGACCGTCTACCGCTCCGGAAGATAAATAAAATACCGCCGCCCTGCCTGGCTTCAGGCGGGGCGGCGGAACTTCTTGCGGGAGGGCCTTTGATAAGCTGTGCTCACCGGAGCTGCTCTCCGCTCCCCCGGCGGGGAAGGGGATCGGGGGGCAGCAGGGCCTGCTGGGTCAGCTGGATGAACCGCTCTCCAAAGTGGGAGAGATAGCGGTCCCGGCGGTAGCCCACCACCAGCTTGCTGATGGTGGAGGGGTCGGTCAGCGGAAACAAGTCCAGCTTCTCGGTGGAAGCCTGGTTGGCCGTGACATGGATGGTCTTGAGGAACAGCTCCGGACAAATGGTGATGCCGATGCCCGCCTCCGCCATGGCCAGGGTGGTGATGGTATTCTCCGTCTCCAGGATCAGCTTGGGCTTGAAAAAATGGCGGCTGAAGTACTGGTCCACCGTATTGCGGGTGCGGTTGCCCCGCTTGATGAGGATGAACGGCTGGTGCTGGAACACATCGATGTCCGCGCCGGAGGCAAATTGGGCCCGCACCTCCTCCGCCCGGTCGCCGAAGAGCTGGTCGGTGAAGATCTTGGGGACCACCAGGATCAGCTCCTCCTCCGTCAGCGGGACCACCTCCACCCCCTCCATCATAATGGGCTGGAAGCAGATGATGAGATCCACCCGGCCGTGGGCCAGCTCATCCTCCAAGTGGGTGGAGTTGCCCTCAAACAGAGAAAACTCCACCATGGGGAACTCCGCCTGGAATTTCGGTAGTATATCCGGCAGCAGGGCCAGGCCGCAGGTATGGGAGATCCCCAGGCGCAGCAGTCCCATGTAATGCCGGTTGATGTCCCCCACCTTGGCCAAATACTGGCTGTGGAGGTCCAGGATCTGGGTGGCCGTCTCCACCAGCAGGTCCCCCGCATAGGTCAGGGACAGCTTGGGCGACCGGGTGAACAGCTTCACATCCAGCTCCTTTTCCATATTGCTGATGTGGTTGCTCAGCGACTGCTGGGAGATGTACAGCCGCTCCGCGGCCCGTGTGATATTCAGTTCCTCTGCCACAAGCAGGAAATATTTCAAATGGAGAAAGTTCATAGCGGGCCCCCTCATGATTTGAATGTTATCCTTCATTTTAGCTGGGACAGTTCGATTATACCACAGTGAAAAGGCTGTGGCAACCATCAGCAAAAATCTGCTGTTCGGAACATCAATTTTATGTTTTAATAGTAGTAAATAAAGGGTAATTTGAATAAGGTCTCTTTGTGTTTCCTGTGTACCCTTCTACACATATCACAAACACTCGACACTGAGAAAGGAAGATTGTTTACCATGAAATGCCTGATCATTGACGCCGTCCACAGCGCGATCTCTGAAGAGCTGAGCAAGTATATGCAGGTGGACACCCATATGCTGCCCACCCAGGAGGAGCTGCTCAAGCTGATCCCTGACTATGATGTGCTCATCATGCGCGTCGATCCCGCCATCAACAAGGAGATCCTGGACGCCGCCAAGAATCTGAAGGTCATCGGCGTCTGCTCTGTGGGCCTGAACCATATCGATCTGGACACCGCCAAGGAGAAGGGCATCCAGGTATTCAACGCTCCCGGCCTGAACGGCAACGCCGTGGCCGAGCTGACCCTGTGCAAGATGCTGGAGATGTCCCGCCACACCATCCCCGCCTGCCACGACGTCAAGGTCAACAAGACCTGGGACAAGTATAAGTTCGTGGGCCGCGAGCTCCGGGGCAAGACTCTGGGCGTTCTGGGCTTTGGCCGCATTGGTCAGCGTGTGGGCGAGCTGGCCCGCGTCTTCAAGATGGACGTCGTCGCCTATGACCCCTATCTGCCCGCTCATGTGTTTGAGGAGCAGCACGCCAAGAGCATGAGCATTGAGGAGGTCCTGAAGGTCTCTGACTATGTGACCATCCATATGCCTCTGAACGATGAGACCCGTAACCTGTTCAACGCCAAGTCCATCGCCGAGATGAAGGATGACGCCGTTGTTCTGAACATGGCCCGCGGCGGCATCGTCAATGAGAAGGATATGTACGAGGCCCTGAAGGCCGGCAAGATTGGCGGCTATGCCTCCGACGTCATGGAGAACGAGCTGGCCGCCGGCGGCCTGACTGAGGGCGCGGGCTTTGACTCCCCTCTGTTTGAGTGCGACAACTTCATCGTCACTCCCCACCTGGGCGCTCAGACCGTTGACGCTTCCCGTGACATCGGCGCCCACATCATCGGCAAGGTCAAGGAGGCCCTGGACCTGAAGTAATCAATATTTTCCCGGAATCGAGCGCAAGGGAATTTGAATAGAGCGGCAGAAGGCCGGCATCCAGATGGATGCCGGCCTTCTGTTTCTGATTCTTCCTCTGTCAGCCGTTCAAACGCGTTCAGGCGGTTTCCCCCGCTGCCTGCCTCTCCTGAGGAGGGGCAGGGTTTGCTTCAACTCCTGGCGCAGGCGCAGTGCCCGGGCTACATGGTAATTGACCACGACATCCTCCACCCGCTGGCCCTGATCCCGGACGCCTTCCACCACCTTGGCGCCCAGCGTCCGCAGCGCCTGACGGTTCTCCTGGTTCAGACGCCCTCTGCACTCCATGTTCCGCAGGGCCTCCAACTCCACCACCAGCTCCTGTGCGATGTCCTCACAACTTCGCAGACATTGGAGTTCCCGTTTCTGCCGCGTTCGATGCAGCAGCAGCCGCTGCTGGGAAAACAACAGCAGCTGGCCCTCCAGGGCGTCCACCTTGCGTGCCAGAACTTCTGCCTCCGGCAGATGCTGGTCTCCGTCAAACAGATCTTCTAAAAAGAGGATCAGATCCCGATCCAGTCCCTCCATAGTCTGTCGGATCTTCTTGCTGTTGTCATAGGGGAAGATCAGCAGATTAACCGCCAGCCCGACAGCCAGGCCAATGGCAGTATCCCACAGCCGCCCCACTGCATAAGAGGCCCCTTCCACCGCCGGGTTCAAACATACATTGACCAACACCAAACAGGGGAGCACGGGAACCAGCTTGAAGCGGAAATATTGATAGCCCGTCAGGATCCCCACGATCCCCACCCCAATGCCGATCACAGGCGGGATCCGCAGAGCAATCACGGTCAACGCCAGCAAGCCCCCTACTGCGACTCCAAAGATCTGTGTCAGACAGGCCAAAAGTGATGCGGTAAATGTGGGGCCGACTGCGGACATTGCTCCTATGGTGGCAAAGACCACCTTTGCCGGGCTGGCGCCATAGTGTTCTATCACGGCCAGGGCCAGCGTGACGGCCAAAGCGGTTTTCAGGATCCGCGGTCCCACCGGGCTGTTCCAGCTCCGTAATCGCATATTGATCAGCTCCCCCGCAACCGAAAAGTTCTTCGATAAAGAAAAAAGGAAGGAACAAAATGTTCCTTCCTTTTGTGTTGGCACTACCTATCTTCCCGGTCCGTCTCCAGACAAGTATTTTCGGCAGAAGCGAGCTTAACTTCCGTGTTCGGAATGGGAACGGGTGGACCCTCGCCCTAATCAGCACCAACTTACTTTCTTTTGAAAAAGAAAGTAAGCAAAGAAAACTTTATGCTTTCCACTTCAGGAGAAATATTTTTCTCTCCTTACCGTCTTTTTCAACAGCAAATATTTTATCAAATTTTCAACCGTCTGTCAAGAAAAACTTTCCTGACTCACCGCCCGAAGGGCGGTCACCAAATCACAAACCAGCGAAGCGTTTGTGATTTGGAAGAAAAAAATAAGCGGAACTCAGGTGAGCTTTCGGCTTTAGCCGGGAGCGAACCGTGTGCAGTTTATTTTTGACTGGTGACCCGTACGGGAATCGAACCCATGTTTGCGGCGTGAGAGGCCGCCGTCTTAACCGCTTGACCAACGGGCCGTATG
>CABIYX010000015.1 GCA_902363045.1 Clostridiales bacterium
CTATAGAAGCCCAGTTCAGTACAGGACCGAACTGGGCTTCTGTTAGCTGCGCTTTTTTGTGTCTACTTTTACTTGACAGATGCAGCCCAAACGGGTCTGCCGCTCTGATTTTTCTCCGCCGATTCGTTATTCTGTGATCTGAACGGGGACGCCGTTGACCTCCACGCCCTCCTCCACCCGGACCAGGATGTACTTGATGCCATTGATGATCCGGGTCTGGATTAGATCTGACCGGTCCGGATCTACCTTGATGGTCACATCCGCCGTCTTGATCTCCACACGTCTGGGGTCCACCAGATTCCGGGGGCTGAGCTGAGCATCTGCTCCGAAGTTCTGGTCGTATTTCTCCTCAAAGGCCTGGATGTGCTCCTGGGAGACGCCGTTGGCCGCCAGTGCCTGGCGGACCTCCCCCTTCCCGATGACCAGGGGCTCCGCCTCACGGCTCTCCTTGTGGTCCTCCATCAGGCCGCACAGCTGGTCGTGGACCGCCTGGACCACCTGGAGGCAACACTCCTCCTCCAGGGACTCCTCCAGCACGGTGTGAAAGGCCGCCTGCTGCTCGTCTGCGGGCATGGGGGACTCGGCGCCGAACACCGCTTCCACCACAGCGCTCTGGATGTCCTCTGTATGCTTGGTGTAGTAGAGGGCGTTGTACAGGTTGGCGGCGCGGTCATCGAAGGCCGGGAACAGAAAGCCCAGCTCCGGCGGGGCCACCACCCAGTCCGCTGTCCGGTTGTGGAACTCATTCTGCTGGACATAATAACTCAGGGCCGGCTTGGTCAGCTTCACCGGACACACACTGCACAGAATGTACGAGAACACCTCCGAGGATGCGTCGTCCTGCTTGTCACCGTCCTGTGACCGGTAGGGCACGTCATAGGCGTCATGGACCAGCAGGATCATATAATTTCCCTCAAGCGTCACCGTGGAGATGACCTTCTGGAAAAATGCCTGGACCGCATCCTCATCCCCCAGTTCTGAGCTGCGCAGGGCCATCAGCAGCTTGTGTTCCTCCCCGTGAACCACCTGCTGTGTGGCAAAAGTGATGTCCAGCAGATTTTTTCCCAACGTTCCGGATAGGGTACGCTTCAGCAGGCCCAGGATCTTCTCATTCTCCTCCTGGGTCATCACGCCAAGCGGCTGGTCAAACTGAGACACAATCTCCCGGTTTTCATTCACATAGCAGCCCCGTACATGGGAAATACCGCTCCGATCCTGCTGGAAGCGGCGGCGGAGTTCTGCGACTTCTTTTTCGTTCATAACGGTTCCTTTCTATGGCTCGCTCCGGCACTCCGGAGCTGTGTATTGCAGACATGATTATAGCACAGATGTTCCCGCTTGACAAAGCTTTCTGGTCGAAACACTGTTTCTCTCCTGCGCTCAATGCTCCACATGGATCATATCCCGGTAGCCGGCCACTGTCACATCCGCCAGGGCGGACGCCTCCGCCGGATGGCCCGAGCCCACCAGCACCACCTGGAACCCGGCCCGCTTGGCCGCCCGCAGCGCCTCCTCCCGGGCGGTGAAGATCACGGTGGCCCGCCGGGCGGTACGCAGGCGCCGCACTGCCTTTTCGTACAGCTCCGGGTCCAAAGGGGCCCTCCCCTGCTCCACCGCTGAGAGCAGACCACGGAAATAACTCCAGAGGCCGGACTGCTCCAGAGCCGCCCGCACCGGGGCCGCCGCGCCGTCACAGATCAGATACATCCAGACATCCTCTATCTTCATCAGGGACAAAAACTCCTTCACCCCGGGCAGCGGCGCCCCGCCGTCATCCAGAAGGGCCTCTGTTCCATCAAACACCGCGCCTTGCAGACGCATCAGACAACACTTCCTTCCTCATTCAGCCCCACCGGATGCAGACCGTCCCGGGTCCACAGGTTGACGTGGGTAAAGCCCGCCGCCCGAACCAGCTCCGTCGCTTCCGGGAAGCCGTGGCACAGGTGGGAGGTGTGGTGGGAATCAGAGTTCAGGATGATCTCCCCGCCAAACTCCCGCAGAGCACGCAGCAGGCTTTTCCCGGGATATGGGGCGGTCCGGTATCCCCGGGCTATGGCCCCGGTATTGATCTCGAACGCCGTACCGGAGCGGACCAGATGCTCCATGACCTCCAGCGCCCGGCAGAGGTACCGGGGACTCTCCTCGTCAAAGGCGGGGGCCCGCTCGTTGAATTTGGCCACCAGGTCAAAGTGTCCGATCCAGTCGCACCCCGTCCGCTCCGGCAGAAGGGCCACCTGGTCGTAGTATGCGTCGGTGTAGCGGTACCAATCCCCGCCGAAGAACTCCTCCACACACTGTCGGGCAGTCTCCGGGCTCTCGTCCACAGCAAAATGCCGGCCGTCCCCGCCGCAGATGGTATGCACCGAGCCGATGGCATAGTCCAGGCCCTCCGGCCGCTCCCCTAACAGGTCCAGCTCCAGCCCCACAAAGACCTCCATCTCCCCCGCATACCGCGCCTGGACCGCCCGGGCCCGGGCCAGATACTCCGGGATCTTCTCCCTGGGGATGCAGTAGTCCTCTTCCAGAGGGCAGTAGCTGTGTCCAGAGAAGCCGAAGTGGGTCAGCCCCGCCGCCCGGGCGGCGGCGGCCATCTCCTCCAGAGAGTTCTTTCCATCGTCCAGGGTGGAGTGGGTGTGATAATCTCCGCGCATCTGTCTCGCTCCTTTTCGCCGGGCGAGCAGGCCCGCCGCCGGCCGTTTGCTCTATTTTAACGGAAAACCGCGGCGGAGGCAACCCCCGCCGCAGTTCTGATCCTATGTGTCCTGTTACGCCTGGTCAGAGACCATCTTTTCCTGCTTGACCTTGTGGTCAATGATGTGCCGGCCGGCCAGTTCCTCCCGGACCTCCTCCAAAGAGACGCCCGCCTGGACCATCAGCACCATCACATGGTAGGCCAGGTCGGCGATCTCATACACCGTCTCCCTGTGGTCCTGGGCCTTGGCGGCGATGATGACCTCGGTACACTCCTCCCCCACCTTTTTCAGGATCTTGTCCAACCCCTTTTCAAACAGATAGGTGGTATAAGAGCCCTCGGGCCGCTGATCCCTGCGCTCCTCCAGCAGGCGGTACAGACCCTCATAGGTAAACTGCTCCTCCATCTCACACGTCTCCTCTCAGATCAATCAAATTCCCGTCGAAGCAGGAGTCGGTCCCCAGATGGCAGGCCGGACCGTCCTTCTTCACCTTTACCAGCAGGGCGTCACGGTCACAGTCCGCCCGCAGCTCCACGATATGCTGATAATTTCCGCTGGTCTCCCCCTTGAGCCACAGTTCCTGCCGGGACCGGGACCAGAAGCAGGTCAGCCCCCGCTCCAGCGAGACCCTAAGCGACTCCCGGTTCATATAGGCCAGAGTGAGCACCTTCCCCGTCTCTGCGTCCTGAACGATGGCGGGGATAAGGCCCCGGTCGTCAAATTTCAAGGTATCCAGGTCCATCATGACCGCACCAACACCCCTTTCCTGTCCAACTCCCGCTTCAGATCCGGGATGGCCACCGTCCCGAAGTGGAAGATGCTGGCCGCCAGTCCGGCGGAGACGTCGGGCACAGACCGGAAGAGATCCACAAAATCCCCGATCCCGCCTGCGCCCCCTGAGGCGATGACGGGGACACGCACCAGCCGGCACACCTCCTGGAGCAGTTCCAGGTCAAAGCCGCCCTTGACGCCGTCGGTATCGATGGAGTTGACCACCACCTCGCCAGCCCCCCGGTCCACCCCCTGGTGGATCCACTCCAGAGCGTCCAGTCCGGTGTCCACCCGGCCGCCGCCCCGGAACACACGGAACCGTCCATCCACCCGCTTGACGTCCACAGACAGCACCACGCACTGGTCGCCGTAGCGCTTGGCCGCCTGGTCGATCAGGTCCGGAGTCTGGATGGCCCCGGAATTGACCGAGACCTTGTCCGCCCCGCAGGACAGCACCCGCTCAAAGTCCTCCAGGCGGCTGATGCCGCCCCCCACGGTCAGGGGAATGAAGATGGTGGAGGCCACATCCGTCAGAATATCGGTGAACAGCTTCCGCCCCTCCACAGAGGCGGTGATGTCGTAAAAGACCAGCTCGTCGGCCCCGGACCGGGAGTAGTAGTCCGCCAGACGTACCGGGTCAGAGACGTCCTGGACATCCAGGAAGTTGACCCCCTTCACCACCCGTCCGTTCCTTACATCCAAACAGGGGATGATCCGTTTGGTCACCATCTCTCATTCCACCTCCTTCAAGGCCCGGTGCAGCTCCAGCGCCCCGGTGTACAGAGCTTTGCCCAGGATCGCGCCATACAGACCGATCTGCTTCAGCTGCTGTAAATCTTTTATACTTGACACGCCGCCCGAGGCGATGAGATCCAGATCGAAGCGCTGGGACAGCTCCCGGTACAGGGCCACGTTGGTCCCCCCCAGCAGTCCGTCCCGAGAGACGTCGGTGCAGATCACTGTCCGCACCCCCAAGGCGCACAGCCGGGCAAAGAACTGCTCCGCCGGCTCGGGGACGGTCTCCTTCCAGCCCCGGATGGCGATGGCCCCCTCCTTCAGATCCACGCCCACGGCCGCATGGGACCCGAAGCGGCAGACCGCCGCCTCCAGAAACTCCGGGTCGGTGACGGCCTGGGTCCCCAGGATCACCCGCTCCACCCCCGCGTCCAGGTACCGGGCGATGACATCCAGGCTGCGGATCCCGCCGCCGATCTCCACCTTCAGCCCGGTGGTCCGGCAGATCTGCCGGATCACCTCAAAATTGGGGGTGCCGCCATCCCGGGCCCCCTCCAGGTCCACCGTATGGAGCCAGCCGGCCCCCGCCGCCTGGAACTCGGCAGCCTGGGCCGCCGGGTCGTCCCGGTAGACCGTCATATTCCCATAGTCCCCCCGGGTCAGGCGGACCACCTTGCCCTCATACAGGTCGATAGCGGGCAGTAAGATCATGGTCGATCACTCCAATTCACAAAATGCCTTCAGGATCGCCAGCCCGGCGGCCCCGCTTTTCTCCGGATGGAACTGGGTCCCATACACATTGCCGTTCTGCACCGCCGCAGTCAGCTCCACGCCGTACTCCGTGGTGGCAGTGCATTGACCTTTACAGTCGAAGCCCGCGAAGGAATGGACGAAGTAGACGTGGGTTCCCTCCTCCAGGGCCCGGAAAATGGGGCTGCGGGGCTGCTCCCCGGGAAAATGCAGGGCGTTCCAGCCCATGTGGGGGACCGCCAGGCCACTGGGGAGCACGCTTCCGATGTCCCGCACCTGGCCGGAGATCAGCCCCAGCCCTTGGTGCTCCCCGTACTCAAAGGAGGTCTCAAACAACAGCTGCATCCCCAAACAGATGCCCAGCAGCGGCTTCCCTGCCGCCGCCTGCCGTAGGACCGCCCGGTCCATTCCGGTACTCCGCAGCTTTTTCACTGCGTCGCCGAAGGCCCCCACGCCCGGCAGAAGGATATGGTCCGCCCGGTCCAGCTCCTCCTGGTCCCGGGTGACCACCGCCTCCTGTCCGATGGCGGCCAGAGAGCTTTTCAGAGAAAAGAGGTTGCCCACCCCATAGTCGATCACCGCGATCACTGCGCCCCCTCCTTCCCTTCAAACCGGATCTCCACCGCCCGGGCATGGGCCGTCAGTCCCTCCTGGCGGGCGAACAGCCCCACCTTCCGGTAGTCCCGCTCCAGAGCCGCACGGGTGTAGTAGCTGAACTGAGATTTTTTGATGAAGTCGTCCACCGAGAGGGGGCTGTAAAACCGGGCGGTGCCCATGGTGGGCAGGGTGTGGTTTGGCCCGGCGAAATAGTCCCCCATAGGCTCCGGATCGTACCGCCCCAAAAAGATGGAGCCGGCGTTCCGGATCTGGCTGAGATAGTCGAAGGGCTGGTCTACACACAGCTCCAGATGCTCCGGTGCGATGCGGTTGGCCACCTGGATCCCCTCCTCCAGAGAGCGGGCCACGATGATTTTTCCGTTGCGCTCGATGGACTCCCGGGCGATGTCCTCCCGCTCAAGGCGGGACAGCTGGACCTCCAGCTCCTGGGCCACCTGCTCCGCCAGCACGCGGGAGTCGGTAACCAGCACTGCGGAGGCCATCCGGTCATGCTCCGCCTGGGAGAGCAGGTCCGCCGCCACCCAGGCCGGGTCGGAGACCCCATCGGCCAGCACCAGCACCTCAGAGGGGCCGGCGATCATGTCGATGTTTACCTGGCCAAAGACCTGCTTTTTCGCCTCGGCCACATAGGCGTTGCCCGGACCCACGATCTTGTCCACCTGGGGGACGCTCTCCGTCCCATAGGCCAGTGCGGCAATGGCCTGAGCCCCTCCGCACTTGAAGATCCGGGTCACACCGGCCACCTGGGCGGCAGCCAGAATGGCCGGGGACACTGCTCCGTCCCGGCCAGGGGGCGTGACCATGACGATGTCCTCCACCCCGGCGATCTGGGCTGGGATGGCATTCATCAGCACGGTGGAGGGATAGGAGGCTGTGCCGCCTGGAACATAGATCCCCACCCGGGCCAGGGGCAGGATCCTCTGTCCCAGGATCACCCCGTCCCGCTGGGTCATCACAAAGCTCTCCCGCTTCTGCTTTGCGTGGTAGGCCCGGATGTTGTCCGCCGCCTCCCGCAGGACGGCCAGAAATTCCGGCTCCACCCGCGCCAGGGCGGCCTCCAGCTCCCCTTCGGTCACGCTCAGGGCGGACAGCTCCGCCCCGTCGAAGCGGCGGGCATACTCGTACAGGGCCCGGTCTCCCTGTTCCCGGACCGTCCGGATGATGCCGGCCACCGGCGCGGACACGTCCCGCACCTCGTCCCGGCGAAGGAAAATCTCCTGGTCCTGTATGGCATTGAGGTCATAGATCTGAATCATAGCGGTCCCCTCACAGGTTTTTCTCCAGGGCGTTCCGCATCCGCAGGACCTCCTGGTGCTTGAATTTATAGCTCACCTTGTTGCAGATGAACCGGGCGCTGATGTCCACAATGGTCTCCAACGGAGCCAGATGGTTTTCCAGCAGGGTCTTGCCCGTCTCCACAATGTCCACGATCACATCGGACAGCCCCAGGATGGGGGCCAGCTCAATGGAGCCGTTGAGGCGGATGACGTCAATGTCCCAGGACCGGGACTCATAGTACTCCCCGGCAATGTGGGGAAACTTGGTCGCCACCCGGAGCGTCTTGTTGGGGTCGTCATAAAAATCCTCCGGACCGGCCACGCACATCCGGCACCGCCCCATCCCCAGGTCCAGCAGCTCATACACGTCGGGCCGGTACTCCAGCAAAATGTCCCGTCCGGCAATACCCACGTCGGCCGCCCCCCGCTCCACATAGATGCTTACGTCCGAGGGCTTGACCCAGAAGTAGCGGACGCCCTTCTCCAGGTTCTCAAAGGTGAGCTTTCGGTTTTTCTCCAAAATCGAGGGGCAGTCATATCCGGCTGCGGCCAGCGTCTCGTAGGCCGTCTCCCCCAGCCGCCCCTTGGGCAGCGCCACGTTGATCATGCCAGCACCTCCTCCAGGGCGATCCCGTCTGTGTACCGCACCTTTTTCCGGCAGCGCATCGGACAATTTTGCCCCGTCTCCCGCTCACAGCGGACCGACCTGCCCTCCTGCCGCAGCCGCTCCGCAAAGGCGGCCAGCTTCACCAGGTCGGCGTCCGGCCCATAGGTCAGCATCACATCGGCGTCGTACTGCCGTTCCTGCCCGAAGAACTGCTCCAGCCGCCCCATGTACAGGGCAAACCCGATGGCCCCCACCTCCTTGCCCATCTTCCGGGGGAGGTTGTCATACCGCCCGCCGGAGAGGACCGGGAAGGAGATCTGGGGCAGAAAGCCCTGGAAGATCACCCCGTTGTAGTAGTCCATACTGTTCACCAGAGAGAAGTCCAGCCGGACCTGCCCATTGAGGCCGAAGGACTCCAGAATGGAGGCGGTGACGGACAGCTGCCGCAGGGCCTCCCAGCTGGCGTTGTTCCGGGCCAGCGCCCCCGCCTGGGCGATCCCCTCCTTCAGAGGGGCGTAGATCTCCATCAGCCGTACCAGATCCTCCGCGTCCCGGCTCTGAAGCTCCCCCTGACTGGCCATGGCCTGGATGCCGGGGATATTCTTCTGTGCCAGCAACTCCAGCACCTGCTCCCGCCGCACTCCGGTCAGACCCATGCAGTCCAGCAGGCCGCCCACAAAACTCACGTCGGACAGGTCCAGCACATAGTCCTCCGAGATGGTTTGGAGGGACTTGGCCGCCAGGACGATGACCTCCGCCTCCGCGTAGGAGTCGATTTGTCCCACTGACTCCACCCCCACCTGGAGGATCTCCCGAAAGGTCCCGCCGGTCTCCCGGTATACGTTTTCGTTGTAGTACACCTTCTCACTGTCCCCGCTGTTGTTCTTCATAATGGACAGGGTGATGTCCGGCTTCAGGGCCTTGAGAGAGCCATCCCCATCGGTGAAGGTGATGATGTGTCCCTTTTTCAAAAAATCCTTGTTCTGGGCATACAGGTCGTAGTCCTCAAATTTGGACATCCGGAATTTCCGATACCCGTACTCCTCATATAATTGATTCAACTGTTCCTTCAGCATGGCGTCTCCCGTTTACAGCATCCCTTTGGTGGATGGAATTTCGTCCCGGAACCGGGGATCGGTCTCCGCCGCCTCCCGCAGGGCGCGGCCCAGTGCCTTGAAGGCTCCCTCCACGATGTGGTGGGAGTTTCGCCCCGCCAGCTTCCGCAGGTGGAGGGTCAGCCTGGCGTTGGCTGCAAAGGCCCACATGAACTCATAGACCAGTTGGGTGTCAAAGGAGCCGATCTTCTCGGTGGGGATGGCCAGTTCCTCATAGTACCCGCCACGGCCGGACAGGTCCACAGCGCACAGGATCAGAGCCTCGTCCATGGGCAGGCACAGGGAGGCGTACCGCCGCACCCCCCGCTTCTCCCCCAGAGCCTGGTCAAAGGCCTGGCCCAGGGCGATGCCGATGTCCTCCACGCTGTGGTGATCGTCCACCTGGGTGTCCCCATCACAGGTCAGCTCCAGATCCATCCCCCCGTGGCGGGCCAGCAGGGTGAGCATATGGTCCAGAAAGCCCACGCCGGTCCGGACCCGGCTCTTCCCCTGTCCGTCCAGGTCCAGGGAGAGGCGGATGTCCGTCTCATTGGTCTTTCTCGTGATCTCTGCCGTTCTCATAAAAATTTCCTCAGCTTCTCCAGTAAAATATCCATCTGCTCCCGGGTCCCGATGGTGATCCGGTTATAGTCCCGGATGCGCTCCTTGTCAAAGTGGCGCACCAGCACCCCCCGCTCCTTCAGGCGGCGGTAGACGTCCGCGCCCTCCACCCCGGGCTTCCTGGCAAACAGGAAGTTCGTTTGGGAGGGCAGGACGGCAAAGCCCAGCTTCTCCAGCTCCCGGGCGGTGTAGGCCCGGGTCTCCATGATCCTTTGACAGTTTTTGTCGTAGTACGCCTGCTCCGCCAGGGCCTGGGCCCCCGCCTTCAGGGTCAGGCGGTTGACATTATAGGGGTTAGTGGAAAATTTGATGGTCTCCAGGTCCTGGATGAGGGCTGCGTTCCCGATGGCATAGCCCAGCCGCGCCCCGGCCATGGACCGGGATTTTGAGTAGGTCTGCACCACCAGCAGATTGGGATACCGTCCGGTGAGGGACACACAGCTCTCTCCGCCGAAGTCCACATACGCCTCATCCAACACCACCACGCAGTCTGGATTGGCCTGAAGGATCCCCTCCACCTGAGTCCGGCTCAGGGCTATTCCTGTGGGTGCGTTGGGATTGGCGATCACGATGGTCCTGTGCAGGCCGTAATAATCCTCCGGACTCAGGGTGAAATCCTCTCTCAGCGGAACGGTTTGTACGGGGATGTGGTACAGCTCGGCAAACACCGGGTAGAAGCCATAGGTTATATCCGCAAAGGCCACTCCCCGCCCGTCGGCGGCGTAGGCCAGAAAGGCAAAGTTCAGCGCCTCATCCGAGCCGTTCCCCACAAAGACATTGGCCGGCTCCACGCCGTACTGCTTCGCCAGAGCCGCCTTGAGGACCCTGGCCTCCGGGTCGGAGTAGAGCCGCAGATCGGCAGCCTCCTGGGCATCGAGGGCGGAGATCACGCCGGGCGAGGGAGGATAGGGGGATTCATTGGTGTTCAGCTTGACATACTGCTGGTCCTGGGGCTGCTCTCCGGGGGTATAGGGGACCAGCCGGTCCAGGCTGCGGTTGAAGAATCGAGACATGGCACGCCCTCCTCTTTTGTATTCTATTTCATTAGTTCGCTAAAGAGATGATGTAATCATACCCGCATGACTGCGATTTGTCAAGAAAAATTTTTCGGAACTGCAACGGCCTGCCGCACGCCCTCTCCCTCACCGCCGCGGCGTCTTTCACTGGCACGGTGGCAAAGAAGAACATTGCGATATTTTCCGCTCCGTGGTACCATACTGTATATCATCTTGCATCCATAGGAGGTCTCTCATCATGTCCCAGCAGAAAACCATTCCGGAGCGTTCCGCCATCCCCCAACCCTATACCTGGAACACCGCCGACCTGTACCCCTCAGACCAGGCATGGCAGGAGGACTTTGTCCGCCTTCAGGACCTCACCGCCCGTCTGGCGGAGTATGAGGGCCGCCTGGGCGGGAGCGCCGCCGTCCTCTATGACTTTTTGACCCTGGAGCAGGAGGCCGGCGAGCTTCTGGTCCGGCTGATGGACTACGCCCAGCGCCGGAGCGATGAGGACACCCGCGTCCCGGAATACCAGGCCAAGGTGGGCCGGATCACCACCCAGTATGTGGAGCTGTCCCGAGCTACCGCCTTCGAGGTCCCGGAGCTTCTGCGCCTTGCCGACAAGACACTGGAGGAGTTTTACCGGCAGGAGCCCCGGCTGGAGCTGTTCCGCCGGTATCTCCACAACATCCAGCGCCGCCGGGCCCACACCCTGTCCGACTGTGAGGAGCGTCTGCTGGCCGCCGCCGGAGAGCTGGCCCAGTCCCCGGACGACATCTTTTCCAAGCTGTCCGACGCCGACCTCACCTTCCCCGACGCCGTGGACGGGCAGGGCGGCCGCCACCCCCTGTCCAACGGCTCCTTCACCCTGCTCATGTCCAGCGAGGACCGTGCCCTGCGCCGCTCCGCCTTCCAGAATCTGTACGCCGTCTACGGCGGGGTCAAAAATACCCTGGCCGCCACCCTGAACGCCCAGGTCAAGCAGCTTCAGTTCTTCTCCTCCGCCCGGCGCTATCCCAGCGCTTTGGCCGCCTCTCTGGACGGCACCCATGTCCCGGTGGAGGTCTATCACAATCTCATCTCCACCGTCCGGTCCAACCTGGACAAGATGCACCGCTATGTCCGTCTGCGGAAAAAGCTTCTGGGCCTGGAGGAGCTGCACTTCTACGATGTGTACGCTCCCATGGTCTCCGGGGTGGACGCCAAAATCCCCTATGCCGACGCCCGGGAGACCGTCTATCGGGCCATGTCCCCCCTGGGGAGCGAGTATCAGGCCATCCTCCGGGAGGGGCTGGACAGCCGCTGGATCGATGTCTATGAGAACGCGGGAAAGCGGTCCGGCGGCTATATGGCCGGGTCGCTGGTCCACCCCTATATCCTGCTCAACTATCAGGACGACCTGGACAGTATGTTCACCCTGGCCCATGAGCTGGGCCACGCGGTCCACTCCTATCTTTCCAACAGGACGCAGCCCACAGTGTACCGGGACTATGTGATCTTTGTGGCCGAGGTGGCCTCCACCTGCAACGAGGCACTTCTGATGGAGCACCTGCTTCAAAGCACCCAGGACCGGCGGCGGCGCGCCTGGCTGCTCAACCACTTCCTGGAGCAGTTCAAGGGCACCCTGTACCGCCAGACTATGTTCGCCGAATTCGAGCTACGCATCGGTCAGCTGACCGCCCAGGGCGAGACCCTCACCGCCGACCTGCTCAGCCGGGAGTACCGAGCGCTGAATGAGGACTACTTCGGCCCCGACATGGTCATTGACGACGAGATTGCCCTGGAGTGGGCCCGGATCCCCCACTTCTACTATAACTACTATGTGTTCCAGTACGCCACCGGCTACTCCGCCGCCATCGCCCTCTCCCGCCGCATCCTGAAGGAGGGCGCCCCCGCGGTGAAGGACTACCTGGGCTTCCTGTCCGGCGGATGCAGCCAGGATCCCATCGACCTGCTCCGGGGGGCCGGCGTGGATATGGCCTCTCCCCAACCCATCCAGGCCGCGCTGGACCTGTTCGGCCAGCTTCTGGACGAGATGGAGGAGCTGACCCGAAAGGACTGAAACAGCCCACGGAATATCAGACGCGCTTCCCCGTATGCGGTCATGCATACGGGGAAGCGCGTCTTGACTTGACGTTATTTTATGGATGGTCCGGCGGAACCAGAGTCAGGCTCTTGTAAAAATCCAGGGTGCGGAACCCCCGCTCCAGCTGGGTGAGCAGATAGGCCTCCGCCACCCCGGCCAGCGCATCCAGCCCCGCACCGTCCAGGCGGAAGGAGAACAGCCGTTTTGGGTCCCCGTAGACAATATGGCGCATCGCCGCCAGGGATCCACTATTCAGCGGCAGAGAGATCCCCTCCCCCACAGAGCCCCGGCAGCCCACGCAGTGAAGCACACCCTCCCGCAGATGAAATCGGGGCTCCTCTGGGGTGGGACAGCCGCACACCGCACAGGCATCCAGCAGGGGCTCATACCCCGCCAGACACATGGCCCGAAGCTCAAAGGCGGCCTTCACCAGCTTCAGAGGCCTTTCCAGCCTGTCCAGGGCGTGGAGGCTGTTCAGCAGCAGGGAGAGCAGCTCCGGACAGGGTAACCCCTCCACCGCCAGCAGCTCCGTCACCTCGGCAAAATAACAGCCAAGGGAAAATTTCTCCAGATCCTCCCGCATCCCGCGGAATTCCCGGTCCACCGCCGCCTCCTGGACGGTCCAGCGCCCCCGGTACTCGTGCAGCACCACATCGGACCATACCAGCAACTGGCTGCCCGCGGCGATGGGGCTCCCCTTTCTCCGGCAGCCCCGGGCGGAGGCGGTGAGCCGTCCCGCCTCCTGAGTGAGCAGCGTGAGGATCTTATCCGACTCCTTGTAGGCGGTCTCCCGCAGGACAAGGGCCTTGGTTTGCAGGTGCATGAGACGCGCCTCCTATGTACTGCGGGCTTCAGACCTCCCGCAGGTTGTTTGGGCCGCCCGGCCCAGAGGTGCGGACTGCCCCGGGGAGCGGCGGCGCTCCCTGCTCCGCCCGGCTCCCGGCCAGGGCCAGAAATGCCTCCGGCAGCCCCGTTTTACGGAACAATTCCCACAGTCCTGTCTCGTCCACAGCCAGCCCTCCCGTTCTGTTGTCTGCCATTAGGCTGGCCGGTTTTCCCCGCGGCTATGACCGGGAAATGTTAGTCTGCTTCTTTATTCCAGCACTCTCGGGCTGCCTCTCCGTCACTCCTTACGGTATCCAAAATTCTGGATCGCTGAAGGATTATCTCTCCAATTTTCTTTGACCTTCACCCAGGTCTGGAGGTACACCTTGGTCCCCATGAACCGCTCCATATCCTGCCGGGCCAGGGTGGACACCTTTTTCAGCATGGAGCCCCCCTTGCCGATGATGATACCCTTGTGGCTGTTCTTCTCACAGTAGATGGTGGCGTCGATCTCGATGACCTCGTCGTCCCGCTCGGAGAATTTGGTGATCTCCACCGCCGTGCCGTGGGGGATCTCTTTGTCCAGACACAGCAGCAGCTTCTCCCTTAAAATCTCTGCCATGATCTGCCGCTCCGGCTGGTCGGTGACCATGTCCTCGGGGAACAGCTGGGGTCCCTCCGGAAGGAAGCCCTCCAGCACGCCCAGCAGCTCCTCCACACCCTCGCCGCTCTTGGCGGAGATGGGCACCACGGCGGTGAAGTCGTGGGCCTGTCCATAGACCTGGATGACCTCCAGCAGCTTCTCCTTGTGCTCCAGGGTGTCCACCTTATTGATGACCAGCACCGAAGGGCACCCCAGGCTCTTGATCCGGGCGATCAGCTCCCGCTCCGGGTCGCCGATGTTGGGGATAGGCTCCACCAGAAGCAGCACACCGTCCACGTCGGCCACGCTCTCCTTCACCACGTTGACCATGTAGTCCCCCAGTCGGGTGCGGGCCCGGTGCAGGCCGGGGGTGTCCACAAAGACGAACTGGCTCTCCCCCCGGTTCAGGATGGCGCAGATCCGGCTGCGGGTGGTCTGTGGCTTGTTGGTGACGATGGCCACCTTCTCCCCCACCAGGGCGTTGGTCAGAGTGGACTTGCCCACATTGGGCCGGCCGCACAGGGTGATGATGCCGGATTTTTTGATTGTCATAAGATGATCCTCACTTTCTTGTATGCAGGGGATGCGAGCATTTTTTCTCCCCCAGGTGTGTGTAACCCTACATTCTCTTTTGCAGGGGCGCACACTGTGCGCCCGTATTTCCCGAAGCTGCCCTTTGAACCGGCGGGCGCACGCTGTGCGCCCCTGCGGATCAAATCAACCCGGTTCGTCCGATTCTTCGGAAGAAGGGGCCTGCGTCAGCCGGTCCAACTGGGCTTGAAGCTGCTGCAGCTGGTCTGCCTGAATCTGAAGCCGCGTGTCCATGTCCTTCAGCCGCTCCAGGCTCCGAACAACCACCATACTCGCCCCGGCCAGCAATCCAGTGGCGAAGAACAACCACCAAAACTCTATGAGTTTCTGCAATCCGCCGAACAAAAGGACGCCTAGGATCCCAAGTCCCCAGACGATCCATATTCCTGAACGCAACATCTTCCGCGCCTCCTCTTAGTTTCTCACTGGAGTGTTGCTCAGGTCTCTTTTCCACTTGCTTCACACTCCTCTTCGGAAGAAATGGACTGCGTCAGCCGGTCCAGCTGGGCTTGAAGCTGCTGCAGCCGCGTGTCCAGCTCTTTCAGCCTCTCCAGAATTTGATTGACTGCCGCGCTTGCCCCGGCCAGCAGGCCGGTAGCAAGGAAAAAATATGCCCAGTTCCCGATCCCAAGCAGTCCTCCGAAAAAGAGCACACCCAGGCCGCCCAGGATCCAGACCAGCCACATTCCAAAAAACATCTTCCGTGCCTCCTCCCGTTTTCCCTCTGGAATGGGGTATATAACCTTACGTTCATTTTTGCAGGGGCGCACAGCGTACGCCCACTTTCCTCGAAGCCGCCCCTTGAACCGGCGGGCGCACATTGTACGCCCCTGCGGATCAAACCTGCATGGTCCGTCCGTCTCCGTGGGGTCCTGCAAATATCTGTCACCTGGTCAGCTTCCGCCACACCCACCAGAAGGCGGCCGCGGCAGCGCACAGGGCGGCGGCGATCACAGCCAGATCTCTGGCGGTGAGCTTCACCTCAGCCTCTGCCGGCTCCTCCTCTTCCTCCAGCGGTACAAGCCGCAAATAGGGCCGCTCTCTCATGGCTGCGCCTCCTGCTCTGTCTCCCGGGTGATCCCAAGTCCCTCCAGGATGGCCTCCTCCCTGGCCCGCATCCGGGCCTTCATGGGGCCCTCGTCCAGGTGGTCATAGCCCAGCAGATGGAGCACCGAGTGGACGGTGAGGTAACTCAGCTCCCGCTCCACGCTGTGGCCGAACTCCTCCGCCTGGGCCGCCGCCCGTTCCAGGGAGACACACATATCCCCCAGGGGGACCAGACCTGTCTCCGGGTCCTCCTCCCCCTCCTCCGGATGCTGTCCGGGCTCCAGGTCGAACATGGGGAAGGAGAGCACATCGGTGGGCCGGTCCACCTCCCGCATCTCCCGGTTGATCTGTTGGATGCCTGCGTCATCGGTGAGGAGCACACTGATCTCACAGGGCAGCCCGACCCCCTCCGCCTCCAGGGCGGCGGAGATCACCCGGTCCAGCAGGGCTTCGGTCTCCGGCGGGCACTCCACCTCGGTCTCAAAGATAATGGTGTGATCCATCCAAGCACTCCCTTTCTCTATTTCTGCCGCGGGTCTGTCCGGGGCTCAGCCGCGGCGCTCCTTCTTGCCGCCGCCCTTCCGGTCCTCGTCCACCTCATAGGCTTTGATGATCCGCTGGACCAGGGCGTGGCGGACCACGTCGCTCTCCGTCAGGCGCATGATGGCGATGTCCTCCACCCCTTTCAGCACCCGCATGGCCTCCCGCAGGCCGGAGACCTTGTCTGTGGGCAGATCGATCTGCGTAATGTCGCCGGTGATGACGATCTTGGAGCCGAAGCCCAGGCGGGTCAGGAACATCTTCATCTGCTCCCGGCTGGTGTTCTGCGCCTCATCCAGGATGATGAAGCTGTCGTCCAGCGTCCGGCCGCGCATATAGGCCAGGGGGGCGACCTCGATGTTTCCCCGCTCCAGATACTTCTGATAGGTATCCGGGCCCAGCATATCAAACAGGGCGTCGTACAGGGGACGCAGATAGGGGTCCACCTTGGACTGGAGATCCCCCGGCAGGAAGCCCAGCCGCTCCCCTGCCTCCACCGCGGGGCGGGTGAGGATAATGCGGTTGACCTGCTTCTCCCGAAATGCGGCCACTGCGGCCGCCACCGCCAGATAGGTCTTTCCGGTGCCGGCCGGACCGATCCCCAGGGTGACCACATTGTTCTGGATGGCCTCGATATACTTCTTCTGTCCCAGGGTCTTGGCCTTGATGGGCTTTCCCTTGGCCGTGATGCACAGCACGCCGGCCGCCAGATGGTGGATCTGCTCCTCCCGGCCCTCCCGGACCAGCTGGAGGACATAGCGGACATTCTGTTCCCCGATGGACTCCCCCCGGGAGGCCAGGGTCATCAGATTTTCAATGACCCGCGCGGCATACATCACCTTCTCCGGGTCCTCCCCGGCAATTTTCAGCTGCGCGTCCCGGTTCACCACCGAGACCCCCAGCTCCGCTTCGATCAATCGGATATTTTCGTCAAAGGAGCCAAAGACACTGATCGTGTCCTCCAGACGCTCCAGGCTGATGCTCTGTTCTGTCATGGGTGTACCTTCTCCTACTCCACCGGGTTCTCCCCCGGGATCTCGCGGCCGCCGGGGACCTCCGTTCCGATCTCCTCCCGGCACTCCGCGGTCAGGGTCACCTCCAGCATCCCGCTGTGGACCCGGGCCGAATACTGGGTGGACAGCACCTGTCCATCCGCTCCGATCACCTCTCCCAGCCGGAGCAGCAGGCGCTCCTCCAGCATGGTCCGGGCCGCTTCCAGGTCGATGGGGACCGTCTCTTTCTCATAGTCGCGGCAGCGCTCCCCCCGCAGCATCAGAGGCAGGCCCCGCCCACCCGGAAGGGTCAGCTGGTGTACCGTGGTTATTTTATCATACAACGGCCAGGGAATGCTACTGTTTTTATAAAAATCCAGCCGCGTTCCCAGACAGCTCAGGGACCACAGGGTACGCTCCTCCCCTGTGAACCGCTTCACCTCCGCCTGGACGGGGATGGCGGCAGACAGAGTCCGCCAGGTGCGGGCATAGACTTTGCCCCTTGCATGGGTCTGATAGGTGCGCACTGGGAGATCGCTGTACTTGGGCGGCTCCATGGTGATCAGGCCGGAGATCAGCACCTCGCCTTCCGCCACCGTATCCCCCTCCTGCACCGCGGCCTCTCCCGCCATGGGTTCCACCTGGGCGATCAGCCCGTCCGTTTCCGCCACGATGTCGTAATATCCATCCTCCCCGGCCAGCTCCGGGGGCTCCACCGCGTCCCGGACCACCACCTCCAGCCGGGTCCCATACAGGTTGATGGACATCCAGGACAGCCCCTCCAGCCCCCGCAGGGCCTGCTGGGCGATGGTCTTGCGGTCCAGACCGGGGCCGTACGCCCCCGGCCGCACCCCGTACCGCCGCAGCTCCGACAGGATCTGGGCGGTGGGCACCTTCTCGCTGCCCACCACCTCCACCGTCAGGATGAACCGGGACAGAACGCTCACCGCCAGCAGGGCAAAGGCCAGCCCGATGAGGAAGGCGTACCTCCTCCGGAAGCGGGCCAGAAAATCCGGCAGCCCCCGGGTCCCCTCCACCTCCACCTCGCAGCCCACCCGCTGGGCCAGGCCGCGCAGCTGGGGCAGGCTGCGGCGGTAGGTGGTCAGACGCATGGTGTGGCTGTCCACCCACTCCAGCGCCCAGCAGGCCACCCCCTCCTGGGCGCACAGGTTCAGCAGGCGCTCCGGAAACAGCCCCCGGGCCGTCAGAGTCGCCGTCCCCCGCAGATAATTGACCGCGCGCTTCATTCCGCCGCCCCTATGCCAGCTGAACGCCGGTGATACGCCCGGTGATGAGCAGCTCCAGCCCGGTCATGGCCCGCAGCTCCAGGGCCTCCCCCGTGACCTTGACGATGTAGGAGCCTCCGCTGATGTGGATCTCCTCCGTCCCATAGGCCAGGATGCCCTTGTGGTTCTCCATCCGCAGTTCCCGGGTCCCCACCAGTTCCAGCCGCGGCACCCCGGCCACCGCGTCGGCTGGCAGGTCCAACAGCTCCGCCGTCCGCTCCAGCAGCCCCTCCCGAATCCCTTTGCCCGACATACCATCACCCTTTCCCGCTATTTCTATGTACCAGCAGGGAAAAAGATACGGGGCGCCGGCAAACAGAAACGGCCGCCGGATGGCGGCCGTTTCCCGGACAGTCTCAGCCAAACATGGAAAACAGGTCCATCTGGCTGGTGGCCGGCATATCTCCAAAGGCCCCGGCCTCTGTCAGCTTGTCGATATGGGTTTTGGACACCTTGGGGCAGGCGGCCGCCACCTCCTCGATGGAGATGAAGCGCTTTCCCTTCACCTGCTCCGCCAGAGAGATGGCCGCCGTGTCCCCCAGGCCGGCCACCGACACAAAGGGGGGCCGCAGGGCGCCCCGCTCCTCATCCATGGTGAAGTGGATGGCCTCTGACTTGTACAGATCCATCCGGTCGAAGGTGAACCCCCGGAGGTAGAACTCATAACAGACCTCCAGAGTGGTGAGCATATCCTGCTCCACGGCGGAGGCCTCCTTGTCCTTGGCTACGATCTCCCGCATCTTCCGCTGGCACACGTCCATCCCCCGGCACATGAAGGCCTCGTCAAAGGCCTTGGCCCGGATGGAGAAGTAGGCGGCGTAAAAGGCCAGCGGGCGGTGGACCTTGAACCAGGCGATCCGGAAGGCCATCATCACATAGGCCACGGCGTGGGCCTTGGGGAACAGGTAGGCAATTTTTTTACAGGAGCCGATGTACCAGTCGGGCACTCCGTGCTCCCGCATCTCGTCCTCCGCCCCCTCGGGCAGCCCCCTGCCCTTTCGCACCGCCTCCATGATCTTGAAGGAGCGCTTGGGCTCCATCCCCTTGGAGATGAGGAACAGCATAATGTCGTCCCGGCAGCCGATGGCCTCGCTGACCTTGGCCGTCCCCGAGGTGATCAGGTCCTTGGCGTTGCCCAGCCACACGTCGGTGCCGTGGGAAAAGCCGGACAGCCGCACCAGAATATCGAACTGGTCGGGCTGAGTGTCCTCCAGCATCCCGCGGACAAAGGTAGTGCCGAACTCCGGAATGGCGGTGCCGCCGGTGGGTCCCAGGATCTTGTCGTTCTCATAGCCCAGCACCTTGGAGGACTGGAAGACAGACATGGTATCCCGGTCATCCAGAGGGATGTCCGTCCGGGCGTTCACCCCGGTCAGGTCCTCCAGCATCCGGATCATGGTGGGATCATCGTGGCCCAGCATATCCAGCTTCAGCAGGTTGCTCTCCATGGAGTGATACTCAAAGTGGGTGGTGACGATGTCGGTGTTGGGGTCATCGGCGGGGTGCTGGACAGGACAGAAATCGTAGATCTCCTTGTCCTGGGGGATGACCACCATGCCGCCGGGGTGCTGCCCGGTGGTGCGCTTGACCCCGGTGCAGCCGATGGCCAGGCGGTTCTCCTCCGCCTTGGAGACGATCCGCCCCCGCTCGTCCAGGTACTTTTTCACATAGCCGAAGGCCGTCTTTTCCGCCACCGCGCCGATGGTGCCCGCCCGGAACACATGGGTCTGGCCGAACAGCTCGAAGGTATAGCGGTGGGCGTTGGCTTGGTACTCCCCAGAAAAGTTCAGATCGATGTCGGGGACCTTGTCGCCTCCGAAGCCCAAAAAGGTCTCAAAGGGGATGTTGAAGCCGTCCTTCACATACTTTGTGCCGCACACAGGACACATCGCGTCCGGCATATCCGCCCCGCAGCCATAGGGATGGGCGGGGTCCTGGGCATAGTCGAAGTCGGAGTGTTTGCACTTGGGGCAGCGGTAGTGGGCAGGCAGCGAGTTCACCTCGGTGATGCCCGACATAAAGGCCACCAGGGAGGAGCCCACCGACCCCCGGGAGCCCACCAGGTATCCGTGCTCCAGAGAGTTCTGCACCAGCTTCTGGGCGGACATATAGATCACGTCGTATTTGCACCGGATGATGTCGCCCAGCTCCACCTCGATGCGGTCGGTGACGATCTTGGGGGGATTTTCCCCGTAAAGCTCATGGGCTTTCCCCCACACCAGCCGCTTCAGTTCTCCGTCAGAATCCTCCAGCTTGGGGGCAAACAGCCCCTGGGGCAGTGGGTCGATGGGGTCGCACCAGTCGGCGATGAGGTTGGTGTTCGTCACCACCACCTCCCGGGCCTTCTCCTTCCCCAGATAGGCAAACTCCTGAAGCATCTCCTCCGTGGTCTTGAAGTAGATGGGCAGGGACTCGTCTGCGTCCTCAAAGCCCTTGGAGGCCAGCAGGATATGCCGGTAGACCTCGTCCTCCGGGTCCAGGAAGTGGACGTCCCCGGTGGCGCACACCGGCTTGCCCATCTCCTCCCCCAGGCGGACGATAGTGCGGTTGAAGTCCCGCAGCTCCTCCTCGTTCTTCACGATGCCCTTGCGGAGCATAAACATATTGTTGCACAGAGGCTGGATCTCCAGATAGTCGTACCAGGAGGCGATGCGCTTAAGCTCCTCCCAGTCCTTGCCGTCCACCACCGCCTGGAACAGTTCCCCTGCCTCACAGGCTGATCCGATGATGAGTCCCTCCCGGTTCTCGTTGATGAGGGACTTGGGCATGATGGGGTAGCGCTTGAAGTGCTCCAGCTGGGACAGGGAGATGAGCTTATAGAGGTTGCGCAGCCCCGTCTGGTTTTTGGCCAGGACAATGAGATGCTTGGGCTTCCGGCGCAGCTTGCCACCCCCCCGGCGCAGCTTGGGCATGGCGGGGTTGATCTCCCCCAGGGTGCGCAGCTCCATCTCCTCCAGCTTTTTGAAAAAGTGGGGCAGCATATAGGCTACGGTGGCCGCGTCATCGCTGGCTCGGTGGTGGTTGAAGGCGGGCAGATGCAGGTACTCCGCCACAATGTCCAGCTTGTATTTGCCCAGCTCCGGCAGCAGGTTCTGTGCCAGGATCAGGCTGTCCACCGAGGGATTATGAAATGGAATTCCATACTTCCGGCAGCCCGCGGCAATAAAGCCCATATCAAAGTCGGCGTTGTGGGCCGCCAGAGGCCGGTCCCCAACGAAGGCCAGAAAAGCCTCCAGCGCCTCCTTCTGGGAGGGAGCCCCCTCCAGCATCTCGTCCGTGATGCCCGTGAGGTGGATGATCTCCGGGCTCAGGATGCGGCCCGGGGACACGAAGGTGTTGAAGCGGTCGGTGACCTCCCCGTTTTTCAGCACCACAGCGCCGATCTCGATGATGACCTCATACTTCTTGTTCAGGCCGGTGGTCTCGATGTCAAAGCAGACGATCTCATCCGAAAAAAGGGCGTCTGTCTGTCCGTGGACCACCACCCGGTCGTCCACGTCGTTGATGTAATAGGCCTCCACGCCAAAGAGCACCTTGATCTTCTTGGCCGAGTGCTTGGCGTTTGGAAAGGCGTGGGCCACGCCGTGGTCCGTGATGGCGATGGCCCGGTGTCCCCATGCCTCCGCCCGTTTGATCACATTCTTGTCTGTGCCGATGGTGGAGTCCGTCTTGAAGCCCACAGCGGTCAGGGCGTCCATGGCGGACATATTGGTGTGCAGGTGGAGCTCCACCCGCTTCTCCGGGGCGTTGTCCATCCGGGTATGCTGCTCCGCCGCCATTACGGCCACCGGCTCCAGCACCATGTCGCCGTAGAAGCGGTCCATATTCAGCCGCCCCTGTACCAGCAGGCGCATCCCCTTTTTGACCCCGTCCACCAGGGCCTTGCCCTCATCCCCCGGGAAAAATTTATTGACCCGGATGGAGCCGGTGTAGTCGGTGACGTCAAAGGCAGTCACCCAGGCCCCCCGCTTTTTCAGCTCCCGGTGGTCCACGGCGAATACATCACCCTCCACCACCACCATGCCCATGTCCAGCTCCAGCTCCCCGATGGGGACCGGGGCCCGCTTGATGGGTTTTCCGTAGATGGCCCGGCCCTTGCCCCGCTTCTCGCCGCCGCTTTTTCCCTTTCCGGACGCGGGCGCGGCCGTTCGGACCTTTTTCAGTGCGGCCGCCCGGATGGCCTCCGCTCGGGCAAAGGCGTCCTCCCCCGCCGCAGGCTCTCCCGTCCCGGTCTCCGGCTGGGTCTGCTCCTCCGCCGGGACCGCCTCCACGGGTTCCGCACGCTCCGGTTCCTTTTTATCTGTAATGCAATTCAGCTTTACAGAGTTTAGTCCATAACACCGGGCCACCGCCTCCTCCGCCTTGGCGACCAGATTGGACCCGGCTCCTGCGGCCCCCTCCACCGTCACCACCGCGCTGCGGCTGGAGCGGTCGATGGATGCCTCAGTGATCACCCAGCCCTCCATGGCGTTGACGAACTCCGCCCAATAGGTCAGGGCGGCAAACATCTCTAAAAACGGGATCTTTTTGGACATAACCCTATGCTTCTCCTCAAATCTTCTCCATCACAGCGGCCCACAGGCCGCTTTTCTGCGCCGTTACAGCGTCTCGATCAGGGCGAACAGCTCGTCCACCAGCTGATCCTGGTGGACCTTTTTGATGATCTGTCCCTTTTTGAACAGCAGGCCCTCCCCGACGCCGCCGGCAATGCCGCAGTCGGCGGCGCTGGCCTCGCCGGGGCCGTTGACCACACAGCCCATGACCGCCACCGTGATGGGCTTGTCCACTGCCTTCAGCCGCTCCTCCACCTGTCCCGCCAGCGCGATCAGGTCGATGCGGGTCCGCCCGCAGGTGGGGCAGGATACCAGCTCCGCCCCCTCCCGGCGGATCCCCGCCGCCCGCAGGATGTCCCGGGCGGCGTACACCTCCTCCACCGGATCGGCAGACAGAGAGACCCGCATGGTGTCCCCGACCCCCATGGCCAGCAGACCGCCGATCCCCACGGCGGACTTCAGTGTCCCCATGCGGACCGTCCCCGCCTCCGTCACGCCAATGTGTAAAGGATAATCACTTTCCTGGCTCATCAGCTGATAGGCTCTCATGGTGATGGGCACGCTGGAGGACTTCAGGGAAACACAGATGTCATCAAAGTCAAACTTGTTCAGCAGGCGGATGTGTCCAAAGGCGGACTCCACCATGGCCTCAGGGCACACCCGGCCGTACTTGGCCAGGATCTCCCGCTCCAGAGAGCCGCCGTTGACCCCGATCCGGATGGGGATGCTCCGCTGGCGGCAGGCGTCGGCCACCGCCTTCACCCGGTCCTCGCTCCCGATATTTCCGGGGTTGATGCGCACCTTGTCCGCTCCGGCGGCGATGGCCTCGAGGGCAAGCTTATAGTCAAAGTGGATGTCAACCACCACGGGGATGGGGCTCTCCTCTTTGATCTTTCCCACCGCGCGGGCGGCCGCCTGGTCAGGCACCGCCACGCGGATGATCTCACAGCCTGCGGCGGCCAGCCGCCGGACCTGCTCCAGGGTGGCTGCCACATCATCGGTGCGGGTGTTGGTCATGGACTGGATGGTCACCGGGGCGCCGCCGCCGACCGGGACCCCGCCCACCATGATCTGCTTGGTCACTGCAATTCCTTCCTTTCCAAACGGCTGCCGTGTTCCGGCGGCTCAGATACCGAAGAGTTTTCCAATGTCGCTGAAGGTCACCACCAGGGAGAGAGCCAGCAGACCCGCCATCCCCACCATGTGGACATAGCCCTCATACTTTGCCGGGATCCTCTTCCGGAACAGGGCGAACAGCGCCCCATTCAGCAGCAGGAAAAAGATCCGTCCGCCGTCCAGCGCCGGCAGCGGCAGCAGGTTCATCACCGCCAGGTTGACCGCGATCAGGGCGGCCAGGTCCAGCAGGCTGCGGGCCGCGTCAGCAGCTGTGGGCGACTGGTTCCCCACCTGAGACATGGTATTCACGATCCCCACTGGGCCGGACAGATCCCGCAGGCCCACCGCACCCCGGACCAGCTCTCCAAGGCTGAGCCACACCGTGCGGATATAGTCCACCGCAGTGTTCCAGGCATAATGAAGCTTGTTGCCCACCGTGGGCGGGTCCACCTCCCAGCCGATGTTGATCCCCCGGCGCTGAGTCTCGTTCCCGTTCTCATCCACCCGGGTCTGGTAGGGCAGATAGACTCCATCCAGGCGGAACTTCTCGCCGTTCCGCTCCACCACCAGATCCACACGGTCCCCGGCACGGTTCAAATAGAGGGGCACGTTCCCGTACACCAGGACCCTGTGGCCATCCACTGACAAGAAGCGGTCCCCCGGCTGGAGCCCGCAGTCCTCCGCTCCATAGCCTGGCTCCGCGCCGCTGTACACCGGGATCCGGAAGCCCTGGACCGGAGCGTAGAGGATCAGGAGGATCAGCAGTCCGGTGAGGAAATTCATCGCCGCTCCCCCGGCCAGCACCACCAGCTGCTTCCAGGCCGCCGCGTTGCCAAAGGCCCGGGGGTTGGAGGACTTCTCATCCTCCCCCTCCATAGCACAGTATCCGCCGATTGGCAGAACACGCAGACTGTAAAGCGTTTCTCCTTTTCGTTTTTTCCAAAGAGCGGGGCCCATTCCAATGGAGAATTCATTGACCTGGATCCCAAACAGCTTCGCTGAGGCGAAGTGCCCGAACTCATGGACCGCGATGAGCAGCCCAAACATAAGGATCGCTAAGATGATGTAGAGCATAGGTCCTCCCGCACGCTTCAAATTCCGCCGCCCGTCAGGCGCTGAGGACGGCCTCCCGGGCCGCCTGATCCGCCTCCAGAATCTGGGTCATGGAGGGCTCCCGGATCACCGGGACCCGGTCCAGCGCCAGGGCCACCCGGTCCGCGATCTCCAGGAAACCGATCCGGTCCTCCAGGAAGAGGGCCACTGCGGCCTCATTGGCCCCGTTGAGGATGGCGCCCGCCGTCCCCCCGGTCCGGGCCGCCTTCAGCGCCAGATCCAGGCACCGGAAGGTGTCCAGATCCGGCTGGGCAAAGGTCAGCGGACCACAGGCGCACAGATCCAGAGGCTCGACCGGCCCCCCGGTCCGCCGGGGCCAGGTCAGGGCGTATTGGATGGGCAGGCGCATATCCGGAGCCCCCAGCTGGGCGATCATCCCATGATCACAGTATTCCACCAGGGAGTGAATGATACTCTCCCGGTGGATCACGATGGAAATTTTCTCCGGCGGCATCTGGTATAGGTGCATCGCCTCAATAAATTCCAGGCCCTTGTTCATCAGCGTGGCTGAGTCAATGGTGATCTTGGCCCCCATAGACCAGTTTGGATGCTGCAAGGCGTCTTTCCTTGTCACACCCTGCAGTTCAGTTCGTGTCTTGCCGAAAAAAGGTCCACCGGAGCAGGTCAGGATGAGACGGCGGACCTCCCCCCGGTCCCGGCAGCCCTGGAGGGACTGAAAGAGCGCAGAGTGCTCCGAGTCCACGGGCAGGATCTCCGCACCGAAGTCCCGGGCCTCCTCCATCACCAGCTGTCCGGCGCATACCAGTGTCTCCTTGTTGGCCAGGGCGACGCGTTTGCCCTCCCGAATGGCGGCCATGGTGGGCCGCAGCCCGATCATCCCCACCACCGCCGTGAGCACCGTATCGGCAGAGGGTAGCTCCGCCGCCTCCAGCAGGCCCTCCATGCCGGAGGCCACCCGGACTGGGGTGTCCGCCAGCCGGACCCGCAGGTCGGCCGCGGCCCGCTCGTCCATCATGACCGCCAGCTCCGGCCGGAACCGCCGGGCCTGCTCCTCCATTCGGGCCGCGTTGGAGTTGGCCGTCAGCGCAGCCGCCTCCATGCCGCAGGCGGCAATCACATCCAATGATTGCCGCCCGATGGAACCTGTGGAACCCAAGATTGAAATTCGTTTGCTCATATTAAAATTCCTTCCTATGCACATGGATGGACAGGAACAGACCTCCCGCGCAGCCCTTAAAACGCCGGCAGCAGCGTCACCAGAATGAGCAGCGTAGGGGCCACAAAGGTCATGGAATCGAACCGATCCAGCATCCCGCCGTGGCCCGGCAGGAGGTGCCCATAGTCCTTGATGCCGAACTGCCGCTTGATCAGGGAAAAAGACAGGTCTCCCAGCTCAGTCACTGCGCTGCCCAGCAGGCCGTACACCGCCATCGCAGGCAGTGAGACCTCCAACCCCGCGAACTGGCGCAGGATCACTCCATACAGCAGCAGGAACAGTGCGCCGGACAGGATCCCGCCGATGTACCCCTCCAGGGATTTATTGGGGCTGACCTTGGTGATCCCCCGGTGCTTTCCCAGAAAGACCCCGGCAAAATAGGCCCCGCCATCCGTCAGGAATGCGCAGATCACCGGCAGGAGGACCAGATAGCGGCCATGCTCCATCCCCTTCAGCACCACCAGGGTGGACAGGGCCATGGGGATCATCAGTCCGCCGAAGAAGCAGAGCAGCACGTCCTCCACCCGGACGGCCCTCTCCTCGTCGTACAGCCGGATGGCGATGTAAAACAGTATGACCACCAGGAGCACGGCGGTGATGCCGGCCACCAGGGCTCCCCGCCCCAGCCACTGTCCCAGCGGGATGGCTGCTGCGGCGGCGGCCGTGAAGCCGTACAGCCCATTGTGGTGGGCCACGCCGGTGGCCCGCAGCAGCTCATAGGAGGCCAGGGCGCAGATGGCGGCCATCAGCACAGCCAGATACACCGGCGGCAGGAAAAACAGGATGACGAAAAAGAGCGGGGCCAGCACCACTGATACTACGATCCGTGTGACCAAATCATACACCTCCGAATCGGCGGCTGCGGCCCTGATAGGCCGCGATGGCCCGGTGGAGCTCCTCCTTGGAGAAGTCGGGCCACAGCACGTCTGTGAAATAAAATTCTGAATAGGCGGACTGCCACGGCAGGAAATTGGACAGCCGCAGCTCGCCGCTGGGCCGGATGATCAGATCCGGGTCCGGCACTCCCCGGGAAAACAGATAGCCGGAGAATTGCGCCTCATTCAGATGGTTGGGGTCCGCCTTTCCCTCCAGGCAGTCCTGGGCATAGGCCCTGGCGGCCCGCAGGATCTCATCCCGGCCGCCGTAGTTGAGGCAGATGTTGACCTGACAGCCCTCATAGTGGGTGGAGATCTCCCGGGTGCGCTGGCACAGGTCCCGGAGCTCCTGGGGCAGCGGGGACAGGTCCCCGAAAAACTCCATCTTCACCCGGTCCCGCTCCATCTGCCCGATGGCCTCCAGGAGGTACTTTTTCAGCAGTCCCATGATGGCCCCCACCTCCTCCGCCGGGCGTTTCCAGTTCTCGGTGGAAAAGGCATATACCGTCAGGTACTCCAGGCCGATCTCTTTGCAGTAGGTGGCAATGGTACGGAAGGTCTCCGCTCCGGCGGCGTGCCCGGCAGTGCGGGGCAGCCCCCGCTTTCTGGCCCAACGGCCGTTTCCATCCATGATGATGGCAATGTGGCGGGGCAAACGGGTCAGGTCCGCCTGTTCCTCCTCCGCTGGTTTAAAAAAGAGCATAATATGTTCCTTCCAGACAGTCAAAAACTCCGCAGCGTGATGACTCGGGGCCGGTCGCCCCTGCCACACACAGGGGGGTGCAGAACGCCTGGCGCCTGTTGGCACTCAGGCATCCCGCACCCCGAGCCTCCGGCCCGCCGGAGGTCCCTGTGTGTCAGACAGCCATCAGCTCCTGCTCTTTTTTGACCGTCAGCTCGTCGATGTCCTTACAGTGCTTATCGGTCATATCCTGAAGCTCCTTCTCCAACTGCTTCAGGTCATCCTCGGTGATCTCCGCGGCCTTCTTTTTCTTCTTAAAGTCCTCCATGGCGTCCCGGCGGATGTTCCGAAGGGCAACCTTGCCCTCCTCACAGTACTTGCGCACCTGCTTGGTCAGATCCTTGCGGCGCTCCTCCGTCAGCTGCGGGAAGGCCAGGCGGACCACACGGCCGTCGTTCTGGGGGTTGATGCCCAGGTCGGAGATCTGGATCGCCTTCTCCACGGCCTTCAGCAGGCTGCCGTCCCAGGGCTGGATCACCAGGGTCCTGGGATCCGGGGAGGAGATCGCGGCCACCTGATTCAGGGGGGTGGGCGTTCCGTAGTACTCCACGGTGATGCGGTCCAGCACACCGGCGTTGGCCCGGCCCGCCCGGACGGAGGCAAAGTTGGACTTAACGACCTCGATGGTCTTCAGCATTTTCTGATCATACACGTTCGTCTCGGCGCTCATTGGTCTGATCTTCCTTTCCGTTTGATTTTCCTGTCCGGGGACTCAGCCCTGGACAATCGTACCGATCTTCTCGCCCATCACAGCCCGCAGAATGTTCTCCGGGTCCTTCAGGGCAAACAGGAGCACAGGGATCTTATTGTCCATAGACAGCGAGGTAGCGGTGGAGTCCATGACCTGGAGGCGCTGGGCCAGCACATCCGAGTAAGTGATGGAGTCGTACTTCACCGCGTCGGGCACCTTCTTGGGGTCGGCGGAGTACACGCCGTCGATGTTCTTGGCCAGCAGGATCACATCGGCGTCGATCTCCGCGGCCCGGAGCACTGCCGCCGTATCGGTGGAGAAGAATGGGTTCCCGGTCCCGCAGCCGAAGATGACCACGCGGCCCTTCTCCAGGTGACGGATGGCCTTGGAGCGGATATAGGGCTCCGCCATGGCACGCATCTCAATGGCGGTCTGCACCCGGACCTCCACCCCCTTCTGCTCCAGCACATCGGCCACAGCCAGGGCGTTGATGGCGGTGGCCAGCATTCCCATGTGGTCGGCCCGGACCCGGACCATCCGGTCCCCGCCGTCCTTGACTCCACGCCAGAAATTTCCGCCGCCTACGACAATGCCGACCTGTACACCCAACTGTACACAGCGCTTGACAACGTCGCACACCTGGCCGATCACATTAAAATCAAGCCCTCGGGTCGCGTCCCCGGCCAGAGCCTCGCCGCTGATCTTCAGCAGCACACGTTTATACTTCGGATTTTCCATCCGAATTCCCTCCTTGCGTGTTTTTTCAAACTTCGTTCTTTTCTATTTTAATATAATTCTCCTCTTTTGCCTAGTGGGTCCGGCAAATTTTTTTCAAGGTCCCGCACCCCCTCTCCCTCGTCCTCATAGGCTGAACCGGCACATCCTTATTACAGCGGCGCGGAGCGAGGGTCTCCGGACGCTTCCCCCTCCTCTCAGATGGGGAGTCTGAGCGGACCGCCTCCGCGCCGGGAAAGGAACCTTATGTTGACACAAGCACTTCTATGGGCCGCCGGTGGGAGCGGCTTCACCTTTTTGATGACCACCCTTGGGGCGGCCACCGTCTTTCTCTTTCGCCGGACGGCCGGCGCCGGACTGCACCGGATCATGCTGGGCTTTGCCGCCGGCGTGATGATCGCCGCCAGTATGTGGTCGCTTCTGATCCCCGCCATCGAGCAGTCCCAGGCCGCCGGCGGCACTGGCTGGATCCCGGCGGCGGGTGGCTCCATCCTGGGCATCGCCTTTCTGGCCGGGATGGACGTCCTGCTCCCCCATCTCACGCCGGAGCTTCTGGAGCGCGGGTCAGGAGCCCGCAGCCGCCGGAACACCCTGCTGGTGCTGGCCATCACCATGCACAATATCCCGGAGGGAATGGCTGTGGGCATCTCCTTCGCCCTGGCCGCTCAGGCGGACATCACCCTGCTCCCCGCCTCCATGGCCCTGGCCCTGGGCATCGGGATCCAGAACTTTCCCGAGGGCGCGGCCATATCCCTCCCCCTGCGACAGGCCGGCATGGGCAGCGGCCGCTCCTTTCTCATGGGCGCCGCCTCCGGCGTCGTGGAGCCTATCGCCGCCCTGATCACCGTCCTGGCCGCAGGGACCGTCCAGCCGCTGATGCCCTGGCTGCTCTCCTTTGCCGCTGGAGCCATGCTCTATGTGGTGGTGGAGGAGCTCATTCCGGAGGCCAACCTCCGACACAACCATGAGACCCACGGGGGCACCTTCGGCGTCATGGCCGGCTTCCTAATTATGATGATCTTGGACGTAGCCCTTGGATAGTCCACCGCCCTCCATAAGAAATCCATCGAAACCGGTCTGATACAAAAAAATATCCGCCGGCCGGAACAGTATGAAACCTCCCGTCCGGGAGATACTGGAAGTACAGCGTCACCCGGGCAGGAGGTTTTTGAAGGATGCAGAACAAAGTGGAGCTCTGCGGTGTCAACACCGCCAAGCTGAAGGTGCTGAAAAATGAGGAGACCCAGGCACTCCTCCGCCGGGCCAAGGCCGGGGACCGGCAGGCGCGGGAGGAGCTGATCGCCGGCAATCTGCGGCTGGTGCTGTCCGTGATCCATAAATTCTCCAACCGCGGGGAGAATGTGGACGACCTGTTCCAGGTGGGGTGTATCGGCCTGATCAAGGCCATCGACAATTTCAACACCGACCTGGATGTGCGCTTTTCCACTTACGGCGTCCCGATGATCGTGGGCGAGATCCGCCGGTATCTCCGGGACAACAGCACTATGCGGGTATCCCGCGCCATGCGGGACACCGCCTATAAAGTGCTCCAGGCCAAGGAGGCCTATCTGGCCAAGTACCAGAAGGAGCCAACGGTGGACGAGATCGCCCGGATCCTGGACGTCAAGCGGGAGGACGTGGTCTTTGCTCTGGATGCCATCCTGGAGCCAGTCTCCCTGTACGAGCCCATCTATTCCGACAGCGGGGATACCGTCTGCGTCATGGATCAGGTGAAGGACTGCAAAAACACCGACGAGCTGTGGCTGGAGCGCATCGCGCTGAAGGAGGCGGTGTCCCACCTCACTCCCCGGGAGCAGAAGATCCTGTCCATGCGCTTCTATCAGAGCAAGACCCAGATGGAGGTCTCCGAGGAGATCGGGATCTCTCAGGCACAGGTCTCCCGCCTGGAGAAAAACGCGCTGCGCCAGATCCGGAAGGAGCTGTAAGAGCGGCGCTCAGTGCAGCAGAATGAACAGCAGGCCGAAGACCAGGCCCAGCCCGGTGAGCAGCAGGCCGAAGGCCAGGGAGTGGGTAAAGCCCACCAGCCGGCGCGGCTCATCCTCATACCGGGCAAAATGGAAGTCATCCGCCGCCTGCTCCACCGTAGGACGGGGCGAATAGACCTCTCCAGTCAGCGAAAGCAGAAGCCGGTCCCGTGTCCCGGCCCACCACAGACGCAGGCGCTGGAACAGGCGCGGGAGCCCATGGAACAGCAGCCGGGGAGCCAGCCGGTCCGCCAGCGTGGCCAGGACAATGGCCGCCTGAGCCAGAACGCGCAGGGCCGGCCGGTACAGGCCCCGCTCCAGATCCAGCCAAGGCGGGATGGGATCCACGTATCTGCCCTGCCTGATCAGCAGGGTGCGGACCACCAGGAGGTATACCCCCGCCCCGATGACCGCGGAGACCGCCGCCCCCTCCAGATTGACTGCGGCAAAGTAGTCCACCGCATGGGCGGGGGCCGTTCCCCCCAGAAAATCCCGGGCAAAGGCCGCGATGGGGTCCATAGCCGCGCCGGGATCCGTCCCAAGCCGCAGCATGACCAGCAGATAAGACAGCAGGCCCCCCACCGAGGCCGGGGCGATGTAGTGCTCCCCCTCCTGCCGCCATTTCCGGGCCAGGACCTCCTCCGGTAGGGCGTTCCGCTCCAGGAACAGGCAGACAAACAGCTTGAGCATATAGGCCAGAGTCAGGCCGCCGCTGAACAGAAACAGCGCCTCCAGCACCTGAAACAGCGCCGCCCCCTCCCCTGTAAGGTGGATATACTCCACAATGCTCTCATGGAGCAGGGTCTTGCTGACATAGCCGTTCAGTCCGGGCACGCCCGCCAGGCTGAGCATAGGCAGCCCCATGACCAGCGCCAGCAGAGGCTTTCCACGCCCGAACCCCCGGATGTCGTTCAGATCGAAGGAGTGGGTGGTAAGATGGATGATCCCCGCCGCCGGGAAGAGCACCATCTTGATAAGCGAGTGGTTCAGGATATGCAGGATGGTCCCATCCACCGCCAGGGCGTTGTGGTCTCCCAGCAGACACAGCATGGCGGTCCCCACCAGGATGAACCCGATCTGAGAGATGGACGAGCAGGCCAGAGTCCGCTTCAGATCCACGGACAGCACCGCCAGCACCGCCCCCAGCACCATGGTCACAGCACCCAGCACCGCCAGCAGCAGCCCCCACTGGACGTCATGGAGAAAGACAGTTGTGGACAGCACCAGCACCCCGTATATCCCCGTCTTGGTGATGACGCCGGACAGCACTGCCGAGGCCGGAGCAGGCGCCGCTGGATGGGCGGTGGGCAGCCAGATGTGCAGCGGGAACGCCCCCGCCTTGGCGCCGAATCCCACCAGCACCAGCAGGCCGCCCACCCAGAGCAGTCCCCGGTCCTCCGCTCCGGCGGCTGCTGCCGCCATGGCGTCCAGCGACAGGGTGCCCAGCTGGTGATAGAGGAGAAACAGTCCGGTCAGGGCCGCCAGTCCGCCGATGACCGCCACAGCCAGATAGGTCTCCCCCGCCTTCAGGGCGGGATACTCCTCTGTCTGGACCACCAGCACAAAGGATGTAAAGGACATGATCTCAAAAAAGAGAAAGGCGGTAAACAGGTCGCCGGACAGGAACACCCCCATCGTGGCCCCCAGGGTCATCAGCCAAAAGAGGTAGAACCGGTTCTGCTTATGGACATGGGCCATATACTCCCGGCAGAACACTGTGGCCGCCATCCAGCCTGTGGCCGTCAGCAGGGCCATCAGGGTATGGAAGCCCCCGGCCCGCAGCTGGATCCCCAGGCCGCAGAAGCCCTCTACCGCCGCCGTGGCCTGGGCCAGCTCCGGCTTGGTCCACAGCGTGAGCACCAGAAAAAGCTCCAACGCAGCCGCCGACATGACAAAGGTATTTCGCGCCTTCTCATACCAGCACCCGATCCAATAGGCAAACGGCCCGGCCAGAAACGGAAAAAAGACCGGGAACAGCAGAAACTGGGACATTCCTTCCCCTCACTTTCACAGGATCCGCCCTCTTATCCCAGCAGGGCGGCGACTGTTCCGGCCAGACGGCCTGCCCCCAGTCCCAGGGCCACCGAGCCCGCCGCCAGGGCGGTGATGGGCACTGTCATCCTCAGGCCCGGATCCCGCCGGGCCCGCTTGGGCACCCGGACGGAGAGCTGCCGGTTCTGTCTGGGGAAAAAGGCCAGCAGAACGATCTGCATCAGGTACAGGGCGGTGAGCACCGCAGACAGGATCAGCACCCCGGCCGCCAAATAGCCCATCCCTGTCCCCAGCCCCGCCGCAGCCGTGGCCAGCAGCCACTTGCTGGTGAAGCCGGCCAGAGGCGGCGCTCCCATCAGGCCCAGGGCCGCCACGGTGAAGGAGCCGAACACCACCGGCATCAGCACGCCGCAGCCCTCCACATCCGGGACAAAGTCCCGGTGGAGCTTATAGTGGACCGCGCCCACGCAGAAAAACAGGGTGATTTTCAGCACCGCGTGGAACACCATGTGGACCATCCCTGCCGTCAGGCCGGCTGTGGTCAGGGTAGTCACCCCCAGCAGGACATAGGAGAGGTTGCTGATGGTGGACCAGGCCAGCCGCCGCTTCAGATGCTGGGTGCGCAGGGCCTTGGCGGAGCCGTAGGCGATGGTGAACATCGCCGCCCCCATGACCAGGTACTGGGCCCAGCTGCCCCGAATGAGGTCCGGCCCATAGCCGTACCAGGTCAGGCGGGTCACCGCGAACACCCCCGCCTTCACAACCGCCACCGCGTGGAGCAGCGCCGTCACCGGCGTGGGCGCCACCGAGGCCCGCAGCAGCCAGCGGTGTCCCGGGAAAACCGCCGCCTTCACGCCGAAGCCAAAGAATCCAAGTACATAAGCAGCCCGCAAGGTATTTTCCTTGCCAGCTTCAGCTGAGATGCTCCCACCGAACTGGAAGAACATCCCGCCGTGCTCCAGCAGCAGCACCATGGCGATAAAGCCCAGGGCCGCGCCGCACATGGAGTAGGTCAGATAGATCCGCCCGGCATACCGCGCCTTGCTGTCCAGCGCGTGCATCACCAGGGGCAGCGTAGACAGGGTGAGCAGCTCATAAAAGAAGTACATCGTCAGCACATTGGCGGAGAAGGCGATGCCCAGGGTGACCCCCAGGCTGGCCAGATAGAAAGCGAAGAACCGGTTCTCGCCTCCCTCCCGGCTCATGTACTCCGCCGCGTACAGGCAGGCCAGGGGCCACAGGACAGACACCAGCACGGCAAAGACGCAGGACAGTCCATCCACCCGGAAGGCGATGGACAGCCTCTCCCCCAGGGACAGCAGCTGGAACGCCTCCTCCCCCCGCAGGGTGAACACCGCAGCCAGGGCCGCCGCCGCCCCGGCACAGGAGGAGCCGACCACAAAATCCTGGCGCCTCCGCGGGTCCTGGGGCCGCCAGACCAGAAGGACGCCCCCCGCCGCCATGGGCAGCAGAATGGCAAGCAGCATCAGCACAGCGCGTTCTCTCTCCTCTCGTTTCTCATGCGGTCCCTCCAAAAATAGGGACTGTGACCGCCCGGACCGCCGGCTCCAGCAGGCCGGGGAACATCCCCAGCACCACCACGGCGGCGGTCAGAGCGCACAGGGTGATCCACATCAGCCAGGTGTCCTGCTGCCGCATCACCGCCCGGTGGTCAAATTTCTCACCCGGGAAAAAGGCCGTGGTCACGATGGGCAGCAGATAGCCTGCTGTCAGCAGGGCGGATACCATCAGCACCCCGACTCCCCAATAGGCCAGGGAGCCCTCCCCCGCCGCCAGCGCGCCCTCGGCCAGCAGCCACTTGCTCACAAAGCCCCCGGTGGGCGGGATCCCGATCAGAGACAGGGAGGCCAGCGTGAAGCACCACATGGTGATGCCGTAGGCGCTGCCCACCCCCCGCATCTGGGACACCTGGGTGAGGTGGGTCTTGTAAATGATGGCGCCGGTGGCCATGAACAGGGCATTTTTCGCCAGGGCGTGGAACACCGCCTGGAACAGAGCCCCCTCCAGGGCCATAGGATGAAAGAGCATCAGCCCGAAGATCACATAGGAGACCTGACTGACGGTGGAGTAGGCCAGACGTTTTTTCAGGGTATCCTCCCGCAGAGCCAGGGTGGATCCCAGAAAAATGGTGACCAGCGCCAACACCAAAACCGCCCGCTGCGCCCAGCTCCCATCCAGAAAGGGCCAGCCGAACAGATAATACGCCACCCGAATGAGGGCCAGCACCCCCATTTTCGTAATCAGGCCGGACAGCACCGCCGAGGCGGGGGCCGGAGCCACCGGATGGGCGATGGGCAGCCAGGCGTGGAGAGGAAACATCCCCGCCTTACAGCCGAAGCCCACCGCCATCACAAAAAACACCGCCAGCAGCAGCCCCCGGTCCTGCACCGCCCGCGCCGGATCCAGCACACCCCCCGGGGTGAACAGATCCGTGGTGCAGAAGCCCTGGAGGAGGAACAGCCCCAGCAGCCCCAGGCCCGCCCCCGCCACAGAGAAGCCCAGATAGCGATAGGCGGCGTCAAACGCCTTCCGGGTCCCGATATGGAGCACCAGCGGGACGGACAGCAGGGTCATCATCTCATAGAACAGATAGAGGGTCACCAGGTTGCCCGACAGGCACACCCCCATCAGGGCCCCCAGGGTCAGCAGATAGAAGCCGAAAAAGCGCTCCCGGTGCCCCTCGTGGTTCATATACTCAAAGGCAAAAAAGGCCACCGCGAACCACACGGCACAGATCAGCTCCGCAAACAGGCGGCCCAGCGCGTCCGGCCGCAGCACGAACCGCACCCCCTCCGTCAGGGTGAGGAGCACAAGTGGCTCCCCCTCCATGCGGAACACCACGGCCACCAGCAGCAGCTGAACCGCCAGCAGCAGGGAGACCGCCCGCCGGCGCACCCGCAGGGTATGGATCCCCAGCACGCCGATCCCGCCCAGCACAGGCAGCAGAATGGGCAGCACCAGCCAGCCTCTCCACATCGTCACTTCCTCCTCCATTATGGGTGTTCAGTCAAAACAGGGCCAACCCCTGTTGGATCAGCCCGCGGATGGGCCCGAAGGCGGTCCCCAGCAGCAGATTGCCCGCCAGAAACAGCAGGATGACACACTTGCCCTCCCAATTTCCCCGCATCCAGACCACCGGCGCGTCCTCATTAGCCCGCGCCCGGCCCCAGATGGCCAGAATGGCCGGGATATAGTACATTGCGTTCAGCACAGAGCTGGCCGCCAGCCCGAACAGAGCTGGCGCCGTCTGCCACTCCGCATCCAGCGCCGCCGCCGCGATGCAGTACTTGGCGGAAAACCCGGCCAAAAGGGGCAGGCCGCACAGGGACAGGCCGCCCACCGTAAAGGCCGCTCCTCCCAGCGGAGCCAGCCGGGCCGCGCCCCGCAGCTCACCCCAGTAGTGGCCGCCGGAGGCCCGGATCATCTCCCCCGCGCCCACGAAGATCATGGATTTGGTCATGGCGTGGGCCAGGATCTGATAGCAGGCCGCCGTCCATCCCGCCTCGCTCCCCAGCCCCAGGGCCAGAAAGATATAGGAGATCTGAGCCGAGGAGGAGTAGGCGATCATACGCTTGACCTCCTCCTGCCGCAGGGCGGCCACCGAGGCGAACAGCATCCCCGTCAGCCCCAGCAAAAACAGAAGATCGTCCATATAGGTGGAGACGATCAGCGCCGGACCGAACACCCGCAGGATCAGCTTCAGCAGCAGGACCAGGTAGCCCTTCAGCACCAGGCCGGACAGGATGGCGCTGGAGGCTGTGGTGGCGCTGGCATGGGCGTCCGGCAGCCAGGCGTGAAAGGGAAACTGGGCGCTTTTGATAGACAGGCCCAGCGTCATCAACAGGGCGGACACCACCAGGGGCAGGCTGTACTCCCCCGACTGGACCAGCCGGGCCACCGCCTCCTCCAGGCCGGAGAACAGCAGCTGCCCCGTGATACAGTACAGCATGGCGATTCCCAGCAGCACCAAGCCGGAGCCCAGACAGCTGAAGATCAGATACCGGATGGCGGCCACCACGGAGCGCCCGCTCTCCTTGGCCGCCACCGCGACACAGGCGGTCACCGCCGCGATCTCCACGAACACATAGCCGGTGAACAGGTCGTCGGTGTACACCATGGCCAGCAGCGCCCCAAACAGCAGCTGCATCAGCAGGCAGTACCAGCCCTGCCGGTCCGGCCGGACGTCCCGCCGCAGATCCTCCGCTCCGCCGCTGAGGGAGAGCAGCATCACCACGCTGAAGGTCAGGGCCAGCAGCGCCTCCAGAGGGCCGGCCCGCAGCTCGTTGCCCCAGGGGGCCGGGATATGCCCCATGGGATAGGAGAAGCTGGCCCCCGCCCCGCTCAGACGCGCCAGCAGCAGGGCGGACAGCCCCGCTACCCCCAGCTGCACCCCACGGACCAGCCGCAGCGCCCCGCCCTCCCGCCGGAGCAGGGGGACCAGGATCCCGCTGACCAGGGTGAGCATGATGCTGAGAAAGGGAATATTATATGACAAGGACAATTCCTTTTCACCTCTTCTGCGTCGGAGTATTTTGTCACTCTTCTTCCGTCCCCCGCCGGGCCAGCATCAAGATCACATCCAGATTGACGCTGTGGTACTTCTGATACAGCCGGTGGGTCAGTGCCAAAAAGAGCGCCGTGGTGCTCACCGCCACCACGATCCCGGTGAGCACCAGCCCGCCGGGTACCGGATTGATATAGGCGGCCGCTTCCGCCCCCGGCTCCACCATGGGGGCCTTCCCGCCGTTCACATAGCCCATGGCCGCCAGGAAGAGGAACACCGCCGTGTCCATCAGATTCAGACCGATGATCTTCTTGATCAGATTGGGATGGAGCAGAAGGGTCGCAAACCCAATGCTGAACAGCAGCACCGCCGTCACATAAAACCGCTGTTCCACCAAAATCTCCAGCACAGCTCACTCCTCCCTTCCCAAAAACAGGATGTAAAAGGTATACATGGTGCAGGCCACGATGACGCCCACGCACAGATTCAACGGCAGGATCAGGCCGCCGCTGAGGATCTCACCAGGCGTCCCCTTGGGGACCTCCCAGCCCACGCCGTTGGCTCCGGTGAAGAAGGAATAGCCCTTCATCCCCGCGTAAGCCAGCAGGCAGAACACCGTCAGGCGGGTGGTGCGCCGGGTGGACAGCAGCTGGGCCATCCGCTCCTCCCCCAGCACCAGGGAGGCAAGGATCAGCCCGCCGCCCAGCACTGCCCCGCCGGAAAACCCTCCGCCGGGGCTGAGGTGGCCGTTGACGGTCACATAGATCCCAAACAGCAGGATCGCCGGGAGCAGCCCCCGCCCCAGCAGGGACATCAGCGTATCCGGCCCCCGGAAGGTCCACACCCGCAGCCGGGGACTGTGGAGCAGCAGCAGGGTGCTCCCCGCCGCCGCAAAGAGGACCGCCGATTCCCCAAAGGTGTCGAAGGCCCGGTACTCCAGGATCATTCCCGCCACCGCGTTTACCGCTCCGGTCTCCTCCACGCCGTCCTCCAGATAGCGGCGGGCCACCTCGTTCATAGCGGGGGCCTCCGGGTCCCCAAAGCGGGGCAGGGCCGCGGCGGTCAGCAGAAAAATACCGGCCAGCACCGCGGTCACGCACACGCTCAGCCCCCGGTAGAGGCCCAGCTGACGCCGCAGCCCCCCGGGCCGCCATCTGCGGGCAGGACGCCGGTCCTCCCGCCGCTCCTCGGGCCGGTCCGCGGGAGGAGGTGCGCCCTTCATCCCCTTCTCCCGGCGCTCCCGATAGCGCATCAGGCGATAGGCCCCGAACTCCATGTCCCCGTGGGCCTCGATGTACTCCAGATACTCCAAAAATTCCTGGCGCTCCGGGTCCTCCGGCCCCTCCGGGCCGTCCGGCTCCTCCCCGCCGGCCCAGCGCAGGAACCGCTCATACCAGCCCTCACCCCGGATCTCATTCTTCATCCCGTTCCATTCCTTTCAGGGCATTGATCTTCCGCAGCGTGAGGAAAAACAGCAGGCTGGTCACTCCCACGCCCACGGCGGCCTCTGTAATGGCCAGATCCGGCGACTCCAGCAAAAACCATAAAATGGACATGACCGCGGAGTAGGACATAAAAATGATGACCGCCGAAACCAGCCGCCGGCACAGCACCGTGGCCACGGCGCAGAAGATCAAAAACGACAGCAGCAGAAGTTCCAATCCGATCACAGCTCCCGCTCTCCTTCCCCCATCAAATGGTCCGGCTCCATGCCCAGCCCGGTGATGACCTCCATCCGGGCGATCAGGTGAGCGGACACCGGGTTCACCGCCCACAGGATGACCGCCAGCAGGACCAGCTTGGCCGTGTGGACCGTAAAGCCGCACAGCAGGGCCAGCCCCGCCAGGATCAGCAGCAGTCCCAGGGTGTCCGCCAGCGCGCTGGCCTGGAGCAGCTCCAGCGTCCGCCGGAAGCGGAACATCCCCACCGCGGCGATCACCACCACCAGCACGCCAAGGGCCAGCAGACACACCGCCGCGAAACTCCGCACTGTCATGGCTCCTCCCCCCTCTTCTCCCGGTGCCGGCGGACCGAGATGCGGCTGAGCACCGCCACCGCCAGCAGATTCAGCAGCCCGTACAGGATCGCCACATCCACCAGATAGGACGCCTCCAGCAGATAGGACAGGATACACACCATCAGAACCACCACAGTGCAGATCAGGTTCAGCGCCACCAGCCGCTCTGTATACCGGGGGCCCTGAATGGCCCGCACCAGACAGGCCAGCATGGCCCCCATCAGCAAAAAGAGCGCCGCGGCCAGGCAGGCCCGCAGCTCAGGCGTACACTCAGCCATCCTGTTTTCCCTCCCACCGGCCCAGACGCCGGACAAATTCAGAGTCCTTGATTCCCGCGGCGAACTCCTGATCCAGAGCATAGACGCACAGGCGTCCCCCGTGAAGCGCCACCGTCACGGTCCCCGGCGTCAGGGTGATGGAGTTTGCCAACAGAAACTGTGTCCCCGGCTCCCTCAGTCCGGGATCCATCCAACTCAGGCGGGGCGCGCCCCGCCGCCGCCCGGGACACAGGATCCGGAGGATCACCTGAAGATTCGCGGTCCACACCTCCCGCAGGAGAAGGGGCAGATACCCCACCGCGCGTAAAATCCCCTGCCAGAGCTTCCGTCCGCCCCAGAAGGGCAGGCCAAGCGCCCACTGGCAACCCCAGGCCACAAGGCCGGCCGCCAGCGCCCCGGCCCCCGCGATCTGGAGGCTCCAGCCCCCATTCAGCACCAGCCAGAGCAGAAACAGCAATACAAACAAACGGACCGCTCCTCTCCCGGATCATTCCATCCCTCACCGCCGGCCCTCTGTCCAGCGGCATAGACAGTTTTTTATTATACCAAACCACATCGAAAAATGAAAGATTTTCATAGAAAAAATTCCATTTTATTTTGTCTGGCCGCCGCCGTCCCGGGCCCATACAAAAAACAGCAGACACCCGCAAAAGCGTGGTGTCTGCTCTGTTCATGTCTGCGGCGCTTCTCCGCCCATGCGCTCCCGGAGCTGCTCCGCCTGGGCCAGCAGCTCCTCCGCGCTCTCCAGCAGCGCGGGTGTGACGGACGCTCCCCCGATGAGGCGGGCCAGCTCCTCCCGCCGCCGGGTCCGGTCCAGCCGTTCCAGCGCGGTGTAGGTCCGTCCGCCCCGCTCTCCCTTGCTCACGGCAAAGTGGGTGTCCGCCATGGCCGCGACCTGCGGCAGGTGGGTCACACACAGCACCTGCTTGCGCCGGGCCACCTGGGCCATCTTCTCCGCCACCTTCTGGGCCGCCCGGCCGGACACCCCTGTGTCCACCTCGTCAAAGACCAGGCTGCCGATCTCGTCCCCCTCCGCCAGCACGTTTTTCAGGGCCAGCATGATCCGGGCCAGCTCGCCGCCGGAGGCCACCTTCTGGATGGGCTTGAGCGCCTCCCCCAGGTTGGCCGACATGAGGAACTGGATCTCGTCCACCCCGGTCTCGTCCATCCCGGCCTCTCCGCCCTTGGGGGCAAATTCCACCTCAAAGCGGACCTTGGGCATATCCAGCTGGCGCAGCTCCTCCTGCACCCGGTCCCGCAGGGACTGGGCTGCGGCCTGTCTGGCCTGGGACAGGGCCTGCCCCCGCTTCCGCGCCTCCTTCTCCGCCTTGCCCAGCTCCTTTTCCAGCCGGGCGATGGTGTCATCCGCGTACTGGATCTGGTCCAGCTCCTGCCGGCAGCGCTCCAGATAGGCCAGCATCTCCTCCACCGTGGGGCCGTACTTTTTCCGCAGGCGGTAGAGCAGGTCCAGCCGCTCCTCCACCTCGTCCAGCTCGCCCGGTGAGAAATCGAAGGTCCGGCTCAGGTCCCGGAGGCAGTCCGCCGCGTCGTCGGCGGCACACCGCAGGGCGGTGAGACGCTCCCCCAGCTCCCCCAGCTCCGGACTGATGGAGGCGACGCTCTGGACCGCCCCCTCCGCGTCGGCCACCAGAGCGCAGGCTCCGGGGCTGTCCTCGTCCCCGGACAGGGCAAACTCCGCCGCCCGCACCGCCTCCATCAGCCTTCCGGCACTGCGCAGCAGCGTCCTGCGGGCGTCCAGCTCCTCGTCCTCACCCGGGCGCAGCTCGGCCCGCTCCAGCTCCCGGATCTGATAGTTCAGCGTATCCACCCGGCGGGAGCGCTCCGCCTCGTCCATCTGGAGGGCGGCGATCCGCCGCCGCAGCTCGTGCCAGCTGCGATAGGCCACCCCGTACTCCTCCAAAAGCGGCTCATGCCGGCCAAACCGGTCCAAGTAGCCCAGGTGGCTGGCGGGATCCAGCAGCTGCTGGCCATCATGCTGGCCGTGGATGTTCAGCAGCTGCCGCCCCAACTCCCGCAGCTGGGCCACGGTGACCAGCCGGCCATCCACCCGGCACACGTTGCGCCCGTCCCCCTGAAGCTCCCGCTGGAGCAGCAGCTCCTCCCGGCCGGTGGAAAACCCGTTCTCCACCAGCCAGGCCAGGGGCGGGACCCCGGTGAACACCGCCGTGACCAGGGCAGAACGCGCCCCGGTGCGGATCAGCTCCCGGCTGGTCCGCTCCCCCAGCACCGCGCCGATGGAGTCAATGACGATGGACTTGCCCGCCCCCGTCTCGCCGGTGAGGACGTTGAAGCCCACCTCAAAGCGGATGTCCGCCGACTCGATCAGGGCAATATTCTCAATATGCAGCAAGGAAAGCATGGTACTCCCTCATTTCCTTCCAGACAGCGGATCACTTCAGAAGCTTGTGGACCTCCTGGATGAACTGCTCCGCCAGATCGTTGTCACGCATGATCAGGATGCCCACGTCATCCCCCGCCAGACTGGCCACCATGCCTGATATGTCCATATTGTCCAGGGCTGAGCAGGCCGCGGAGGCCAGACCCGGCATGGTCCGCACCACCACGATATTCTGCGCCACGTCCACTGAGGTGACGCCCTCCTTAAAAATGTTTCGGAGCCGGATGTCGGAGTCCGCCAGCCCCCTCCGGTCGGAGGACGCGTACCGGTATCCGCCGCCGGCCAGCTCCTTCACCAGCCGCAGCTCCTTGATGTCCCGGGAAATCGTGGCCTGGGTGGCGGAGTACCCTCTGGCCCGCAGCTCATCCAGCAGCTGCTCCTGGGTCTCCACATTCACGCTCTGGATGATGTTCAGGATCTCCGTCTGACGCGCACGCTTCATGGCGCATATCCTCCTAATTTCTGATTGATGACCTGGTAAAAGCTGCGGCCCGCCAGCTGGACCAGCCGCGTGCTGTACTGGGACTGGGTGATCTCCACCCGCTCATTGGCTGTGACACGGAGCACCTTGCCCCCGTCCACCGACAGGTAGAGGTGCTTCCGGCTCCCCTTGGGCATCTGCACGGTGATCCGCCGTCCGGCGTCCAGCACCATGGCCCGGGAACTGAGCTGGTGGGCGCACACCGGCGTGACCACGATGCACCGGGAGTTGGGCTCCACGATGGGTCCGCCCGCCGACATGGAGTAGGCGGTGGACCCTGTGGGGGTGGCCACAATGACGCCATCCCCCATGATCCGCTGGACCAGCACCTGGTCGGCCAGCACCTCCACCTCCGCCACCCGGGCCATGGAGCCCTTGGAAAAGACCACGTCGTTCAGGGCCAGGTCCTGGCTGAGCTGCTTCTCCCCCCGGAACAGCCGGATGTCCAGCATCATCCGCTCCTCCGTCACAAAGTGCCCCTTGGCCAGGGGGACCAGCAGGGAGAGCTCCGTCCGCTCCAGCTCCGCCATAAAGCCCACGCTGCCCATGTTCACCCCCAGGATGGGCACTCCGTGAAGGGTGGCGTCCCGGGCTGCGTGGAGGATGGTCCCATCCCCGCCGAAGCAGACCAGCAGGTCCGCCTTGGGGAGCTCCTCCTCCAGCTTGTGGAGGGCTGCCTGACGGGGCAGCTCCAGCCGCTCCCCCTTCTTGGGGACGAAGGGCAGACACAGCACCGTCTCCGCGCCGGCCTTCCGCAGGATCCGGTCCGCCTCCAGCGCGGTCCGCAGGCCCCGGTCCCGGTAGGGGTTGGAGCTTAAAATGATCCTCATGCCTTATTCCCCCTTCAGCTCTCCGTGGGAGGCCGCCACCAGCGCACTCAGGTCGCCGCTGTATCCCTCGCCCTGCCGGACGGAGAGATAGCCCAGGTATTCAATGTTCCCCTCCGGCCCGCGAATGGGTGAAAAGGTAATATCCTTTACAGAGAATCCCGCACAGGCAGCGTACTCCAGAAAGTGCTCCAGCACCTCCAGATGGACCTCCGGGTCCCGGACAACCCCCTTCTTGCCCACCTTGTCCTTCCCCGCCTCGAACTGGGGCTTCACCAGGCAGACTCCCTCCCCGGTCTCCTTCATCAAAGGCCGCAGCGCGGGCAGGATGAGGTTGAGGGAGATAAAGGAGACGTCCACGGAAAAGAAGTCCAGCGGATCCGGGATCTGCTCTTGGGTGAGGTAGCGGGCGTTGGTCCGCTCCATGCACACCACCTGGGGGTGGGTGCGCAGGCGGTAGTCCAGCTGGTTATACCCCACATCCACCGCATAGACCTTCTGCGCCCCGTTTTGGAGCATACAGTCGGTAAATCCGCCGGTGGAAGCCCCGATGTCGGCGCATACCGCGCCGTTCAGCGCAATGGGCCAGAGCTGCATGGCCTTTTCCAGCTTCAGCCCGCCCCGGCTCACATAGGGCAGGGCTCTGCCGCGGACCTCTATCGCCCGCGCCTCTGTCACCGGAGCGCCCGCCTTGTCCACCCTCTGCCCATCTACAAACACCTGTCCGGCCATGATGACCGCCTGGGCCTTTTGGCGGCTCTCCGCCAGCCCGCGCTCCACCATCGCCACATCCAGCCGTTTTTTACTGCTCACGGCCCAGCACCTCCATCGCCCGGCGGAAGAGCCCCGCTCCATCCAGTCCCAGACTTTTTTTCAGGATCGGGACCGCTCCATGGGGCACATATCCCGTTCCGCAGTTGACCAGGGCGGCCTTCGCCGCTGTGCCGGCGGCCTCCAGGGCCGCCAGAGCCCGGACGCCCACACAGCCCTGCGCCACGCACTCCTCCGCTACCAGAAGATGACCCGTTCTGCGCACAGACTCGATCAAGGTTTCTGTCTCAAGAGGTATAATGATATTCCACTTTACAACCTCCGCCTGGATCCCGGCCTCCTCCAGTTGGTCCGCCGCCGCCAGAAGGTCGTTGATCTCCATGCCATAGCCCGCCAGAGTGATGTCTGTTCCGGGGCGCAGGACCACCGCCGGAGCTTCCCCCGAATCTGCTGTGAAGGCTCCCTGGCTCCCTCTGGGATAACGCACCGCCACGGGACCGGAGCTGCGGCACACCGCCGCCTCCAGCATCCGGTCCAGCTCCGCGAAATTGGAGGGAGAATACACCGTGATCCCAGGGACGCTGTTCAGATAGGCCACGTCGAATACCCCGTGATGGGTCTCGCCGTCCTCCCCCACCAGGCCGGCCCGGTCCACCGCCAGGACCACGTGGAGCCCATCGATGGCCATGTCGTGGAGAAGCATATCATAGCTGCGCTGCAAAAACGTGGAGTACACCGCAAACACGGGCACCGCCCCCTGCTTGGCCATTCCAGCTGCCATGGAGGCTGCACAGCCCTCGGCAATTCCCACATCAAAAAACCGCTTGGGATAGGCCTCTGCAAAGGCGGTCAGGCCAGTGCCCCCCACCATGGCAGCTGTCAGGGCGCAGATACGCCCGTCGTTCCGGGCCAGCCGGACCAGCGTGCGGCCAAACACCCGGGAGAAGCTCTCTCCCCCCGCTTTCCGGGGCGCGCCCGTCTCCGGATCAAAGGGGGACACGCCGTGAAAAGCGTCTGGATTTCGCTCCGCAGGCGCAAAGCCTTTCCCCTTTACAGTTTTTACATGGAGCAGGACAGGCTCCTTCAGACTGGCGGCATACCGGAGGATCTTGGTCAGCTCCGGCAGATCATGCCCATCCACCGGCCCCAGATAGGTGAAGCCCATGTTCTCAAACATACTGCACGGAAGAAGGCTCTGCTTCAGGGCCTTTTTCACACCATGGGTCATCCGGTAAACCTGCCGGCCCAGCCAGGTGGCCCACATGAAGCGCCGGTACCCCTGCTTGAAGCTGAGATACTGGGGCTTCAGGCGCTGCTGTGCCAGATGCCGGGCTACCGCGCCCACATTCCGGTCGATGGACATCCCATTGTCGTTCAGAATGACCAGCAGCTGCTGTCCGCACTGTCCTCCGTTGGACAGTCCCTCATAGGCCAGACCGCCGGTGAGGGCCCCGTCGCCGATGAGGGCGGCCACCTGGTAATCCTGGCCCAGGGCGGCCCGTGCCTGGACCATGCCAACCGCCACCGCCACCGAATTGGAGGCGTGTCCGGCAATGAACGCGTCGTGGACGCTCTCCCCGGGCTTGGGAAAGCCGGCGATCCCGCCGTACTGGCGCAGTCCGGCCATCTCCTCCCGCCGTCCGGTGAGCATTTTATGGATATAGCACTGGTGTCCCACATCAAAGACCAGCCGGTCCCGGCTGGTGTCAAACACCCGGTGAATGGCCACCGTCAGCTCCACCGCGCCCAGGTTAGAGGCCAGATGCCCCCCCGTCCGGGACACGTCCCGGATCAGCTCCTCCCGAAGTTCCCGGCACAGCGCGGCGGCCTCCTGGTCGCTCAGGTCCGCCAGCAGCGGCCCCGTTTTTTCCTTCTGTTCCCGCAAGTGAATCCCTCACATCTCCACTGAGCTGCCGCCCTCACCAGATCACAGGCCCGATCAGCCCGATCGCCGTTCCAAGCAGCGCACCCATCAGCACCTGGGGCAGGGTGTGCCCCAGTTCCTCGTTGAGTTTCTTCCCTTTCAGCTCCTGGGGCAGGTCGTCCCAGTGCTCCCGGATATAGTTGATCACCTTTGCCTGCTCCCCCGCAGCCCGGCGCACATTACAGGCGTCGTACATCACCACCAGGGCAATGGCCGCCGACAGGGAAAACAGGGGGTCCCGCCAGCCGCAGACCTGTCCGATAGAGGCCGCCGCGGCACAGATGAAGGCCGAGTGGGAGCTGGGCATATTGCCGCTCCCAATCATCTTCCGCAGATCCAGGTTCCGGTTTGTGACCCAGTGCAGCAGCGTCTTCAGCACCTGAGCCGCGAACCAGGCCAGGATTGCCAGATCCAGCGTTAGATTTCCAGTCAAAAAGCCCGTATGATCCATCGTCTGTTACCTCTTTACCAGGGCCGTCTGTCCTTTTCCTCTCCGGCTCAGCTCTTGCGGCCCGCCAGCGCCCGGGCCAGACACAGGAGGAAGTCCGGCTCCGCAAAGCCGGACAGGGCCTGCTCCGCCTGTCCGGTCAGTTCCTCCACCAGGGCCCGGCTGCACTCCAGACCCAGGACCGTGACAAAGGTGCTCTTCTCATTCACCCGGTCTGAGCCCACAGACTTGCCCAGCTCCTGGTCGGTACTGGTCACATCCAGAATGTCATCCTGGATCTGGAAGGCACGTCCGATGCACCGGGCATATTCCCTGACGGCACAACGCTGCTCCTCCGTCCCACCGGCAGCGATGCAGCCCAGCTCGGCCGCCGCGGAGATCAGGGCTCCGGTCTTAAGCTGCTGGAGCTGCTCCAGTTCTCCCCGGGTCAGGGCTCTCCCCTCCCCGGCCATGTCCAGGACCTGTCCGCCCACCATGCCCTCCGGTCCCGCTTCCCGGGACAGGCAGGACACCGCCTCCACCACCCGCTCCGCCGGCAGTTCCGCCTGGGTCAAGACCCCAAAGGCCGCTGTGAGCAGCCCGTCGCCGGCCAGGATGGCGGTGGCCTCTCCATACACCTTATGGTTGGTTGGGCGCCCCCGCCGCAGGTCATCGTCATCCATGGCGGGCAGATCGTCGTGGATCAGGGAGTAGGTATGGATCATCTCCACACCGCAGGCCAGGGGCAGCGCCAGGGCCGGGTCTCCGCCGCACAGGCGGCAGGTCTCCAGCACCAGAACGGGGCGGATCCGCTTCCCTCCCGCCAGCAGGGAGTACTCCATGGCCTCGGTCAGGTCGGCATACCGCCTCCAGCCCTGACAGACCTGGTGCAGCGCCTCCTCCACCAGTTTCCGGTCCTCCTCCAGTCTCTGTTGGAACACCTCCTGCTCCATGCTCAGCGCTCCTCTCCGAAGGGCTGCTCCTCCGGCTGACCGTCCGGTCCCGCCGTCAGCAGGGTCACCTTCTGCTCTGCCTGGTCCAGCAGTGCGGAGCACTGCCTCAGGATCCCGGCCCCCTCCTCAAAGAGGGTCATGGCCTGCTCCAGCGGGGCGTCCCCCCGCTCCAACAGACCCACGATCTCCTCCAGACGTACCATGGACTGCTCAAAATCCAGCTTTTTCTTCGTGGCCATTGGTTCTTCCTTTCTCCGGGCCGACAACGGCCCGGCAACGAACACTTTAAATCCGCAGACACAGCCTGTCCGCTCAGACACCCTCTGTCTCCCCTTCACGCACCACACAGTCCACCTGTCCGTCCGACAGCCGCAGGGAGAAGGGCTCCCCGGGACAGGCGTCCCGGACCGAGGCGATCACGCTCCCATCCCCCTTTTGGGCGATGGCGTATCCCCGGCCCAGCACCTTCAGAGGGCTGAGGGCGTCCAACGCGGCAGCCAGTCTGGCAAAGCGCTCCCGCTGACCGGATACGCTGGCAGACAGGCCGTGGCCCAGGCGGCGGCTCTGATAGTCCAGCAACAGACGCTTCTCCTGAAAATAGCGCCGTGGATCGGCCATGACCCGGCTCTCCCGCAGGCGCTCCAGCCGCTGGCGCTCCCTTAGGAGCCGCTGGCGGGACGCCTGCTCCATACGCGCCCCCAGTGACGCCAGGGCGGCATAGATCTCGTTCTGGTCGGGCACCGCCAGCTCCGCAGCATTAGAGGGCGTGGCCGCCCGCAGGTCCGCCGTAAAATCGGCGATGGTCACATCGGGCTCATGTCCCACGGCGGAGATCACCGGGATCTGGGAGCCGTAGACTGCGCGGGCCACACATTCCTCGTTAAAGGCCCACAGGTCCTCCATGGAGCCGCCTCCCCGGCCGGTGATGATCAGGTCGGCCGCCTGGTGCAGGTTAGCCCACCGGATGGCGGCGGCGATTTCCTCTGCCGCCCCCTCCCCCTGGACCCGCACCGGAAGGATCCGGATCTGAGCCATGGGCCACCGGGCCCCCAGGATCCGGAGCATATCCCGCACCGCCGCGCCGGCGGGCGAGGTCACCAGGGCGATCCGCCCCGGAATCCGCGGCAGGGGGCGCTTATGCGCCCGGTCAAACAGGCCCTCCTGGAGCAGGCGGGCCTTCATCTGCTCAAAGGCCACCGCCAGATCTCCCGCGCCCTCCGGCGTCAGCCGGACACAATACAGCTGGTACTGTCCGTCCCGGGGAAACACTGTCACCCGGCCCGCCGCGATGACCTGCATCCCGTTTTGCGGGCGAAAGCGCAGGGAAGCAGCATCCCCCCGGAACATGACGCACCGCAGCGCCCCCTCCCCGTCCTTCAGGGTGAAATAGTGGTGCCCGGAGGGGTACATCTTATAGTTGGACAGCTCCCCCCGCACCAGCAGTCCGGACAGGACCCGGTCCCGGTCCATGAAGCCCTTGATATACTGGCCCACCTGGCTGGGGGTTAGGACCGTCTGCTCCTGACGGGGGGCGCTCACCCTTCCGCCTCCCGCTCCATGGCCCGCCAGGTGAGGATGGCCGTTCCCATGGCGTTGTCTGTGGCATACTGAGGCTGGGCAAAGACCGCGCCGCAGCCCTCCTCCAGTGCCTCGCGCAGGCGGCGGTTGGAGGCCACACCGCCGGAGCAGAGCACCGGCAGGCCTGGATGTGCCTCCTGGGCCGCCCGGGTAGTACGCAGGATCACATCGGTTACCGTTTCGATGGTAAACCGTGCGATATTGGCCGGCTTCTCACCGTCCGCCAGCAGCTTCTTCACTTGGTTTTCCATCCCCGACAGGGAGAAGCGCAGCCCGTCCCGCTTGACCCGGTATTTCAGTGTGGTGTCCGCCTCCCCGCTGAGGGCGTCCAGCGCCTTCCCCGCCGGGAATTGGAGCCCCAGCAATACGCCGGTGCGGTCGATCAGCTGACCGGCGGAGATGTCTGTCGTCCCTCCCAGGATCTCCGCCCGGACAGCCACGCCGTCCCCCTCCGGCTCTGCCCGCAGCAGCTCTGTGGTGCCGCCGGACAGGTGCCAGGCCAGAAAAGGCCGGTCCAGCAGGTCCATCCGTCCGGCAGACCAAGCCGCCGCGGCCAGATGCCCCTGCTGGTGAGAGAAGGCATAAAAGGGTACGCCCAGCACATGGGCAAGGCTCTGCCCCTGGGAGGCACCAGCCAGGAAGCAGGGCATATAGGAGCCCTCCACCGCCCTGGGGCGGGTGCTGGCTCCCACCGCTCCCAATCCCTCCAGAGAGGCCTCCTCCGCCAGAGCGCCCAGCAGTCCAGGCAGGCGCTTGATATGCTGGAACAGGGCGTCGCTCTGCCGCAAGCCCAGCTCGCCGGGGCGAACGTCCAGAATACGGCCCCGGTTGACGCCCTTCTCCCCGTCAAAAACGGCGCAGGAGGTGGTGTAGTTGCTGGTATCCAGCCCCAAGACCCGCACGGTCACTCCTCCGGAGCGGGCTCAGTCCCGGCCGCGGCCTTCTCCGGCTTGGCCGGCGTATCCTGAAATTCCGCCCGGACAAAGGTCCCCAGGATCCCGTTGACAAAGGAAGCCACCTCCTGGGGCTCATACCGCTTGGTCAGCTCCACCGCCGCGTTGATGGCGGCGGCGTTGGGGATGTCCGGCATATACAGGATCTCATACATGGCCGTCCGCATGATGGCCGCCGCCATGCGGGGGATCCGTTCAAAGGACCAGCCCACCGCGTAGCGGCTGATGTAGTCGTCCAGCTCCGGACCGTGGGCAAAGGCGCCCCGGACCAGATTTTTGATATAGGTCTCCTGCTTTTCGTTGGGATACTGGGCGTAGACCGGCATCTCCTGGGCCAGCTCGTCAAAGCGCTCCCGATTCAGCTCGCTCTCCAGCACCTCGTCCGCGCTCTGTGTCCCGAATCCCAGGGAAAATATCAGATGTACCGCGATCTCGCGGGCATTGTCTCTTGTCATGTCTGTCTCCTCCGTTAACTGGTCCCATTCTGGCATAGAATCGTAATTCTATTATATACACCCTTATGCAAAAAGGAAACCCCCAAAATTCACAAACCGCGAATTTTCAGGGGTTTCCTCTCTGAGGTTTATTCAGTTCTCCGCCGGTCACGCATAAAACCTGTGGCCGCCGATCACGGCGATGCAGGTGCGGTTCCGGGCCGCCCAGCTGTTGGGAGTAGAGTCGAAATAGAGAGCGTTCTTGGTCTTCTCCACCACTGCCCCGTCCAGCACCAGCTTAGCCGCGGCCACGCTGGAGGCGTTGGGGGTGCGTTTGGCCAGCTGGCCGGAGCGGTAGGTGGTGAACTGGTTCTTCTGCGCCAGCACACTCTCCACAGTGTTGGGGAACATCGGACTCTTTACGCGGTTCATGATCACATTGCCCACCGCGATCTTGCCGTCCAGAGGCTGATTCCCGCTCTCCGCATAGATCACGCGGGAGAGCCAGAACAGGTCCTTCTCATTATAGAACTGGTTCCCCGGGGTCAGTCCGCCGCTTCCGCGGGTGACCGCCACAGTACCTGTGGCCCCGTTCCACTTCAGGTCCGCGTCAAAGGCCTTTGTCAAAACGGACAGGGGGACCGTCACCCGGTTCCCAGTCAGCCCGACGCCCTCCGGGACATACAGATAGCGGCCGTTGGCCACCACATACTGCTGTCCCACCACAGCGGTCAGCGTCAGCTTCCCGCTGGTCACGGTCACCGTGCGGCTTCCGGCGTCCCAGGCCGCCGAAGCGGCGGGATCCAGCGCCTTGGCCATGGGGACCAAAGCCACATAAGTCGTTCCGCTGCGCTGTGTCTTGCCTACCTCGGTGGATACCGGCTCGCCGTCCACGGTCAGGGTCCGGTCCAGATTCTCAACCAGAGTCAGGACACTTCCCCCCGCCACCGCGGGCACCGGCTCCGCCCGATCCGCTTCCTGATCTTGTTCCGCGTCCGCCTGCCGGACCGCCGCCTCAGCAGCTGTCCCGTTGGACTCAGACACAAGAGCGGCAGAGCTCTGCTCCACACCAGCTCCCATCAGGAGAAGCAAGGCAAAGGCGCTCAGCGTCAGCGAAAACAGCTTTCGTGTCATTGTCTTCACTCCTATGGTTACAAAATTATGTCAACAAAAATGACATCAAAAGCAACTGTTTGTTACTTTTGTTACCACATTGTAACCAATTTGCCTGTTTGAAACAAGGGTAAAATTCACTATACTTTCTCCGAAAATCTTGTGTATTTTTTCTAACATAGCAGAAAAACGACTAATTTTCACGCAAATTCCACTATTTCACTCAAAAAATATCCTTATAAAGTGTACAAAGCTCTTCCCCTCATCAAGCCCCCCTCTCAGGGCATCCCGTTCCCTGCCCTTCTCCGCCCTCCATACTGAGAAGAAAATTTTGCTTGCATTTTCTTCTCACCTATGTTATAGTAGTCAAGTAATCGAGTTGCAGGTGTAGTTCAATGGCAGAATGTCAGCTTCCCAAGCTGAACACGGGGGTTCGATTCCCCTCACCTGCTCCAAAAGAAAATGCGGCTTGTTTCGACAAGTCGCATTTTCTTTTTTGGGTTTCGCTCCCGTTGGTCGCTCCACCCTTCGGTGATTGAAATGCTCGTCGGTGATTGAAATGCTCGGGCGAAGTGAATTCGCCCTGCGCCAAGGTTTTGCCTGTGGCAAAACGCTTGTACGGCGCAAAGGCGCCGCCGGCCAGAAGGCCGGTTGGATGCTTCTCAAGAAAAATTGCAAATTTGAATCCAAGAGAGTTCGACCGACCTGAGAGGATTTGGATTGTTACCCCTTGCCACATGAAAAACCGGCGAAAGTGTTGATTTCCAACACTTTCGCCGGTTTTTCATTTATTCATTTCCCTGCTGTTATCCCATTCCAGAGCATCACAGCACATTTTTCTGGTGGGGGAACCGGTGGGGGGAAGTCGCGCCCACGCGCTCCCCCATCTTTAAAAGCCCTTCATTTCCGTTCCCGTCTGCTTCGCTTTTTCTTTTTTGGTTCTGTCGGAGAGGAGAAGGTCTGAATGTAGTCCTGCCGGATCTGTGTCACATCCTGAGAAAGAAAAGCGGCGACACGCTCCTGTTCAGAAGTCTGCTCCGGGAAAAAGGATGCAAATTTCTGTGCCAGCTGCTCCTCTTTTCCATACAGTTCAAGCGGGCCTTCGTACCCCATTAATTCCTTCAGCACAGAAGTGAACTCCTGGCAGCGGTTCTCTCGAATCTCCAAATCAACTTTTGCTTTGGCAGTCATACCGTTGAGGTAAAGCACATTCAAGGAAGTATCGTTCCCTGGCCGATACATTGTGACCCATAAAGCCAGCTTTTTTGAGAGCAGCTTTCCGCCAATCAGCATCCAGTTCTGGCTTCGGTAAATTTCCAGATACTTTTTCATGGCCTCATCTTCAAACTTGATCGGTTCAAAGTGTTCTCCATCCAGCAGCTGCTCCAACTGTTTTTTGCTGAGGATCTGATTCAAAACTGGTATATTTCGGTAAGGCGCACATACATAGTGTCTCATTTTTTGAAACAGAGCCACAACCAGAACCGCTGTGCCAAGTAAAAACAGGAAAAGCTCTCTGTCCATTTCGATTTTTCCGGTTGCCGTGATCCAAATACCGCGCAGAACCAGCACGACGCCAAAGCCCCACAGCCCGAAAACCAGCAGCTTTTTCAGCGGATGAAAATGAATCCACTCGATGATCCGCACCTGCCGTCTGCCGCTCATCGATTCATCACGCAAAAGCCGGCGGGCGGTCCACTGATTCAAAAGTTGTGGAATCCATGCGATCCCAAACAGAAAAGCTGCAATCCCGGCATAAAGGGCAATCCCGATCCAGCCAATATCCAGATAAGACTCCAAAAGCAGTAACAGAATAATTGGCAGGATCATGGTGAGAAAAAGTGGTAAAAATGACTTTTTGCGTCCCTTCTGGAGGTTCAGGTCATTTAGAGCAGAAGTGATACAAAAGGCAAAAATCATCACAGCCGACATCCCGCCGGACACCCAATTTTTCAGGTCGCCAAAACGCATAACATGTTCGACTCTGTGCATACTCGGAAACTTCCCGGTAATACCCGCGTAGAGGCAAAATCCCAAATAAGCCAGAGCCAGAAGCGCCCCGACCAGCTTCAAAATTGTTTTTCCAGAAAAGTTTCGTTTCTCCATTCTGTTCTCCCAGCAAATCATGGCTTCCGCGCATGAGGAACGCCTTTTTAAACTCCATGGACCCCGGCCGCCTCACTTACTTTTCCGGTACATGGACGTCCAGCAGGGTCACGCCAAAGGGACTCTCCCGGTGGCAGACGTCCAGAGGCTCTCCATTCATGGCCATCTCGAAGATCTTTTCCGGGACGACAAGTTCTATTTCGCTTCCGTTGTCCAGCACAACAGTCAATTCGTAATCATCATCCTCCACATCCGGGTCATCCGCATGGCTGTCCACAATGACAGCCGGATAGTGCCGCGCGGGGCCGCTGAGGGCTGCGTTGGCACAGTAATGCAGGCCGGAGGCAATGGTGATCCCCACCAGACCCATAAAAAGCCCCGCGCCCAGCCGCAGGCGCTTGGGTGTACGCAGGATCAGAAGCACAGTCAAAACAGTACCGATCACCAGGACACGCACCAGCCAGCCAAAGCCTAGATCCGCCTCCTGAAGGACAAAACCGTCCCAGATATGATTGACCTGCCAAATGTAAATCAGGCCGATCAACAAGGCCGGGATCAAGGGAACCTTGATATGCATGGCATTCCACTCCGGGGTGGCGTTTGGAGGCCGGTCTCCGAAGAGCAGCACCGGAGCAAACACCAGGCAGAACACCACAAACGGAATGGGCGCCAGGGCGCCGATCTTCATAACAGTGGTAAACTTCACGCCCAGAAGATACAGCGGGATGGGAGCAATGACACCGGCGGCAAACAGGAGCACGACCACCCACAGCCCCGCCCGGATGCCCTTGATATGGTCATGCCAGCGGGTGCGGTACTCCTCCCGCCATTGGACGGTGCTCTCCTGCTGTTCCTCCTGCCTGGCCTGCTTCTCCATCGCGGGGGTCAGGGTCGCGGCGAGGCCGGTGCTCTCCAGCCACTCTGCAAACCGCGGGATGCCCCGCATATTGGTCTCGATGGAGGCCAGCTTTTTCCCCTCTTTGTTCCGCAGATGGATGGAGCGGTTGGCTGTCAGCCGAACGGAAGCCACCTGTCCCGGCGCAAATTCCCGTTTCCTGCCCCAACTGCTGATGTACCACATGGAGTTGTCTTGGAATACAAACAAGGTGCGATTGCGTCCGGCCAGCAGCATCCACACGCCCAGCAGCATGAATGGTATCCCAATCAGAGTGCTGACAAATGTCAAGGCAGCGTCAAAAGGCGGTGTCCCAGCCACGATAACGGCTGTCAGCATCATAACAAGGGAAAGCACCCACTGGATGATCCCAAGCACGGCGACTATTTTCCGTTCCCTCACAATGACGATTGGTTGTTGCATTTCTTCCGGCTCTTTGTGTTGGCAGAACAGTAGTATAAGACCAAATCCGAGAAGAATCAGCAACAGCACAACGCCAGTCCATACACCAGCCATATCAAGCGGCTCATTCCCATCGGGAATAAAAATCAGCGGAAGCAGGAACAGAACAAAGGCAATGGTGATCCCACCAGAGATCATACAGGGCCACTTACTCCCCGGAGCAGGCAGGTCACAGGCCGGCTCCAGCGGCTGTTGCGGGGCGCTGTATTCCCTCTGGATGGGTTCCAGCTCCGGAGCCTGCTCCAAGACCTTCCCGCAGTGCGGGCACTGGGGAACATATTCCATCTCTGAGGAGCGTCCCTTTCCTCCCATTGGTAAAGGTTGGCCGCAGGAAGGACAGACCCAATATTTTTGAAAGACCTGTCTACGGACCCGCTTCAGGATGACGAGGGACAGGGCCGGGATCAGAAAGACCGGCAAGATCAGACACGGCCCATGGGATACCAGCAGCGCGATCATCACAGCGGTGAGACACACAGCGGTTAAAATCAGAACGCGGCGGCCCATCCGGGTGGCCTGTTTCGCGGCGGCGAGATAGGTTGCGTTTCCCCGCCTCATCCCGTCGTGTTGAAGATCCAGAAGAAACGCCTCGATCAGCTCATAGAGATCATCCGGATCGTCTACGTCCCCGCTGGTGAACTGGTCGTACAGCTCCCCATTGACATACAGCTTTACGCCCTCCCGGTCCACCTCCACCTTACTGTGGAGCCGGGTCATGGTCAGGCGGTCTCCTGAAAAGTCCAGCCCATACCGGGGATACTGCCTCTTCAGGCGGTCATACAGGTTTTTGAGGTCTGATTTCTGATACATAGTCATACTCCTTCGGTCGTGACCCACTCTGCTCTCACGGTCCTGTCCGCTCCGGCTGAGACTTTTTCCAAAACAGCCGGACCGTCTGCACAACGAGGAACGGGACCACCCCAAGCACACCGAGCAGGGTGCAGATGGGAAACGCAATGATCCCCAGCAGGAGCCTTCGTCCCGCATGGATCCTCCACTTGTCCGCGATATGCTGATAGAGCATCAGCCCCGTGGGGATCCCGCCCAGAAGCAGACCCGCGCCGATGATATTGTTTTCAGGCTCTGCCGGTTCCGGGACCGGCAGGCCTCGTTCTGCAAAGAACGCAAGATAGGCCGGGTCATTCTGCTCTCCGGCCTGGGTCACCGTAACAAAATACCCCAATAGGCAGCCCAGCAGCAGACATCCCGCCACCAGGATCAGACGCTTCCACCCTTTTTTCATCCCGCATTGACACCTCTTTCCGCGGTATAACGCGATTATAACATCCGCCCGCCCCTTCGTCACCTGTTTTTTGACGCGCGACAGGCACTCAGCTTCCCAAAGAGCGGAAAAATCCAGATCTGCCCGGACGGCGCACAACTTTTTCTTCCAAAGAAATCGGATGATGTGATATAATTAAGATATTCAGTTTTCTCTGTTCAGAAATTTACAGCCAGAGGTCTTGTTATGGAAGGAAAACTGGGACAGCCCCCGGCTGTTCTGTTCCAATATAAAAAATTGATCTTAGCCGAAGAAAAAGCTGCATCCGCTGGTGGATGCGGCTCTTCCCGCGCGGTCTTTTCACGCCCTGCGCTGTGCTGCCCATACGGCAGTGCGGCGCAAGGCGTTTTTGTTATTCAGGCATGATTTTGGATAGAAAGGCAGATAGAACAATGAGCAACACCTATCATTTTCAAGTAAATTTAGGCGGGATGCTGGATGTGCTGTCCAACCACCTGTACAAAAGCCCGGATGTATTCCTCCGGGAGCTGCTGCAAAACGGCGTGGACGCCGTCACCCTGCGGCAGAAGGAACAGCCGGACTGGACCGGCGGGAAGATCACCATCACCGTGGAGCCGGGCCGCCGCCTGATTTTTCGGGACAACGGCGCGGGACTCAGCGAGGAGGGCATCCACCGCTTTCTGGCGGTGATCGGCCAGTCCTCCAAGACGGAGCTGGTCAACGGCAGGATTCCTGAGGACTACATCGGCCGGTTCGGCATCGGTCTGCTCTCCTGCTTCATGGTGTCGGACTCCATCGTGGTCCACACCCGGCCGGCGGCGGGCGGCGTGGCCCATGTGTGGACGGGCCTGCCCGACGGTACATATACCCTGGAGCCGCTGGAGGAGTGCCCGGTGGGCACGGCGGTGATCCTGACCGCCAAGCCGGGTATGGAGCATTACTTCCAGCCCCGGAAGGTGGCCGAACTGGTGCGCTATTACGGGCTGGCCCTGCCTGTCCCCGTCTATCTGTCCGGCGACCCGGAGCGGCTCAACAGCATCCCCGCCGACTTCACCGGCGTCAGCCGCAGTCAGCTGCTCTCCTTTGGCGAGTGGCTCTTTGAGGAGGATTTTCTGGAGGCCATCCCCATCCAGACGCCCCACATCAGCGGCGTAGCCTATGTCCTCCCCTACCGCACCGCCCCCTCCGCCAAGGGCAGACACCGCATCTACCTGAAGCAGATGCTCCTGACCGAGCGTGGGGATACCCTGCTGCCGCCCTGGGCCTTCTTTTTGCAGTGCTTCCTCAACACCCGGGGCCTGCGGCCCACCGCCTCCCGGGAGGATTTTTATGAGGACAGGGCGCTGTCCGACGCCCGGGAGGAGTTTGCCGCCGCGGTGCGCCGCCACCTGGCCCGGCTGGCGGAGGAGGACCCGGACCGGCTGAGGGGTATCGTGTCCGTCCACGCGGAGGCCATCAAGGCCATGGCGGTCTGGGACGAGGAGCTGTTCCGGCTGTTCATCGACTACCTCAGCTTTGAGACCAGCGAGGGGATCATGACCGGCGCGGCCCTGAAACGGGCGGGCCAGGCCGTCTGGGTCCACAGCGTCCCCAAGTTCAAGCAGCTCAAGCCCATCTTCATGGCCCAGGGGCGGCTGCTCATCTGCACCGGCTATGCCAGCGACCAGGAGTTGATCCAGGCCATGGCGGAGCGCTTCGGCCTGCCCTTCCAGCCCCTCCATGAGGAGGAGATGTTCGACACCCTGGAGGACGTCACCGCCGCCGAGCGTCAGCGGGGGGAGCTGCTGCTTCGGGCGGCGGATGAGGCCCTCCTCCCCTTCGAGTGTCAGGCCAAGCTCCGCCGCTTCCTGCCCGCCGACCTGCCCGTGCTGTACGCCATGAGCGACGAGGTGCAGTTCCTGCGCCAGCTCCAGACCGCCCAGGAGAACAGCAGCGGCATCTTCTCCGGGGCGCTGGCCTCCATGCTCTCCGGCGTGGAGGAACGGCCCCTGGCCACCCTCTATCTCAATCTGAACAGCCCCATCGTCCGCCGGCTGGTCACAACGGCTGATCCGGAACTGCTGGAAATCATGGTGCAGGTGCTGTATGTGCAGGCCCTGCTGGCGGGGGGCCACCCTCTCCGGGGCGGCGAGCTCAAGACCATGAACCAGGCCCTGCTGGCCCTGTTGGAGCATACAGCGGGAATTTGATAGCCGGAAAAGGAAGATACATAATGTGATAAAGTTAGCTGCGATAAACTGGAATTTATATGGGGGCAACATGATAGTTGTAAGTACAGATAAAGGCAATCTTTCTTTCCAATCAGTAGACGATGTATTAAAATTCGTACAAACATCAGCACAAGAAAATATTGAACTATGGATTAGCGGAAAGCAGCCATATCCCTGTATATCTGTGTGTATTAGCGGAGAATATGCAGCTATCAATTATTTTCAAAATGATGCAGGTGATATGTGGCTGTCTTATAATGAGGAAAATCAAGAAGATGTTACTTTTATGGCTGCTGGAGAAGAATGGGAACCAGATGTCAATGCAGTCATCAGTATAAACAGTGCGTTTTCTTGCATTAGGGAATTTTGTGCTACTTATGAACGACCTTGTTGTATTCAGTGGCAAGAGTTATAACTTCCAGTTTGTCGAGCAAGCTCACTATCGATCAAGAAAAGGGACCCCGGATTGGAGCCGTCAAACCAGAGAATGGAGAAAATCTGATGGAGCGAAAGGCGCGATTGTTGTATGTGCTGGCCCTGCTGGAGCATACGGCGGGAGCTTGAGAGGCAGAAACGGAAGATACCATGGATAGCGTGATAGAGTTAGCTGCGATAAACTGGAATTTCGGAGGGATTAAAGTATGAGGCAGGTTGAACAATTAGATATTAGTTATACGACACTGGAAAGTCGATGTTCGATTTTTGTTGGTGTTTGTAAATCGCAGGAACTGTTTGAACAATATTGGGAAAAGGATTATGACCTTTTACATAATGACTATATAGGTTTTGAAATGGGTGTTGATTTTGGTATCAATACCTATAATGAAGATTTTGCTATTATGATGTTGCGAAAAAACTTGACTACCAAAATAGATGAGCTTGTTAAAGATGCGGAAATTTTTGACATTGATGCGTTAAAAAGACTGTATCCTGACGGATTAGACAGACCCTATAATGCAATAATCATTTTGGACAGAGTAAGTTATGATGGCTCAATTCAAGAAGTACAAAATGAAACCTTTGGCTATTTCAAGTTTTTGGGGGTATTTGATAGCTGGCAATAATTTAAGCAATTCCAGTTTGTCGAGCAAGTTCGCTACCGATAAAGGAAAGAAGCCCCGGCCTGGAACCGCCAAACCAGAGAAGGGAGAAAATGAGATGTACCGAAAGACAACGAAAAAGCGGCTGCTTTTGTTTGCTGCTCCGGCGTGGGCGGTGGGACTGGCCTGCCTGCTGTCTGGCTGCATTGCACTGCCAGGGCAGGAGCCGTTTGGAGAAAAGACTTACCCCGTCGAACAGGCCCAGGCAGTCTATGAGAAGCTCTCCGCTGATATGGAACAGCAGGAATTTATGGATCAGAACGGCTACACCATCCGTATCCTGCCGTTTGTTCGCAACAACGATGTGAGCGATTTCATGTATGACATCTGCAAAACAGCGGAATACACGGTGTTTGCGGCAGAGGGAGCCTGTGAAGACTATCTCTGGTACAAAGACCGCCTTTACTGCGGCTATTATGATGACAATCCCATTACTTATCGGGATATGGCGTGGGAGGATCTGAGGTTTGAAGCATATGCGGCAGAGCGATGGAGTATTGCCCAGCAGCTGTTGGAAAGGGATGACCCAGAGCTGACCTACAAATACATCCCCATGTCCTCTCCGCCTTATTTACTAAAAGCGGCATACCCTGACATAGAACTGGCGGATGGACGGGAGATTCAGTTCGCTGAGTTATACTTTTATATGGACGAGAACGGCAGCTATGACGGCTTCGGTCTGAGTTGGCAGGAGGATCGCAGGCAGATTGTGTCCATCTCCTATTTTCCCTATGAGGGCTCCACCAGCTTGCAGGCCGAGCGCAGTATATGGTCCTTCGGCTATGACGCCGGTCTGACAGACGAGGGCGTGCCCGCCCTCTCTGACCAGAGCGAGGACCGGGAGCGGTGCCAGGCGGTCATCTCCGGTATGGACTTTGACGCTCTGGCCGAGCGGAGCGAATACCGGGAGGACCTGTGTGTTCCGCCTATGACCCCATAATTCGGGGGCGGAGCGCCGGAGCCGCCAAAACTGGACTTCCATCCCTGGTCTGAGGGAGCGGATCATCTGCTGTTTCAGATGGGAATGACAAATCGGAATTGATGGAGGAAATAATAAAATGCTTTCATTACATGAGATAGATTTTTCTAACCGGGATTTTTGGGTAGGTTTTATGGCAACTTCTTTTCCGACTGCTTTGGAGGAAGAAATGGATATGTCATTGACCGACCTCATGACAGAAAATGGAATGTGTAATAGAAGTTGGTGGGACAATTTTACAAAATATTATGATGGTGTTTTAGATGAATCAGACGGTTATGTTGATGAACCGGAAACACTTATTTGCGAACTTGCTCCTACTCAAACATTAAAAATTGAATTTCACCCAGGGGATACAATATATTTTATCAATGATAGGCAGATTGGTTGTACAGGTGGGCATTACAATATTCAAGTAATTCCATTCAAAGAATTATTAAACGCTATAAAGGATAAACAAGTATTTCTTTTGTTATTACCCTTAGCGGTTATCAACACTCAAGATAAAAACCAGGCAGCACAAATCATATCAAATGTTTTGCAGGAAATCTTTGATAAACACTTATGTAGTCAATATGCAAGTTGTATCGTAACTGGCTTAATGTCAGAATGATAACTTCCAGCTTGTCGAACAGATCCCCTCGCCACTCCGGCAGACGGCAGGGGCCCGACCGACAGTAATTCCATGTGCGAAATCTCAGACCAGGAGCGGTCAAACAACAGAGAAATGAGGGATCAGGGTGGTCAAAACAGCCTATCAAAAACTATGTTTTTATCCCTTGGCGCGAGTCTCGGTATTTGGGCTCCTGCTGAGCGCCCTTTTGTACCAGTTCCATGGTCTCCTGAGCGGTGGGGACGAGCTGGTGGCGCGTGTTTTGGGGTGGATATGCCTGGGATTCGGCGCTCTGCACGGGACTTTGCTTGTGGTGGGCGTGATCCGCTATGTGATCCAGGTCCAGCGGGCGAGCCGCCGTCTGCGCAGTCTTCCCGGTTATGTACGGGAGCGCTTGGACCAGGAGCTGCAAACCGGGGACCGGATCAATGACCTGTACTTTACCAGCGACTTTCTCCTGGTCTATCAGCTCCAGTTCCGAAGCAAGCAGGGCTTCGCCTGTATTCCCTATTCAGAGATCGGTGGCGTCAGCATCGGTCAAACTGGCAGGGCAAAAAACCAGCTGGACATTTTAAGCCCGGAAGGGGACATCTTACATACTGTGACCTGTTCTCTGGAGGTAAGTCAGGCCCAGGCGGAGGAGATCGAGCGGAAGATCCTGTCTTTAAAGTCCAGGATGCAGGCAGTCAAAGATACCTCTGAGGAGCAGTCCCAGCGGGACCGCGCCGTCAGGCAGGCGCTGAAAAAGACTCTGAGCGGCCTTCCCGCCTTCTTTTGCAGCCTCGCCGCGGCCCTGGTTTTCCTGGCCTCTATCGTCATGGCGGAGCATTTCCGGGAAAAAGCAGAGCTGCTGGAAGCGCTCCAATTCCCGGCGGACACCTATGGCGCGCTTCTGTTCTGGCCCAATCTTCTGTTCTATACGGCGATGTACGGCGGAATTTTGGTGATGGTCATTGGCGGCGGCCTGCTGGTCCGGGATCTGTTTCACGCCCAGGATCATACATACGCTGAGCGGGCGTCCAAGATCAGGATTTTGCTTTTTATCGGAGGCGCGCTCCTGTTCATCCTCTTGATAGGCGGCGTGTACACAGCCGACGTGCACACCTGGGAGAACATGACACGGGGTTTCCATTTGTTGTTCTGAGGCCCATTGTTTTCCGGCTTCCTTTGGCTGACCGGAGCGCCGCGTCAAGGGACAGGCCGGAACAGAAAACAAAAGATTTCTCAAGAAATGATAGAATGATATGAAAAAACAAACGATTTTTATTTGTTCCGTCCTTCTGGTCTTTCTGCTCCTATTGGGCGGCTGCCGGGACGGCGGGCAGGAGCCTCTGGGCGAATGGGATCAAGAGTCCGGTATCCTGACCGTAGACGGCGCGCGCTACCGAAAGGACGAGGCGCTGGTATCCGTTGGGGATGGGATCCACCGGTGGATATATGAGCAGTCTGTTACAGAGCAGATCGCCAGCGCCGGGGAGCGCGGCGGCCAGGAGACCTATCTGGTCTTTGCCAACGGGACGGAGCGGCGGCTTCTCTATGGGCGGGGGGACGGTTTTCCCTTCGGCCCGCTGTCCTATGAGGTCTGGTTCCGGGAGGATCTACTGGACGAGCTGTCCGGCCCCCTGACAGAGGAAAAGGTCTCCTGCGGGGCCCTCACGGACGCGCAGCTCACCCAGCTCCTGGCTCTGTATGGGAGTGCCGGGCAGGAAGACTCCCTCTCCTATGAGGACGCCCAGGCGGAGGCCCGGGCGATGGAACTGGAAAGCCACCGGCTGTGGCGCTGGCTGGAGCTGCCCCACAGGGAGATTTCAGGGCTGAGCGCCCATATCGGCTTCTATTTCAGCGCCCGGACGGGAACGCCTTACCTGAGGTGCCTGGATGGGGCGCTCCGGCCCTGTCCCACAGAACTGACAGATGCCCTGGACCTCTCCCCTTCCCTGCCCCGGATCCTCTCGATGACGGAGGACGACCCCCGGCTCAAGCCTTTGCTGGACGCGCTGTACCCCATGTCCCAAACGGAGGGGCTTTCCTGGGATGAATTCCTGCACACTTTTTCAGCGGACCAGTCCCCGGAAGCGCTGGAGTTCCGCATTGATCTCTACCGTTCGGAGGATACCGGCTGGCCCAGCCAAGTTCTGCGCGGCTGCTGCCATCCCCAGAGCGGGACCCCCTATCTGCTGTTTCAGGACGGACAGCTGCGCCCGGTCCCGCAAAACGCCGCGGACAGTCTGGGGCTTTCAAAATAACTTTTCCAACAGGAGATGAATGTGATGAAGAAAACAAACCCGCAGATCCGGAAGGTCGGGGCAGCGGGACCAGACCAAAAGACCGCCTTTGTCAACGAGGCGGCAAGCGATGCCGACCTCCAGCGGATGATCGACCGGTTTCGGGCCGGCGACTGGCCGTTTTTACTGCTTGAAACAGAGCAATGCAGGATCAGCATCCGCACCTTGGATGCACCGGAAGGAAACTGTGCGGTCACGATCATTCTGAAGCACCATGGGCAGTGGAAGGCGCTGACAAAGGCATTCCCTACAGAGCTGGGCGTGTCCATGTTTCTCGACTGTTATGAACAGGGATGCCTGTACCAGGATTTTAACGGGTGGTATGATGCCACCGATAATTTTCAAAACAGCGTGCAGGATGTGCGGAACAGCGTGGAGGAAGCCCCGTCCGCCCTTCGTCCCGGCAACCAAACCAATCGGGAAACGGCGGAGATGAAGAAGACAAACCTGCTCTATGTCCTGGCCTGGTACGTCCCGCCCATTCTGCTGATCCCGGCTCTGTTTATGTTCCTTGTCCGTGTGGATGCGAGTGAACGGGTTTTGGATCTCCTGTGTCTGCTGCTTGTGCTTCTGATCGTGGCCATCCCCCTCTGTGTGCCCATCCTGATGAAAAAAAGGATGGAGAAGCAGGCGGCGGTTTTGGAGAGGGACTTCCCCAACATCAACTACAAATTTACATCCCACAACTGTGTGCTCTATTTGGATACCGAGGGCGGCCACATCGGCGTGGTGTGGAAGAACAACCCCTCCCGTCTGCAAATGGCCGATCCGGCCCAGATCACCGATATCCGTACCAACAACGGCCAGCAGCTACGGGGCACCTCCCTGGTGAGCTGCCAGTTCCGGCTGGACGGCAAAAAGGTGAAGATCTATACCCTGCGCATCTCAGGGGGACAGCTCTCCATGAAGCATACCAGGGTGATGGAGGCCATCGCCAAGGCGGACCAACTGGGCGAGACCCTGCGGGCCGTGCAGGCGCGGAGAGGTGTGTGAGAGATGCTGTACGACCTTTTGGAGCTTTTGCTTGGGCCTCTTTTGACAAAGCAGGAACAGAAAATGCCAAAGTGCAGGACCTGCAAGAAGCGGATGGAGCAGATGGGGCCGCCCCGGCTGTTCCTGCTACCGGTTTACAGCGACGGGCGGTACCCCGCCAGCGCGAACTACTTTAAGGAACACTGCGTCCCCATCCAGCGGGAGGAGGAGATCCCCACCGCCCGCCGGGCCTGCCGCATTTGGAGGCTCCGGTGCCCCGTGTACGGCACACAGCGCCTGTTTGTTCAGGACTTCCTGCGGGTACGGCAGGACGAGACCCTGGAGGGCACATATCTCTATGAGTATCAGGAGCTTGCCGGGCTGCTGTTCCAGCAGCCCGGAGACCGCACGGCGCAGACGCCCCGCCGCATGGAGAGTGCGGTGTGCGACACCAGCGACTTTGTGGAGGAGTAACAGCCCCGTGGAGACACCCGGCGGCAAAGAGAGAAAGAGAGGAATCCGTATGACAGGATCAGCGTATCAAGCCTGGCTGAACAAGGACAGGGAATGGATCGGCGCCTATTGCAGCCGCACCCGAAAAAGCAGCCTCACAAAGGTCGTGCCCCTGACCTTGCCGCTCACCGCCCTTATGCTCGGCGGCATAGGGCTTCTGAACGGCGGCGGTATTTCGGGGCTGGTAACAGGGGCCGTTGGAGGGCTGCTGTTCGGCCTGATCATTTGCGGCGTTTACCTGGCCATTCTGCTGGCCAAGCTCAGTCCCGCCCGGTATACACAGAAGCTGGAGCAGAGCGTCCGGGAGCTTTCCCTGAATGAGTCAGAGCGGGAGCGGCTGGGGACAGAGATGCTGGCGGCGCTGGAGCGCGGCGAGGGCGTACTCCCCTACCAGATGGCGGGCCCCAACTCCAAGGGGACCCCGGCCCGGGTGATCCTGACGCCCCACTATATCCTGCAGGAGGGCAGCACGCCCTATGCCGTGCTGATCCGGCTGAGCGACGTCGCAGAGATCCGGACAGGCGCTGAGCGGAAGATCGCCACCACACACGGCGGCAGCCGGAAGACCCACCACTATTTCACCCTCTATTCCATCGGCTTTTACCGGAAGGACCGCTTTGAGCGGGGACTGGATGGGAACGATCTCCCGGACAGCGCCATGGGCTTCTTCCAGGAGGAGCTGCGGAATGATGTGGTGAAGCGGATGCGGGACGGCGGCCTTCGGGTCACGTCCGCGGAATAAACGAAGGGGGACCGTATGGGAAAGGCGAAGTTTTGCGGCGAGGAGCTGGAGGCGGCGATCAAGCGGCTCCCCCAGGGAAAGCCCCAGATGGACGCTTATTGGAACGCCGTCCGGCAGGCGGACGAGGCCGGAGATCCCTACTGGCGGATGATGTTCCGGTGCAGGTACTGTTATGAGGCCACCTTCCGGGACGATCCGCCCAAGGCCATCCCGGTGGCGGCGGAGTTCTGCGCCCTCTTTGAAGAAAACTCAGAGGCATTTATTGAGCGTTCCCCGGACGGAGCGTCTGAAATGCACCTGATGATCATGCAGATGGGCATTGACCCCATTGTATTCCTGCCCCAGATCCCCGGAGACGATGATGGCCGAATTTTATCGCTGGGTCAAGTATTATCATATCGGCCTGCGCACCTACTGGTGGCAGATGGCCCGGTTCTGGCGGTACGTGGATCGGAAAAAGGCGTATGAGTATTTCCAAAGATTCTGGAAGACCGGCCGGGACGGGCTCTCCGACTGCCGGACCTGCGAGCGCAGCTACGCCGTGCAGATGGAGCTGCTGATGGGCAACCGGGCGGCGGCGGACGAGTATGCCAAGCCCATGGAACAGGGGCGTATGCGCTTCTGTCCGGACACGCCCCATCTTTACTGGCTGGCTTACCTGGAGGATGCGCTGGACCGCGGGGATCTGAAAGAGGCGGAGAAGCGGGCCAACGCCCTCTACCGCAAGGGAAACCGGGATAAGAGCGACCTGAGCTACATCGGGGCCATCCTGCGCTGCTGGGCTTATACTGACCCGGAACGGGCTTTGGAGCTGTTTTCCAAACGGCTGGAGTGGAGTATCGGGTTGTGGGACCAAAAGAAGGTCTATGACTTCGATAAGGGCGCCTGTATTCTGTTCCGGCAGCTGTCCAAGCACCAGCAGGCGGTACATCTGGAGCTGCCCCATGCGTTTTCTCTCTGGCGTGAGGACGGAGCGTACAACACGAAGGACCTGACAGGCTGGTTCCGTGAGCAGGCAGAGACCATCAGCAGGCGCTTTGACGAACGCAACGGAAGTCACTGCTTTGGACACGATCTCGCGGTGGCTTTGGCAAAGCGATAAGGTTCTGTGGTCATGGATGGTATGAGGTGAAAAAGATGCAGCAGGAAGTGTTTGACGGCGAGAAGCTGAGCCGGCTCATGGAAAAGCTCCCAAAAGGAAAGCCACGGATCGACGCATATGAGGAGGCCATCCGGCTGGCGGATCAGGCCCAGGACGCCTATTGGCGGCTTGGGTTTCGTTTCCACTATGCCCGCGAGGTGTATTTTCAGGACGATCCGCCCAAGTGCATCGGCGCGGCGGCGGAGTTCGGCCCCATCTTTGAGGCGGCGTCCCCTAAGCTCCAAAAAGACCCTGTGATGATCGACTCCTATCTCATGATTACCCAGCTGGGTGTGGACGTGATGCAGAACCTGCCCCAGATCCCCATGGCTCAGTATGAAGCGCTTTTGGAGCAGTACGACCAGCTCACCAGACGCTATGGCATTGGCCGGCGCACCTATTTTTGGCAGATGATGGGCCGTTGGGAGTACGCCGACCCGGAGCGGGCGCTGGAATATACGCAGCTTGCCTTGCAGACGCCGCCGGATGACCACTTTGGCAACTGCAGCGCCTGCGAACATTCCTGGGCCGCTAAGCAGTATATCCGTCTCGGCAGGCCGGAGGAGGCCCGGCGGTATATCCAGCCTTTGGAGACTTACCGCTTCTCCCCCTGTGAAAACTCGTTTCAAATGATCTGGGCCGCATCTCTGGAATACGCTCTGGACCGGGGCGATCTGGAGACCGCCGTCCCTCTGGCCCAAAAGCTCTATAAAAAGGGCAACCGCAGCCGGACCGACCTGCGCTTCATCGGCTCCGTCCTGCGCTGCTGGGGGATGACCAATGCTGACCGTGGGCTCGCCCTGTTCGCCCGGCGGCTGGAGTGGTCCATCGAGATGTGGGACCAGAAGAAGGTCTATGACTTCGATAAGGGGGCCTGTGTCCTGTTCCGGCGGCTGGCCGGAGTGCGGCAGACGGTAAAGCTGGAGCTGCCCCAAGCCTTCCCCCTGTGGCGGGAGGACGGGCGATACCCAGTACAGGAGCTGGCGGACTGGTTTCTGACCCAGGCGGAAACCATCGGCCGCCGCTTTGACCGGCGCAACCGCAGCCACTATTTTGAAGACGATCTGGCGGCGGCGCTGAGACAGTGCGCCCTGTCACATTCAAGCGCAGGCAATCCATAAGCGGTAAGTTTTGGAATGAAAGGCAGTGACGATATGGACGAAACGAGGTTTCAGCTGGTGGTGCGGGGGGTCCGGCCAATGAACGGCCCATGCGCTGCCGTGATGGGCATTGTGGAGGGCAGCAGCATCTCGGTGGATGATTATATGTGCCGGAGCACCCCCGGCGGAAAGACCGTCAGAGCGCGGGTGGAAAGGATCATGGCCGCGTCCGGCCTGGAGCTTCGCACCGCCCAGCCGGAGAAAGCCGTGTGGCTGATGCTCCGGGGACGCGGGGCGAAGCAGATCCGAATCGGCGAAGTTCTGGAACCGCCCACCTCCGGCCGCCGCAGACATTCCACAACCATCGAGGTCCTCACCGTGATCCTCAGCATCCTGCTGATCGCCAACCTAATCAATATTGCGATCAGTCTGGCTATGGGATGGAAGGACAATATATCCATTCTTCTGCGTTACTCCCTGATCCTTGCGGCCATCAAGATCCCCATGTTTTTGGCGGTTACCGGATGGGATCATCTCTCCAGATGGCGATGGAAGCAAAAGCAGCGGAGGGACGATTGGGACACGGAGTTCCAGGTGCTGAAATGTACGTCCGAAGCCTATCAGTTTCTCATTCTCCCTGTCGTGCTGACGGCGGCCATGGGCGTAATGCTTTATCAGTGTGCGGTTGATGACCCGCATGAGCTGTGGGACTTTTGGAGCAGCGGCGGGTTGAAGAAGTATCTTTTGATGCTGGCCGGCCTTGACCTTCTGTTCATTGGCTGCTTTCTGCACTCCAGCTGGCGGAAGGTGTTTTACTCCCAGCATCTGCTTCGGGTGGTCAGCTTTGGGCTGGTCCACGACACCCCTTGGACACAGATACGCTCCCTCCACCTCACTCAGGAAAAACGGAGGACCCGGATGATCCTGGAGACAGCGGAGAAGAGGATCTCCCTCCGCTCTGATACGCTGACCGACGGATGGGGCGATTTTGTGGACTTTGTGCTGACGTTAGCGAAAGAACGCAATATCCCATACAAGCTGCAGCAGGTACAGAGCACAAAGCGCTCCAAGCGGAAGTAATACGGCTTCCATGCCGCAGCACAGAACCTGCTCCCAGCCGGGCCGCCGTTTGGACCGGCGCGGCAAAGGTGATGATTTTGAAGGCGATCCGGAGGCGGCCGCGAGACCGCGCGCCCCGCCGGACAGACAGAAAGAGAGAGGTCAATATGACAGAGGAACAGCTTACCCTGGACCGAATGCAGAAGGAGCTTCGTGAGATGCCATCGTCCCCCCAGCGTTTAAGTCTCTGCCAGGAGTTTGTAGCTCTGGCCGACCGTGAGCAGGCCCGGGCCCAGCAGATCAGCGGCCGATACGACCTGGCCTGGGCTTATGCGACCGCAGGCGACCCGGCCAAGGCGCTGCCGGTGTGCGCGGAGTTTCTTCAGATGCAGAAGGAGACGCCAAACACCAGCGGGGACCCCCACTTGGAGGCGGTGCTGGCGGTCAATATCGCGTGTCTGGCCTGCGACCTGGCCTGTGACCTGCCTCAGATCCCGCTGGAGCAGTGCGACGCCCTACTCATGGAGTTCCGGCGTCAGGTGCGGACCCACGGCATGGGCGAGCGCCTGTGGCAGTCCTATGCGGGAAAGGTGGCGGCCATGACCGGGGATCTGCGGGGACTGGCGGACCATCTCAGCCGCTTCCAGGCGGCTTCCCGGGATGACACCTCCGACTGCGAGGTGTGCGAGGCCGGGCTGACGGCAAGATTTATGCTGGCCCTGGGCCGGAAGGACGAGGCCATCAACATCGCTGTGGAGCTGTTGAAGCAGGGCAAGTACTGTGGCGAGGAGCCATGGACGCTTCTTGCCATCCTGACGGAGGACGCCCTGAACCGCCGGGATCTGGACGCCGCCGAGCGCTATGCCACCGCCATGCTCATCCAGCCCGTCGAGCGGCCCGCGGACCTGCGCCGGGCGGGCACGCTGCTGCGGATGGAGGCGGCCTTCGGCGCGGGAGAGGACGGGATCAAACTGCTGGCAAAGTGCCTGCCCTGGACGGAAAATCTCTGGGACCAGCGGCTGCGGTTCTATTTCTATCTGGGGGCGGCGGATTTCTGCCAGGCTCACAGCGCCCAGCACGCCGGGATCAAGCTGCCCCCTGTTCCTGGCTTCAAAGACTGTCCTGAAAACGGCCTGTATGACTGCGCCGCCCTGGCCCAGTGGTTCTGGGACTGGGCGGAGGAGATCGGCGGGCGGTTTGACCGCCGCAACGGCTGTCCCAATTACGGGAGGCAGCTGCGGGCGGTGCGAAGAAGCTGAGCGGGAAGGAAGGGGTTTCATGTTCGGTCTACTAAGCAAATTGGGTACCATTCATTACACAGAATTAGATGTAGATGAGATCTTAGACAAAAGAGAGATGGACTCATTTGACAGTGAGTGGGTGCGGGTTTATCAAGCTATTGAAGATCAAAAGAGAGGCAAAAACATTGACGATACCAAAGACATCCGGGAAAAAGCATTTATGATAGTTTACCAGCAATCAGGCTGCGGCGAGTTAGCAGGATATATTTCAGATGATTTTGGACTCGTTGCGGACAGCAAATTGCTAAACTACTCGGATATGTGGTTGGATAAACTCATTGCCTGTTATGAAAACGCGATCATTCCGTGCGGCAAGTTATAAAAATACAAGGAGCAGCTTTTTATTTGTCATAGCAGATATAAATTATCATGAAAAGGGAGGAAACAGATATGGGTTATCAAGATGAAGACGAGCTGAGCGAGGAAGGCTTTCTGGAGATGCTGGCGGATTATGAGAAGCTGGAAAAATTGCAGAAGCAGTACCGAAAGCTCCCCCATTCGCCCCAGCGGGTGGAGCTCTGCCGGGAGGCTGTGGCTGTGGCGGACCGGCTGGAGGAGCCCTCGGAGCAGCTGGCGGGCCGCTTTGACCTGGCCTATGCCTGCGTATTTGGAGACGATCCGGCCAAGGCATTGCCGGTGTGCGCGGAGTTTATGCAGCTCCATCAGGAAAATCCCGGCGAGTTGGGAGAGGCCGAGGGAGACGCCGTGATCTCGGTGGCCATGCTGGCCAGCTCCATCGCCCGCCGCCTGCCCCAGATCCCGTTGGAGCAGTGCGAAAGCCTGCTGGCGGAATTCCGGGATCAGGTCCGGACCTATGGCCTGGGGGAACGGCTGTGGCAGTGCCACGCCGGAGAATTTGCCATGATGACCGGGGATCTGACCGCGCTGGAGGAGCATCTGGAGCGGTTCCGGGCGGCGGAGCGGGACGATGTGTCCGACTGCGCGGTGTGTGAGACGGGCGCGATGGCGGAATACCTGCTGGCCCTGGGCCGCAGGACGGAGGCTGTCGCCCTGGCGGAGGAGCTTCTGGAAAAGCAGGAGTTCTGCGAGGAACAGCCCTGGAAGCTCCTGTCCATCCTCACCGATGACGCGCTGGAGCGGAACGATCTCCAGGCAGCGGAGCGTTTTTCCGCCGCCATGGTGATCCAGCCCATCAAAACTGCGGCGGATCTGCGCCGGGTGGGCTCCCTGCTGCGGATGAAGGGAGCCTCCGGCGATTGGAAAGACGGATCGAAGCTGCTGAAGAAGGCCCTGCCCTGGACGGCCAACTTCTGGGATCAGGAGCTGCTGTTCTATTTCTATCTGGGGGCGGCCAGATTCTGTCAGGCATACAGCGCGGAACATACGGAAATCAAGCTCCCCCCTGTTCCCGGCTTCACAGACTGCCCCGAAAACGGCGTGTATGACTGCGCCGCCCTGACCCAATGGTTCTGGAGCCAAGCGGAGAAGATCGGCGCACACTTTGACCGCCGCAACGGCAGTTCCAACTACGGGAAGCAGCTGCTGGCGGCCCGGAAGGCGTAAATTAACCTTGCCCCTGGTATTTGAAACACCGAAGCGATAAAGGGCCTGTTGCAAAATACGGTTTTCCGGCCCAAAGGAAAAATTTGTGTATGAAAAGAGTGAGCGAGAACCGCCGCAGCGGCGGTTCTCACTCACTTTTTGATAAGG
>CABIYX010000016.1:0-62024 GCA_902363045.1 Clostridiales bacterium
CCGCCGCTCCAATAACTTCCCCATGAGACCTTTGGGATGGCTTTCTCCTCTGGAGTTCACCGTCCAAGATGTTTGACAAACCTACAGAAAGGGGAAGGGCGGCCAGCTTTTACATTTTGTTCATGGGTCGGGGGAATAAAAAAAGGCCGCGGCTTATGCCGCGGCCCAGATCCAGATGAATTTAATATAACCCCGCTCTGGCCGTGTGGACCTGTTTAAAACCTGCACGTGATGGCAGGTGGGTTGCCTCCACAACGCTTTTCTGCTTCCAACATCCAACCAACCTCAATGGGGGCCGGGAGGCCTGCAAGCCACGCTGTGAGGGGGCGTCCCGTTTGAAAAATGTGGGTTTAAAAAGGCCCATCACGCACCGAGCAGGAAAACTCACCTGGGATCGAAGGGGATCACTCGTCTTCGTCCTCAAAGAAGCGCTCCATGAAGAGGTTGTAGACCTCTTCGATCTCCTCATCACTGTCCAGAGTGGAGAGCAGCTCCTCGCCGTTTTCCTCCACAGTCTTCATGATGACCAGACCGTATTCCTCATCGTCTGCGTCCACATCCACGGGCTCGCCGGTCTCCTCGTCTTCTGCAACAGCGGGGAACAGGGCGTGATAGGTGATGCCGTTATGCTCCAGGGTGTCCACCAGCTCCAGCTCAAATTCGTTGCCGTCCTCATCGGTGACGGTGATAAAGTCGGGGCCGAATGTCTCGCTCATGGGGAATACCTCCTGCGTTTCTTCTGGACCTATTGTACCCCGTATGCGGAAAAAATGCAAGTGGAAAGACGCTCAAATTTTGGAACGGCTCCGTGCCGGAAGCTTAAAAACCTCGATTAAATGCTCATATATGCCAAAGAAGAGGGAAAATAAATCAAAAAAAGAACAAAAAGATACAAAAAATTTTCGTGACGCGCCTGGAGATCTGTTTGACTGGAGGAGATGGGATTTCCGCTCCCATCACTTTACCGGGGGATGGGGGATGTGGTATAATAAAATCTAAATGCGGCTGCTGTGTGGAGCGGTCAGAAGAACAGAGCCGCAAAGCGTGAACAAGCGCCCCGGACAGTGCGGCGCGGAGAGGATGGTCATTGCGATGGATTTGACAGAACGCACATTGGAGAGCCGCAGCATTTTTGAGGGAAAGATCGTGACCCTGCTGGTGGATCAGGCGGAGCTGCCCGATGGGAAACAGGCGTCCCGGGAGGTGGTGCTCCACCCAGGCGGAGTGGCGGTCCTGCCGCTAGACGAAAAGGGAAACGTGACCCTGGTGCAGCAGTACCGCTATCCCTTCCACCAGATCATTCTGGAGCTGCCGGCGGGCAAGCTGGACGCCGGCGAGCCCCACGAGACGGCGGCGCGGCGGGAGCTGAGCGAGGAGACCGGGCTGGAGGCGGAGGAGCTGACCTATCTGGGGTGCCTGCTGGCCTCCCCCGGCTTCTGCAATGAGCGGCTGCACCTCTATCTGGCCAGGGGACTGTCCCGGGCGGAGAGCCATCCGGACGATGACGAATTTTTGAACGTGGTCACCATGCCCTTTGACCGGCTGCTGGAGCAGGTCATGGACGGGACCATCGAGGACGCCAAGACGGTGGCCGGAGTGCTGAAGACCAAGGTGCTGCTGAAGCTGTAAGGAGGAGGAAGCGCTGTGGGAAAGACCATCCTGATCGTGGAGGATGAGCAGAATATCGTGGACATCCTGTCCTTCAACCTCAGCCGGGAGGGGTACGACACCCTGGAGGCATACGACGGAAGGACCGGCCTTCAGCTCGCGCTGGAGCAGAATCCGGACCTGATCCTGCTGGACCTGATGCTGCCGGAGATGAACGGGTTCGATGTGTGCCGGAAGCTGCGGGAGGCCGGCTCGGCGGTGCCCATCCTGATGCTGACCGCCCGGGAGGAGGAGACCGACAAGGTGCTGGGCCTGGAGCTGGGGGCGGATGATTACATCACCAAGCCCTTCGCCATGCGGGAACTGATGGCCCGGGTGAAGGCGAACATCCGCCGGGTGGATATGGCCCCGGCCCAGAGCGCCCCGCCCGCCGGAGAGACGGAGAAGCGGCTGGAGCTGGGACGGGTTTCCATCGATCTGGACGGGGCCACCGTGTTCAAGGACGGGAAGCCCCTGGAGCTGACTCAGCGGGAGTATGAGCTGATCCGCTTTCTGGCCTCCCAGCCGGGGAAGGTGTTCTCCCGGGAGGCCCTGATGGAGCACGTCTGGAACTATGAGGGCTATGTGGGCGACGTGCGGGCCGTGGATGTGGCCGTCCGCCGCCTGCGGGAGAAGCTGGAGGACGACCCTGCCGCGCCCAAATTCATCCTGACCAAGCGGGGCATGGGCTATCTGTTCGGCAGCCAGCCGGGCTGATCCAGCCGGGCCGCCGGAGGACGGGACGAATTTGGAAGCGAAGGACAGGGGTTTTTGGGGAAATCTGTTTGTCCCGGGGCTCGAATTTAAGAGGACATGGGCCTGCGCGTGCTTTTATGAAGTCAGACCGCGCCGGAAATGTTTTGCGGAAGAGAAGGGGGAGCGCCGATGCTGCGCAGCGTACACATGAAGCTGGTGATGATCATGGTGCTGCTCATCCTGTCCCTGATGGCAGTGGTGGGAGCGTTTTTGATCAATTCAGTGATGGCGTTCTATCTGGAGGAGTTTTACACCCAGATGAGCCAGGTGTTTGACCAGAGCCAGAACCCGGCCCTGAGCCGGACCCTCCAGACGGAGAACTCCGGGGAGGAGAACGGGGCAGAGGCCGTGCTGGAGATCATGCAGGCCTACTCCGGCGAACTGGGCCTGGACGGCCGGAGCCGCACCCTGTACATCCTGGACGGGGAGACCGGCGCCTATCTGGCCGGGACCGACGAGGCTGAGGGCCGTGGGCTGGAGTACAACTCCCCCAACCTGACCCGGGCTCTGGTAGAGAAGGAGGAGGGGACCCAGGCCAATATCGCCGCGGACTATATGGATGTGGCCCTGCCCTTCAGCCGGGGAGGCGTCCAGTATGTCATTTACATCCTGGACAATAAGAGCACCGTGAATAACCTGATCAACCAGATCTTTGTGCTGATCCTGGAATCGCTGGTCTTTGGGCTGTTTATCTCCATCCTGCTCTCCTTCCTGCTGTCCAAGACCATGATCATTCCGATCCAGCGGCTGACGGAAGGGGCCATGCGGGTGGCGGAGGGGGATTTCTCACGGAGGATCGAGGTGACCTCACGGGACGAGATCGGCGTACTCACCGACACCTTCAACGACATGGCCCGGCAGCTGCGGGACACCCTGCGCCAGGTGGAAAATGAGCGCAACAAGCTGGACACCCTGTTCCTCCACATGACCGACGGCGTGGTGGCCTTTGACCGGGAGGGGCGGGTGATCCACTCCAACCCCGCGGCGGCGGTGATGCTGGGCTGTTCCATCGGTGGGGACACCACCTACGGACAGTTATTCGGCGGACTGGCCTCTCTGGAGGAGGTCATGGCCGCTCCCGACCACCTGGAGGCGGAGCGGCAGGTACGGGACCGGTGCCTGGAGCTGCTGATGGCCCCCTTTGACCGGGAGCAGCAGGGGGGCGTGCTGGCAGTGCTCCACGATGTGACGGAGCAGCGGAAGAACCAGGAGCTCCAGCGGGAGTTTGTAGCCAACGTCTCCCATGAGCTCCGCACCCCGCTGACCAACATCCGCAGCTACGCTGAGACCCTCTCCGACAGCGCCGGGGACATCCCCCCAGCCATGGAAAAGAAGTTTTTGGGCGTCATCCTGGGGGAGAGCGACCGCATGACCCATATCGTCCAGGACCTGCTCACCCTGTCCCGGTTCGACTCCGGGCGGGATGACCTGAAGCTGGCGCGGTTCTCCTTTGAGGCGGCGGTGCAGGACCTGTACAACGCGGTCTATATGGAAGCCCAGCGCCACAGCCACACCCTGGAGCTGGAGCTGGAGCAAAGCCTGCCTGAGGTGACCGCCGACCGGGAGCGCATCGTCCAGGTGATGATGAACATCGTCTCCAACGCCATCAAATACACGCCGGACGGGGGAAAGATCATCATTTCCGCTGGCCGGACCGGGGAACGCGTCTGGATGCAGGTGGATGACAACGGCATTGGGATCCCGCCGGAGGACCGCCCCCGTATTTTCGAGCGCTTTTACCGGGTGGATAAGGCCCGCTCCCGCCAGTCAGGCGGCACCGGACTGGGCCTGTCCATCGCCAAGGAGATCGTGGCGCGGCATGAGGGCGTGCTGGAGCTGGTGGACCGGGAGGGCCCCGGCCTGTCGGTGCGGATGGAACTGAAGATCGAGGGGCCGAGCCATGACTAAACGGAGAAGAAAACGGATCGTGGAGCGGGTCAAAAGCGTCCTGATCCTGCTGCTCAGCTGCTCGGCGGTGTATCTGGTGACGCTGATCCAGAGCACTGTGGTGCCCTCCGGCCTGCTGTCCCATCCCTCCACAGGAGGTGGAGGGCTTGCGGCGGCCGACCCCGCCGAGACGGCCCGGCCGCTGCGCATGGCGGCGGTGATCCCCGCCGGCGGGAGCGAGGTACAGCGCTTCGGCGTGCAGTACAGCGACGCGGATACGGCGGATCTGTTCCAGCAGGCCTATACGATCCTGGTGGAGGCGCTGAGCAGCGCCAACCAGCCGAAGGAGGTCACGGAGGCGGAGTGGCGGCAGGCGCTGGCCGCCGCCCCCGGTCTGTACTTTGACTGGCAGGGGGAGGTGCCTCTGGCGGTGCTGGACGGCTGGCTCTCGGTGGACAATCCCCTGCTGACAGGATCGGTGCGGCGGATGGTGCTGGCCGCCCGGGAGGGGCGGGTGTTCCTGTGCTATTTTGACGAGACGGCGGGGCGGTACTACGCCTGCGGCTCCGATGTGGTCAGCGTCAGGCGGCTGGAGGAGGTCGTGGAAGCGCTGCGGGACAACGGGGCGCGCTTTGCCTTTGAGACGGAGGAGTATGACGGGCTGGAGCCCTATACGCTGGTTCTGGAACAGCCGCTGAGCCCGGCTGTCTATGCCAGTGTCGATCCCTTGGAGGGCGGACAGCGGCTGGGGGACTTGCAGGAGGCGCTGGATTTCCCAGAGAGCTCCGCCTCCTTCAGCGGCGTGGATGAGCAGGTCATCCGCAGCCGGAACGATACGCTGCGGATCGGCGCGAACGGCACTGTGACCTATGAGTCGGCGGCGGAGGGCAGCGACCGCTATCCCCTCCCGGGAACCGGGATCTATGAGGCGGTGGAGGGCTGCCGGGATCTGGCCCAGCGGGCGGTCAGCGCGGTGGGCGGCGAGGAGCGCCTGTTCCTGCTCTCGGCCCAGGAGACGGGGCAGAACAGCTGGGAGATCCGGTTCGGATACAGTCTGAACGGGATCCAGGTCCGGCTGGGAGAGGACGGCTGGGCGGCCCGCTTCACGGTGGAGCGGGGGCGGATCACCGGCTTCCAGCTCCGAATGCGGTGCTATACGGACGCCGGGACCACCACTGTGGTGCTGCCGGAGCGGCAGGCGATGGCGGCCATGGAGGCTAAGGGCCATGAGAATGAGGAGCTGCTGCTGGTCTATCTGGATACCGGCGCGGAAATGGTGACCGCCTCCTGGGCGGCGGCCAGCGAGCTGAGCGGGAGGAGGTAAGCGCCATGGAATGGCCGCGGATCAAGACCATCGTTTTGGCGATCCTGGTGATCACCAATATCGGCCTGCTCTCCTTTGTGGTCCAGCGGGAGTATCAGGGGCGGCAGATGCAGCGGGAGGCCCGGGAGAATGCCATCCAGTTTTTGCGGAACAGCGGGATCGAGGTGGACCCCTCAGTCATCCCGGAGCAGATGGGCCTGCTGCCGCAGACCGTGAAGCGGGACCGGGAGCAGGAGGCGCGGATCGCCTCGTCCCTGCTGGGCGGAGCCGTCCAGGAGCTGTCCTGGGGCGCGGAGGCCTTTCGGTACTACAATGAGAAGGGATACCTCCAGTTCCACCGGGATGGCGCCATCAAGGGGGAGTTTGTGGAGGGAGAGTTCCCCATCCAGGATCCTGAGTCCATGGACTACTCCCAGGAGATCCTCCGCCTGCTGGAATTTGAGGGGGAGGTGACCGCCTCCACCGGGACGGAGGGGGAGGAGTCAGTGACCACGGTTGTGGTCCGGCAGAGCTGGAAGGGCGCGCCCCTGTTCCGGCAGGAGCTGACCCTGAGCTATAAAAACGGCTGTCTGGTGCAGGTGGAGGGGCGGCGGCTGAATGGGGAGCCGGCGCTGGATACCAGCCGGGAGCCGATCTCCATCCCCACCGCCCTGTTCCAGTTCTACCACGGCGTCACAGCCCTTGGAGATGTGTGCAGCCGGATCGACAGCATTACGGAGGGCTATCTGAACTCCCTGCCCAACGGGGCGGGGCCGTCCGCCCTGGTGCCGGTGTGGTCGGTCTCCACGGATACGGGGGCCTATCTGCTGGACACCCTCACCGGAGAGCTGAGCCGGGCCGACTCCAGCGATCCGGCGTTTTCCTTTTAAGGGGATCGCGCGGGGCGCAGGAGAAGCGGGAAGCTTTCACAAAAAGGGGCTACCTTTTTCGGCGGCGTCATGTTATGATGAACATAGAATCGGGAGCGGTGCTCCCGGGAAAGAAGGATAGAACCATGATAACTAAAGAAAGTCCTATCGGCGTGATCGACTCCGGAATCGGTGGCTTCAGCGTGGCCCGGAAGGTGCAGAAGCTGATGCCACATGAGAATCTGCTCTATCTGGGCGACGGGGCCAATACGCCTTACGGCAACCACAGCGCGGAGGAGATCCTCACCATGACCCGCTATATGCTGCGCTTTATGGAGGACCACGGCGTGAAGGCGCTGCTGGTGGCCTGCAATACCATCTCCTGCCTCATCGACCAGTACCGGGATGAGATGAGTTGTCCGGTGCTCAGCGTGGTCCAGGCCGGCGCGGATGCGGTGGCCCAGCTGCCCGCCCAGAAGGTGGGCGTGATTTCCACCTGCTTTACCGCCTCCACCCACTGCTACCCCGACCTGATCGGGAAGGTGGCCCCGGACAAGCAGGTCATCAGCCACGGCTGCCCCAACCTGGCCAATCTGGTGGAGCGCAATGTGGGCAACCCCGCCGGACAGGCCGCTATTGACGATGACCTCCGGGAGAATCTGGAGCAGCTGGTCAATGAGGAGAAGGTGGAGTGCTGCGTCCTGGGCTGCACCCACTACCCCCTGGTGGAGGAGAACATCAACCGCCTGTACCCCCAGCTGAAGCTGGTGGATCCCGCGGAGCAGATGGCCCGCGCCGTGGGCCGCTATCTGGAGGAAAAGGGGCTGGTCAACGATCAGCCTGGACAGGGCAGACTGGACATCTTCACCACCGGCAGTACCGAGGAGTACACCATGAAGGCGGCGAAGGTGGGCCTGGACCCGGTGACCTCCGTGCAGTTCTATCCCCCCATGAAGCTGTAAGCTTGATGGGCTGGAGCTGGTTTCCGGATCATAACGTATGGGAGGGGCGGCTTGCCCCTCCTGTTATTTTGCCCTTCCCGCCGGTTCTCCCCCACGAATTTCCCAGGTGCAGCCTCCGCGGGGAGAATACAAAAGATATGGAAGAAAAATGCCGGTTGTGCTTGCAAAGATTGGATGGATATGGTATGTTTGTGGTGAACAGAGTTGAAGTTTTGTTCAACTCAAAGCACAGCCCCATGGGGCTGTCTCTCTCCATTCAGGAGAGAGACAAGCCTTTGCGGACTGGCTGGAGGACCAGACCAAAATAATAGAAAAGGAGTGCTAAAGAATGAAGAAAAAGCTCTTGGCAAGCATCCTGACAGTGTGTATGCTGTTGACGATGCTGCCAACTGCCGCGTTGGCGGCAGAGGCAGAAGCGGAGCCCGGCACGGAGCAGACAGCTCCGGTCCAGGAGGACGCTGTGACCCAGCCCGAGGAGGATACCAAGGGAACAGAAGCAGATCCCTACTCACGCGAAGATTTTTCCAAAATGACACGCACGGAGTATATTGCCGCACAGAAGCGCCTTGGAGGCACCATGTACGTCAACATTGATGACTATACCTATGAGAAGGACGGCGTACTTGGCAATGGCACAGCGGACAATTCCGACATGGACGAAACAAAGCTGAATTATTATGGTGCGCCTGGCGCGAAGAGCGGCGAGTACAGCGATGAGGCGGTTGGCAAGAGTGTCGTTTTTGTCGGCGGCACCATCACCAGCGGCGTCACAGGCTATAAAAACATTGACCAAATCGGTACCAGCCTGCTGCTGGCTGTCCCCGCCTACACCGATGTGACGTTCCAGGGGACCACCTTCAATAACGTCATGAGATTCGACTACCAGCTCTATACCTCTCCTTGGAGCCAGCTGGGCGAGTTGAAATTTGACGATTGTACCTTCAACGGCATCATTGTTGGCGCAACCGCCGCGCAGACGCTGACTTTTGACGGCTGCGAGTTCACGGACTTCACCAACACAACCGACCAGAATAACTCCAACCCCACTTGGATCCGTCCTGCCTATGGTAACTGGAGTGCGGATGACAATGAGGGACAGGGTGACGATTTCCGTTCTCTGACTGAGATCAACTTTATTAACAACACAGTTACCAGCACCCGTCCTGTGAAGTTTGAATACATTTCTCAGTGGGACATGACGAGTACTGTTACCGCCACGGATAATTATTTTGATATTAGCGCGCAGGATGGCGATACCAGCACAAAGAATGTCGGACTTTATCTTGGGGCACACACAGATAACGACGAATTCAACCTTGTTGCTGAAAATAACAGAAAAAGTGAGGCTACCGCGGCACTTTATACCATTCCGGCAAATAAAACATCCCTGCCTGCTGGTTCAACTGTGAAGGACAGAAAGGGCAACGAGATCACCATCACCGATGCGCTTGAGTGGAAGACCGAAAACAAGGTTGAACTGAAGACTGAGTATCAGGATTCCGCTGTGGCCGGAATAAACGGTGTGGGTTACGACAGCCTCGATGCCGCCATCACCGCCGCCAAGACAGGCGACACTATTACGATTTTGAAGGCGGCAGAGGATGAGAACGGCTATAAGCTCAACGGTAGTTTAACTTACTCCGGCAAGGCCATTACCATTAAGGCGGCGTCCGGTGTAGATGTCAAGTTTGATATGTCCACTGGGGCAGCACTGCACGGTGCAAAGATCACCTTCGAGGGCGTGACCTTTGAATATAAGACGAACAACAACTATATCGGTCTTCAGCATACCGACACGATGGTGTATAACAACTGCGTCTTCAATGGTCAGATGTTCCTGTATGGAGCGTCTGAGACCTTCAATGATTGTACTTTCAATCAGAACAGCGCTGATGCCTATAATGTCTGGACCTACGGCGCGAAGGAAGTTGAATTCAACGACTGTACATTCAATTGCGCGGGTAAATCCGTCCTTGTTTACAACGAGGGATCGAATTCTGGAACTGACCTGACGGTTACAGATACCACATTCCATGCGTCCCAGCCCGTGGAGGGCAAGGCTGCGATCGAGATCGACACCAGCTTGATGAAGGGACAGACCAAAATCACAGTGGATCAGGCGACCGCAGACAAGATCACTGGTTTTGGTGTTGGCTCCAACAGCGGCAGCAGCCTGTGGAACGACAAAAAGAACAATGCTCAAAGCGAAAATATCGCCGTCACGGTTGCGGGAGAAGTCGTTTTGGAACCTCAGGTCATCGACTTTGACACCTTTATCAAGCGCGTGGAAGCCTCTGAGTATGCGTTCGATGGCACACTTGCGAATGGGAAAAAGCTTACTGTTAAGTGGAGCCCCGAAAGCGGCTGCCTGGGCAATAACTGTGGGCAGACGCACGAAGGAATTGAGCACAATAGTGCCGCAAGCAACAGAAATGTCCCCAACAAAGTGAACAGCAACCTTGCACAGTTCTATCTCGCAAATAACGGCGAGAGCCCGAAAGATGTTGATGTCAAGCTTTCTAATGTGAACTTTGTGTATGAGGCAAAGGATTTTACCCTTTATGGTAATACCAACTGGAAGGGTGAATACAAAGCAGATGACGTAAGATCCGCCCAGCTTTATCTGATGAACAGCAAGGATACGCTGATTGAAAACTGCACCTTCGATCATGTCGTATTTACCAGCTTCAATAACAGCAACGGATCTACCATCATCAAAAACAGCGAGTTTAAGAATATCTACAATTCTTATGCGATCAAGGACCTAGTGGGCAAGAACGGCATTGAAGTCAGTGGCTGCACCTTTGAAAACTGCGGCGGCGGTATTATGATTGGCCATGATAACGACAACAATGATCCTGTTTCCCAAGTAACGATTCAAGACAATACGTTTCAGAATATTGACGTCGCAGGGGAGTGGACCGCGGAAGGGAAAGCAGGTACCCGTGGTATGATCCAGATTGCCAAAGGCGGCGATTACACCAACGCTTCTATTATCCTTGATGGCAATACCGCCACCAATTGCGGGCCCATCCTGCGCCAGCTGAATCAGGGAATCGCAGACAATGATGTTTTGAAGAATAACCTGACAGGTGATTTGACTGGCTTGGGCGGCAAGCTGACCTACACGAGTGACTCGGTGAAGAAGACAGACGAAAACGAACCCGTCCAGCCCACAGTCTACACGGTCAAATTTGAGAACGCTGATGTGGCTGAAATGAAGGTAATTGAAGGGACAGAGATCACTCTGCCCACTCCTGGGAATCGGCCCAACTACAAATTTGAAGGCTGGTATGTTGGCAGCACGAAGGTTGGAAGCTCCTACAAGGTGACTGGTGATGTGACCTTTGTTGCAAAGTGGGATTACATTGATGAGGACGGCGGCTCCTCCTCCGACAACGAGCGCACCTACGCCATCGTCACCGAGGACGACGGACACGGCTCTGTGACCGTCAGCGCGGACGAGGCCTCCGCCGGAACCCGCATCACCGTCACCGTGAAGCACGACGCGGGCTATGAGCTGGACAAGCTGACCGTCACCGACGCCAAGAACAAGGAGTTGAAGGTCACCAAGCGGTCCGAGACCACCTACACCTTCCACATGGCGGACAGCAAGGTCACCGTGGAGGCCAGCTTCGCCAAGGATGGGACTGTTCAGCAGCCTGACACCCGCTTTGACGACGTGGCCAAGAGCGCCTGGTACTACAAGGCGGTGGAGTATGTGGCCGAGAACGGGATCATGTCCGGCGTGTCCGCCCGGGAGTTCGCGCCCAACGCGGGCTTCAGCCGCGCCATGCTGGCCCAGACTCTGTACGCCATGTCCGGCAAGCCCGCTGTGAAGGCGGAGAGCACCTTCGCCGACGTGGCGGCCAACGCCTGGTACGCCGACGCGGTGAACTGGGCGGCGGAGAAGGGCTATGTCTCCGGCGTGGGCGACGGGAAGTTTGCCCCCGACGCCTCCGTGACCCGTGAGCAGATGGCCCTGATCCTGTACCGCTACGCGGGCAGCCCGGACGCCTCCGGTATGGCGCAGAAGGAGTTCGCTGACAGCAGCAGCGTCAGCGCCTACGCCGTGGACGCCATCCGCTGGGCGGTCCATGAGGGCCTGATCTCCGGCATGGAGAACAATACCCTGGCTCCCCAGGGCACTGCCACCCGTGCCCAGGTGGCCCAGATCCTGATGAACTTCCATCAGAAGCTGGACAAGTAAACAGATACGCTCCGCCCCCGTGGGGGATGGAGAGAAGCAAAAGCAGCGCCCCGCCGGACCGGCGGGGCGCTGCTGCGTCTGAGGGGGGACCTGCTGCTCCCCGGCTTACCAGTGCCGGGCCAGGAAGATCAGGAGCTCCTGGAAAACCCGAGGTACACCGGCGGCCGCCTGCCGGATGGCCGCGGACACCGCCGCCGGGTCAGAGCCCAGGCCAAAGGTGAGGGATCCCTCCGCCGTCTGCCCGATGGCCAGAGGGGCGGAGGCCGCGCCTCCAATGGCGATTTTTGAGGCGGCAGCCGCGCCCCCGGCCGCGTATACCCCGAAGGCACAACCGCCCAGGGAGAAGAAACCGGCCGCCACCCCGCCGAAGGCCAGCAGACCCAGGGCGAGCCCGCCGACAGCGAGGGCGCCCACCGCCCATCCCCCCAGGGAGAACAGCAGTCCCAGGGACGGCCCTCCAACGCTGACCAGACCGAAGGAGAAGCCGCCGATGGCGAGGACCCCCACGGCGCAATTCCCGATGGCTATGATCCCCCGGGCGGTGCAAAGCCCCCGCTCCCCCAGCCGGATGTGGATCAGGGGGAGGCCGAAGAAAGTTTGGGGGCTTTTGTACTCATAGTGCCAGCGGGAGTAGTAGTTGTTGATGATGGTGGCGGCTGGAGGAGGAGCAGACCGCTCCTCGCCGGTCACCAGATAGTCCAGACTCACATTGAAATACCGGGCCAGGGCGGCCAGGTTGTCCATGTCGGGCCGTGAGGAGCCGGATTCCCACTTCTGGACGGCCTGGCGGGTGACTCCCAGCAGGCTGGCCAGCCCCTCCTGGCTCAGACCGGACTGCTTTCTCAGCTCATAGAGCCGCTGTTGAAATTCCATGGAAAAGACCTCCTGTTTGCATCTGCGCGGGGGCATACCGGAACTGGGCTGCGCTCCTTTCGCAGGGAGAAGGATAGCAAAAAAGGGCCTGCAACGCAACCAAAAGTGGGATACAATTTGACAACCGCTGGTTGCAAAGAGAGAAAAACGCAGATTTGACTGGAAAAGGGCCGGATTCAAAAATATCCAAAGGGAGCCGGGGGCGGTCTCCCTTTGGATATTTGCTTATCGGCTGCGGAAGGCGAAAAAGCGCTGGCCGAAGTAGTTGAGCAGAACAAACAGGCCGGAGCCCGCCAGCATGGACAGGTTGCCCTGGAGCTGTGAGCTCCACACGGTTCCGGACAGCAGCCAGACGGTGGCCGGCTTGGCCAGACCGTAGGCCAGGGCCCAGCATACGGCGATGTTCACCGCAAAACGGAGCACCACACCGGCCCCGCGCTCCTCATTGCGGAAGGTGAAGTGCTTATTGAGAAAGAAGCTGACCACACTGCCCACTACATAGTTGGCGGCGGAGGAGATCCAGTAGCCCAGGTCCCCCCAGGTGTGGAGCCCGGCCAGATTGTACAGGCCGAACATGATCCCATAACCCACAGCGGTGTTGACCACCCCCACCAGCAAAAAGCGGAAGAGGGTGGGGTCCAGAAGCTGCTTGAGTTTATTCTTCATCCCGGCGGCCTCCGCACTCGTCGGCCACGATGTACCGGGGCCGGTCCTTGATCTCCTCATAGATCTTGGCAATGTAGTAGCCGATGATGCCCAGGCAGATCATCAGCACGCTGCCGATGAGGAGAAGCAGGAGGATCACCGTGGTGAAGCCCTCCAGGGCCTGCCCGTTCAGCTTCTGCCACAGGGAGTGGGTGCCCAGCACCAGGGAGGAGAAAAATACCAGCACCCCCAGCAAGGTGACCAGCTGGAGGGGGGCGGTAGAGAAGGAGGCCAGGTTGGTAATGGCATAGCGGGTGAGGCTGCGGATGGACCACTTGGAGGAGCCGGCGGCCCGGGGCTGTACTTCAAATTCCACCTGAGTGGTATCAAAGCCGATCCAGGAGGACAGGGCCCGAAAGAAGGCGTTTTTCTCCCGCATGGCGATGAGCACATCCACCGCCCGTCGGTCCAGCAGCTTGAAGTCAGAGGCACGGGACATATCGATGCGGGTGGCCCCGCTGAGAAAGCGATAGAAGGTCCGGGCGGCTAGGGTGTGGACGGGATTTTCCCGGCCGCGGCTGACCTTGATGCCCTCCACCACCTGCCAGCCCTCCTGCCAGAGACGGTACATCTCCAAAATCTTCTCCGGCGGGTGCTGGAGGTCACAGTCCAGGACCACGCAGCACGCGCCCCGGGCCTGGGCCAATCCGGCGAAGATGGCGGCCTCTTTGCCGAAGTTCCGGGAGAAGCGGATGCCGCGCACCCGGGGATCCTGTTCGGCGGCCTTTTGAATGGCCTGCCAGGTGTGGTCCCGGGAGCCGTCGTTGACAAAGAGCAGCTCATAGGGGATGTCCGCCTCCGCCAGCAGGCCGCCGATGGTCCGGGCGGCCAGGGGGACGGACTCCTCCTCATTATAAGCGGGCAGCACCACGGACAGAAGTCCGGTGCGGGGGGTTACAGCTTCCATGGGATCAGCTCCTGTTTTCGTATGCCAGCTCATAATCGCTCTTGGGAGTGTACTCCTTCTGGATCTTGACCACGATCCGACCGTCAATGCGCTGTACGCTGCCGTCGGCGGGGTAGAGGGGCATTTTGCGGAAGGCGGCGGACTGGGAGACAGACTTCATGGTCTCCTCGTCGGGCTCCTCCAGGGGGACGTTGAGCCAGTCGTTGAGATAGTAATAGATGTGCTTGTTCAGCGGGGCCACGGTGTCCGTGGGGACGCTGTAATGGTCCACCAGGGCGTAGCTCTCGATGGAGGAATAGATCCGGTCGGTGGGGAAGGAACCGATGATGACGACCTCCTCACCGCCGGTGTAGCCGGGGCAGCTCTCGATGCGGGAGAGCAGGCGGGTGGCATAGCTGAGGGTGGCCCGGTGGGCCTGGGCGGAGGCGGTATAGAGCAGATTGTTGATGTTGGCCCCATAGAGGCACAGGCAGACCAGACAGCCCGCCACCGCCCAGGAGCCGGCCGCGGTCCCGCGGGGGCGGGGGAGAAGGCTCAGACCCAGGTCGGCGGCCAGGACAACCGCCAGATAGATGGAGACATAGGCGTACTTCATAATGGGGGTGGCGTCGGAGAAGGGGGCGATGATCTGGGCAAAGCCCGCCGCCAGAGGGAGAAGGGCTGCCATGACCAGCATACCCACAGGCCGCCAGGGCTGCTTCCACAGGGAGCGGCGGGTGAGGGCGGTAAAGCAGAACAGCGCGCCCAGGGCCAGCGCCAGCAGATCCAGCAGCACCAGCACCGGGGTGGTGAAGGGGCTGGAGGAGCCGGGCAGGAAGAAGAACACCAGGACCTGCTTGTAGGCGGAGAGGATCAGGCGGGGCAGCTGGGCGATGGGATAGCCGCCGCCGGCCTGGCTCATGCCCAGATAGCTGAGCAGCTCCAGCCCCTTGACAGAGAGAAACAGCTGGAGCAGGCCGTAGTACAGGGCGGCCCCGGCGGCCAGCACGCCCATCAGGTGCAGGCCCAGGCGGAGGGTGCCCTTCCAGTTGGCCCGGTGGTCCAGGCACGCCCGGAGCACCGCCAGCACGGACAGGGAGACGGCCACCGCGGCGTAGGCCTGATAGATCCCCATGGACAGGGCCAAAAGGAGGCAGGCCGCAAGGCTGCGGGGCCAGCCGCCCTTCTGCGCCAGCCAGACTGACAGCACCGCCAGCAGGATGGCCAGGCAATAGGCGGAGGCGGTGAACATATAGAGGAAGGTGTATCCCAGACAGGGGAAGGCGGCCATCAGTACGCCGGCCAGGGCGGATAAGGTGCGGCTGTGCAGCCCCAGGATCAGAACAGCGGCGGCCGCCGCCAGGGAGAGAAACACCATGGACAGAAAGCCGATGAGGGCTGGCATCTGAGTAAAACCGTTGAGGGCGGAGGCATAGTGGAGAAACCACCGGCCGGATACGGTCATCTGCTGGGGATCAAACACCCGGCTGAGACCATCTGAGTTGGGGATCAGGTTGGTAAGGGCGAAGAGATGGATGAGATAGCCTGACAGAAAGCAGGACAGGAACGCGGCCCACGCGGTGGCGGGGATCCGCTGGCGCAGGCGGGCGGCAACGCGGTCAAGGGGCATACAAGGGACCTCCTAAGCAGTGTGAACCGCGCCGCCGGTCGCGGCGCGGCCTTTCAATATCTTCTGTTATTGTAGGCTATTTCCACCGTATTTGCAAGTAAAACCGACGGACAGCCGCCGGAGGGGGCGGGAGAGGGAAAAGGAACCGGATTTTGGGTTGAAATCCGGGAAAGGCTATTGTACAATAAAGGAAACCATGTAAGATGGGGGCGGTGTGCGCGGCGTCCCCCTGAGAGGAGGCGGAGGGATGAGCCGGACCGTGATCCGAACCGTAGATCCCCGCAGTCCCGCCAGCCGGGCGGGCATCCGGCCGGGCGAGACCCTGCTGGAGGTCAACGGCAAGCCGGTGGTGGATGTGCTGGACTATAAATTTTACACCTATGATCCGCGGCTGACCCTGACGCTCCAAGAGCCGGACGGCAGCCGCCGCGCTGTGCATATCCGCAAGGAGGAGGGGGAGGACCTGGGCCTGGAGTTTGAGACCTATCTCATGGACCGGGCCCGCTCCTGCGCCAACAACTGCATTTTCTGCTTTGTGGACCAGATGCCCAAGGGGATGCGGAAGAGCCTGTATTTCAAGGATGACGACGCGCGGCTCAGCTTTCTCATGGGGAATTACCTCACCCTGACCAACCTCTCCCAGCGGGAGGTCCAGCGGATCATCGATCTGCGCATCTCCCCCATCAATGTGTCCGTCCACACCACGGACCGGGAGCTGCGGTGCCGGATGCTGAAGAACCGGCGGGCGGGGGAGTCCATCGACATCATGGAGCGCTTTGCCCGGAACCACATCACCATGAACTGCCAGATCGTCTCCTGCCCCGGCGTCAACGACGGACCGGCCCTGGATCGGACCCTCCGGGACCTGGCAGAGATGTATCCGTCGGTGAACAGCGTCTCAGTGGTCCCGGTGGGCGTGACCAGGTTCCGGGAGGGGCTGTACCCACTGCGCCCGTACACCCGGGAGGAGGCCGATGCCCTCATCAGCCAGGTGGAGGACTTCGCCGAGGCGCACCGGGCGCGTACCGGGACCCGGCTGGTCTGGTGCTCCGACGAGTTCTATCTGCTGGCGGGGCGGGAACTGCCCCCGGAGGAATATTTTGAGGAATTTACCCAGCTGGATAACGGGGTGGGGATGCTCACCCTGCTGTCCCGGGAGTTTGCCCGGGGGCTGGATCTGATGGAGCCGGAGGAGATGGAGGATGCGACCCCATTTGCCATCGCCACCGGAGTGTCTGCCGCCCCCTTTCTGGAGCAGCTGGTGGCCCGGGCCCAGGAGAAGTGCGGCGCCATCCGGGGGACGGTGTACCCCATCCGCAACGACTTTTTCGGCCACACCATCACCGTGGCCGGGCTGGTCACCGGCGGAGATCTGATCGCCCAGCTGCGGGGGCGGGATCTGGGGCAGCGGCTGCTGATCCCGGCCAATATGCTCCGGGCCGGGGAGAGGGTCTTTTTGGACGATGTCTCGCTGGACGATGTGGAGCGGGAGCTGGGGGTCCCGGTGATCCCGGTGGCCCAGGACGGCTTTGAGCTGCTGGACGCGATGTGCGGTCTGGAGGTCCCGCCTCCGGAGCAGGTCCAGCTGCGGGAGGAGACCGAATATTTTCAGTACCGCTGACCGGAGCGGGCGGCCCGCCGCCTCCGCTCCCCGTTGAAATACAGGAGGAAACGCTATGAAACCATTAGTTGCCATCGTGGGCCGGCCCAATGTGGGCAAGTCCATGCTCTTCAATAAGCTGTGCGGCCGGCGGCTGTCCATCGTGGAGGACACCCCCGGCGTCACCCGGGACCGCATCTACGCCCCCTGCGAGTGGCGAAACCGGGTGTTCGACATCGTGGACACCGGCGGCATCGAGCCGGGTACTGACGACCAGATCCTGGCCTTTATGCGGGAGCAGGCGGAGATCGCCATCTCCACCGCCACCGTGATCGTCTTTGTGTGCGACATCAAGACCGGCATGACTGCCTCCGACCAGGAGGTAGCCAATATGCTCCTGCGCTCCGGCAAGCCGGTGGTGCTGGCGGTGAATAAGGCCGACCAGACCGGCCGGGAGAATCCGGACATCTATGAGTTCTACAACCTGGGCCTGGGGGATCCCATCGCGGTCTCCGCCGTCCATGGCCACGGCACCGGCGACCTGCTGGACGCCTGCTTTGCATACTTCCCCCCCGAGGAGGAAGAGGAGGAGGACGACGACGTCATCAAAGTGGCGGTCATCGGAAAGCCCAATGTGGGCAAGTCCTCTCTGATCAACCGCATTTTGGGAGAGGAGCGGGTCATCGTCTCCAACGTGGCGGGGACCACCCGGGACGCCATCGACAGCTACTATGAGAACGAGCAGGGAAAGTTCTGCTTCATCGACACCGCCGGGATGCGGAAGAAGTCCAAGGTGGACGACCGGATCGAGAAGTTCTCCGTCCTCCGTTCCACCATGGCCATCGAGCGCAGCGATGTGTGCCTCATCCTCATCGACGCCCAGGAGGGGGTCACCGAGCAGGACACCAAGGTGGCCGGTCTGGCCCACGAGGCGGGCAAGGCCTGCATCATCGTAGTCAACAAGTGGGACGCCATCGAGAAGGATGGCAAGACCATGGACAAGATGCGCCAGGATGTGATGCGGGACCTGTCCTATATGACCTATGCCCCCATCGTGTTCATCTCTGCCCTGACGGGCCAGCGGGTGGGCCGTCTGTTTGAGCTGATCCGCTATGTGAACGACCAGGCGGCCATGCGCATCACCACTGGGATGCTCAACAACGTCCTGGCCGACGCCACCGCCCGGGTGCAGCCCCCCACGGACAAGGGCCGCCGCCTGAAGATCTACTATATGACCCAGGTGGGGATACGCCCCCCCCACTTCGTCTGCTTCTGCAACGACGCCAGGCTGTTCCACTTCTCCTATCAGCGCTATCTGGAAAATCAGATCCGATCCACCTTCGGCCTGGAGGGCACCCCGGTACGGCTCACCGTCCGGCAGAAGGGCGAGAAGGAGGATTAAGACATGGAGACAGTCCTTTATTTGCTTCTGGATTTTGGCGGGTCTGCTGTAATCTCCTATTTTTTGGGCTGTTTTAACGGGGCGGTCATCGTCTCCAAGTACATTCTTGGGGACGATGTGCGCAACCACGGCTCTGGCAACGCGGGGCTGACCAACTTTTACCGCACCTTTGGCGGGCCGCTGACCCTGGTGGTTATTTTGTGTGATGTACTCAAAGCAGTCATTGCAGTGGGACTTGCAGGATACTGTGCTGATAAGTATCTCTTTGATGGATGGCCCTACCCTACTCATGCTTTAGCCGATGTTTTTTGTAAATACTGGGCCGGACTGTGGTGCCTGCTGGGCCATATGTTTCCCTGTATGTTCCACTTCAAGGGGGGGAAGGGCATTCTTTCCGGCGGAGCCATCGCCATTATGATCGACTGGCGGATTGCCTTGGTAGTATGGGGAGGATTCTTCATTCTGGCTGTGGCCACGAAGTATGTGTCCCTAGGCTCGCTCTGGGCCGGGGCCTCCTTCCCTGTGGCCACCTGGTTCGTCTACCGGGACCCGGTGATCGCCCTGCTGGGACTGGTGATCGGAGGGCTGGTGGTCTATATGCACCGGGGCAACATCCAGCGGCTGCTGTCCGGGACGGAAAACAAGTTTTCTCTGCATCATAAAAAGGAATAGGGCAGGGCCGGCTGAGGACTAGGCTCCCTTCGCAAAGGGAGCTGTCAGCCGTCAGGCTGACTGAGGGTTTCCCCCTTCGCAAAGGGAGCTGTCGGCGAAGCCGACTGAGGGTTTCAGAGACATCTGTTGGGAAGGAGATAAACGCGATGAAGATCACTGTGATTGGCAGCGGCGGCTGGGGGACGGCCTTAGCCCTGCTGCTGGTGGAAAACGGACATGATGTGACCCTGTGGTCCCACCGCCCGGAAAAGGCGGAGGAGCTGCGGCGGACCCGGGAGAACCCCATGCTGAAGGGGGTGCCCCTGCCGGAGGCGATGCACTTTACCGCCGACCTGGACTGTGTGGCAGACAGCGGGGCGGTGCTGATGGTCACGCCCTCCTACGCGGTTCGGGAGACGGCGGCCAGGCTGCGGGCCTTCATCCGCCCCGGAACGGTGGTCATCTCCGCCTCTAAGGGCATCGAGAAGTCCACTTCCCTGCGCCTGAGCCAGGTCATTGAGGAGGAGCTGGAGGGCAAGTGTCCGGTGGTGGTGTTATCCGGGCCCTCTCATGCCGAGGAGGTGGGGCGGCACATCCCCACTGGAGTGGTGGCCGCCGCCGACCATCTGGCGGACGCTGAGCTGGTTCAGGATCTGTTTATGAATCAGCGCTTCCGGGTCTATACCAGTGATGACCGGATCGGGACCGAGATCTGCGCCGCCCTGAAAAACGTCATCGCCCTGTGCGCCGGCTGTACGGATGGAATGGGCTGTGGGGACAACACCAAGGCCCTGCTGATGACCCGGGGGCTGGCGGAGATGGCCCGCCTGGGAGTGGCTCTGGGCGGACGGAAGGACACCTTCACCGGCCTGGCCGGGGTGGGCGACCTGATCGTCACCTGCACCTCCATGCACTCCCGCAACCGCCGGTGCGGCATCCTCATCGGCCAGGGCAAGCCGGTGGCGCAGGCCCTGGAGGAGATCGGCGCGGTGGTGGAGGGCTATTACGCCGCCGCCAACGCCCGGACCCTGGCCCAAAAGGCCGGGGTGGAGATGCCCATTTCCCAGGCTGCCTATGAGGTGCTGTATGAGGGACGGGACCCCAAGCTGGTGGTCACCGACCTGATGGGCCGCGCCAAGCGGTCGGAACTGGAGGAGTCCTGGTCGTAAGCAAAATTTGTACATACTACTATGAGCAGCGTTCCCTGGAGAAATACTTCGGGGGACGCTGTTGTTCACCGTAAGAGGGCCGGCGGCATACCATGGAGGCAGAAGCAGGCGGGCCGGGCCCGCCGGAAGGAGGAGCCTATGAATGGAAAAGGGACCTTGACGGTCCGCGTCTATATCTCCCGGGCGAAGCTGCCCCTGTCAGACGCCACGGTGGTGGTCACCCAGCGGAGCGAAGGGGGAAAGTACCAGCTGCTGTCAGTTCAGGCTACTGACCGGAGCGGATCCACCCGCCCGGTGGACATCCCCACCCCCCTCCTGGAGGACAGCATACAGCCGGGGCATGGAACGCCCCCCTACGCGGTGTGCGATGTGTGGGCGGAGCACCCGGGTTATGCTATGCTGTTGGTAGAGGGGGTCCAGATCTTTGATGGGGTGGACACCCTTCAGGAGATGGAACTGTCCCCGCTCAGCGAAGGGGAATCCAGCCTGGTCCAGGAGCAGATCCGGGAGATCACCGGACAGAGCCTGTGAGGTGATCCATGCCCATCCGTGTGACACCCGTTGTGCCCAGCGTGATCACCGTACACCTGGGCCTGCCGAACGAGGAGGCAGAAAACATTACCGTCTCCTTCCCGGACTATGTAAAAAATGTGGCCTCCAGTGAGATCTATCCCACCTGGGAGCCGGCGGCCATCGAGGCCAACATTCTGGCCATCGTCTCCTTTGCGCTCAACCGGGTCTACACTGAGTTCTACCCCAGCCGGGGCTATGACTTCGACATTACCTCCACCACCGCCTATGACCAGAAGTTCATCCGCGGACGGAACATCTTTGAGAACATCAGCCGGGTGGTGGATGAGAGCTTTAACGACTACATCCGCCGCAGCGGCTTTGTGGAGCCCCTGGCGGCCAAATTCTGCAACGGGACCACCAGCACCTGCGACGGCCTCTCCCAGTGGGGCAGTCAGGATCTGGCCCGACAGGGGTATGGGCCCATGGAGGTCCTACGGCACTACTATGGGGAGCGCATCGAGCTGGTGCGGGACGCCCCCATCCGGGATCTGGGCCGCTCCTATCCGGGAACCCCTCTCCGTCTGGGCTCCCAGGGAGAGAATGTGGTGGTGGTGAAGAATATGCTCAACCGCATCTCCCAGAGTTATCCGGCCATTCCGAAGATCTGGCCGGTCACCCGCGTCTATGATCCCCAGACGGAGGAGGCGGTCCGGACCTTCCAGCGCATCTTCGGCCTAGCGGAGGACGGCGTGGTGGGCAAGGCGACCTGGTACAAGATGGTCTACCTCTATGTGGGGATCACACAGCTGTCCGAACTGGTCAGCGAGGGACAGCTGTTCCAGACCTTTTCCTTCCAGTATCCGGGCCTGCTGCGCCAGGGCGACCGGGGAGGGGATGTGGCTGTACTGCAATATATGCTGGCCCTGGTAGCGGAGTTTGAGCCGACGGTGAGCGCCGTCCGAATCGACGGCGTCTATGGCGGCGCGACCGCCCGGGCCGTGCGGGAGTATCAGTCCCACACAGGGCTGCCCTCCGACGGCATCGTGGGCCCCCAGACCTGGCATTCCATCTATGGGGAATATTCTGGCATCGAGCGGGACCTGCGCCGGGACGGGATCAACTTTCCGCAAAATGAAAGCGTTCCAGCGGCGGTCCGGTATGGGACTACCAGCCGGGCCGGACAGTTCCCGGGAGAGGATCTCCGAATGGGAAGCAGCGATCAGAGAGGAGTGGAGATGGTATGACGCCGCAGAAATTGGAGGAGGAGATGCTGTCTAACCCGGTTCAGAATCTTCAGTATATGCTCCGCCGTCTGGGGACGAGGTACAGCTTTCTGCCTCAGCTGGCGGTAGACGGTCTGTTTGGAGAGGAGACGCTGGAGGCGGTGATGCTCTTTCAGCGGGAACTGGCCCCGCCCGTGACCGGAGTGGTGGACAGCCGCACCTGGGACTCCATCCGGCGGGAGTGGATGGCGCTGGAGCGGGAGGTGGCCCCGCCCAGAAGCCTGCGCATCTTTCCCGGAGAGGGTGCGCAGATGCAGCCGGGCGGGGAGGGGGCGTATATGGTCCTGCCCCAAACGATGTTCCAGCTGCTGCGCCAGCGGCTGGAGGGGATCGTGGAGGATGAGGCGGACGGACAGCACGGGGAGGCCTCGGTGCAGAATACCCTGTGGCTCCAGAACCTGGCCCAGCTGGAGGAGACCGGGGTGATGGACCGGGCGACCTGGGATATGCTCAGCCGCCTGTATGAGTTGTTTATTACTGCCGACTAGGGAAGCGCATCCCATGAGAATTTAACATAGAAAAGCGGGGATCAGCTCTTGACACGGGGGCTGATCCGTTTTTTAATAAAAGGAGAAACTATGACGGTTGCTGCACGTCAAGAGGAGGAGCATATATGGGAAGCGTGAAACTGGGCCGCACGGGCCTTGTAGTGGAGAAGCAGGGCTTTGGCTGTCTGCCCATCCAGCGGATCTCCAAGGCGGAGGCGGTGGAACTGCTCCACCGGGCCTATGACGGGGGAATGAACTACTTTGACACAGCCCGGGCCTATTCGGACAGCGAGGAGAAGGTGGGCGCCGCCTTTGCCGGGATGCGGGACCGGGTGATCCTGGCCACGAAAACCGCCGCACAGACGGCGGAGGAGTTCTGGAAGGATCTGGAGACCAGCCTGCGCACTCTGGGCACCGGCTACATCGACATCTATCAGTTCCACAACCCCGCCTTCTGTCCCCGTCCAGGGGGCGCGGACGGCCTGTATGATGCCGCTCTGGAGGCCAGGAGCCAGGGAAAGATCCGCCACATCTCCATTACCAATCACCGCCTGGCGGTGGCCCACGAGGCCATCGATTCCGGGCTGTATGATACGCTTCAATTCCCCTTCAGCTACCTGTCCGGGCCCCAGGAGCTGGAGCTGGTGGAGAAGTGCCGGGCGGCGGATATGGGCTTTATCGCCATGAAGGGGCTGGCCGGCGGCCTGATCCGGGACGGCCTGACCGCCGCGGCCTTTATGGAGGAGCACCCCACAGTGCTGCCCATCTGGGGCGTACAGCGCCGGAGCGAGCTGGACCAGTTCCTGTCCTGCGTCCAGACGTCCCCCGCCATGACGGAGGAGCGCCAGGCAGTGATCCAAAGGGACCGGGAGGAGCTGGCCGGGGATTTCTGCCGGGGCTGCGGCTACTGTATGCCCTGTCCGGCGGGGATCGAGATCAACAACTGTGCCCGCATGAGCCTGATGCTCCGCCGGGCTCCCGCCGCAAACTGGCTGACGCCGGAGTGGCAGGAGAAGATGGAGCGGATCCAGCAGTGTCTCCACTGTGGACAGTGTAAGTCCAAATGCCCCTATGGGCTGGATACGCCCCGGCTGTTGGAGGAAAACTATGCGGACTATCAGAAGGTCCTGGCGGGACAGGCGGACTGACCGGCCGGATCTGTGGGGAGGAGTCACACAATGAAAAAAAGAGTCGGGATCCTGACCTCGGGAGGCGACTGCCCGGGGCTGAACGCCACGCTGCGGGGGGTAGCCAAGGCGCTGTATCAGCGCATGGGGGAGAATGTGGAGCTCATCGGCATCAGCAACGGCTATGCCGGGCTCATCAACGGGGACTGGCGGGTGATGGAGCCCCATGAGTTCTCCGGCATCCTGACGGTAGGCGGGACCATCCTGGGAACCAAGCGCACCCCCTTCAAGCTGATGCGGGTGGTGGAGGAGGACCAGGTGGACAAGGTGGCCGCCATGAAGAAAAACTATCAGGAGATGAAGCTGGACTGCCTGCTGTGCCTGGGGGGCAACGGCACCCACAAGACGGCCAACCTGCTGGCGGAGGAGGGGCTGAACATCATTGCTCTGCCCAAGACCATCGACAACGACATCTTCGGCACCGATGTGACCTTTGGGTTTCACTCCGCCATGGAGATCGCCACTGAGGCCATCGACCGGGTCCACACCACCGCGGGCAGCCACAGCCGGTGCATGGTGGTGGAGCTGATGGGCAATAAGGCCGGGTGGCTCACCCTCTATGCCGGTATCGCCGGCGGAGCGGACATCATCCTCATCCCGGAGCTCCCCTATACCATTGAGAATGTATGCGCCGCCATTGAGCGCCGGGCGGCCCAGGGGAAGCACTTCTCCATCCTGGCGGTGGCCGAGGGAGCGATGGACGCCAAGGAGGCCCGGATGAAGCGAAAGGAGCGGATGGCGAAGCGGGCGGAACAGGGCTATACCACCGCTACCAACCGCATTGCCCGGCAGATCGAGGCCCTGACCGGGATCGAGACCCGGATCTGTGTCCCCGGCCACATGCAGCGGGGCGGGAGCCCCTGTCCCTATGACCGGGTGCTGGCCACCCAGTTTGGGTCCTATGCTGCCAAGATGGTGGAGGACGGGAACTACGGCGTCACGGTGGCCATGAAGAACAACCATGTGGGGGAGAACCGGCTGAAGGATGTGGCCGGAAAGAGCCGCCTGGTCCCGGAGGGACATGGGATGCTGGAGGTGGCCCGCCGCATGGGGATCAGCGTGGGCTGAATGGCAAACAGCCGATCCATTTCTTTTGACCCGTCAGAAAGGCGGCGTAAGACAGTGAGAGCAAGACCCGGCGTGGAGATGGAACGATCCGTCCCCATGCCGGGTTTCGTATGTTCAGATGGGGCGAAAAAAGGACAGCGCCTATGCCGGACTGAGCTGCTCAGAGACATACGGCCACAGGGCCGGCATTTGCCTGGTGCTGCGTATGCGGAACGGATCGTGTTGAGGTCCGCTCTCTTCGTCATAGCGAGAAATACCGCTCAGCACAGGGGCCAAATCTCCCGCCTCTTCGTGAAATGCATATTTTCGGCGTGAACTGTACACCAGCGGCCCGGTGGAATGCGCTATAATAAAATCAGATCGGTATCTCATTCAACGGAACACATCGCGGGATCAACGACGCCTCCTGTTGGACAGGGAGATCTAGGGAGGATCCCGCGCTGTGACGGGGAAGAGAAACAAGGAGGAGAGTTTATGAAAAGTCAGATCTGGAAGCGGCTGACTGCCATGATTCTTGTGTTGGTCATGACGGTTGCACTGCTTCCCACAGCGGCCTATGCAGCCCTGCTGAGCAATGACCCCAAGTATAACCGGGAGATCTTGTCCCGGATGGAGGAGATTTGCGGCAGCGAGGAGGAGGCTGAGCGGTATTACAGCCTGCTTCAGCAATACGACCTGCTGGACGAGGATGGGAACGCCGTGGAAAGCTGGTCCATCATGATGGACGGCAAAGAGGTCACACTGGAGGAATTGCGCGCGGTGCTGGACGGGGCCTATGACCCCGAGCAGCTCGTGTTTGTGGACGGAACGCCCATTTCTCTGGCTGATCTGGCGGTGATCCTCGAAATTGAGGATTACATCGCCTATTTGCGGGATACCTACTATACAGCGCACCAGTGGACGCAGGAGCAGCAGGACAGCCTGAACAGCCTGCTGGACCAGATCGGTACCGAGGGCATAGAAGTGGCGCCTGCGTCAGATGATAAAGAGCCCAACCCATTTTTTCGCCACGAAGTGCAGGTGCGGATCACAGCTTTTGAGCAGATCACACCCGATGAGTACAGAATTCGATTTGAGATCGGCCAGGCATATCCCGGAACAGAATATTCCTTTGATTGGGAAGCTATTCCTGGCACCCAGGCGATCCAAGAGGAGACGCGCCGCGGAACGGTCAGGATGACATCCGATGAAGAAGGGTATGCTTCCGCCGAGCTTGTGATCAAGCTGGACAATGAGAATGATCCAGAAAAGCCTGTTCATGCCTCAACACAAAGAGTCTGGTATCTCAAAATGGAAAATGCCAAAAACTGCTTCTTTTGGGATGGACAGAACAGGCTGCCCTCAGATATGTGGTGGTATTTTACATCGCCGTTTGGAGAATTTGTCAACCGGGATGACCCGACTGTTGAGATCGAGGAGATCACTGTCCCGCCCGGCACATACTATCCGGGGCAGTACATACCGATCACCATCAGATTCTCCAAGTCGTTATATTCCGGAGATGTCAATGTGAGTTATGAAGGAGAGGACTGTCAATGCCTTAGTTCAACTGGTACGGGGAACACGTTCACATACTTTTACAAAGTGAAGGAAAAGGACAATGCGGCGTTTTCTGATTTTACTCTTACCTATCGGGATGGCAACGGAAAATACATTCAACAAAATGTCCACGTTGATGGCGTCAAACTGGAAACTCCGCTGAAAAGCGATGCCTTCGACTCTTTCGATGCCCTGATCCGCAGATACGATCCGACTGCTCCTGTGCTGGAGGCTTTCATTCGCCTCAACGATGACCCTGACCGGTGCGCATGGCTGATGCAGGAGGTGCAGCAGGACGAGGATGGCCGGTTCTATATCCCCGCCGATGTTCTGGGCGCCTCCATCGATTTTGGAAAGACGAAATATCCGTTCTACCTTACAACGGAGTCTCTGACAGGCAGCGAAATTGAGGCGTACATCCCTGTTCCGATGAACGTGGGAGAGGAAGAGATAGACTATATGGCGGAGATGTATCTGTACGGCGACCTTGTTGTGGATGGGCGCGGAACATTTCAGCCGTTTAGCATTACCACGCAATATCCGGAAAAGTTTATCACGGAGAAAGACCTCTCCGCCGCGGTAACCGTTAAGAAGCAGGGGACGGACGAAGATTATGCCTTTGAAAATCCCACGGATCCCGTGATCTATGTGCAGAGCGATATGCCGGATATTCAGGCGTCCATCGTGCTGCACGACACAGGTTTCGCATTCGGTGACACGACCAAGACTGCCGTGGCCGGGACAGAGGAGGCCGGGGAGGCCGACTTTGTGTGGGCGTCCAGCAATCCCCAGGTGGCCGCGGTAGACAAGAACGGTAAGATCACGCCCACCGGAACCAGCGGTACAACAGAGATCACCCTCACCGCCCGGAACGGCGGTATCGAGGGGAAAGCGGTGACTGTGACGGCCACCTATGTTGTGGACGGAACCACGTTTGATTCTTTGCAATTTGCCGCCGGTCTGACTCCCTTCCTGATGATTCCAAACAACGAACTCACTGGGGATGACGGGCAGGCTGTGACGGTCTACTGGTCCAGCAACCTGTGTGATAAGAACGGGGATACCCCGACGGAATTCCATGTTGAGCTGGAACGGAACGGCCAGCCGGTGGATTTGAACGGTGAAACGGAGGGGACCGGCCTGACCATCACTGGTACGGCAAAGCAGCCGGCCTCCAGCGTCACGATCCCGGGAGACGTTCTGATATACGACTATAACAGCGGAAGCAACAAATTTACTGTGACCGTTTCTGCACAGTATGAGGACAAGGAGTACCGGGCACAGGCTTCCATCAGCCTGGAGGCCAAGCCTGCTCAGGTTTCGCTGGACAAGCTGGACAGCTACTACATTTTGGATACCGCTGGCAGAGTGGATATTGGCTGGAATGTGAGTAAGCTGGACCGTGCCAGCGGCGCTGACCTGAACGATCTGTTGAAGTTCCAGATCACAAAGGGCGGTCAAAATGTGCCTGCGGAGATCAAGCCGGAGCTGGATAACGGCTCCGCCAGCGGTACCTTTACCCTGAAGGATCTGGAATTTGACGCCGACGAGGGTGACCCGTCCAGCTACCGGCAGGTGTATACCGTGACCCTCCAGGCCAAAAACGGCGAGGACAGCACATGGAGCTATGACTCCTTCCTGTTGTATGTCTATGACGCCGATGCCCTGAAGATCATGGTGGACGCTGCATCTGCGGACAGTGCAATACAGATGTCCAATATTGCGGAGATCTCTCAGATGAGCCAGGAGCAGATCCTGGCCCTCAAGCGGGATATTTATCTGAAAAATATCATCTCCGTGAACTACGGCGAATACGCCTGGAGCGAAGTGGCCGATCAGATCATATGGAAGTCGGCGGACAGCAAGGTGGTCTCGGTAAACTATCAGCAGGGGACGCTGTACGATAACATCGAAAATTTCTCCTATACCTCTTACCGCCCCACCGCGGACTTCGGCCTGTCCGGTCTGACTGACGGCAGCACGACGGTGACAGCCACCCACAAACTCACCGGTATGAGCGACAGCCTGGATGTGACGGTGGAGACGCTGAAGGACAAGCTGTATCTCTTCCAGTGCTATCCACAGACTGAGACGACCCTGACCTTCGAGAAGTATACCAACGCGGAGCATACTGCCACAGAAAAGGTCACGCTTAGCTCGGACAGCACCGGCGCGGCGGCCTATTATGCTGAGTACGGCATCGCCAGCGACGTCTACTGTGAAGCAACGAAGGATGGCCTTCTGTACATGGGGACTTTCTACCTCAGCCAGCTGAAGACCGGCGAGGGGGACTGGACCAGACTGGAGCGTTACCCCTGCAACAACCTCCAGCTGCGTCGGGCGGCCTACGCCTACCTCTATCTGAAAAAGCCAGATGGCACTCCCTATACCGGAGACATTACTTTCCGGGGCGGTGTGTACGTCAACGGGGATTACAAAGAGAAGGCGCTCTTCACGCTGAACAGCTCGGACCACCCGACGACCCCGGGCGATCGGGATACTGCCGTTTCCTTGAGCAGTGACGGCAAGCTGACTGTGCTCATGGACCAAAGCCAATGGGGCGTCCCCGTCGATCCGGGGGACAAGGTGGAATATGTCTTCCAGATCGAGACGGGAGACAGCGATTATTACCCCATTCTCTACACCGTCAACGCAACTGTAAACGAGGAGTCGTTTGTCGGTAATGGCGAGGCCATAGTCTCCTTCCGGGAAAATACAGAGGCCGGTAAGCACCCCTTCATCGCGGCCCAATCGGTGTATTACAGCGGCTATGGAACGGCGTCCTCTGTGCTGGGCAGCACAGAGCAGATCGGACCCAGCTCCAGTCTGCCGGAGGCCAATCTGACCACAGTGGTTATGTGGTGGGACGAGGAAGCCGCGCCGGTTTCCGCTGCCGCGGTGCCTAACGCTGTCCAGCTCTATACGGACGGTTCCCGCATTCCCATCGCCGATGAGAAAGGCGAGTTCCAATGCTCCAATGAGGGCTATCCCTTCTCCAAATACCGAATCACAGACTACACTGTAAAATTCAACGAACAGACTTTGTCAGGTGTGGTGGAAAAAGGTGAAAATGTGGGCCTGCTCCTGGAGTATTACCAGGACGGCAAGACCGTGACCCGGCAGGAGAGTCTTCCCTTCCGCCTGTGCAACATGATCGGAGTGCCTAAACCGGAAGAAACGCCGGAGCTGGTCAGCCAGATGCAGTACCTGGGCAATATTATGGGCACTACGGCAAAGGATGCCGATAAAGACTTTGGGGATGAGTTTGTTAACGTCGCCCTCCAGCTTGTGGCCAATGACTCCTACACAAAGCCCGATGGAAGCCTGTTCTCCCTCCGTCTTGCCCCGACCAACGATCCGACCAAGTTCCTTGGCTTGATGGAAGTAAATGTTGGAAATATGTCTGACAAGGATCAGGTCACGGGCGTGTATGCCGGAGCCAACGGCGCTCAGAGCGACTTTGACTATACGCCTGGTTTGAGCGAGATCCTGACCATGACAGGGGAGAAAAACGTATATGACTATCTGCTGGAGGACTATAACAAGGTCCTCAAGCGGCAGGGCATTCGAAACATGAGTTTCGATGTGGGCGGCTACTACGAAACACTGATCTACTATGATGACATCGACATGAAGTGGGAAATCCTCATTCTATCCGGCGGCTTCAACGCCGGCGGCGGCGTCTCCTACAATTGGAACTGGAACACCATAGTGGGTATTGTCCCTTTCACGGCCACGCTTGCCGTCGGCGGCACCGCCGAGGTCAGCATGGATGCGCTGACGGTTGAATATTTTGATTCCGTTCAAAAATACAACAGTCTGGGCAGCGATTTTCTGACCGAGCTCCGCATTTATCTGTATCTGCGCTTTTTCGCCGGCGTGGGTATTGATTACTCGGTCATCGCCTTCAAGCTGGGGCTGTACGGCCAGATCAACATGGATATGCAGTTCCAGTGGCTCAACCGGCCCTATATGAAAGACGATGGCAGCATATATAATGTAGCTGATGGAGGAAAGGATGAAACACTGTCTGGACAGCATTTTGCCATTGACGGACAGATCGGTCTGGAATTTGTGGTAAAGTTCCTGTTCATCAGCTTTGAACAGATTTTGTATTCGTACAATTTCAATCTGTTGAATGAGGCGACAGGGCAGTGGGAGACGATCCAGAATAACTGGGCCGCCAATCAAAATGTCCACAAGGATCTTGTGGATTCCCTGCTGAAAACGGGTGGAATATCCGTACAAAATGTTGGCGGACAGCAGATGCTCTCGCTCAACCTGGCTCCCACCCTGGAGGACCGGAGCTATCTGGAGGACAAGGACTTCTCCCGCCAGTGGGGCGGGGATCCCTCCCTGTTCGAGCTGGATGAGGAAAGCGGACTTGCCAATCTGGAGCGTGATACCTATCCCTATGCCAACCCGGTCGTATCTGATGACGGCCAACTGGTGGCCTATCTCACGGATCAGCAGGATACAAACGCAAAATCGACCCGGGTGGCCTATGCGGTCAAGAGCGGCGGTTCCTATCAGAAGGGCGGCATCATTGATGACGGCGGCTACGGCGACAGCCAGGCGGCCCTGTCCGGAACAGAGGATTTCGCGGTCAGCGCATGGACCCGGCAGATGGTGGACATCAGCAAGGACAGCGGCGCAGTCCTGACCCCCGAGGACCAGATGATGATGGCCAACGGCACCGAGGTTTATGCCGCTGTGTACGATGGAAACAGATGGTCCAGTACCCGTCTGAGTGATAATTCTGCCCCCGACCTGGCTCCTGTGGTGGCGGCCAGCGGAGGCAAGGCCTTTGTGGCCTGGCGCTCTGTGGCCTCCAGCAGCGAGGAAAACCTGGTCAGCTTTGACCAGAAGGACACCATCGTGTTCAAGGTCTGGGATGGAAGCGAGTGGAGCGAGCTCCCCGTCACCCTGTATAACGGAACCTCCGGTACGGTGAAGGGCCTGACAGCGGAGATCTTGTCTGATGGCAGCGCCGCAGCTGTGGCCTACACGCTGGATATGGACGGAAATGAAGAGACCATCGTGGACCGGGAAATCGTCTACGCAGTGGTCGATCTGAACGCCGCCGAGGTTGTTCGTACCATTCGGGCTACCAACGATGGCTATCTGGACGAAAACCCCCAGTTGGCGGCTGTGACCTTCCCCAAACAGGGGCAGGAACGCTTTGTGTTGGGCTGGTACACTGAGCAGGCCGTGGCGCAGGACAGCGCGGCAGTGCTGAACGGCGGCGAAGAGAGTTCTGCGCAGGACACCCTCGCTGACATCCGCTTGCTCGACTTTGACGCCAGTGGCAGCCCCATGCAGGGACTGCCCGACTCCATCAGCCAGGTGGCAGATGGATATGACGTGTCGATCACATCCAACTTCCGCTTCACCAAGAACGCAGAGACCATTGACGATCTGTCCATCTTGTGGGTAGAGCGGGCCGAGGGGACGCTGCAGGAAGTTGGCGGGACGGAAGGTTCTTCGGCTGAGCCCGGCAATGAGGCCGTGCCGCAGACAGAGCGGGATGTGCTCAAGGGCATCAAGTTCTACACCTACGGCCAGAACGACGAGATGATCCGCTTCACCGGTGCGGTGGATGTGGCCGAAATGGAGGACAGCACGCTGATCGACCATTTTGACGCCTATGTGAGTGATCCGGAAAACAACGAGATCAAGGCGGTCATTCTGGGGACGACCTATGGCAAGGACGGTGCGACCGAGACCCGCGTTGTTACGCTGGCCGATCCGGAGGGCACGCAGGCTCAGATCACAGTACCCAAGCAGACCAGCGCCATGTACACTGCCACGGAAGTCTATGCGGATCAAATTCAGGTCCCCGCAGTGCTGGCTGACTATTCGACTGTGAAACTGGGCAGTAAGACACAGATCCTTTTCACCATTGAAAACAGGGGCATTCATGCCGTCAACAAGCTGACTATCAATGTGGGCGGTACAGAGACCACGTATGAGGGATTGAACCTGCTTCCCGGCGATACCATTCAGATCCAGAGCGTTCTCACTTGAATGTAACATACTGCCATGAGAATATCAAGGCGGTATACCATGAACTCTTTGACGAGGCTTTGGAGCGATACAACGCCAAGCAGACCAGGGCAGACCGCAAGATTGAAAACTACTATGAGAGGATACGATCCGGCAAGCAGGAAAAGCCGTTCCATGAAATCATCCTGCAAGTGGGTAACAAGGACGACATGAGCGCCGACAGCGACGAAGGACGGCTGGCGGCGGCGGTGCTGGCCGAGTATATGAAAGCGTTTCAGGAGCGCAATCCCAACCTCCGTGTATTCTCGGCCCACCTCCACATGGACGAGGCTACGCCCCATCTGCACATCGACTTTGTTCCCTACACCACGGGGAGTAAGCGGGGGCTTGATGCCAGGGTATCGCTCAAACAGGCGTTAGCGGCTCAGGGCTTCAAGGGCGGCACCAGAGGGGACACGGAATGGAGCCAGTGGGTGCGCTCGGAGAAAGAGCAACTCTCCGCTGTGATGGAGCACCACGGGATAGAGTGGGAGGACAAGGGCACCCATGACAAGCACCTGTCTGTGCTGGACTACAAGAAAGAGCAGAGGACAAAGGAAATCGCCGCCCTGGAGACAGTCAAGGCGGAGAAAGAGAGCCAGGTGGAGAGTCAGGAGCGGCGGCTGAAAGAACTGGCACCTGCGGTGAAGAACATGGAGCGGTTGGCGGCAGATTTCTCCGCTGACCCGGAGGAAATTCTGCCGGAGGCCGGGACGCTGGAGAGCGGCAAGTCCTACCGGGAGAAAAAGGCAAAGCCCCTGCTGGCAAAAATCGTCCAGATGCTGCGCTCTCTGTATCTGGCCTATGTGGAATTGCGGGGGAAATTTAATCGTCTGCAAGGGAACTATGACCGGGCGCGGGAGGGCAACGCCCATCTGTCTGACCGCTTGATGGAGGTGAAGATAGAGAATAAGAAACTGCGGCAGATCTCCGCCGACTATACACGGGTCAAGCGGGTCTTTGGCCCGGAGCAGGTAGCGGCGGCGGTGGAGGTGGCTAAACAGCGAGAACAGGCGGAGAAAGGCAGGAAACAGTCCCGGCGCTCTATTGACCGGGGAGAACGGTAAGAGAAGTAGATTTATACAAAGTTTTGTGATATACTGCTTTCAAATAGCGGGGCGACAATCGGGAATTATTTTTGCGTCTTAGGCGGATAAGGCGCACTATGGGTTATTTATATTGTAGCCACCAAATTTATATTAGTTTGGAAAGGAGACACTGTATATGCGAGATACAGATTACATGGAAGTATTTGAGCGAAGCATGGATATGCCTCCTGTTTCGCGGGAGGAGGGATTGCGCGTTTTACAGACACTGGGGCTGGAACTGCCTCCACAGATGCAGACTGAAGAAGGCTGGAGTTACGCTTCCGCATTGGAGGCTGCTGGACTGGGCAAATGGAATTACGATACTGGAACATGGGTCGCAACATCCAAACAATTCTATGCCTTTGATGCGGAGTTTCCCGATGCGGCGCACATGTATGAGCATTATTTTGCCGGCCTCGCGTCGATCACATCCGAGCCTGAGTTGACTTTTAGATTTCTGGATTATCTCAATGTTCAGGTGAACGAGGGAGAAGGCACCTTGACGGTATATTTCCTTGTTAATGGTGCAATCGTGGAGTACGATGCCCGAGTGGACCGCGATTGGATCGACACGGGTATACAGCGTGCTATCAATGATTGTCTGGAGCTGCTTGGAGTAGAAAAGCGGTTTTACAGCATCGAGGCATCGCAGGGACGCATCGTTTTTTATTGTACGGATGAGTGGGCCAGAGCCTTCGAGGAAGCCACCCTTTGCTTCATGAGCTATGATGGCATTTGAGAATAACAATTCCGAATTGTTGGGCTGGTTTAGTGCGCTTTATTGGTATAAGGCGTACTTGACAACTTCAATCAGTTGGGGAGGAAGCAAACCCAGCCGGGGCCGTCAATGGTCAAGATGAACGGCGTACAAGTGCGCCGCCATTGACCGCCCCGCCCGGTCTTGCTCTGCGGTCATCAAGGCGGGCAAGCCCCAAAGGTGCTTGCCCGCCTCCTTTGATTTTGGGTGGGGGCCGGTTGTCGAATTGCGTCCCATGGTGGGATTGATTTCCGCCCCAGCAGTAATCAATCCCCTATTGCCTGGGTGCGTCTACGCTCCCAGGCGGTGGTCGAAATGGGTCTCGATTCGAGACCCATTTCGACAGAAACTTACATCAAATTGAGGCAAGTTTTGATTATGGCCGTTTATAGTCTGAAAACTTTGCAATTTCAGGGTTTTTGTGATACTATTTTGATACTAAGAAAATGAACTGCCCCAAATAGGTGAGTGAAATATTAACATATTTGCGAATGTTTTGCCTATAAAATCACCCTAAATACACCCCTATATACTTGAATTTGCCGAGTGGGAATAATCGACTTGGAAAGGAGGTTTCTTTCGTGTCCGTTATCTACCTGCTCCCCTATGACTTGATTTCCCAGTTTCCCACCCTCCGCAAATTGCCCCGGAGCATGGGGGCGCTTTCTTCTTCCGTGGGCCTCTCGGATTGGAGGTGGGCTTTCGCTTCACCCCATTGCGGAAGTAGGGGTTTCATAGCGGTCAAAGAAAAGCAATAATCCGAACCCATCTCCTATCGGAAACAGGTTCGGATTACATGGGTTTGGTGCGCGAGGCGGGAGTCGAACCCGCACGCCCTTGCGAGCACTGGCACCTGAAGCCAGCGAGTCTACCAATTCCACCACTCGCGCGAATGGGGAGGTCGAGCGTTTGTTTCACTCAGTGCAGGCATTATATTACCACACCAAAGAGCGGGTGTCAAGCCTTTTTTGCGGGATCCTGTCATTTTCTTTTTTTGCGGTTTTAGCGGCGGGAGGGCGCGCATAAACAGGGCACGGAGCAGGAACACTGTGGAAGAAGGAGTGTGTCTGGCATGAAAAAGGATACCTGGCGCTCCGCTGTCTCCGGGGCGGCGGCGGGGGCGGCCAATGGGCTGTTCGGCGGCGGGGGCGGATCGGTGCTGGTCCCCCTGCTCACCCGCTTCTGCGGCCTGGAGCAGCGGCAGGCGTTTTCCACCTCGCTGGCTGTCATCCTGCCCCTGTGCGTCCTGTCTGCGGCGGTCTATCTGTTCCAGGGTGGATTGGATCTGACGGCAGCCCTGCCCTATCTGATCGGCGGAACGGTGGGCGGCTGGCTGGGCGGCAGATGGTTCCGGGGGGTGCGGGTGGTGTGGCTCCGGCGTGCCTTCGGGCTTCTGCTGCTGTATGGGGGAGCGAGGTGCCTGCTGTGAGCGAGTGGGTGCTCCCGCTGCTGGCGGGCGGGGCCGCCGGGGTGCTGTCCGGCTTCGGAGTGGGGGGCGGGACGCTGCTTCTGGTGTATATGACCGCCTTTGCCGGCCTGGACCAGCGCCTGGCCCAGGGGATCAACCTGCTGTATTTTCTCCCGTCCGCCGCCATGGCGCTGCCGGCCCACTGGAGGAACGGCTCTGTGGTCCGGCCCGTCCTGCTGCCCGCCATTCTGGCCGGTCTGGTGACGGCTGGGGCGGCCGCCTGGGCGGCCACGGTGATGGACGTGGAGCTGCTGCGCCGGTGCTTCGGAGGCTTTCTGATGGTCATCGGGGGGATGGAGCTGTTTGGCAGGGACCGGGAGCCCTCCGCATAAACACAGACTGCGGACCGCCTGAGCTGGGCGGCCCGCAGTCTGTATTTGGATCGTGTTCAGCCAATGCCGCCCACGACAGCGCCCAGGATCAGCACCAGTAGGGTGACGCCGCAGAACAGGTATTTGGCCATGGGGTAAAACCAGCAGCCCAGGGGCTTGCTGCGGGACAGGTTAACCTGTTCTAACACATAGTCCTTTCCGCATACCCAGAAGAACATCACCCCGGCCAGCAGGGCACCGATGGGGCAGATATAGATGGAGCACACGTCCATCCAGTCGGACACGATGGGAGCGATGGCCAGCCCGACGCCCACACCGACCGCGCCGATGATGGCCACAGCCGCGGGACGATTCAGGTGGAACAGCTCCTGAAGGGTGGCGGTGGGGGCCTCAAACAGGTTGACCAGAGAGGTCAGGGCGGCGAAGAGCACCGCCAGGAAAAACACCACCAGCAGGATGGGCCCGCCAGGCAGGCGGCTGATCACATTGGGCAGGAAAATGAACATCAGGCCCGGGCCGCTGTTGTTCAGCTGTTCCCCGGCCACCGCCATGGCGGGGATGATGACCAGGGCGGCCAGCATGGCGGCCAGGGTATCAAACAGGGCGACCATCTTGGCGTCAGCCGGTACATCGGAGTCCCGGCCCAGGTAGGAGCCGTAGATCAGCGTCCCGTTGCCCGCGATGGACAGGGAGAAAAACGCCTGCCCCAGGGCAAAGACCCACACCATGGGGTCCAGCAGGCCCTCGGGCTTGAGGACGAAAATATACCGGTAGCCCTCAGCGGCACCGGGGAGGGTGACCAGATAGACGGCCAGGCCGATGAACAGCAGATAAAACAGGGGAGTCATCACCTTGTTGGCCTTTTCAATGCCCCTGCCGATGCCGAAGGCCATGATGACCACCGTTACCGCCATCCCCACCAGCTGCCAAAAGACGTTGCCCCCGGCGGTGGCGCCGAAGTTGGCGTCAAAGGCGGCCACACCCTGCATCTGGGACAGACTGCCGGTGAAGGACTGGAAGGTATACTTAAAGATCCAGCCGGTGACCACGGAGTAGCCGATGGCCAGGGCCAGGGAGCCCAGTACCGGGACCAGTCCCAGCAGCTTGCCGGGCTTATCACTGCCGAAACGCATTCGGGTGGCCTCTCCGAAGGCGTGGACCGGGCCGGAGCGGGTGGCGCGGCCAAAGGACATCTCTCCGATCACGCCGGTGGAGCCGATGATGACCACAAAGATCAGATAGGGGATCAGAAAGGTGGCCCCGCCATAGGCGGACACCCGGGCGGGAAACAGCCAGATATTTCCCATTCCCACCGCCGAGCCGATGCAGGCCAGAATGAAGCCCCACTTGGAGCCCCAGGAGTCGCGTTTTGTACCTTGCAGCATGGAGTCACGTCCTTTGCTGGCCCGCGGCGGCGGGCCGGATTCCGTATCTTTAATCATACCACAGTTTTGGGAAAAAACAACTCCTGACTTCCGGGGCGGCGGCACGACAGGAGAAAGAAAAAGCGCCCCGGAGCCTGCTCCGGGGCGCGGGTGCCGGCTGGACGCGGCGGCTCAGTCCTGGATGTCGCAGCAGCGGCGGTCGCAGAAATACTCCCGGATCAGGGGCAGCACAGCCTGGTGCTCCGGGTGGTTCTGATAGAGCGGCAGGTCATCGGCCTGGGCGACCTCGGAATAGAGGACCAGATCGCAGTTGCTGCTGTCCAGAGGCGGGCAGCTGGCCTTCACCTCCAGGGCACAGGGGACCAGCTCCTTCAGAGCGTTGATGCGGGGGACGATCTCCTCCCGGACGGCCTGGCGCTGCGCCTCGGTGAGCTCGGGCTTGAAGTTCCAGGAGACGATATGACGGACCATCGAACATTCCTCCTTTTTGTGTGGTACTCCTATTGTAGCGGGGAAGGGGGTGTTCGTCAACGGAGAACTTGTCCGGTGCGGGTCCGCTCCACAGGATAGAGGCCCAAAGTCACGGTGACGTCGGCGATCTCCTGCCAGGGGGCCAGCACGGTGCGGATGCTCAGGCTCTGGGCGGCTTCCAGCTTGCGGCGCAGGGTGGCCCCATCGTCGAAGAGGACGAAATGGGCCCCGGACTCCCGGCTCATGTAGGTGAAGTAGCGGGCGCACAGCTCCTGGGAGAAGAAGATGGAGGGGGAGCGCTGATGGATGAGGCGGTGCAGCTCGTCCTGGGAGAGAGGGACGCCGCTTCCGGAGGGGGAGGGGAGGAAAAAGTCCTCTGCCACCCGCTGGAGGGCCAGGGCCACCCGGTCCCGGCCAAAGCGCTCCTGGGCCTCCCGCAGGCGCTGGAGGAGGGAGCCGCCGGACAGGGCGGAGGAGATCATGACCAGGGCGTGGTCGGAGCAGTGTCCGTACTGCTCCGGCACGATGAGCGTCCAGTTCCGGCGGCGGCACTGGCTGCCCAGCTCCCGCACCACCTGCTCCAGGGGCGGGAGCCTCCCGGCCTCAAAGTCGCAGACCACCCCGGTGAAGCCCCGGGCGGAGCACTCCTGGATCACCTCCTGGCAGAAGGGGGCCGCCGCCCCCACTCCGTCAAAGGCGCGGCAGTCCAGCAGCATCATCCCGCCCCGCGGGGCGGTGCTCCCGCTGGCCCGGAACAGGTGGGGCCCCCGCCCCATGCGGTAGACCGCGTGGGCGGGGATCACCGGAAGGCGCTGGATCTCCCGCAGGCGGTCGGGCGTGATGGTCACGATGATGGATTCCAATGACATGACAGGGTCCCCCTTGTCCAAATTTTTCTGACGTGATATACTGGGGCAGAGAGCCGGGCGGCCCTTGCCCGCACCAGGCGACGTCTGTTCCAATGTATGGTCAGGACAGAACGGTTAGAACAAAAGGAGGACACATCCGTGCCCGTTTCACCGATTCCAAGAGGGGTCTACCCCTCCGTTACCGCGCTGGATCCGAAGGCTCTGCGGGCCAGGGGGATCACCCTGGTGCTGGCGGACCTGGACAACACCCTGGTCCCCTATGGCGTGACTGAGCCGCCGGAGGAGATCGTGGCCTGGAAGCAGGCCCTGGAGGCCCAGGGGATCCAGCTGTTCCTGCTGTCCAACAGCCGCAGGCCGGGCCGGGCCCAGAGCTTCGCCCAGCGGCTGGGCATCCCCTATCAGGGGCACTCCGGCAAGCCCAGGCGGGCGGGCTATCTCCGGGCCATGGAGCGCATGGGGCGCAGGCCGGAGGAGACGGTCATGGTGGGCGACCAGATCTTCACCGATACCCTGGGGGCCAACAACGCCGGAGTGGTCCCCATGCTGGTGGAGCCCATCCGGCTGGCTGGGAACCCGGGGCGCTATCTGCGCTATGCGGCGGAGACCCCCTTCCGCCTGCTGGGAAAGCGGAGGCCCTTCCTGTGAGGGCGCGGTTCGGCCCGGCGGGCAACAGCGACAGCTTTTCCAGGGTCCACCGCTCCTCCCTGGCCGCGCCCGGCTGGATCGCGGAGCGGGGGCTGGACTGCTATGAATACCAGTGCGGCAAGGGGGTCCATGTGGGGGAGGACACTGCCCGGAAGGTGGGGGAGAACGCTGTGAGGGCGGGGATCTCCCTGTCTCTCCACGCCCCTTACTTCATCAACCTGGCCAACCCGGACCCGGAGGCCCTGAAAAAGACCATCAGATATATCACCGGGGCCTGCCTGGCGGCCTCCTGGATGGGAGCGGAGCGGGTGGTGATCCACTCCGGGGCGCTGATGAAGCGCAGCCGGAAGGAGGCCCTGGAGACTGCCGGAGCCTCCCTGCGGGAGGTCATCGCCGCCTGCGACGGGGCGGGCTTCGGGCACATCGCCCTGTGTCCGGAGACCATGGGAAAGATCAACCAGCTGGGGGATCTGGACGAGGTGCTGGAGCTGTGTACCCTGAATGAACGTCTGATCCCCTGTATCGACTTCGGCCACCTGTACGCCCGCTCCCTGGGGGCGGACGATGGGCGGGAGGCGTTTGCACGGATGCTGGACCGGGTAGAAGAGGTGCTGGGGACAGAGCGGGCCAGCCGTTTCCACAGCCATTTCTCCCACATAGAATTTACCCCCAAGGGGGGCGAGAAGTGCCACCGCACCTTCGCCGACGATGGGGGCTTTGGCCCGGACTGGGGCCCTCTGGCGGCGGAGACCGCCCGCCGGGGGTGGAGCCCCACTTTCATCTGCGAAAGCGCGGGGACACAGGCGGAGGATGCGCTGGAGATGAAAAAAATCTATCAGGAGGCTTGTGGGAGTTAGGAATTAGGAGTTAGGAATTAGGAGTTAGGAATTAGGAGTTAGGAATTAGGAGTTAGGAATTGGAGATGGGGAGTGCAGAGATGGACAGGGCTGGACGGGAACGGGCGATCCGCAGCTGGTTTTCCATGTGGCTGGAGGGCCAGGCAGGGGACTTGACGGAGCTGTTTGCCCTGGATGTACAGTATATTGAGAGCTGGGGGCCGGAGTATCACGGCGTGTCCCAGGTCCGGCACTGGTTTGAGGAGTGGAACACCCGCGGGCGGGTCCTGGTCTGGGAACTGCGGAGCGTTCTGCACGATGGAGACCGCTCCGTAGCGGAGTGGTACTTCAAAAATACGGTGGACGGCAGGACGGAAGAATTTGATGGGCTCTCGCTGATTCACTGGAGCGGAGACGGGAGGATCCGGCGGCTTCAGGAATTTGGCTGCCAGCGGGACCGGTATGACCCCTATGCGGACGGACCGCTGCCCAAGTTTCAGGAGCGGCCGAGCCTGTGGTTTTAGAGAGGAGAGGATCACGGATGGATCATATTGCAAAAATCGCCGCCCAGCTGCCGGAGTATGGCCTGGATGCCATGCTGGTCACCAGCGCCCCCGGCGAACGCTACGCGGTGGGCTTTGAGGGGGAGGGCTGGGTCCTGGTGAGCCGGGAGGGGGCTCATTACTCCACCGACGGGCGGTACATCGAGGCGGCCCGGAAGCAGGTGACCGGGACAGAGATTGTGCTGGCAGAGCGGGGGCGGAGCCATCTGGACCTGGCCCGGGAGGAGATCCGTCGCCGGGGGCTGAAGCGGGTTGGATTTGAGAGCGGCCAGGTGAGCGTGGATGAGCTGGAACGCTGGAAGGGCGCCCTTCCCTGTGAGCTGGCGCCCGCCCAGGGCCTGCTGGACGGGCTGCGGTCCGCCAAGGATGAGGAGGAGCTGGACCGGATGCGCCAGGCCCAGCGCATCACCGACGAGGCGTTTCGAGAGCTCCTGAACTTCATCCGCCCGGGGCTGACGGAGCGGGATGTGGCCGCCCGGCTGGTGTATGAACTGCTGCGCCGGGGCGGGCGGAAGGTGTCCTTTGATCCCATTGTAGCTGCGGGGGCCAACGGCTCCATGCCCCATGCGGTGCCGGGAGAGACGGTGATCCAGCCCGGGATGTTTGTGACCATGGATTTCGGCTGTGTCTATGAGGGCTACTGCTCCGACATGACCCGGACGGTGGCGGTGGGCCAGCCCACTGAGGAGATGGAGCGGGTCTACCACACTGTGCTGGAGGCCCAGCGGGCGGGGATCGCCGCCGCCCGGGCCGGCGTCACGGGGAGCGAGGTGGACCGGGCGGCCCGACAGGTGATCCAGCAGGCGGGCTATGGGGCGTTTTTCTCCCACAGCTTCGGCCACTCCCTGGGCCTGGAGATCCACGAGTCCCCCAACGCTTCCCCCAGCGAGCAGAGCGTCCTTCCCACCGGTGCGGTGATCTCCGCCGAGCCTGGGATCTATCTGCCCGGCCGCTTCGGGGTGCGGATCGAGGATGTCCTGGTGCTGCGTGAGGGGGGCTGCGAGGACATCACCCATTCGCCAAAAAACCTGATTGTGCTCTGATTTCCCGTATATTTTCCGAAACCCCCTTGTCAAACGGGGGAAAAAAGGGTAAAATAAATCAGTTCATTAAAAACAATGGAGGATGATTCCTATGGCAATGATTTCCGCCAGTGATTTCCGCAACGGCGTGACCTTTGAGATGGACGGCAAGGTCATGCAGGTCGTCGAGTTCCAGCACGTCAAGCCCGGCAAGGGCGCCGCCTTCGTCCGCACCAAGATGAAGAACATCATTACCGGCGGTGTGACGGAGACCTCCTTCAACCCCACCGCCAAGTTTGAGCAGGCCTTCGTGGAGCGCAAGGACATGGAGTACAGCTATAATGACGGCGATCTGTACTACTTCATGGATATGGAGACCTTTGATATGCTGCCCATCAGCAAGGATCTGCTGGGCGACGCCTTCCGCTTTGTGAAGGAAAACATGAGCTGCAAGGTCATGTCCTACAAGGGCAGCGTGTTCGGCGTGGAGCCCCCCAACTTCGTGGATCTGGAGGTCACTGAGACCGATCCTGGCTTCAAGGGCGACACCGCCACCAATGTGACCAAGCCCGCCATCGTGGAGACCGGGGCCGAGATCAAGGTCCCCCTGTTCATCAACCCCGGCGACCGGATCAAGATCGACACCCGTACCGGCGAGTATCTGGAGCGCTGCAAGGGCTGAGTAAAGCCGACGAAGCGAAACGAAGCTTCGCATAACGTTCTTTGCCCCGAATTTCTTCGGGGACAGGGAGCGGCGGGATATAGAGCAGCTGATCTCAGCTGTACGGTATCCAAAGCTGTCGAGGCGAAACGAAGTTTCGCAATAAGTTCTTTGTCCCGCTTTCTTACAAGAAAGCGGGAAGGAAAGCTGTTTGTTTAGAGAGGCTTCGCCTCAGAAAGGAGCAAATTATGACCATTTCCGAGAAAGTCGCCTATTTGAAGGGCCTGGCAGAGGGCCTGAATCTGGACGTGGACAAGTCCAAGGAGGGCAAGCTCATCTCCGTCATGATCGGGATCCTGGAGGAGATCGGTCTGTCCATCGAGGATCTGGAGGAGAACGCTCTGGCTCTGGGCGAGGAGATCGACGTTCTCTCCGATGACCTGGCTGATGTGGAGTCCGTGGTGTTCGACGAGGACGGGGACGACGGGGACTACTTCGAGGTGGAGTGCCCCAACTGTGAGGAGCCCATCCTCATCGATGACGAGGCCCTGGCGGCCGGCGAGGTGCAGTGCCCCAACTGTGAGACCCGCTTTGCCCTGGACCTGAGCGACGACACGGTGGACGCCGACGAGGACACGGAGTGATCCAATGCGGCCTTCGGACATAAGCAAATGCTCCCCCGGCACAGTTTGCGCTGTGCCGGGGGAGCACTTTTGTCTATATTTTAACAGCCAAGATATGGGGACTCCTCAGGCGTCAAAATCAGTTCACAAGTGCAGTTCTGATACCGCTCCTGGGCCGCGGCATTGATGTCCGCCGCCGCATGGGAGAGGTCGGACACTGCCAGACTGCCGCACTCGATCTGAAAATAGATGGCAATCCAGAGGTGGCGGCCCGTTCGTGTGATGTCGAAAAAGACAGGAATAAAGCGGTGCTCGGCCAGGATCGGTTGGCACAGGGCCTTGATCTCCTCCATAAGTGTCTCATCAGGAGAGAACAGAAAGATGTCCCGGATGGCGCTCCAGAGGACCTTGATGCTCTCTGGGAGCATAAAGACCATGACCAGTACGGCGACAACAGGATCGAAGTAGGGGGAGAGAAAGGCCAGCGGGGTGCGCTCCAGAGTAAGGGAGAGGAGAAAGGCGAGGGCCATTCCCAGACTGTAAATAATGTCCAGCTTCCACCCCAAAAGCTCTGTGGTAATGGTAGGGGAAGATGTATTTTTGCTGAATCGTTTCATTATGGTGAAAATCACAATGCTTGCCGCTCCCAGAGAGAGTTGAAAAAGGGCGACCTGGACATTGTTTACCGGATTTCCACCGGTCAGGGCAGAGCCGATCACATCGGCAGAGATCCCAAACGTGACAGACAGCATCATCACGCCCTTGATGATGACAAAGATGGACTCCACCTGAAAATAGCCGTACGGGTGCTTTTCCGACATGGGCTTGTGAAACAGCGGCGTCAGAAAGAGCAGCAGTGCGATGAATACCAGCTCTGACATATCATATACCGCGTCGGTAAGGGCGGAATGGGAACGGCTGTATATGGAAAAAATAAATTCGGCGATGGCGAAGGCCAGGCCGGAGAGAAACGAGATCCGCAGGATCCGTTTTTCATTGCGTTCGGTCATGGATGGATGCTGCCTTTCTAAGTTCAAACTTTTGTTTTTTGTGTGAAGTAAAGCCGTGCGGCCAGGACACAGCGGTAGACAGTATGCAATATTATATCTGATTTTCCTGCCTGTTTCAAGCGAAGAAGCACCCCGGGATCTTCCTCACGGGGCAGAAACTGGCCGCTCTTTCTCTGTATGGCGGTTGGAGAGACGCTCCATACTAAGCGGCGGATGGGACGTCCGCACAGAGAAATACAGAGAGTGAGTGGGAGGAGAACGCGATGCAAGGGAGAACAGCTGTGCTGGGCCTGGCGGCAGTCCTGACCCTGACACTGACGTCCTGTGGGGTCCGCAGTGAGGCGGACCGGGGGACGGAGACAGGCCGGCTGCGGAGCAGCCAGGCGGAGCAGGACATGGTCCGGAACGGCCGGACCATGCTGGAGGACGGGAGCTACTACGCCGGAACAGACGGCGCGGTGGACCGCGTCCGGCCAGAGCATGAGAGTGAGTGGGAAAAGCTGGGCCAAGACCTGCGGGACGGCTGGGACCATTTGATGAACGGAACGGAAGAGGCTGTGGACCAGACCGGACGGGCCGCGAAACGGGCGGGCCAGGGCGCCAAGGATGCGGCGGAGGACGCTGGGCGGGGCCTGAAGGAGGCCGGCCGGGATCTGACCGGAAAGTAACCTGCGCCGGATCAGGGTGCAGCAGCGCTTTTGAGCCAGCCGCCTGCCAGGGAGCGGGCGGCTGGCTCAAATCTGCTCCGGAGGGCCGCTTTGTCCAGAAAACCCGCCTTCCCGCCCGGTATTTTTCATCACTTTCCCATCTAGCAAAATGGGGCCTGTACGAGTATGATTAAAGTGTGAAAGAAGAAAGAATCAAAGAGCTTTCCCGTAGGAGGAATGAAATATGATGTTAAGAAAAACGAAAATTATCTGCACCCTGGGTCCCGCTGTGGACAACGAGGATATGATCCGCGCCCTGATCCGCACCGGCATGAACGCGGCCCGTTTCAACTTTTCCCATGGCAGCCATGAGGAGCATCTGAACCGCCTGAACCTGCTCAAGTCGGTACGGGACTCCATGGGCCGCCCGGTGGCATCCATCCTGGATACCAAGGGCCCGGAGATCCGCATTCGGAGTTTTGAGACCAAGTCTATCTCTCTGGAGGCAGGCGATCTCTTTACCCTGACCACCCGCGAGGTGCAGGGGAACGTGAACCTGGTCTCCGTCACCTATCCTGAACTCCATAAAGAGGTATCCGCAGGCCAGGAGATCCTCATTGACGACGGCCTGGTGGCTCTGAAGGTAGAGAAGATCGATGGACAGGACATCCGCTGCACCGTGGAGAATGGCGGCACCCTCTCTGCCAACAAGAGCATCAATATCCCCGGCGTACATATCCATCTGCCTGCCCTGACGGAGAAGGATGTGAGCGACATCCAGTTCGGCGTGGAGAACGATTTCGACTTCATTGCCGCTTCCTTTGTCCGCCGGGCCGCTGATGTTCAGGCGGTGCGGGAGGTACTGGACCGCTTCGGCGGCCAGGAGATCCGCATCATCGCCAAGATCGAGAATCAGGAGGGCGTGGACAACATCGACGAGATCCTGGAGGCCGCCGACGGCATCATGGTGGCCCGGGGTGACCTGGGGGTGGAGATCCCCGCCGCCAAGGTGCCCATCCTCCAGAAGCAGATCATCCGAAAGGGGCTTCAGGCGGGCAAGCCTGTGATCACTGCCACCCAGATGCTGGACTCCATGATGCGCAACCCCAGGCCCACCCGGGCGGAGGTGTCCGATGTGGCCAATGCGGTGTTCGACGGCACCAGCTGCGTCATGCTCTCCGGCGAGACCGCCGGCGGCAAGTATCCCCTGGAGGCACTGACCGCCATGGTGAGCATCGTGGAGGAGGCGGAGCAGTCCATTCACTACTGGCGGCAGTTTGAAAAGCGCCGTGTGATCCCCGCCTCCAATATCAACGACGCCATCACCCACACCTGCTGCCTGACGGCCAAGGACCTGGAGGCCAAGGCCATCCTGGCGGCCACCAACTCCGGCCGGACTGCCCGGATGATCTGCCGCTTCCGGCCCGCCTGTCCGGTGGCTGCCCTGACCATGCACGAGAAGGTCCGCCGCCAGCTGGCCATCTGCTGGGGCGTTATCCCATTCCTCACCGGAGAGGTCACATCCACTGACCGGATCTTCTCCCTCTCCGCGGAGGTGGCGCTGAAGGAGCGGCTGGTGCAGAATGGGGACACGGTGGTCATTACCGCCGGGGTCCCGCTGGGTAAGAGCGGTTCCACCAACCTGATCAAGGCGGCGATCGTAAACGAAGAGCTGATGTGATCCATCACAAAACGGATACCCTCCCACGGAGACAGAGCTGTGGGAGGGTATTTTCATAAAATGAAGCGGTTTTGATTGCCTGGATGGGGGAAGAATGGTACAATCAAAGAAAAGACAGCTGGAAGATCCGGCAAAAGCCGGAGATAGGAGGAGACCATGAAAAGTATTTTGCGGGAGCAGCGGAGAAGCAGCATCGTCGCCGCGGCGGTCACAATCCTGCTGGGGCTGATGCTGGTGCTGGTACCCAACCGGTCCATCCGGTTTTTGTGCGGCCTGCTGGGGACCGCTCTGCTGGTGACGGGGCTGATCTATATCCTGGGGTGGTTCGCCAAGCGGAGGGACGGGTTCCCCGTCTGGTTCCTGATCCCGGGGCTGCTGCTGGCGGCCCTGGGACTGTGGCTGCTGAGCAGCCCGGCGTCGGTGATTGTTCTGATCCAGTTCAGCTTTGCGGCGGTGCTGCTGTTCCACGGAGTCATCGATCTTCAGGGTGCGGTGAGCCTCATGCGGCAGGGCTGGCCCCGGTGGTGGATCGATCTGGCCCTGGCCGTCCTGACCCTGGTATTGGGAGGGGTGGTTCTGTTCAATCCCTTTGGCACCATGGAGGCCCTTACCATTCTCATCGGCCTGTCTCTGGTATACGACGGGATCAGTGATCTGGTGCTGATCCACCGGCTGAGCCGGGCCTTCCAGGAGGCGGAGCGCCGCTGGGACGTGATCGAGACGGAGGGGTGGAGCCGTGATGACGAATAAGCTTCGGGAAGTGGATTTGGAGCGGGGGATGCCCACCGTGCGGGCCGCCCTCCAGCAGTTGACCTTTGAGCTGCGGCGCAGCCGCAGCCTGGGCTGTGCCGCCGTGAAGCTGATCCACGGCTACGGCTCCTCCGGAAAGGGAGGGCGCATCCGGGTGGAGGCCCGGGCCTGCCTGATCCGGATGAAGGAGCGGGGAGAGCTGCGGGATGTGATCCCGGGGGAAGAGTTCACCATCTTTGAGCCCCGGACCCTGGCCGCCTTCCAGCGGTGTCCCGGCCTGCGGCGGGACCCAGATCTGGAGCGGCACAACAATGGGATCACCGTAGTAGTATTATAAAAAGAAGAAAAAAGCACGCCCTCTGTCCCCGGGATTCGGAGACAGAGGGCGTGCTTGGTATCTTTAAGCGAGGAGGTCAAACAGACTGCCCCACAGATAGTCCAGGTCCTCGAAACGGGTGTCCGGGGACAGAAGGAACAGGGCGCAGTCTCCGTCCAGGCGGGCGCGGACACCCGCTGAGGCGGCCAGACGCTCCAGCACCTGGGCGGTATCGTGCCCGGGAAATCGGGCGCGGACCGTGCCGGCAGCCTCATCGGCGGAGAGGACCTCCGGCCCGCCGGGGCCGAAGTCCAGCAGCCGGGCCCGGAGATGCCGGGTCAGACGGGCAACACGGGCCTCAGAGCCCGGGGCGCGGTTGGAATGGGTCAGGTCGATCTGTCTCATAGTCTGGTCTCCAATGGGACGCTGACAGGGTAGGACCGGGAGCCCAGCCGCTGGAGCAGGGTGGGCAGGATCCGGGCTGATTCTGTACCGGCGTCCAAGGTCAAATAGGCGCTGCCCCGGCGGCTTCCGATCTTGCGGATCACCGTATTGGCGTGGGAGGAGGCCGAGGCGCGGCTGCCGGCGGGAATGGCGTTTACCGTCTCGTTCCAGCAGACCCAGCCCTCCTCCTGAAGGGCGCTTCGCTGGCCCTCCGGCACCAGGGCCAGGGCGGTGCGGACATAGCCCACCCGCTCCAGGGTGCGGCTGCCCTCCTCCAGAAGGCGGCGGGTGGCGGCGGCGGTCTCTCCCTCGGCCAGCAGACCCACGCTGTGGCCGCTGCCTAAGATGCGGTAAAGCAGGTCGTCCTCCCGCTCCAGCTCATCAGGGGGGAAGAAAAACACGCCTGTTTTGTTGCTTGCGTCCAGAGCGTCCAGCACCTGGGCCAGCCCCTGGGTGTCATCGCAGCGGAAGCCGAGATAGACCTGGGTGCCGCCGGTGTCCTCAGGCTCCTCCTGAAGCGGCGCGTCGCCCTCGGAGCTGGTGGGCGGACGGACGCCGGGTGTGGGCGGACTCTGCTGGGATTGGTTGTACTCCCGGAGATAGCGGCTGATGAGGTTGCTGGCGGCGTCCACAAAAGCAGCGTCAGAGAGACTGACGGCACTGTTTTTGACCCGCACAATATGCCCCTCCGGGATCGAGATGACAGAGTAGGACAGGCCGAAAAAGCTGCACACCAGACCGACTGGCAGATAGGGACGGCCGTTGCGCAGGATGGCCCGGCCTTTCAGGGGAGTACCGGAGATGTAGTCATAGCTGATGCCGCGGTTGAGGTCGAAGGTCAGGATCTGCTGGGTGGTGAAGAGAGAGGCGATCCCTGTGTCCCGGTTATAGCTGAAGTTGAGGCCGAAGCCGATGCCGGTGGAATTGGTCCCGTCAAAGACGGAGTGGGGGGCATAGAGCACGCCGCCGGACCAGACCGGCATGGTGCTGTCGCTGAGCGTGATCATGCTGTCGTTGACCACAGAGAAGTAGACGTCTCCCGCCGCGGAGGCGGGACCGGACAGCCCCAGGCACAGCGCCAGAGCGCAGATCAGCGCCGGCAGGCGGCGGAGCAGCTTGCGGTGGAACATTGTGGACCTCCTTTCTCACGGAGAAACGGGGACGGAGGCGGGACTCAGAGGCCAAAGCGGCCCAGCACCCACACCAGAAGGGCTACCGCCAGGAAAAAAGCCAGCACAGCCCAGTCACGGGCGGCATAGCGCAGCTGGCGCAGGCGGGTGCGGCCCTCGCCGCCGTGGTAGCAGCGGCACTCCATAGCCACGGCCAGCTCGTCAGCACGGCGGAAGGCGGAGATAAACAGGGGGACCAGCAGAGGGATGAGGGCTTTTGCCCGCTGGAGCAGGTTCCCGCTCTCAAAATCTGCCCCGCGGGCCCGCTGGGCGGACATGATCTTGTCCGTCTCCTCGATGAGAGTGGGGATGAAGCGCAGGGCGATGGACATCATCATGGACAGCTCATGGACGGGGACCTTGATCTTCTTCAGGGGCCCCAGCAGGGATTCCAGCCCATCGGTGAGCAGGATGGGCGAGGTGGTATAGGTCAGCAGGAAGGTGCCCGCGATGAGCATCAGGATCCGAATGACCATAAAGAAGGCGTTGACCACGCCCTCCATGGTGACTGTGAGGATCCAGAAATGGAACAGAACGTGCTCGCCCGGGGTGTAGAACAGGTTCAGCACCGCGGTGAAGATCAGGATGAACACCACTGGCTTCATGCCCCGGAAGAGAGACTTCAGCGGGACATGGGAGAGGGCGATGGACAGGGCCAGCACACAGAACATGATGGCGTAGGTGAAGAAGTGCTTGGCCAGGAACAGGGCCACGATGTACAGCACCACGGCCAGGATCTTGGTCCTTGGGTCCAGCCGGTGGAGCAGGGAGTTCCCGGGGAAATACTGTCCCAGGGTGATGTCCTTCAGCGCCATTCAGCCCACCCCCTTCAGCTTGGCCAGGACAGCCGCCTTGGCCTGTTCAATGGTGTATACAGACGGGCCGATGTCCACACCCATGGCCCGGAGACGGTTGAACACCCGGGTCATCTGGGGTACGCCCAGGCCCATGGCTTCCAGTTCCGGGCCGTGCTGGAACACCTCGCTGGGGGCGCCGTGGAAGGGGACGCGTCCGTCATTGACCACCACCAGGCGGTCTACTGTCCGGGCCACCTCCTCCATGGAGTGGGAGACCAGGATGATGGTGGCGTTGTGGGCCTGGTGATAGTCCCGGATGTTGCCCAGGATAGACTCCACCCCCACCGGGTCCAGGCCGGCGGTGGGCTCGTCCAGGATGAGCACCTTGGGCTCCATGGCGATGACGCCGGCGATGGCCACCCGGCGCTTCTGGCCGCCGGACAGCTCAAAGGGGGATTTCTCCAGCTGCTCATCCCGCAGGCCCACGAAGCGCGCGGCCTCCCGCACCCGGCGGTCCACCTCGGCCTCGTCCAGCCCCATGTTCTTGGGGCCGAAGGAGATGTCCTGATAGACGGTCTCCTCAAACAGCTGGTACTCCGGGTACTGGAATACCAGCCCCACCTGGAACCGGGTCTGCCGGGTGTTTTTGGGATCGCTCCATATATCGGTCCCCTGGAAGAGGACCTGGCCGGAGGTGGGCTTGAGCAGTCCGTTGAGGTGCTGGATCAGGGTGGACTTGCCCGACCCGGTGTGTCCGATGATCCCCAGGTATTCGCCCTGATAGGCGGTAAAGTCCACATCCAGCAGGGCCCCGCGCTCAAAGGGGGTGCCGGCAGAGTAGATGTGGGAGAGCTTCTTTGTCTCAAGAATTGCTTCCATGCAGTGTGTTCCATCCTTTGTGTAAAGTGGTGCACGCCTCCCGAAGAGGTCGCGCCCTCGTCCTCGCAGGCTCCATATCATTCACGCCCCCGCGTATGGGAACGCTCACTCATTTCGCTGCTCGTCCTCTCCCACACACGACCGCTTTGCTGGGTTGTGTGTGGGCAGGCCGCCTGCGGCGGCCGTTCCTCAAGCCAGCAGTTCCTTCAGCGCCTGCGCGCACTCCTCGTCGCTGAGGGCGTCCAGAGGAACATCCAGGCCTTCTTGGCGAAGTTCCCACAGCAGCTGGGTGGTCTCCGGGACCGTGAGGCCCACAGCCTTCAGGCCCTCCACATCCTGGAAGATCTCCTTCGGCGCGCCGTCGGCGATGACCCGGCCCTTGGTCATGACCACCAGACGGTCGGCCTGAGCAGCCTCGTCCATGTGGTGGGTGATGAGGACCACAGTGACGCCCCGCTGGCGGTTGAGCTCCTTGATGGTGCGCAGAACGTCCGCCCGGCCGATGGGATCCAGCATGGCGGTGGGCTCGTCCAGAACGATGCACCGGGGCTGCATGGCGATGACGCCGGCGATGGCGATGCGCTGCTTCTGACCGCCGGACAGCAGATGGGGGGCGTGCTCCCGGAACTCGTACATTCCAACGGCCTTCAGCGCGTCGTCCACCCGGAGGCGGATCTCCTCAGGAGGGACCCCCAGGTTCTCCGGAGCGAAGGCCACATCCTCTTCCACCACGTTGGCTACGATCTGGTTATCCGGGTTCTGGAACACCATGCCCACCGTACGGCGGATGGACAGGAGAAGCTCCTCGTCGGCGGTGTCCATCCCGTCCACATAGACCTTGCCCCCGGTGGGCAGGAGGATAGAGTTGAAGTGCTTGGCCAGGGTGGACTTGCCGCTGCCGTTGTGTCCCAGCACTGCCACGAAGGAGCCCTCCTCAATGCTCAGAGAGACCCCGTCCAGCACGATGGGAGCCACGCCCTCGGCAGTGACATAGGAGAAGCGGACGTCCTCCGCGTTGATGATCGCGTCTTTCATAACAAAACCACCTTTGAGGGAGTTAGGAATTAGGAATTAGGAGTTAGGAATTAAGAATTAGAAATTGGGAACTGGAAACTGGCGATGGGGCGCAGCGGCGGAACGCCGCAATTCCTAATTTCTCATTCCTAATTGGAAGAAGTCCACCGTCCGGTCGCGCCGCAGGGGAGGACCAGCCCGCTCTGCGTGACAGGGAGGCCCAGCTCATCGCTGACGGTGTGGCCGCCGAACTTTTTAGAGATCAGCGTTTCGAGGATATAGGTGAGCACGGAGGGGGCCAGTCCGGTGGTATAGGAGTTGAGGACGATGAAGAGAGGGTCGTCAGACAGCACCCCGGATACCAGCTCCACGAAGGGGTACAGGTTTTCCTCCAGCCGCCACACCTCGCCGGAGGGACCGCGGCCATAGCTGGGGGGATCCATGATGATAGCGTCGTACCTCCGGCCGCGGCGGATCTCCCGCTCCACAAATTTGGCGCAGTCATCCACGATCCAGCGGATGGGGGCGTCCTCCAGATGGGAGGAGCGGGCGTTTTCCCTGGCCCAGGACACCATACCCCGGGCGGCGTCCACATGGCAGACGCTGGCTCCGGCGGCGGCGCAGGCCACAGTGGCCCCGCCGGTGTAGGCGAACAGGTTCAGCACGGAGATGGGCCGGCCGGCCCGGCGGATCTGCTCCTGGGCGAAGTCCCAGTTGGCCGCCTGCTCGGGAAACAGTCCGGTGTGCTTGAAGTTCATGGGCTTGATGTTGAAGGTGAGGCTGCCATAGGACACCGTCCAGCGCTCCGGCATGGATTTGTTCTGCCACTGCCCGCCGCCGGTGGAGGAGCGGGCGTACCGGCCCGCGTTCTGCTTCCATCCCCGGTGGGTGCGGGGCGTATTCCAGATGGCCTGGGGATCGGGCCGGACCAGCAACTGGCCGCCCCAGCGCTCCAGCTTCTCTCCCCGGCCGCAGTCGATGAGTTCATAGTCTTTCCATTGGTCGGAACGCCACATATTGGCCACACCTCTCCTGTCATACGAATTAAACTCATATAGTATATCATTTCAGCGGTGGACCGTCAATCATTTGACGGACATCTATCAGATACTCCAAAATCGCCGGAATGATTCGGCATATCAGGGACGAAAAATGGACCCCTTCCTGGGATACAAGGAAGGGATCCGGGGACAGTCGAAAAAGGGCGGCCGCGGAGAACCGCATGGATATATGCATAAAGGATGGAAGAAAAAACCATACTGACCGGGAGGAAGGTGATACAATGCGAATCCCAGAGCATATCGGGATCATCCCGGATGGAAACAGGCGCTGGGCCAAGCAGGCGGGGCTTGCCAAAGAGGCGGGCTATGCCTACGGGCTGACGCCGGGGCTGGAGCTGCTCCGGCTGGCGCGGGACGCGGGAGTCCGGGAGATCACATATTATGGCTTTACCACCGACAACTGCGGACGGCCCCCGGAACAGGTCCGGGCCTTTTCCGCCGCCTGCGTTCAGGCCGTGGAGCAGATCACATCGGAGCCGGTGTCTCTTCTGGTGGTGGGGGACCGGGATTCCCCTGTGTTTCCCCGGGCGCTTTTGCCATACGGGGAGCGAAGGGATCTCAACGGCGGTGGACTGCGGGTGAATTTTCTGGTGAATTACGGCTGGGAGTGGGACCTGGCCGGCCTCCGGGCCCCCGGCGGGAGCCGCGGGAGGATCTGCGGCCAGCTGCGCTCCCACGACGTCTCACGGGTGGACCTGGTGATCCGGTGGGGCGGGATGCGGCGGCTGTCCGGCTTCCTGCCGGTCCAGTCGGTCTACGCGGACTTTTTTGTGGTGGACCGCCTCTGGCCCGACTTTCAGCCGGAGGACTTTGAACAGGCCCTCCGGTGGTATCAGAAACAGGACGTGACCCGGGGCGGCTAACGGCCTGCCGGGGGCTGTCAGCCGTCTGTGACGGCGTGGAGGAAGTAGGTGACGGCCAGCAGATCGGCGCATCCGCCGGGGGAGAGGTTTCTGCGGATCATCTCCCGGTCCAGGGCCTCCACCGCCTCCAGAGCGGGGAGAAGGCCCTGGGCCAGCAGCCCAGCCGCCTGAGCCGCGGCCCAGCGCTGGCCCTCCGGCCCGCCCCGGGCGATGAGGTTGGTATCTACCGTCCGGGCCATCAGGGCCAGGAGGACGGATACGCCGGCCCGCTCCATGCTGACGCCACGCTCCAGCAGGGCGCGGAGGGTGGGCAGGCCGGTCAGCAGGACGGAGGGGAAGCCGCCGGCCACCTCGCCCCGGATGCCACGCAGGCCGGTCTCCAGATACAGACGGGCCCCGAAGGTGCGGGCGGTTTCCGGGGTGAGGGCGGAGAAGGCGTCCTCCACCGCCCCGGCGGACATCCGGGCGCACTCCTCCAGAAGGCGCGCGGCGTCCCGGCAGGGCCCCTCCGGCCGCCACAGGCGGCCGGAGGCTCCGAGCAGGCAGCCCATGGAGAAGATCATTCCCTTGTGGGTGTTGACGCCTCGGGTGGCCTGGAGCATGGCCCGTTCCGCCTCCGCCCCGGCCTCCCGCAGGCGGAGAAACGTCTCCTCCGGGAGGAGGGCGGCAGTCTCCTGACCGATGGAGACCGCCTGACGCCAATAGGGGAGCAGGGCGGCGGTGCTGTCCAGGAAGGTGAACAGGTCCATGTCGCGATGGCTGCCGCAGTTGGCGCGGTCCACCAGCCCGGGCTTGGGGGTGGTGCACACCTCATACATCAGGGCGCGGGCGGCCTGTCCGGCCAGAGCGTCCCGGTCCTGCCGGGCAAAAAAGTCCCGCAGGATGGCCCCTGTCCTCTGCCGCAGCTCCTCCACGGTGTGGAGCCGGCGGGAGGCGCAGCCCTTTCCCACTCTGCCGCAGACCAGACAGCGCCGGGGGGACAGGCCCAGATCCTCCCGGCTCCACCCGCCCCGCTCCGGGTCCAGCACATCCAGATCAAACAGCCGGCCCAGAGGATCCCGGTCCTCAATGGCGGCACACAGCTCCTTGATTTGCCGCCCGGAGCCCCGGACGGCCCACAGGGCCTCACAGCCCGTGGGGCGGTCGATCTCCTCCCGGGAGAGGGTGCTCAGACCGGCGGTTTCCAGGGCGGCGTCCAGGCGGAGCAGCCCCTCCCGGAAGGCCCGCCGGATCGTTGGTCCGTTTTTTACCGGCCCCGGGATGTTCATGGTGAAGGAGACCACCGGACAGCCCAGACTGTCCAGGATCTCCCGCTGGCGGCTGGCCCTGGCCTCCCTGGCCTCCAGCATCTCCAGTAATGTGACCTCCTGCTCCATGGCGTGAGGCACCTCCTGTTCTGGTTCAATAGTGGATCACATCTGCCTCCCGCTGGATCGCGGCGCGGACGGACGCCCCCCGGGGGCCGGTGAAAAAGTCATAGGTGCTTGGGGGGACCCAGTCCCGGATGCGGTCCAGCTGGCCGTCGTGGATGGCCTGGCGCACCGCGCTGGCGCTGACGGCGGCCCCATCCCGGGTCAGGCGGGGGATCTCAACACACTGGATCCCGGCCTCGGGCAGCTTTTGGCCCATGACCTCGTTGTAGAGACGGGTCACATGGCTGGCGCGCTCCTCGCCCACATAGCGCCTTTGGATCCCCAGCCGCTGGGCGATCTGACAGAAGATCCGCAGGTCCAGCTCCGCCTGGGTCCGGATGACGGCGTCCGAGTCCTTCAGAAAATAGCTGGGGAAGGTGGCGGAGCTGATGAGATAGGGGCCGGTGGCGTGGCAGAACACGTTGGGCAGATCCTGAACGCCCTGCTCCACCAGCTCCCGCCGGACGGCGGAGGGGATGGGGCCTGACTCCTCGGAGAGGACGAAGAGGTGGACGACATCGTTCTCACGGGCCGCACGCTCCACCAGATGCCGGTGCCCCAGGGTGAAGGGATTGGCGTTCATCACGATCCCGGCGGCGGACTGCCCCGCCTGGGGCCTGGGGGCCAGGGCGGCGCAGTACCGCTCAAAGCCGCCCCGCCGGTTCTCCATGAACACCAGGGAGCCGGGTACGCGGGCGATCTCATAAAAGCCCAGGTCGGACAGGTATTGGGCGCTGTCCGGCTTGGTATAGAGAAACAGGTGGGTGCTGCCCCGGGCCAGCTGCACCTCCACCAGGTGGCTGACGATCTGATTGAGCAGTCCCTCCCCCCGGTGGCTGCCGGAGACGGCCAGACAGCGGATGGTGCTGCCAAAGCAGCTCCCGGTGGCGATCAGCTCCCAGTCATCGTCAAAGATGCCGCAGGTATAGTCCAAATTCCCATCCCGGCGGATGCCCTCCCGCTCCAGCAGAGCGTCTACCTGAAGGCGGCCCCGGCGGTCGGAGCCCGGGATCTCGGTGAGCGTATTTGACATGGTGTGACACCATCCTTTCGGCCATCATAACACAAGTGAGGGAAAAAGCCCAGAGATATGGCTTGCCCGGCAGGAAAGAGGTGTCCCTGCCGGGCGAGGTATACAAGGATCGAATGAATCGGGACAGAAGGCCGGAGGGCGGGGCGCTTACTCAAGCACCAGGGGCTTGATCTTGCGCACCACGTCCAGGATGGTGCCGTCCCGGGCCTCCAGAACCGCCACAACCTGATCTTCCCACTCCAGGCTGTCCGGGCGGCCCACCAGGGAGTAGGCCTTCTCCTTCAGGCTCTCGATGGATACATGGGGGATGCCCGCCTCATCCAGGCAGGCGATCAGGTCGGGCCGCAGGGGATTGACGGCAATGCCGTAGTCGGTGACCACCACATCCACACAGTCGCCGGGGGTGGTGACAGTGACCACCTGCTCGCAGACGGTGGCCATTCGGCCGCGGGTGAGGGGGGTGACGATGATGCAGCACTTGCTGCCCGCCGCCGTGTCCGGATGTCCGCCGGGCGCGCCTCTCAGAACGCCGTCCGAGCCGGTGAGCACGTTGACGTTAAAGCTGGTGTCCACCTCCAGGGCGGCCAGCACCACAAAGTCCAGCTTGTTGACGAAAGCCCCCTTGTTGGCGGGGTTGGCGTACTGGCTGGCGCTCATCTCAAAGTGGTTGGGGGTCTGGTGGATGGAGTTCACCGCGTCCAGGTCGAAGTCCTGCACGTCGATGACCTTGCCCACCTTGCCCTTTTTCAGCAGCTCCACCATGGGGCCGCAGATGCCGCCGATGGCCCAGCCCATTTTGATGTTCCGCTCATCCATATACTGCTCCAGGAACAGGTTGGCCGCCAGCGAGGGGCCGCCCACGCCGGTCTGGAAGGAGAAGCCGTCCTTGAAGTACGGGGTGGAGGCGATGACCTTGGCCACATTCTCCGCCATCATCAGGTCCCGGGGGTTCTGGCTGATGCGGGCGGCGGAGGAGGCGATCTTTTTCGGGTTTCCGATAGAATCCACCACAACCACGGCGTCCACGTCGATGGCCTCCACACTGGCCGGGAAGTTGGGAAAGTCCACCAGGCAGTCAGTGACCACCACCACATGGTCGGCGTATTTGGCGTCAGTCATAGCATAGCCCAGGCTGCCGCAGCTGCTCTTGCCGCCGATCCCCCGGCAGTTGCCCACACAGTCGCTGGTGGGGGCGGCCACGAAGGCGATGTCGATGTGGACCTCTCCAGCCTCGATGGCCCGGGGGCGGCCGCCGTGGCTGCGGATGACGGCGGGGGTCCTGAGCTTACCCGCGGACACCACCTCGCCCATTCTGCCACGGATTCCGGAGGTCTGGATCCCCACCACCTTGCCCTGCTCGATGTAGTCGGCGATGGGGTCGTGGGCGGAGCCCAGGCTGGTGGCCGCAATGGTCAGCTCCTCCAGCCCCAGCTCCTCAATGGCGGCCTTCATCACCATGTTGACCACATAGTCCCCGTCCCGGAGGTGGTGATGGAAGCTGAAGGTCATGCCGCTCCGGGCGCCGCACTGGCGCAGGGCCTGTGCCAGGCTGTCCACCAGCTTGCTCTCCTGGGGCTTTTCATACCGCCGGGTGCGGGGAGAGGCCTTCTGGACGTACTTGCCGTCCATATAGTTTTTGCCCTGATAGACCTCCCGGCCGCCGGTCAGGAGGAACTCCGGGATCTCACGTCCTACTGCGTTTTTCATACCAAATCCCCCTCGTACATACCGCAGGCCCGGGCCAGCTTCAGGGTGCGCTCCGCCCCGGGAATGAATGCGACGTCGATCATCTTGCCGTCCACGGTGAACACGCCTACACCGGCGGCGGACTGCTCCCGGTAGGCCCGGATGATCTTCTCGGCCTGGCGGACCTCCTTCTCCGTGGGTGCGAATACCTGGTGGACGAAGCGGATCTGCTTGGGATTGATGAGGCTCTTGCCGTCAAAGCCCATGGCCTTGTTTTGCAGCACCTCGGCCCGGAAGCCCTCCTCGTCGTCCAGGTTGGTGAACACCGTGTCAAAGCACTGGATCCCGGCGGCCCGGGCGGCCAGCAGCATCTGCCCCCGGGCGGCCAGCATATCCACGCCGTCAGGCTGGGGCACGGTCTGCATACACTTGCGGAAGTCGCCGCCGGAGATGGCCACGCCGAACATCCGGTCCGAGGCCGCGCAGATCTCATAGGCGTTCAAAATGCCCTTGGGGCTCTCCAGAGCGGCCATGAGCAGGGTGCGGCCCTTCTCCACGCCGAACTCCTCCTCAGCGGCCTCCACGGCACGCTCCACAGTCAGCACGTCCTGGGCGCTCTCGCACTTGGCGATGCGGATGCCATCGGCTCCGCCGGCCACGCACACCCGGACGTCCTCCTGCCAGTGGGGGGTGTCCAGGCCGTTGATGCGGACGATGACCTCAGTATCGCCGTAGTCGATGGTTTTCAGAGCGTGGTACAGGGAGAAGCGGGCAGCGTCTTTCTGGTTCTCCGCTACCGCGTCCTCCAGGTCCAGCATGATGGAGTCACAGCCGTAGATATAGGCGTCCTTGATGAGTCCCGGCTTCTGGGCGTTCATAAACATCATGGTCCGGCGCAGGCGGAAGCGCTCCGGTCTGGGTCTCGGGATCATCGCACCACACCTCCCCAGGGAATATTTCGGTCGGACTGTCCGCAGGAGCGGAACACCGCGCACTCCACCCGGGCCTTCAGGGTGCAGTCCAAGGCACCCTTGTCTACCACGGTGACCTGGGCGTTGGTGACGCCCAGCCGCTCCAGAGTCTCCAGCACCGTGGCCTTGATCTGGCGGCCGTACTGGTTCATCACGCTGCTGCTCAGTTCCAGATGGATCCCGCCGGTCCTGGGCTCCACAGTGACCTGGGCGTCGCTGGATTCCAGCGTGCCCGCCACGGCAGCCTTTTGGATCTCCATATAAATTCCTCCTTTTGTTGATGGGAAATGATCTTCTGACCAGAACCTTATCACAGGATTTGATATAGGTCAAATACAATTAATTTTATATAAAACATAAGATAAAAATTATGAATCAAAAAGATGCCCTGGAGAAGCACAGCCTGCTTCTCCAGGGCGGGGCGTTCGTCAGTTATGAACGGCCTGATTCTGATGGAACTCCTCCTGAATCGCGGCCAGCTTGGCCTCGTCCTCGATCAGGTCCAGGCCGGTTCCGGCCAGCACCTTGGCGGCCACCATGACCGCCTCGTGAGCCTCGTCGGTCTTGCCGGCGTTGAGGAACTCGATGGAGTGGGAGGAGGTCCCGGCGGGGACCATGGCCACCCGGATGCAGCTGCCGGGTAGCTGGTACATCACGTTGCTGAAGTCGCTGGAGCCGGTCTTTTCCCGGGGAGGGCTGATACGGGGAGCGCCCACCAGCCGGGCGTTCTCCATCAGCAGGTCGTTGAGCTTCAGCACGGGGATCTTGTTGGCCAGACGGTCCCCCTCCTTGATGTCATAGGTGACGTCGGACATCAGAGCGGCGCCCTGGATGATCTTCAGGAAGCGCTCCACCACGCCGTCCAGCTTCTGCCGGGAGTAGGAGCGCAGGGCAAAGACACCCACAGCGGTGTCGGGCACCACATTGGCAGGACCGGGGGACTGGGAGATGGTGTAGTGCATCCGGGTGTCCTCGGGCACATGCTCCCGGAGGAACTCCACCGCCTGGAAGGCCAGGAGCAGGGCGTCCAGGGCGCTGCGGCCGGCCTCCGGCTTCAGGGCGGCGTGGGCCTTCTTTCCGTGGAAGGTGACGGTGAATTTGGACATGGCCATGGACTTGACGTCCACAGTGGTGGTGGGGGAGCCGTGCATCATCAGGGCCACGTCGATGTCCTGGAAACAGCCCTGCTCCAGCATCCGCAGCTTGCCGTGGGCGGTCTCTTCCGCGGGGGTGCCGTACACCACAACGGAGAAGGGGCGGTCGCCGGCACAGTCCTTCAGCGCCTTGGCAGCTCCCACAATGGCGGGACCCTGCATGTGGTGGCCGCAGGCGTGGCCAAGGCCCTCCAGAGCGTCGTACTCACACAGAAGGCCGATGCGGGGACCGCCCTGGCCGTTGCGGAACTCGGCCCGGAAGGCGGTTTCCACCCCGCCGGTGCCGGTCTCCACCTGGAAGCCGTTCTGGGTCAGGTAGTCGGTCAGCTTTTTCTGGGCGTGAAACTCCTGAAAGCCCAGCTCGGGGTCGTCAAAAATACTGTCCGCCATAGCGGTCAGCGCGGCACGCTGTGTCTCCACAGCCTGAAACAGGTGCTCTTTCAAGGGAATTCCTCCTTATGATAGTCCTCCGCCCCGGAGCGGGGCGGAGGGAGTTGGGTGTGTGGAACGGGGTCAGGCCAGATGGATGAACTGGGCGATGGCGACCAGGATACAACCAATCACGACCCAGACCAGGAAAATCTTGCCAATAAAGCGCATCCAGCGGTCGTAAGGGATGTTGGCTGCGCCAATCAGGCCCATCAGCGCGGTAGAGGTGGGGAAGATATAGTTGCCGAAGCCGTCGCCGAAGTTGAAGGCCAGGATGACGGTCTGACGGGTCATGCCGACCAGGTCGGCCACAGGCAGGAGCAGGGGCATCATCACAGCGGCCTGGCCGGAACCGGAAGCCATGAAGACGTTGAAGACGGTGCAGATCAGGAACATGGCAGGAGCCTGCAGCACGGTGGGGACCAGATCCAGGCCGCCGGCCAGCACATGGACGATGGTGTCCATGACGCCGCCGTCCGTCAGGATCAGGGCGATGGAACGGGCGGAGCCCACGATCATGACTGCGCCCAGCATGGTCTTGCTGCCGGCCACGATGCCCTTGGCGATGTCAGAGAAGCTCTTGCCGGCCAGCAGGCCCACTACGATGCCCAGCCACAGGAACATGGCCGCGAATTCCGCCATATCCCAGTCCAGCTTCAAACCGCCGTAGACAATGATGCTCAGGGTGATGACCAGGGCGGCCAGGATCCCGATCCGGCGTCCGGTCAACTCGCCGAAGGAGGACAGGTCGGTGGTGGAGGCCTTCATCTCGCTTTGAAGATCCAGATCGTACATGGGGCTGAGCTGGGGATTTTTCTTGATCTTCATGGCATAGCGGATGAGGAACAGGTTGGTGACGACCCAGAACACCACCAGGCAGATGGCACGGTACCAGATCCCGGAGAAGGGGACCAGACCCGCGATCTCCTGGGCCAGCAGGGTGGTGCTGGTTTGGAGCGTGCCGGTGGAGAAGCCCACGGCGCCGCCCAGCAGAATGATGGACACGCCCACCAGGGAGTCAAGCCCCAGGGCGAAGGACAGCATGACGGTGATGGGGACGAAGGGGATAAACAGGTTCACGCCCTGATTGGTGGCGATCAGAGTAAAGATCAGGGTGAGCATGGGGATGAAGATATAGAAGCGGTTGGAGAATTTCCGGGCCACCTTGGCGATGGACGCCTGGAGGGCGCCGCTCTCAGTGATCAGGTGGAATGCGCCGCCCGCGAACATCAGCATAAAAATCAGGTCAGCGGCGTCCATGAAGCCGTCGATGACATAGTTCATAATGTTCAGGGGGTTGACCGGCGTGTTTTCG
>CABIYX010000016.1:62274-71319 GCA_902363045.1 Clostridiales bacterium
GCCGCGGACCTCCCCGGTCAGGTGTGCCCGCTCCGGCTGCAGCCTGGATCGGGAGCGGGGGACTTGCCGGTTTGTGCGTGGTTTAGTATAATAGAGGACAGCCAGAAAGTAAAATTGAGGCATTTTAGAAATGCTATAAGAAAAACTTATGGATGCGCGGAGGGAGATGGACCCATGAATCTGAAGGAGCAGCAGTACATCGTGACCCTGGCCGGCTGCGGCAGCATGACCCAGGCGGCCAAAAAGCTGAACATCACGCAGCCCGCCCTGTCCTCCTATCTGGCCGGGGTGGAGAACGGCCTGGGCTATCCCCTGTTTGAGCGGACGGGAAAGGCGCTGCGGCCGACCTATTTGGGAGAGCTCTATCTGGAGAAGGCCCGGAAGATCCTGGCGCTGGGGGAGGAGTTCCAGCATCAGCGGGAGCAGGTCCTCCACGGCTATCAGGGCCGGATCCGGGTGGGGATCCCCATCCGCCGTTCCCCCCACCTGATCCCCTCCGCGCTGAAGATCTTCCGCGGCCGCTTCCCCAATGTGGAGGTGATCGTTCAGGAGGGCAATCAGCGGGCCATGACAGAGATGCTTCGGGAGGATCAGCTGGACCTGATGCTGTGCAACCTGGTCAACCAGGAGGGCGAGCTGGAGTATGAGCACCTCTGCTGGGATCCGGTGATTTTTTTGGTCCAGAGCGCGCATCCCTGCTGCCGTCATGCCCGGTACCGGGATACATTTTACCACCCCTGGATCGATTTGCGGGAGTTTGAGCAGGAGATTTTTATTTTGCAGCACCCGGGACAAAGCCTGCGCCAGTACTCCGACCGGCTGCTGGAGGAGGCGGGGCTGTCTCCCCAGAGGATCACCCGGATCCGGAACATCGAGACTGCGGCCCAGATGGCTGCCAACGGGCTTGGGGTCTCCTTCTGTCTGGAGAGCTATTTCCGGCACATGATGTTCATTCAGCCGCCCCACCGCTTCTCTGTGGGCGGACGCCAGCTGGCGGCTGATTTCTCCGCGGCCTACCGGCGGGGCAGGCAGCTTCCGGAGTATACCATGCAGTTCATCCACCTGCTGAAAAACCTGATGGAGATGGAAGTGGGTAGGATGAGTGAAATAGATAAAAATATAGATAAAAATTTGTGAAAAACAGAGAGGAAAATGGGATAGTTTTTTGCGTGACAGGGATGTGATTGTGCAGTATGAATCAGAAAACAGCCAGGCGGAGGCGGAAAATGGATCAATTAAATGGAGGCGGCCAGCGGTGAATGTGAGACAAGCGCTGTATATCAGGACCATCGCGGAGGAGGGGGGCGTGACCGCGGCTGCCAAAAAGCTCCACATCTCCCAGCCGTCCCTGAGCCAGATGCTGCGGCAGATCGAGGAGGAGGCCGGGACGCCTCTGTTTGAACGCGGGGCCCAGGTGTTTCGCCCCACCTACGCCGGTGAGCGCTATCTCCACGCGGCGGAGGTGATCCTGAACACCAATGAGATCCTGGAGAACGAGCTGCGGGAGATCCGTGGAGAGGAGCGGGGCAGGCTGCGTCTGGGGATCAGCGTACAGCGGTCCATCCAGCTGCTGCCCAAGGTCCTGCCGGAGTTTACCCGGCTATATCCCAAGGTGGAGTTCCGCCTCCACGAGGCGGGCAGCGCCTATTTGGAGCAGATGGTCCAAAGCGGCCAGGTGGATCTGGCCCTGGCCTCCGTGGAGCCGGCCAGCCCGCGGCTGGAGTACCGGCTGCTCCACCGGGAGCGCATCGGGATCCTCACCGGGCCGAACAGCCCTCTGGCCCGGAGATTTCCTTCCGGGGCCGCGATCCCCCTGTCTGAGGCCATGGACGTCCCCTTCGTGACCCTGAGGTCAGGGCACAGCGCACGGATCATTCAGGAGCGCCTGTTCCGGGAACAGGGGCTGCGCCCTGTGGTATTTCTGGAGACGGATATTATGGAGGCCGCCCGGCAGGTCGCGGTCCGGTGCGGCTATTATATGGTGTGTACAGACAGCTATCTGCCGGATGGGGTGTGCTTTTATCCGTTAAAGGGCTATGAGAACCACCGGCACTTTTACGCCTGCCTCCGAAAGGGGGAGCCCGTTGCCCACTATGTGGACGCGCTGATCCGAATGGTGGGAGCGTTATAGGTTGAGCGGGGCCGGTCCAAATAAATTGCGGATTTGATGAGACTGCACCCTTGAGAAACAGGAAGGGCTATGTTACAATGTGTTTGCTGTATGAGCCCATTCCGGAAAATGGGCTGAGGGCCGGCGGACAGCTGAGCGGCAGGGCTTGGGATGAACGAGCCTGCTGAGTGGGCGGAGCGCCGGAAAACCCGGAACATGAAGGAGACATAGAAAGCTATGAAATTAGGTATCGTGGGTCTGCCCAACGTGGGCAAGAGCACCCTCTTTAACGCCATCACCAATGCCGGCGCGGAGAGCGCCAACTACCCCTTCTGCACGATCGACCCCAATGTGGGCATGGTGGCTGTTCCCGACCACCGGCTGGACCGGCTTTCCGAGATGTACCACCCCAAAAAGACAACTCCGGCGGTCATTGAGTTCGTGGACATTGCCGGACTTGTGAAGGGAGCCAGCAAGGGCGAGGGCCTGGGCAACAAGTTTTTGGGCAACATCCGCATGACCGACGCCATCGTCCATGTAGTACGCTGTTTTGATGACGACAATGTGATCCATGTGGAGGGTTCCACCGATCCCATCCGGGACATCGACACCATCGACCTGGAGCTGGTCATGGCCGACCTGGAGATGGTGGAGCGCCGCATCGACAAGGCGAAGAAGGCCGCCAAGGGGGACAAGAAGTTCCTTCAAGAGGCCGCCGACTTCGAGGGGCTGCGGGATTGGCTCAATGACGGCAAGTCCGCCCGTTCCTATGAGGAGGTGGACATTGCTGCGGAGTATCCCGACTGTGAGCTGCTGTCCCTGAAGCCGGTGATCTATGCCGCTAACCTGGATGAGGACGGCTTCTCCGACCCGGAGAGCGTGGGCTATTATAAGCAGGTGGAGCAGCGGGCCAAGGAGCAGGGCGCCCAGGTCATCCCCGTATGCGCCAAGCTGGAGGCTGAGATCGCTGAGCTGGACGGCGAGGAGAAGAAAATGTTCCTGGACGATCTGGGGGTAGCCGAATCCGGTCTGGACCGGCTGGTAAAGGCCAGCTATACCCTGCTGGGTCTGATCTCCTACCTCACCTCCGGCGAGGACGAGTGCCGGGCCTGGACCATCAAAAAGGGGACCAAGGCCCCGCAGGCCGCCGGTAAGATCCACTCTGACTTTGAGCGGGGCTTCATCCGGGCCGAGGTGGTGTCCTATGAGGATCTGATGGCCTGCGGCACCATGGCCGCCGCCCGGGAAAAGGGCCTGATCCGCTCCGAGGGCAAGGAATATGTGGTCCAGGATGGGGATATTATCCTGTTCCGCTTCAATGTGTAAGGGGTCTGTTCCCTGCCAGTGAACGGAAGTTATCCGTCTGGACCACATGGGAGCGAAGCGACCCGCGCCTTTTGGCGCGTCAATTCCCCGCGGAGCGGGGGATTGGCGCCGGGCGGATTCACTTCGCCCGGCGCGTAAGAAAAACGGGCCCCCAAACGAGCCGGCTCGTTTGGGCAGTCCAGGATGGGGATATTATCCTGTTCCGCTTCAATGTGTAAGGGGTCCGTTCCCTGTCGATGAACGGAAAGTCATCCGTCTGGACCACATGGGAGCGAAGCGACCCGCGCCTTTTGCGCGTCAATTCCCCGCAAAGCGGATGCGAATGATCCCATAAAATGATTGTAATTTGAAATGAAATCATGTACACTATGGAAAACGGAAGAAAATGAAGGAGGTTCCATCTATGAAAGTCGCGCGTTTTGTGCTGAAGATCGTGGCCCTGTCTCTGGCGGCCGCGGCCGCGGTGTGTGCTGTGATCGCTTATTGGGATAAGCTGACCGAGCTGGGGGGCAGTGCCAAGGCCCGGCTCCAGCAGAAGGCCTGCGCCTCGGAGTATGAGGACTACGAGGAGTAAAGCCGGCGGAATGACCGTAGGAACGGCCCCCGGTGCGGATCTGAATCCGCGCCGGGGGCCTATATTTTATCCCAAAGGACCGGAGCCGGGTCAAAGACCGGCATCCCGGATGACCTCCTTCAAACGGGCTCCGGACGCCAGCAGCGCCTGGCGCTCTCCGGGATCCAGAGGGATCTCCAGCACCGACTCCACGCCGTTCCGCCCCACGATGGCGGGGATGCTGAGACAAAGGCCATCCAGCCCGTACTGGCCCTGGAGCAGAACGGAGACGGGGAGCATAGCCCGCTCATCCCGGACAATGCACTCGGCAATGCGGGTCACAGCCATGGCGATCCCATAGTAGGTGGCCCCCTTGCGGCGGATGATCTCATAGGCGCTGTCCCGCACCTCGCGGTAGATGCTGTCCAGCCCGGCCCGGTCCGGACAGCCCCGCAGCTGGCAGAAACGGTCCAGATCGATGCTGGAGATATTGGCGCTGCTCCACACCGCCAGCTCACTGTCCCCGTGCTCGCCGAGAATGGCGGCGTGGACGTTGCGGCTGTCTACGCCCAGCTCCTGTCCCAGCAGATATTTCAGACGGGCGGTATCCAGCACTGTGCCGGAGCCGAATACCCGGCCGGCCGGCAGTCCGGACAGCCGCCAGGCGGCATAGGTGAGCACATCCACTGGATTGGATACCACCAGGAGGATGCCCTGAAAGCCACGGCCGGTGAGCTCTGGCAGGATGCGCCTGAGAATGTCAATGTTGCGCCCGATGAGATCCAGTCGGGTCTCGCCCGGCTTTTGGCTGGCTCCGGCCGCGAGGATGACCATGGAACAGTCGGCAGTCTCGTCATAGGTCCCGGCATGGATCTGCATGGGGGCGGCGTATGGGAGGCCGTGGCTCAGGTCCATGGCTTCCCCCGCGGCCTTTTCCCGGTCGGCGTCGATGAGCACCAGCTCGGAATACAGTCCGCGCTGCATCAGGCTGAAGGCTATGGAGGACCCCACAAAGCCGCAGCCGATGATGGCCGCCTTTCTCACGTTGATCATCATGGACACGCTCCCTTCCGCCATAGTCTGCCCGGCTTTTCGGAAGGGGATACCTGCGTTCACTGAGAGGAAAAATGATTTTGCATGATTTTTGGGCTGGAACTGGCAGAGCGGGAAAAGGGTGGTTGGCCGAATTGCATATTTTTTTCTGAAAATATCGAAAAAAGATGTATATACAACCGATAAATTGACGTAAAATATTTGCATCACAACTAAGAAGCTGTGGAAACCACAATATTTTTCTTGACAATCTGCAAGGTATATAGTACATTATATTCAAATTAGAACAGAAAGAGAGGGGAGAAGGCGTGGGCCAATGGCTTCCGGGCAAGCATATTTGTGTTGTCGGGACGGCCAGACCGGAACAGCGGAATCCAATCTATCTGACCCATGAGCTGATCGTGTTGATCCTTGTGGTGGAACGAGAGACTGGGGTGATCGTGGGATGCGACATCAATATGGTGTGCTCCCTGACGCGGGAATTTATCAAGTCCGTATTTGAGGGGAAAAATCTGGTTCGTGACATCGAGGAGATTCGGGAGTGCATCCAGGAAAATTATTTTGGCGCTTCAGCCAAGACCCTGGTGATGGCGGCCAGATCGGCGCGAATGAAGCTGTTAGATTGTCTGGAAAACAGGAAACATGAATATCAGTAGTTTACTATGGGGTCAAAAGTTGACTTGTCCTTTTGACTCATTCAGTAGTGGGACGCACTGGTCTTGACGGATCGTAGGATCCGGCGGGATGCAGTGCCTTTTTTTATGGCAATTCAAAAAAGGAGGCTGATATAGCAATGTATGATCTGATTCTGAAAAACGGCCTTGTGGCGGACGGGAGCCGGGCAAAGCCTTACCGGGCGGACATCTGTATTCAAAATGGCCGCATTGCCAAGATCGCCGGTCAGACGGACGAGAAGGCAAAAAGAGTCCTGGATGTAGCGGGGCTGGTGGTAGCGCCGGGCTTTATCGATATACATAGCCACTCGGATGCCTGCCCTCTGGTGGACTATCCTGTGGAGAGCAAGCTCTGCCAGGGGGTCACCACTGAGATCACAGGAAATTGCGGTATTTCCATTCTGCCCAATACGCCGGAGTGCTGGAGAGCGAATCAGGAATATTTTTTCAACCAGCTGGAGCTGCCCGCAGGCGGCTTGTCGTTGGAAGGACTCTATGATCTGAATGATTATTCCAGAGCGGTGGCTGACCACGGCTGTACAGGAAACTATGGACAGCTCATTGGTCACGGTACGCTCAGAGGTGCAGTCATGGGGTTTGTGGACCGGGATCCCACACCGGAGGAAATGGAGCGGCTGAAGGATCTTTTGCGGCGAGAGCTGGAGTCTGGGGCCTTTGGTATGTCTCTGGGGCTGATCTATCCGCCCAGTTCTTTTTGTAAAACAGAGGAATTGGTGGAGCTGGCCAAGGTCTTAAAGGAACATGACGCGCTGCTGACAGTGCACATGAGAAGTGAAGGACCTAGGATTTTCCAGGCGGTGGATGAGATGCTGGATATCACCCGGCGCTCCGGCGTCCATCTTCAGATCTCCCATTTGAAGCTGATGGGCAAGCCTCAGTGGGGACGTGCGGAGGAACTGCTGGCGAAGCTCCAGGCTGCCCGGGAGGAGGGAATGACCATCACCTGTGATCAGTACCCTTATACAGCGACCTCCACCTCTATGACGGCGCTGCTGCCGCACTGGGCCCACGACGGCGGCGTTCCAGCGTTGATCCAGCGGCTGAAGGAGCCGACTCAGCGGCTGAAGGAAGAGACCGGAGTGGAAATGGAAAACCGGGGAGGACCTGCCAGCATCCTGGTCTCTGGGACGCACGGATACCATCCCGAGTGGGAGGGAAAGACCGTGGAGCAGCTGTCTCAGGAGTTTCAGATGGATCCGGTGGATACTGTGATCCGGGTTTTGGAGCAGTGTGGCAGCTCGGTGGCCTGCATCTATTTTTGCATCAACGAGGAGGATATGCTCCGCATCATGTCGGATATGGACATCTGCGTGGGGAGCGACGGCTACAACTTTTCTTATGACCGCTCGATTACCCGCACGGATCCTCATCCGCGCAGCTTTGGCACCTTCCCCCGGTTCCTCCGCCTTGTGCGGGAGCACAAGCTGATGCCGCTGGAGGACGCTGTGCACAAGATCACCGGGCTGCCGGCCCGGATCCTGGGCTTGGCGGACCGGGGGATCCTGCGAGAGGGTGCGGTAGCTGATATTACCGTGTTCGATCCTGAGACGGTACGGGACTGTTCCGAATTCACCGATTCGGTGAAGAAACCGGAGGGGATCCACTATGTGCTGGTGGGAGGCAGTGTGGTCCTGCAGAATGGGATCTCCACGGAATGCAGAACAGGAGGTGTGCTGAAAAAAAGATAAATTAGGCCTGTTTGGGAGAGCAAATGTGATCCGAATACAGAAGGGAGAAAACAAGTATGGAACTTGGTAGTTGGTCTTTGATTACTGCGCCGTCACTGCTGGCATTGATCCCGCTGATCGTCATGATCGTATTGGTGTTCCGGGGGAGGAGCAATGTCTCCGGTATGATGGTTGGCATCATCCTTGGGGCCCTGATGATGGGTCAGGATCTGGGCGCGCTGGCCAAGGCATTTTCCGCATCTCTGGGTTCTACCACGGCCCTGATCGGCGTCATCATTATGACGGGAGCTGGACTGGGTGTGCTGATGACAGAGACAGGTGTGACCCACACCCTGGTGTACTGGATCGTCAAGCGCATCGGCGTCAATACTCCGACGAAGGGCAAGCTGGCATTGGTGATCTGCTCCATCCTGATCTGCGGCCTGCTGGGCACTTTGGGAGGCGGAAACGCGGTTATCGCCCCTATTATGCTGCCGATCCTGGCTTCGCTGGGCGTCACGCCTACCGTGGTGGCCACACTGTTTAAGGTGGCCGGCGAGATCGGGCTGATGGTGGGCCCTCTGACCGGCGTGACCCTGATCACCATGGAGGTGACCGGCCTGTCCTATGGGCAGCTGATGCTTCAGGCAGTTCTTCCCTTCAGCTGCTTTTGGCTGGCGGGCGCCTGGATCGGATGCAACCGGGCACAGAAGCGCACCATGGGGAAGGAAGCCTATTCCGTGGATGAGGACATCAAGCATCTGGATTCGATCGTGATTACACCCGCGCAGAAGAGAACGACGGCCGCGTTCCTGGTGGCCTTTGTGCTGCTGGTGGTGTATGGGATCCTGACGAAGCAGGGCACCTCTTACGCCTTGATCGTAATGATCGCGCTGGCGGTGGTGGTGACGCTGTTTTCCTGGACGGACATCGATATGGCGGTCTCCTGTGTAACCAAGGGCGTAGCTTCTCAGGCAAATATGTTTTTGATCTTTATCACCATCGACGTCCTGCTGAATCTGGTCACCTTGGGCGGCGGTTTTGACGCGGTCTCCAACCTGCTGGGCGGTCTGGCCAAGGGCGGCGGAGCCACGGGTGTAATGCTTGCGGCCTCCATCGTAGGCGGCTTCGGCATTGAGGCGGCCGCTGTGGCTGAGATCAAGATCATTGCGGAGATGTTCGGCGGTCTGGCTGCCGAGGTGGGGCTTCCCATGGGATGCTTTGCGGTCTCCATCCTGGCGGCGACCCGTTTGACCGGATCCATGTATCCCACAACAAATTTTGCGGGCCAGCTGGGCACTGCTCAGTGCGACAATACCAAGGAGGCCCTTCAGGCCTGCTGGGTCAGTGTGGCCTTTGCGTGGGTGTTTGTCGCGGCCTACTCCCTGATTGGTCCCATGATTCTGTGAGACCGAGGTGAGATCAAGCGAATCTTTGGGTATGTGTCCCTCCTCTGCGCAATGGCGGAGGAGGGACACATTAGGTGGAAAGGAGAAGCGCGTTCCAGCGCGCCCGTCCACTTGATTTTCGGAAATATCCGCCTAATTTTCGGAAATGTAGGTTTGTCAAACATCTTGGACGGTGAACTCCAGAGGAGAAAGCCATCCTAAAGGTCTCATGGGGAAGTTATTGGAGCGGCGG
>CABIYX010000017.1:0-11398 GCA_902363045.1 Clostridiales bacterium
TCATTCTACCAGAGGGCTGCAAACCATGTCTTCTTTTGTTTGCTTTTCAATTTGCGAAAATTATTGTACCTTATCCATGCGCATGGAGAGCAGAAAGCCGCACCCTATGATGGCAGCTTCTACTTCAGAAGCCTCTGGCGGCCGCAGAGTCTGCGGCCGCCAGAGGCTTCTTGACAGTTCCGCACGAGCGCGCGTTCTGTCCCTGTATGTGTTATTTGCCGGGCTTGAAGCCATCCTTCAGACTGACCGCCCGGTTGAACACCAGGGCTCCGGGCTTGGAGTCCTTGCTGTCCACACAGAAGTAGCCCAGCCGGAGAAACTGGTACTGGGCCGGCGCCTGGGCCTGAGCCAGAGACGCCTCCAGCTTGCAGCCCTCCAGCACCTCCAGAGAGTTGGGGTTCAGGCAGTCCAGGAAATTCTTGTCCCCGGCGTCAGGGGCCTCGTCAGCAAAGAGATTGTCGTACAGGCGCACCTGAGCATCTACGGCAGTGGCGGCGTCCACCCAATGGATGGTTGCCCCCTTCACCTTGCGGCCATCGGCGGGATTGCCTCCACGGGATTCAGGATCGTACTCCGCCAGGACCTCTACCACGTTGCCCGCCTCGTCCTTGACGCAGCCGGTGCACTTGATCAAATAGGCGCCCTTCAGGCGGCACTCCGGACCGGCAGGATACAGGCGCTTATATTTTGGCACGGGAGTCTCCAAAAAGTCCTCCTGCTCAATATACAGGCGCTTGGAGAAGGAGACCGGGCGGGTCCCGGCAGCGGGGTCGTTGGGATTGTTCTCCACCTCCACCAGCTCGCTCTCCCCCTCGGGATAGTTGGTGATGGTCAGCTTGATGGGGCGCAGCACCGCCATGGCCCGCTGGGCGTGCTCGTTCAGGTCCTCCCGGAGGCAGTGCTCCAGGAAGCCATACTCCACCGTGGAGGGGTTCTTGGCCACGCCGATCCGGTCACAGAAGTTCCGGATGGAGGCGGGGGTATAGCCCCGGCGGCGCAGGCCACACAGGGTGGGCATACGGGGGTCGTCCCAGCCGGAGACATAGTGCTCCTCCACCAGCTTGCGCAGCTTCCGCTTGGACATCACGGTGTAGTTGATGCCAAGGCGGGCAAACTCGATCTGACGGGGCTTGCTGGGCACGTCTGTGTTGTTGATGACCCAGTCGTACAGGGGCCGGTGGTCCTCATACTCCAGAGAGCAGAGGGAGTGGGTGATGCCCTCCAGAGCGTCCTGGATGGGGTGGGCAAAGTCGTACATGGGGAAGATGCACCACTTGGTCCCCTGACGGTGGTGCTCGATATACCGGATGCGGTAGAGCACCGGGTCCCGCATATTGAAGTTGCCGCTGGCCAGGTCGATCTTGGCCCGGAGGGTATACTTGCCCTCCGGGAACTCCCCGTTCTTCATCCGCTGGAACAGGTCCAGAGATTCCTCGATGGGGCGGTCCCGCCAGGGAGAGCGGGCGGGGGTGTTCACATCGCCCCGGTACTCCTTGAACTGCTCCGGCGTGAGCTCACAGACATAGGCCAGTCCCTTTTTGATGAGGCCCACCGCCAGCTCATAGGTCTTGTCAAAGTAGTCGCTGCCATAGAAGAAGCGGTCGCCCCAGTCAAAGCCCAACCAGTGGATGTCCTCCTGGATGGCCTCCACGAACTCGGTGTCCTCCTTGGCGGGGTTGGTATCGTCCATCCGCAGGTTGCAGATGCCGCCGAACTTCTCCGCAGAGCCAAAGTCGATGATCAGCGCTTTGCAGTGCCCGATGTGCAGATAGCCGTTGGGCTCAGGCGGAAAACGGGTATGGACCTGCATCCCGGCGCACCGTCCGCCGGGGGCAATGTCCTCCGCAATAAACTCATGGATAAAATTCTGGCTGGGAGCCGGGCCCTCCGCTGCGGGGGCGCCATTGATCCGTTCTTCAGCCATGATGATCCCTCCTCGTCTCCTTTATAACAATATGATGCCATGTTATTTTACACCAGACTGTGGCATAGATGCAAGGTCTTATTCGACTTTTCCCCTTCTTCCTGGTTTCCCGCTCAACTGCGCCCGTCTGAACAAGACCCTTTTCTTCTCCCTTTACGGTTTTTCCGTTTTCTGCTATAATACATACTGTCTTATGACGCAGGCGCGGCAGCGCCCGCCGCTCTGAACGCGCACCCACTGGAAGGAGGGGGGACACCCTTGCCATGTAATCCGCTCATCCGGCTGTACCGCGGGTACCTCCGGGTCACAAGCTTTCTTCCCCAGGTACCCCGCAATCTGTTCACCACCCTGCTGTTTTTATGCGCGGCTTACCTGGTCAGTGACGCCCTGATTGGACATACCGGCGCGGAAAACAACTCCGCTCTGGTCTTTGTCCTGTCGGTCATGTTTATCTCCCTGCTGACCGATGGATATTTCTACGGCCTCATCGCCTCCCTGGTCGGCGCTTTCTGCATCAATTACTTTTTCATGTTCCCATACCGCGCCTTCTCCCTCAGTTACAGCGGCTACCCGGTGGCCATGATCAGCATGACTCTGATCTCCGGCGTGGTGTGCGCCCTGACCTCCCGGATCAAGCTTCAGGCCGTGGAGGCCATGAAGCGGGAGCAGGACACCAAGGCGCTGTACGAGCTCAACGCCAAGCTGAACGAGGAAAAGGCCGCCATTCAGCTGGAGGCCGCCCGGGAGACCATCCGGGGCAATATCCTCCGGGCCGTCTCCCACGATCTGCGCACCCCCCTTACCGCCATCTCCGGCGCGGCCTCCGTCCTCCTCTCCAGCGAGGAGATCGCCCAGTCGGAAAAAAGCCTCTCCCTGGTCCAGGACATCAAAAGCGACGCCGACGCCCTGATCGCCATGGTGGAGAACCTGCTGTCCATTACGAAGATCCGGGACGGCACCATGCCGCTGAACAAGCAGGAGGAGATGCTGGAGGAGGTGGCCGGCGACGCCCTCATCACCATCCGCCGCCGCTTCCCCGACTTTCCCGTCGCGCTGAACCTGTCGGAGGACATCCTCTACCTGCCCATGGAGCCCATGCTCATCAAGCAGGTGATCGTCAACCTGCTGGAAAACGCCATCCGCCACTCAGGGGACCGGGAGCACATCCAGCTGCACCTCTTCCGTCAGGATGACTGGGCGGTGGTGGAGGTGCGCGACCGGGGACGCGGCATCTCCCCGGAGGTCAGCCGCGCCGTACAGAGCGGGCGGCAGCTCACCGACAACCTCTCCGGCGACTCGTCCCGGGGAATGGGGATCGGCCTGTCTGTCTGTCAAAGCATCATTAAGGCCCACGACGGCTTCTTCGCCGCCGGAAACGATCCGGAGGGCGGCGCCGTCTTCCGCTTCGGCCTTCCCATGGAGGAGATCAAAGATGAATGAAAAACGTGTGATCCTTGTCATCGAGGATGAGCATACCATCAGCAATTTTATCTGCCGCGCCCTGAGCGCCAACGACTATAAGGCCATTCCCGCCTTCACCGGAAAGGAGGGCCTGTCCCTCTACTTCTCCCATGGGCCGGACCTGGTCCTGCTGGACCTGGGGCTGCCGGACATGGACGGGATCGAGGTACTGCGGGAGCTCAGCGGCCTGCCCCAGGAGACCCCCGTCATCATCATCTCCGCCCGGGACCGGGAATCGGAGAAGGTAAAGGCCCTGGACATGGGGGCGGACGACTATATCGTCAAGCCCTTTGGCGTTCCGGAGCTGCTGGCCCGCATCCGCACGACCCTGCGCCGGGCCGACCGGCTGAAGCTGAGTCTCAGCTCCCAGAAGGACGTCTACCACATCAAGGACCTGACGGTGGACGTCGCCAAGCACCAGGTCCTGCTGGACGGCGAGGAGGTCCACTTCACCCAAAACGAGTTCAAGATCCTGGAGCTGCTGTGCATCCACGCCGGAAAGGTCCTGACCTATGATTTTATTCAGGAGCACGTCTGGGGCCCCTACGGCAGCAGCAGCAACCAGATCCTCCGGGTCAACATGGCCAATATCCGCCGGAAGCTGAAAGAGAACCCCTCAGAGCCCAAGTATGTCCTGACGGAGCTGGGCATCGGCTACCGGATGCTGGAGGACTGAGCTTCACCCCCGTGGCAGCTCTCAAAATTATATCGGCGAAAAAGTTGTGTAAAGCCTCATTTTTCAGGCTTTACACAACTTTTTTATTGTTTTCTTTTCTCCTTTCCTATCCATCTCCCTGCGGGCGCTCCAAATCCGTCCCCGCGGGTCCGATCCATTTTGTAGAAAATCCCCATTGACTTTCTCCGGAAAGCTGGTACAATACGCTTAAATATTTTTAGTTAAAAAAGTTTAACTAAAATATTTGAATGAACTATTTCGAAAAATGAGAGGAGCATTCCCATGTTTGAGAAAGTACGCGATATTATTGTTGACACCCTGAGCTGCGAGCTGGAGGACGTGACCATGGAGGCCACCCTGGCCGAGGATCTGGGCGCCGATTCCCTGGACGCCGTGGAGCTGAACATCGCTCTGGAGGAGCAGCTGGGTCTGTCCATCGCCGATGAGGACCGCCCCAACATGAAGACTGTGGGCGACATCGTCCGCTATCTGGAGGCCAAGGAGGCCTGATTTCAACGCGAGAGGTGACTGTTCCTATGGATCTGGAATCCATTTACGCCCTGATGGAGCGCTTTGAGCGCTCCTCTCTCACTGGACTGGAGCTGGAGCAGAACGGGACCCGGCTCAAGCTGGACCGGACTGTGACCGCCGCCCCGGCGGCGGCCGCTCCCATCCCGGCCGCGGCCCCCGTCCTTTCCGCCCCGCCGGCTGCTCAACCCTCTCAGGAGAGCGGGGCTGAGTACATCAAGGCCCCTCTGGTGGGCACCTTCTACGCCGCCTCCGGGCCGGATGCCGCCCCCTTTGTGAAGGCGGGGGATCAGGTCAGGAAGGGCCAGACGGTGTGCATCCTGGAGGCCATGAAGATGATGAGCGAGATCCCCGCCCCCATGGACTGTGTGATCGAGGAGGTCCTGATGGACAACGGGAGCCTGGCGGGCTTTGAAGCCCCCCTGTTCCGGGTCCGGAGGCTTTAAGCGATGTTTCAGCGTGTATTGATCGCCAACCGCGGCGAGATCGCGGTACGGATCCTCCGGGCCTGCCGGGAGCTGGGGGTGGACACGGTTGCGGTGTACTCCGCCGCCGATGCGGACGCCCTCCATGTCCAGCTGGCCACCCAGGCCGTCTGCATCGGTCCGGCCAAGGCCACCGACAGCTATTTGAATGTGGACGCCCTGCTGACAGTGGCCCGCCAGACCGGGTGCGACGCCCTGCATCCCGGCTACGGCTTTCTCTCTGAAAACGCGGAATTTGCCCAGCGGTGCGCCGACCTGGGGCTGACCTTCATCGGCCCCTCCGGGGATGTGATCCGGACCATGGGCAACAAGGCGGCCGCCCGTGCCCTGATGCAGGCCCACGGTGTCCCTGTGGTCCCCGGCTCCGACGGTCCGGTTGCCACCGCCCAGGAGGCCCAGGCCGCAGCGGAGGCCATCGGCTACCCGGTACTGGTGAAGGCCAGCGCCGGCGGCGGCGGCCGCGGGATGCGCCGGGTGGACCGGCCTGAGGAGCTAGTCGCCAAATTCGAGGAGGCCAGGGCGGAAGCCCTGGCCTGCTTCGGCGATGGACAGCTCTATCTGGAGAAGCTCATCCTCAACCCCAGGCACATCGAGTTTCAGATCCTGGCCGACCGCCACGGGGCTGTGATCCACCTGGGGGAGCGGGACTGCTCCATCCAGCGCAAGAATCAGAAGCTGGTGGAGGAGTCCCCCTCCAAGGCCCTCTCCCCCCAGCTGCGGGAGGCGATGGGCGCGGCGGCAGTGGCGGCCGCCCGGGCCGCCGGCTATGAGAACGCGGGCACCATCGAGTTCGTGCTGGACCAGGATGGGAAGTTCTACTTCATCGAGATGAACACCCGCATCCAGGTGGAGCACCCGGTCACCGAGCTGGTCACCGGTCTGGATCTGGTGCGGGAGCAGCTGCGCATTGCCGCCGGCCTGCCCCTCTCCCTCACGCAGGAGGAGGTATCCCTCACCGGGCACGCCATCGAGTGCCGGGTCAACGCCGAGGACGCCGCAGCCGGCTTCCGCCCCTGCCCGGGGACCACGGAATTCCTGCATTTCCCCGGCGGCCCCGGCGTGCGGGTGGACTCCATGCTCTATAACGGCTACGCCGTCTCCCCCTACTACGACTCGCTGGTCGCCAAGATCATCGTCCACGCCCCCACCCGCCTGGAGGCCATCCGCCGGATGCGCCGGGCGCTGGAGGAGCTGGTCATCCAGGGCTATCCCACCACCGCCGACTTCTGCCACCTGATCCTGCACCACCCCGACTTTATCAAGGGGCAGTACGACACCGGTTTTCTGGCCGCCCATCAGGAGGAGCTTCTGAACTGGGATAAGGAGGAGTAATATGCAGCCACTGTTTCGTTCCCGCCGGGACCGGCTGGACCGGCTGCGCCGGCAGCGGGAGGAGGCCGTCGAGGCCGCCGCCCGCCGCTCCGCGGTCCCGCCCAGCGGCAGCCAGACCTGCCCCGGCTGCGGCGCGGAGTGCGCCAACCAGGATCTGGTCCGGTCTGAATATGTCTGCCCCCACTGCGGCTATCACCTGCCCATCGGGGCCTATCTGCGGCTGTCCCTGCTGCTGGACCCCTTTACCTTCCGGGAGCTCTGGCCCGGCCTCACCGCCCCCAACGCCCTGGAGTTCCCGGGCTACGAGGAAAAACTGTCCTCCCAGCGGGAAAAGACCGCCCTGTGTGACGCGGCAGTGGCCGCTGTGGGCAAGCTGGACGGGATCAGCGCCGTGTTCGCGGTGCTGGACAGCCGCTTTTTCATGGGCAGCATGGGGGTGGCCGTGGGCGAGAAGATCACCCGGGCGGCGGAGTATGCCCAAAAGCACCGCCTCCCTCTGGTCATCTTCTCCGCCAGCGGCGGGGCCCGGATGCAGGAGGGGATCCTCTCCCTGATGCAGATGGCCAAGACCAGCGCCGCCATCCGCCGCTTCTCCGACGCCGGCGGCCTGTACATCTCGGTCTTTACCCACCCCACCACCGGCGGCGTCACCGCCAGCTTCGCCTCGCTGGGCGACGTCACCCTGGCCGAGCCCGGCGCCCTCATCGGCTTTGCCGGTCCCCGGGTCATCCGGCAGACCATCGGCCAGGAGCTGCCCGACGGCTTTCAGCGGGCGGAATATTTGGAGGAGCACGGCTTCGTGGATCAGATCGTCCCCCGCGGACAGCTGCGGGACACACTGGCCCAGCTGCTGGCGCTCCACCGGAAGGGGGTCCTGCACCGATGAGCGAATTGACCGCGGCCCAGCGGGTGAAGATCGCCCGCACTCCGGGCCGTCCCGGGACGCTGGATTTTGTCAACGCCCTGTTCACCGACGTATTTGTCTGCAAGGGGGACCGGCTCCACCGGGAGGATCCCAGCATCTTCGGGGCCATCGCCCGCTTCCACGGCCGGCCGGTCACCGTGCTGGGCCACCGGAAGGGCCGCACCTTTGAGGAGAACATGAAGTGCAACTTCGGGATGCCCAGCCCCGAGGGCTACCGCAAGGCCCAGCGCCTCATGCGTCAGGCGGAGAAGTTCGGCCGCCCCATCTTCACCTTCATCGACACGCCGGGGGCCTACCCCGGCCTTGAGGCGGAGGCGGAGGGCCAGGCCGAGGCCATCGCCTCCTCCCTGTCCCTGATGAGCTCCCTCACTGTGCCGGTGATCTCCGTGGTCACCGGCGAGGGGGGCAGCGGCGGGGCGCTGGCCCTGGCGGTGGGCAACCGGGTCCTCCTGCTGGAGAACGCGGTGTACTCCGTCCTCTCCCCCGAGGGCTTCGCCTCCATCCTGTGGAAGGACGCCGGCCGGGCCGACGAGGCCGCTGGAGTTATGAAGCTCACCGCCGCCGACCTGCTGCGCCTCGGGGTGGCCGACCAGGTGATCCCCGAGCCGGAGGGCGGCGCACACAATGACCCCAAGGCGGTGTTTGCCGCAGTGGACCGGGCCCTGACCCGGCACCTGGGCCAGCTTCTGCGGGAAAAGGACCTGTCTGCCCACCGCTATCAGAAATTCCGCGCCATGGGCGCGGTCCTGGAGGAGACCGAAACATGAATGGACTGCACATTCTCGGCACCGGCCGGGCCCTGCCGGCGAACATCGTCACCAACGATGACCTGGCCCTCCGGGTGGAGACCAGCGATGAGTGGATCGTCAGCCGCACCGGCATCCGTGAGCGCCGCTTCGCCACCCACGAGACCCTGACGCAGCTGGCCGCGGAGGCCGCCCGCGCCGCCCTGGAACGGGCGGGCGTCTCCCCCCAGGAGCTGGGGCTGTGCCTGACTGCCACGGTATCCCCCGACTGCGCCACCCCCTCCCAGGCCTGCCTGATCCACCAGGCGCTGCACCTGCCGGAGGACTGCCCCGCCTTTGACCTGAGTGCCGGCTGCACCGGTTTCCTCTATGCCATGGAGACCTCCGCCGCCCTGCTGCCCCGGATGGCCCGGCCATACGCCCTGCTTGTGGGCGGCGAGCTGCTCAGCCGGATCACCGACATGGACGACCGCTCCACCTGCATCATCTTCGGCGACGGCGTGGGCGCCGCAGTGGTCAAGGCCGCCCCCGACGCCCCCTGGTTCGCCAGACTGGGCGCCCGCGGCTGCCGCGAGGTCCTGTGGGCCCCCGGCCCCGGTCAGGCGGAGCACCCCTATCTCCACATGAACGGCCAGGAGGTCTTTAAGTTCGCGCTGGAGACCGTCCCTAAGCTGGCCCGGGAGCTGTTGGATCAGGCCGGTCTGGACAAGGATCAGGTGGACTGGTATGTGCCCCATCAGGCCAACCACCGCATTGTGGAATCTGTGGCCAAGCGGCTGAAGGTCCCGCTGGACCGCTTTTATGAAAACATCGAGCGATATGGCAACACGTCTGCCGGCACCATCCCCATCGCGCTGGACGAGATGGCGGAGCGCGGCCTGCTCAAGCCGGGCCAGTGGATCATGTGCCTGGGCTTCGGCGCGGGCCTGACCTGGGGCGGAGCCCTGTTCCAGTGGCAGGCCAGGGAGGAGAGATAAACGATGAGATTGAATGAGCTTCTTGGGATCGAGTTTCCCTTTATCCAGGGCGGCATGGCCAACATCGCCACCGCTGAATTTGCCGCCGCGGTGTCTAACGCCGGGGCCCTGGGCCTGATCGGCGCGGGCGGTATGAGCCCCGAGGTCTTTCAGGACAGCATCCGCCGCTGCCGGACGCTGACAGAGAAACCCTTCGGCGTCAACATCATGCTGATGCACCCCCAGGTGGAGCAGCTGGCCGCCATCGCCGCCCAGGAGAAGGTGGCTGTGGTCACCACCGGCGCGGGCGACCCCGCCCGGTTCATCCCCGCCTGGAAGGAATCCGGCGCCAAGGTGTTTCCCGTGGTCCCTGCCGTGGCCCTCGCCAAGGTCGTGGCCCGGGCCGGGGCGGACGCCGTCATCGCCGAGGGCACCGAGAGCGGCGGCCATGTGGGCGAGCTGACCACCATGGCCCTGGTCCCCCAGGTGGCGGACGCGGTGGACATCCCCGTCATTGCCGCCGGAGGCATCGCCGACGGGCGGCAGCTGCTGGCCGCCTATGCCCTGGGCGCCATTGGCGCTCAGGTGGGCACCTGCCTGCTGGTGAGCGAGGAGTGCCCCATCCACGAGAACTATAAGAAGGCCGTGCTCAAGGCCAAGGACCGGGACACGGTAGTCACCGGCCGCTCGGTGGACGCCCCGGTGCGCATCCTGCGCAACCAGATGTCCCGGGAGTACCTAGCCCGGGAGAAGGCGGGCGCCGACCGGATGGAGCTGGAGCACTATACCCTGGGCAGCCTGCGCCGGGCGGTCTTTGACGGCGACACCAAGACCGGGAGCCTGATGGCCGGCCAGGTGGCCGGGATGCTCCATGAGATCAAGCCCCTGCGCCAGATCTTCGAGGAGCTGAACAGTGGCTGCACCAAGCGGCTGGCAGAACTGGAGTTGTAAGAGATGCAGATTCGCGGACATGAGCTGACCGTCCCCATTTTACAGGGGGGCATGGGAGTAGGCGTCTCCATGGGAGGTCTGGCCGGCGCTGTGGCCGCCTGCGGCGGCATGGGCACCATCAGCACCGCCGACGTGGGCTTTCAGGAGCCCGACTTTGACCGGGATCCCCTGGCCGCCAACCTGCGGGCCTTAAAGACCGAGATCCGAAAGGCCCGGGAGCTGGCCCACGGGGCCGGCATGGTGGCCGTCAACGCCATGGTAGCCACCCGGCAGTTCGCCGACGCGGTGCGGACCGCCGTGGCCGCCGGGGTGGACGCGGTAGTGTCCGGCGCGGGGCTGCCGCTGGAGCTCCCCGCCCTCACCCGGGGCAGCAGGACTGCCATCGCCCCCATCGTCTCCGGCGCGCGGGCGGCCAAACTGATCCTGAAGACCTGGGACCGGAAGTATCAGACCACCGCCGACTTTGTGGTGGTGGAGGGCTCCCAGGCCGGCGGCCACCTGGGCTTCCATGAGGACGAACTGCTGGAGGGCCGGTGCCCCACCCTGGAGGAGCTCCTCCCCGGCGTACTGGCCGAGGTCCGGCCCTATGAGGAGAAATACGGCCACCCCATCCCGGTCTTTGCGGCGGGCGGGGTATTCACCGGCCAGGATATGGCCCGCTATACCCGGCTGGGGGCGGCGGGGGTCCAGCTGGCCACCCGTTTCATCGCCACCTATGAGTGCGACGCCTCCCAGGGCTTCAAGGACGTGCTTCTCCAGGCCCGGGATGAGGATCTGACCATCATCCACAGCCCCGTTGGGATGCCGGGCCGCGCGGTGCGCACCCCCCTGATCCAGCGTCTGGAGCAGGGGCTGCGCGTCCCTCCGAAGCACTGCTCCCTGTGTATGGCCGGCTGCCAGCCGGCGGAGGTCCCCTTCTGCATCACCCACGCCCTGATTCAGGCGGTGAAGGGCAACCGGGAGGAGGGCCTGTTCTTCAGCGGCTCCAATGTGGGGAAGCTGGACCGGATGCTCCATGTACGGGAGCTGATGGACGAATTGATGAAGGATTGGAGGGCTTTTGCATGAAGCTTGCCTTTTTGTATGCCGGCCAGGGCGCCCAGCACGTGGGCATGGGCCGGGACCTATATGAGACCTACCCCGCCTTCCGTGCGGTGCTGGACAGCGCACCGGTGGACTTCGACCTGAAGCAGCTGTGCTTTGACGGGCCGGAGGACCGCCTGAATGACACCCGGTACACCCAGCCCTGCATGGTGGCCTTCGCCGCCGGGGTCACCGCCCTGCTGAAAGAGGCGGGCATCGTCCCCGACTATACCGCCGGTCTCAGCCTGGGGGAGTACTCCGCGCTGCACTGCGCCGGGGTACTGGATGCCCCCACCACCATCTCCCTGGTGGCCTTCCGGGGCCAGGCCAT
>CABIYX010000017.1:11510-22662 GCA_902363045.1 Clostridiales bacterium
GCATGGCGGCAGTGCTGAACCTGGACCGGGATACCCTGAAGCAGGTCTGTGAGGAGGCCTCCGACGCAGGCGTGGTGGAGTGCACCAACTTCAACTGCCCTGGTCAGATCGTCATTTCCGGCGATGCCGCTGCAGTAGACCGGGCTGGGGAGCTGGCCAAGGCCGCGGGAGCCAAGCGGGTGCTGCCCCTCAAGGTCAGCGGCCCCTTCCATACCTCCCTCATGGCCCCCGCCGGTGACGCCCTGCGGGAGAAGTTCCAGAGCGTACCCTTCTGTGAGATGGAGATCCCCGTGCTCTTCAACTGCCTGGGCGATCTGAAGGGTGAGCGGGACACCATTCCCGATCTTCTGGAGCAGCAGGTCCAGTCCAGCGTCTATCTGGAGGACACCATCCGCCGCCTGGCCGAGCTGGGCGTGGATACGGTGGTGGAGATCGGCCCGGGCCGGACCCTGTCCGGCTTCGTCCGCAAGACTGCCAAACAAATCAAATGCTATCCGGTGGAGACGGCGGAGGAACTGGAGGCCGCCATCGCCGCCCTGAAAGGAGCGTGACTCCATGAGTCTGCAAGGAAGAAACGCGCTGGTCACCGGCGGGAGCCGGGGGATCGGCCGGGCCATCTGCCTGGAGCTGGCCCGCCAGGGCGCCAATGTGGCAGTGAACTACGCCGGCAACGCTCAGGCCGCCGAAGAGACCGCCGCCGCCTGCCGGGAGCTGGGTGTCCAGGCTGTGACCATCCGGGCCGACGTAGCCGACGCCGCCGCCTGTGAGGCCATGGTGAAGGAGGTCATCTCCTCCTTCGGAAGCCTCCACATTCTGGTGAACAACGCCGGCATCACCCGGGACAATCTGGCCCTGAGCATCAGCGAGGCCGACTTCGACGCCGTGCTGGACACCAACCTGAAGGGAGCCTTCTGCTGCTGCAAGGCAGCCTACCGCCCCATGATGCGCCAGCGCTATGGCCGCATCATCAACATGAGCAGCGTGGTGGGCCTCCGTGGCAACGCCGGTCAGGCCAACTACTCCGCCAGCAAGGCCGGCCTCATCGGCCTGACCAAATCTCTGGCCAAGGAGCTGGCCGCCCGAAAAGTTACCGTCAACGCGGTGGCCCCCGGCTTTATCGACACGGATATGACCGCAGTCCTGCCGGAAGCGGCGAGGGAAGCCCTGCTCAAGACCATCCCCATGGCCCGTCTGGGTCAGCCGGAGGATGTGGCCCGGGCCGTGGCCTTCTTTGCTGCGGACGAGACTGCCTATGTCACCGGCCAGGTGCTGTGTGTCGACGGCGGCATGGCGGTTTAAGCCGCAGAAAGGAAACAGAGCTATGGAAAAAAGACGCGTAGTGATCACCGGTATGGGGGCCGTCACTCCCCTGGGCCACACCGTCCAGGAGACCTGGGACGCGGTCCGGGCCGGCGCGTGCGGCATCGCCCCCATCACCCTGTACGACCACAGCAGCCAGAAGGTATCCCTGGCCGCAGAGGTGAAGGACTTCGACCCCACCCGGGTCCTGGATAAAAAAGAGGCCCGCCGGATGGACCGCTTCACCCAGTTCGCCGTCACCGCCGCAGTGGAGGCCATGGCCCAGAGCGGCCTGGACCTGGAGCGTGAGGACACCGCCCGCATGGGGGTGTTCGTCTCCAGCGGCATCGGCGGCATCAGCACCATCCAGAACTCCTGTGAATCCGGCCAGAGCCGCGGCTTTGACAAGGTCTCCCCCTTCTTCATCCCCATGGCCATCTCCAACCTGGCCGCCGGGCACATCGCCATCCGTTTCGGCCTGCATGGGATGTGCACCGCCCCTGTGGCCGCCTGCGCCGGCGGCAGCAACGCGGTGGGCGACGCCTTCCGCCACATCCGGGACGGCTACGCCGAGGTCATGGTGGCCGGCGGCGCGGAGGCCTCCATCACCCCCTTGGCCATGGGCGGCTTCACCTCCATGAGCGCCCTGACCACCGCCTCCGACCCGGCCCGCGCCTCCATCCCCTTCGACGCGGAGCGCAGCGGCTTCGTCATGGGCGAGGGCGCCGCTATTCTGGTGCTGGAGGAGCTGGAGCACGCCCGCGCCCGCGGCGCTCAGATCCTGGGTGAGATCACCGGCTACGGCTCCACCTGCGACGCGTACCACATCACCGCCCCCGACCCCGCGGGCACCTGGAGCGCCGCCTGCATGGAGCAGGCCCTGGCCGACGCCGGCGTCGCCCCCGAGGCGGTGGACTATATCAACGCCCACGGGACCTCCACCCCCCTGAACGACAGCGGCGAGACCGCCGCCATCCGCAAGGTGTTCGGCAGCCACGCCGACCGGCTGATGGTCAGCTCCACCAAGTCCATGACCGGCCATCTGCTGGGGGCCAGCGGCGCGGTGGAGGCGGTGTTCTGCGTCCTGGCGCTGAAGGACGGCTTCGTCCCCGCCACCATCCACTACCAGGTCCCCGACCCGGCCTGTGACCTGGACATCGTCCCCAACGAGGGCCGCCAGGCTGACATCCGCTGCGCCATCTCCGATTCCCTGGGCTTCGGCGGGCACAACACCTGCCTGGTCTTTCAGAAGTGGGAGGGCTGAGGCATGGAGTTGAATATTCAGCAGATCATGGAGATCCTCCCCCACCGTCCTCCCTTCCTGCTGGTGGACCGGATCACCGAGTGTGAGCCCGGCGTGAAGGCCACAGGCGTCAAGTGCGTCACCATGAATGAGCCCTTCTTTGTGGGGCACTTCCCCGGCAACCCCATCATGCCCGGGGTGCTGATCCTGGAGGCTCTGGCTCAGACGGGGGCAGTGGCCGCCCTCTCCCTGCCGGAGAACCGGGGAAAGCTGGCCATCTTCGGCGGCGTGAAGAACGCCCGCTTCAAGCAGCCGGTGCGCCCCGGCGATGTGCTGGAGCTGTCCTGTGAGCTGGTGGAGCAGCACGGGCCGGTGGGCTTCGGCAAGGCGGCGGCAAAGGTGGACGGCAAGCTGGCCGCCCGCTGTGAATTGACCTTTGTCATCCAATAAATTTGCTTTTCGCCTGTAAATTTGGTATTCTAATGACAACGAGTGCCACAAAACGATACAGGAGGCAGATTTATGCTGGACCGTGCTTTTGACCGCGTGTATACCAAGTTCAAGCTCCACTTTTACCGTGCCGTATTCGCCCGCTTTCAGAACCGGGAGGCCAGCCTCACCACGGTGGAGAGCTTCTGCATGGAGATCATCAACGCCCTGGGCCACCCCACCATCAATGAGTTCTCCAGCTTTGTTAATATCTCTCCCCCCAATGCGGCCTACAAGATCAATAACTTGATCCAGAAGGGCTATGTGACCAAGCGGCAGTCCCCGGATGACAAGCGGGAGTACCACCTGTATGTCACCCAAAAATATATCGACTACTACAATGTCAGCTACCGCTACCTCTCCACCGTCATGGACCGCATCAAGCAGCGCTTCCCCGCGGAGGATGTGGCCAAGCTGGAGGAGATGCTGGACATCATCTCCAATGAGCTGATGCCTGAGCTGGACCCCGCCCTGTCCGCAAGGAATGACCTGTAAGCCCTCTGTTTGACCGCAGATGACAAAACGGTCCCCTGATGCTGTGCATCAGGGGACCGTTGTTTCTCTCTGCGGGGAGGGGCGTCACCCGTCCGGAGGGGCCTGTCCCCTCTCCGGCGCCAGCGTCTGCCGCAGCCGCTCCACCGCCCGGCGCTCCAGACGGGAGACCTGCACCTGGGACACCCCCAGCACCCGGGCCGCCCGGGTCTGGGTCAGCCCCTTGTAATACCGCAGCAGCAGCACCTCCCGCTCCCGCTGGGGCAGCTCCTCCAGGGCTTCCCGCAGGGCCAGCCGCTCCACCAGCCCGTCCTCCATGCCGCCGCCGGACAGCATCCCCTCCAGGGTCAGGCCGCCCTCCCCGGTCTCGGTCTGGAGGGAGATCACCGGCTCGGTGGCCGTCTCCGCCGCCGCCACCTCCTCCGAAGTCAGGCCGGCGGCCTCCGCCAGCTCAGACAGGGCAGGCTCCCGCCCCAGCTCAGTACACAGGCGGCTGCGGAGCCCCCGCACCAGGACGCCCCGCTCCTTCATCCCCCGGCTCACCTTCACCGCCCCGTCGTCCCGGAGGAACCGCCGGATCTCCCCGGCGATCTTGGGCACGGCATAGGTGGAGAACTGGGTCCCGAAGGCGGGGTCGTACCCCCGCACCGCCTTCAAAAACCCCAGACAGCCCAGCTGATACAGGTCATCCGGCTCCACGCCGCGGCCATAGTAGCGGCGCACGATGGACCAGATCAGCCCGTTGTTCTCCTCCAACACCTGCTCACAGGCCCGCTCATCCCCCAGCCGGGCGGCTTCCAGAAGCTGGGGGGCGGTAGGCGTCCCATTCAACCTGAGACGCGGCGGGCGATCTGCCGCCGCATGGTAACGGTGGTCCCCTTCCCCGGCGTGGAGCGGACCTTCAGCTCATCCATAAAGCTCTCCATGATGGTAAAGCCCATTCCGGCGCGGTCCTCACTGCCGGTGGTGAAGAGCGGGGTCCTGGCCTGGGTCACGTCCGCGATGCCCACGCCCCAGTCCCGTACCACGATCTCCAGCACCTGCCCCTCCTTCCGCCGCAGCTTCATCACGATCTTTCCGATCCGGTCGGGATAGGCGTGGACGATGGCGTTGGTCACCGCCTCGCTCACCGCCGTCTTCACGTCGTTGATCTCCTCCAGGGTGGGGTCCAGCTGGGCGGCGAAGCAGGCCGCCGCCGCCCGGGCGAACCCCTCGTTGGCCGAGCGGCTGGGGAACTCCAGGGTGCAATAGTTTTCTATTTTCATGATGTACAGCCTCCTGACTTATTCAAATCGGACCAGTTTTTCCAGCCCGGCCGCCCGGAACACCCGGCGGGCCTGGTCCGGCGCGTGTACCACGGTCATCCCGCCCCGCAGCTGGCTCATCCTCCGGTAGGTGCGCAGGATGACCGCGATGCCGGAGCTGTCTGTAAAGGTCAGCCCGGACAGGTCCAGCGTCAGCCTTCTGGGAAGGGCCGCGTCGATCTGCCGGTCCAGCTCCTCCATCACTTCCTTCGCGCGGTGGTGGTCCAGTTCCCCTGACACCGCTGCGGTCAGGCAGCGGTTTTCCTCCTCGCACATCACTGCCATATCTTGTCTCTCCTTTCCCGGCGTCCCGGTCAAGCAAAATGGGACACCCATATTTTAGATGTCCCAATTATAGGGGATGTCCCGGGCAGATTTGGCCGCATCCTGTCGCCTCCCGCCCAGATCCCCATTTTTCCCGGCGCTCCCCTGAAAAGCGTCCCAGATGGCCGCTCTTTTCTCCCTTCCATTTACAAACGGCAGATTTCGTACTATGATAGAGGCAGCACCGATCACAGAAGGGGAGGTCTCTCCGTGTCCAGACAAGCCAAACTCACCGCCGGACCCATCACGGCCCAGCTGGTCCGCCTGTGCCTGCCTCTGCTGGCCGCCAATGTGCTCCAGCAGCTGTACAATATCATCAACTCCCTGGTCGTCACCCGCCACATCGGCGGGGATGCCTTCGCAGCCCTGGGGGTGGCCGAGAGCGTGATGAACCTGTTCATCTATGTCATCACCGGGGCCTGTATGGGGGCCTCCGTCCTGGTGGCCCGCTTCTTCGGAGAGCAGAACTTCGCCCGCCTGCGCCAGCAGCTCTTCGTCTCCGGCGTGCTCATCGGCGGAGCCACAGCGGCGGCGGTCCTCCTCACCCTGGTCTTTCTGCGTCCCCTTCTCCTGCTGATCCAGACCCCTCCGGAGTTGATGGACTACGCCATGTCCTACCTGCGGATCATCCTGGCGGGGATGCTCTTCACCTTCGCCTATAACTATCTGGCCGCCACCCTCCGGGCCATCGGCGACACCCGGGCCGCCCTCTGTTTCCTGCTGGCCTCCCTGGCCTATAACCTGGTGGCAGCCTGGCTGCTGGTAGCCAGACTGGAACTGGGCATCCGGGGCACCGCCCTGGCCACAGCCAGCGCGCAGCTTCTCTCCGCCCTGCTGTGCCTGGTCTATATCCGCAAAAAGCTGCCCTTCCTGCGCATCCAGCGGGACGATATGCGGATGAACGGGACCCTGGTGCGCCAGACCACCAGCTATGCGGCGGTGGCCGCCCTCCAGCAGTCCAGCCTCTATCTGGGCAAGCTGATGATCCAGAGCGCCGTCAACGGCCTAGGCACAGCGGCCATCTCCGCCTTCACCGCCACCACCCGGGTGGAAAACTTCAGTCAGGCCTTCGGCATCAGCGGCTGCGAGTCCATCGCCATTTTTGTGGCGCAGAATCAGGGGGCAAAAAAATACCGCCGCGCCCTGTCCGGCTTCCTCCGGGGGTCCGTCATGGTGGTAGGCATCGGATTTCTGTTCTCCCTGCTGCTGTTCTTCGGCGGCGGCCAGCTGGTCCTCCCCTTCCTGGACGGCGAGGCGGAGAGCGCCGCCCTGGGCGCCTCCTACCTGCGGCTGATGGGCTGCTTCTACTTTCTGTCCTTTATGGGACACTCCTATGTGGGGCACTACCGGGGCATTGGACGAATGAATATCACCTTCTGGGGGACCACCCTTCAGATCGCCGTCCGGGTCGTCCTCACATACGCTCTGGCGGGCGCCATGGGGCTGGACGCTGTGGCTCTGGCCACCGGCCTGGGCTGGGTCGCCATCGTCCTGTTCCACTCCACTGTGTTCCTTCTGGAGCTCAAGGGCATCGGCTTCCGCCTTCCCACCCGGGATGAGGACAGCCAGCCCGGCTGAGCTGCCCCGTCCACGATCCAACCACCTCCCACGAAAGGAGCCCAACATGATCCAGAAAAAACTTCGCCGGAACGCCCTGTTCCTGATCCTCCCCCTGCTCGCCGCCCTCCTCTCCTTCTTTGTCCTGGCAGGCGTCGCGTCCTCCTCGGAATTTCACAAGCACTCCATTGCCGCATTGGAGGAAAAGCAGACCACTGTGCTGGAGCTCTCCGCCGCCTCCGCGGCGGCCTCGGCGGCCATCACCCTCATTCCCGGAGACGCCGCCACCCCCATCGCGGAGCAGCTGGCCGACCTGAGCTCCCACTTTCTTGTGGTGCTCTGCGCTATCTATCTGGAAAAGTATCTGCTGACCATCACCGGCTTTCTCGCCTTCAAAATCCTGATCCCCGTGGCCTGCCTGGCCTATATCTTGAATGTGCTCTTTGACTGGAGGGGGCTCCGGCTCCTGGCCGGAAAGCTGGCCGCCTTCGGCCTGCTCATCGTCCTGGTGATCCCGGTGAGCCTCCAGCTCTCCAATATGATCGAGGACACCTATCAGGCCTCCATCGACGCCACCATCCAATCCGCCCAGGACGCCGCCGAGGAGATCGAGGACAGCGCTGCGGAGGGCGGGGATGAGAAGGGCTTCTGGGCAGGTCTGCTGGACGGGATCACCCATGCCGCCTCCGGAGCCGCGGACAAGGTGGGCCGGATGGCCAACGATTTTCTGGAGGCTCTGGCCGTCATGCTGGTGACCTCCTGCATCATCCCCATCCTGGTCCTGCTGTCCTTTGTCTGGCTGGCCAAAACACTGCTGTCCATCCAGATCCAGATCCCACTCCCCGGCCAGGCTGAACGGCAGAGCGGCCGCCGCACCGCGTCCCGCGTCGAGGACCAAAAGCCGCAGTAACGTCCCACCCTTTCATCGGTGTATCCAGCCAAAAAGGCCGGCAGACACAGAAAAATCTGTGCCTGCCGGCCTTTTTTCTTGTTCGCTTATGAAACGCGGTAGCCGCCCCGGGCCAGCACCTTCACCGTGCTGTTGCCGGCCACCAGATAGTGGTCGGACATAGTGGCCAGATACAGGTGGTTGCGCACCAGCGCGCCGCCGCTGTACAGCTCGCCCCCCGCGCTCACATCCACCAGGGCCGGGTCTACTGCTGCCCCTGCCGTAGCGCTGCCCACCCGGAGCAGCACCTCACAGCCGATGTCCAGATCCATCCGCTGTCCCGGGTTCAGGGTGACCACCGTGTAGGAGGCCGAAGCGCCCCCGCCCCCCTGGGCCATGACCTGGCTGAGCTGATTGGCCAGCTCCGTCTGACGGACCTTCGCCTTCTCATCCGTCTGGCTGAGCAGCTTGGGCAGGACCGTCTCATTGAGATAGCTCAGGGTGACCAGGGGATCGTCCGCGTCCCCCGCGGCCAGAGCCGCCCCCGTTCCAAGGCACAGCCCGGTCAGGCACAGGGCCCCCAGGCGGATCTTCCACGCGCGATTCATCTTCATCTCGATACTCCTTCGGGCCGTGCCCTTTCTCTTTTGTCCGCCGCGGCGGCTATACCATGGTCTCCGGATGGAGGCCGAAGCTCACCGCAATGGCCCCGTCCACTTGCTTCATCATCGTCTCGTCCAGCTTCCCCATGTGCTCCCGCAGGCGGCGCTTATCCAGCGTGCGGATCTGCTCCAGAAGGATCACGGAATCCTTGGGCAGTCCGCAGCTGAGGGCGGCCAGGGAGATGTGGGTGGGGAGGCGGGCCTTTCCGGTCTGAGAGGTGATGGCTGCGGCGATGACCGTGGGGCTGTGCCGGTTGCCGGTGTCATTCTGGACGATCAGAACGGGCCGCACGCCCCCCTGCTCACTGCCCACGACGGGGCTAAGGTCGGCATAAAAAATGTCGCCTCGTTTCACACTGTTATCCACGTATCCTCACACTCCGCTGGAAAATAGTACGCGTTACGCGGCCCAACGGGTCTTATGTAACGCTGTACTATGATTTTCCCACGGAGCGGCGGGGATTATACCTCTGCCCGAGGAAAATTCCCCTCCGCGCCTTTTCTGCCCAGGCGGCGCGCCTGCCGCTCCGCCTCATCCTATGCGGGGAGGAGCCTCAGGTTGCCCGCGTCCGGCGCTCACGCCTCCGCCCTGTCCTCCGGGAGATAGACCCGGGGCACCCGGGGGTTCACGTCGCACATCAGCTCATAGGGGATGGTCCCCGCCAGCCGGGCGGCCCGCTCCAGCAGCGGCCCGTCGTATACCACAGCCACATCCCCCGCCTGCACGCCGGGAACGCCGGTCACATCCAGCATACACATATCCATGCACACCCGGCCCACGATGGGGCACTCCACGCCGCGCACCCGCATCACCATGCGGTTGGACAGGCTTCTGGGATAGCCGTCCCCATAGCCCACCGGCACCACCGCGATCCGGGAGTCCCGCTCCAGCACCGCCGTGCGGCCATAGCTCACCGGCGTCCCCTTGGGCAGGCTGCGCACCGCGGCCACCCGGCTCTTCACCGCCATCACCGGCTCCAGCCCCGGGCCGTCCAGGCCCTTCAGCTCCTCCGCCGGATACCAGCCATACAGCACCAGGCCGGGCCGCACCATATCCAGATAAGTACAGGGATATTGTAGCACAGCAGCGCTGGAGGCACAATGGCAGATTTTGAAGGCGATCCCCCGCTCCTCCAGCGCCGCCCGGGCGGCCAGAAAGCGGTCAAACTGGGCCATAGTATAGGCCTCGCTCCCGTCGGCGTCCGCAAAGTGGGTAAACAGGCCCTCGGCCTCCAGACCGGGCAGGCGGCACAGCCGGGCGATCTCGTCCGCCGTCTCCTCCTCCCGGCCCGCCTCCCACAGAAAGCCCAGCCGGCTCATGCCGGTGTCCAGCTTCACATGGACCCGCAGGGTCCGCCCAGCCCTCTGGGCGGCGGCGGACAGCCTTCGGCCGGTCTCCAGATCCTCCACCATCTGGGTCACATCCAGCTCCAGCAGCAGGGGGATCAGCTCCTCCGGAGTCTCGCCCAAACACAGGATAGGCAGCGTGACCCCGCTCTGCCGCAGCTCCTCCGCCTCGCTGACGCAGGCCACAGCCAGCATATCCGCCCCCAGACGCTCCAGGGTATGGCCGATCACAGCGGCTCCATGTCCATAGGCATTGGCCTTGCAGAGGCCCAGAAAGCGGCAGCCCTGGGGCAGCATGGCCCGCAGAGTCCGGTAATTATGCTCCAGAGCGGACAGGTCGATCTCCGCCCATGTTCTCATCCTTGTGGTATCCATAAACTGAAAGCTTCCTCTCTATCCTTTGGTAAAGCCGCTCAACCGGCACTGGATGACCCGGTATCCGTCCACGCTGATCTCTCCCTGCACCAGGGCATAGGTCTCCGGGTCAAACCACAGGGTGGTCTCCCGCCCGGTCCCGGGGGCAGCCTCCGGATCGGCACAGAGCACCCGCAGCAGCTCAGAGTCCCCTGTCCGCTCCAGCGCGCACTCCGCCATGTACTCCGACCGGGCCGCCGACAGCAGCGCGGACAGGGCGGACACGGGGGACAAGCCATCCCCATCCAGGGGGCCGGTGTCCAGCGCCAGGCCATCGTACTCCAGCGCGCCGCCCTCCTCGCCGATCCGGGCGGTGATCCCCGCGGCCAGCTCCGGCTCCCGCAGGGTCAGAACGGTCTCATCCCCATCCACCGCGGCGGACAGAAGAAATTCATAGACCCTCTGGCCGTAGTCGGCGGTGACCGCCACCTCCGCGGCACAGCGCTCCATAGCCAGGTACTCCCCCCGGACCGCCAGGGCCAGCTCCTCCGCCGGGTCTCCCGCCGCCGTCCCGCCGCAGGCGGTGAGCAGCGCCAGGGTCATCATTGGTACGCAAAGCAGACGTCTGCGCACAGTTTTCCCTCCAAAGCGTCTTAAAACACCCGTTTAGTTCCGCTCCTCGCTCTCCTTCAGCACCTGGGGGAGCATCTCAATCAGGTCGGTGGGCAGCATGGCGTACTCCCCATACTGCTCCGCACAACGGTCCCCCGCCCTTCCGTGGAGCCATACCGCCAAGGCGGCAGTCTCCGGGACAGATGCGCCAGGCCCGTTCAGGTGCTTCTGTCCCAGCAGGGCGGCGATCATCCCGGCCAGCACGTCGCCGGAACCTCCCTTGGCCATCCCCGGGTTCCCCGTCCCGCAGAGCCAGACTTTTCCCTCCGGGGCGGCGGTCACCGTCCCCCGGCCCTTGAGGACCAGAGTGCAGCGGTGGGCCTTTGCAAAGCTGCGGGCGGCGGCCACAGGGTCCCGCACTGGCAGAGGGCAGCCCGTCAGGCGGGCAAACTCCCCCGCGTGAGGGGTGAGCACCGTGGGAGCGCGGCGGCTGTCCAGAACATCTATATGTCCCGCCAGGGCGTTTATGCCATCGGCGTCCAGCACCACCGGGATGGTCAGATCGCACAGCGGGGACCGC
>CABIYX010000017.1:22974-70355 GCA_902363045.1 Clostridiales bacterium
GCCGGTGTAGCCCTCGCTGCCCCCCAGGATGAATATCTTTCCAAAATCTCCCTTGTGGCCGTCGGCGGGGCGGCGTGGGAGGACCCAGTGCATATAATCGGGGTTCAGCGCGACCGGCTCCGGACCTCGCCATATCATTTGACGGACCAGGTCCCGGGGGATCCCGATGTCGGCCTCCTGCACCTCCCCGGCACAGCCCGCCCCTGCCCCCAGATAGAGCCCCGGCTTGGCACAGGTAAAGGTCACGGTGGTACGGGCCCGGACAGCCTCTCCCAGGACCTCCCCGGTGTCCCCGTCTACCCCGGAGGGCAGGTCGCAGGACACCACAGGGGCCCGCCGGCCGTTCATCCACCGGACTGCCGCCAGAAAGTCCCCCTCCACCGGCCGCTTCAAACCCACTCCGAACAGGGCGTCCACATAGCAGTCGCAGGTGGACAGCCAGACGGTCAGCAGGCGGTCCTCCAGATCCAAGGGCTCCAGAGCGCCGCCGGCCTCTGCCAGCCGCTCCTCCATGGCCCGGGCGTCTGGGGTCATCTTCTCCCGGTCGCCCACCAGAAAGGTGCGGACCCGATAGCCCTCCTCCAGCAGGATGCGGGCGGCGGCGATGCCGTCCCCGCCGTTGTTCCCCGGGCCGCAGAATATGCCGATCCGCTGGGTGGGGTCGGTGTTCTTGGACTCCACCACAGCCCGTATCTCGTCCACCTCACGCTGCTCCTCCGCCGTGGGCTCCCGGCTGTCCCCTGTCATAATGAAGGCTACTGAAACAGCCGATCCAATCACACCATCCGGCCGGCTCTGCTCCTTCACCGGCCCCACCAGGTCAGCTGCCGCCTGGGCCACCGCCCAGGCGGCGTTCTCCATCAGCTCCAGAGAGGGGATCCCCCGCTCCTCAATGGCGGTCCGGTCCAGCTCTCTCATCTGCTCTGTGGTGGCAAGCATCCTCATCTCTCCCGCTCCTTCCATCCCTTTGGCAGCAGTTCCTCCAGCGGGACCAGCTCCACCTCCCGGGCTGCCTCCGCCTTGGAGGGGTACACCCTGAGCTCCGGGACAGGCTCCCACAGCTCCCGGACCTCCTCCCCCGCCAGCAGGCGGCCGGAGAACCGGCCCATGCGTTCGGACACCCGGAAGGCCGCCCCCTCCGGGGTGACGCAGTACACGCCCTCCCTCAGGTCCTCCGAGCGGCCGTACCAGTTTCCTTCCCGGTCCCGGGCCACCAGTTCCAGGCTGGGGACCGCATAAAACGGGATCTCCGGGAGCTCCTCATCCTCAAAGAAAAAGAACACCCCGGCCCGCTCCGCCATCTCCTGATACTGGGGAACCTCCGCCCGGACCTTGGCCTGCTCCGTGTGGAGCACCGTCCCAGCGTAAAGGATCTGCACCTCACAGCTGAAAATTCCCAGCGGCCCCGATTGGGACACCTCGCCGCAGTCAACATAAATGGTCCGCATGGTCCACACCCCTTTCAAAAGATTTTTCCGGTATTGTACCACATCCCGATGAAAAAAGGAAGAGAGACCGCAGCCGGTCTCCCCTCCCTGGACGTCTGATTTACTTCAAAAATCCCTTGACGATCTGCTCTTCGGCCTCCTTCTCCGTGAGGCCCAGGGTCATCAGCTTGATGAGCTGCTCCCCGGCGATCTTGCCGATGGCGGCCTCGTGGACCAGGCTGGCGTCCACGCAGTTCGCGGTGACCTCCGGGATGGCGGCCACTACGCCCTGATCCATGATGATGGCATCACACTCGGAGTGGCCATAGCACCGGGCATTGCCGTTGATCCGGGCCAGGAACACCTGATGGGACTGGTCCCGGGCCACAGAGCGGGAGATCACGTTGGTGTGGCAGTCCTCCCCGTTCAGATCCACAGTAAAGTCGGACTTGGCCAGCTGCTTGCCGTGGGTCATCACCTTCTCTTTGATGATGAGGGTGGCCCGGGGACCCAGGGTGGCCTTCGTGGTGCGGACGGTGGAGTCCACGCCCTTGATCTGGGTGGTCTCCATCTCCAGATAGCTGTCCTCATCCATCTCCACCACAGTGGTGGGGTTCATGATGTTCTCCCCCATACCGTCGCCCTCGCCGTAGTGGCGCTCCACATAGCGCACCCGGGCGCGCTTGCCCACATGGAAGGAGTGGATCCCGGAGTGCTCCGAATTCTGCACCCCGCAGTTGTGGATGCCGCAGCCGGCCACGATGGTCACGTCGCAGTCGTCGCCGATGATAAAATCGTTGTAAACGGTCTCATTCAGGCCGCTCTCGTTGAGCACCACGGGGATATGGACCGACTCATTTTTGGTGCCCGGCTTGATGATGATGTCGATGCCGTCCTTGTCCTCTTTACTGACAATGTCGATGTTGGCGGTGGTGTTCCGGGCGGCCGCCTTTCCGTTGGCCCGGATGTTATAAGCCCCCTCAGGCACATCATGGAGCTCGGCGACCTGCTCCAGCAAATTCTTCTGTATCGCGTCCATGCTTCTGTCTCCTTCTGTCTATTAGAAATGAGGCGTTCGGAATTCGGGATGACCGCCTCCGGCTCTGCCGGAGGAATCGGGAGCCTCCGCCCCAAACCGGCGCGTCAATTCCTGATTTCCAATTCCTGACCGTCTTGTTATCTCACCTTGTCGCTCAGCGCACTGCACACGCTAGGGGCCTCGCCCAGCAGCTGAGGCAGGATCTCCTCCCGTCCCCCGTCGCTGCGCACCTGGCCGTCGGCCAGGACAATGATGCGGTCGGCGATGTTCAGGATCCGCTCCTGATGGGAGATGATGAGGATAGAGCCGTTGATCTTCTCATGCAGGTGCTCAAACACCTGGATCAGGTTGGAGAAGGACCACAGATCGATGCCCGCCTCCGGCTCGTCAAAGACGGACAGCTTGGTCCCACGGGCCATGATCATGGCGATCTCAATGCGCTTGAGCTCGCCGCCGGACAGGGAGCCGTCCACCTCCCGGTCGATATAATCCTTGGCGCACAGCCCCACCTCGGACAGGTAGTTGCACGCCTCCGGCACGCCGATGTTTTGTCCGCTGGCCAGGGTAATCAGGTCCTTCACCGTCAGGCCCTTGAAGCGCACCGGCTGCTGAAAGGCAAAGCTGACGCCCCGGTGGGCCCGCTGGGTGATGTCCAGGCCGGTGATGTCCTCCCCATCCAGCAGGATCCGCCCACTGGTTGGGGTGTAGATGCCGGCGATGATCTTGGCCAGGGTGGACTTGCCGCCGCCGTTGGGTCCGGTGATGGCCACAAACCGCTCGTCAATGGTCAGATCGATGTCCCGCAGGATACCCTTATCCTCTCCATCCTGCTCCACATCATAGCAGATATGCTGTAACTCTAGCATGAGGTTCCCTCCTGTATTCCGTCCGGTTTGATCCCGGTTCCGTCTTTCCCGTTCCCTGTCCGCCTGTCCCACAAACAAACGGAAGGGCGCCCCGTCTCAGGGACAGCCTTATTCTATCATAGTCGGAAGGTTTTGTCTATCCTTATTTCCTATTATTCTGATAGGATTTTATTTTGTCCCGCCTCCCATCAGTCTCACCCCGCCGGGATCTCTTCCCGCTCTTTACCTGGCTCCCTGTTTCCTCTGCATTCCATTCTTTTCCCCGGATACTTCCATTTCATACTTGCTTTTTCCGCCGCGGTATGCTATAAGTATCAGATACAATCAGTTTTAAATGCGAAGAACGGGAAAATAACGTGCTTTCGTTTCTCAGAGAGGGGCGGTCACCGGCTGAAAGCCGCCCCGAAGCGTGTCGTTTGGTTCGCCCGGGAGCGGCCCCTGAGAGGGGGACGGCTGTTCCGCCGTTATCGGGAAATTCAAGCGCGTGTCTGACACGAATACGGGTGGTACCGCGGGAGGGTTGCCTTTCGTCCCAACAGGTTTGGGGCGGAGGGCTTTTTTCATAATTTCAACGGTAAGGAGAAGATATGGATATGATCATCACAACAACAAACAGCATAGAGGGCCGCCAGATTCAAGATTATCTGGGGGTTGTCTTTGGAGAAATGATTTCAGGCATCGATTTTGTCCGGGATTTTACCGCAGGGCTGACCAATTTCTTTGGCGGGCGGTCCAACAGCTATGAGGAGGAACTGGTGGATACTCGGAAGACCGCCCTGCGGGAATTGGAGGAGCGGGCCGCCCGGCTGGGGGCCGATGCCGTAGTGGGCGTCAAGATGGACTATGAGGTTCTGGGGTCGGACAACGGGATGCTGATGGTCACGGTCAGCGGCACCGCCGTCACGCTGAAATAAGAACAAAACAATTTCAAAATCCTAATACTCAATAAAGGAGCAGACGATATGAAAGAACAGTTAGCAAAGATCCGTTTGGAGGCGCTGGCCGCCTTTGAGCAGGCCCAGTCCGCCGCCGAGCTGGACAGCCTGCGCGTCCAGTATCTGGGCAAGAAGGGCGAGCTCACCGCCGTTCTGAAAATGATGGGTAAGCTGTCCGCCGAGGAGCGCCCCGCCATGGGCCAGCTGGCCAACGAGGTCCGCTCCGCCCTGGAGGCGGCCATTGAGGCCGCCGCCGGCAAACTGGAGGCCCAGGCCCTGGAGCAGCGCCTGAAGGACGAGGCGCTGGATGTGACCATCCCCGGCCGCGAGGTGAAGCTGGGGCACAAGCACCCCATGTATCTGGCCCTGGACGAGCTGAAGGACATCTTCATCGGCATGGGCTTCACCGTGCTGGACGGCCCCGAGGTGGAGCTGGCCGAGTACAACTTCGACAAACTCAACGCCGAGGAGGGCCACCCCTCCCGGGACTGGTCGGACACCTTCTACTTTGACGCCGACAGCCGGGTGATGCTCCGCAGCCAGACCAGCCCCATGCAGGTCCGGGCCATGGAGACCATGGAGCTGCCCATCCGCATCATCGCCCCCGGCCGGGTGTACCGCAAGGACGAGGTGGACGCCACCCACTCCCCCATGTTCCACCAGGTGGAGGGCATGGTCATCGACAAAAATGTCACCATGGCCGACCTGAAGGGCACCCTGAATACGGTGGTGGAGCAGCTGTACGGCAAGGGCACTAAGACCCGCTTCCGCCCCCACCACTTCCCCTTTACCGAGCCCTCCTGCGAGATGGACGTCCAGTGCCACAAGTGCGGCGGCGTGGGCTGCCCCACCTGTAAGGGCGAGGGCTGGATCGAGATGCTGGGCGCCGGCATGATCCACCCCAAGGTGCTGAAGATGGCTGGAATCGATCCGGAGGTCTACTCCGGCTGGGCCTTCGGCATCGGCCTGGAGCGCACCGCCATGCGCCGCTTCAAGATCGCAGACCTGCGCCTGATCTTTGAGAATGATGTGCGCTTCCTGGAGCAGTTTTAAGACATCCCCCCTGGCTCCCTTCGCAAAGGGAGCTGTCAGCCGTAAGGCTGACTGAGGGTTTTCCCCCCGACCGCAGAAAATCCCCCGGCATTTGCTCTGCAAATGCCACCCCAGCGGCTCCCTTCCCAAAGGGAGCTGTCAGCCGTGAGGTTGACTGAGGGTTTTCCCCCAACTGGAAGAAAATCCCCTGGCACTTGCTCCGCAAGTGCCACCCCCTTTTGCGAAAGGGGGCTTTCCCGGACGGCCCACGGGCCGCCCCTACAAAAGCACGACATAAAAAGGGAGTTTTATACTATGAATCTATCTCGCAAATGGCTCAGCGAGTTCGTCACCGTTGACGCCAATGATAAAGATTTTGCCGAGGCCATGACTCTGTCCGGCTCCAAGGTGGAACTGACCCACGACCTGGGCGGAGAGATCTCCAACGTGGTGGTGGGACAGGTCCTGTCCATGGAGCGCCACCCCGACTCCGACCACATGTGGGTGTGCCAGATCTGTGTGGGCCAGGAGGCCCCCATCCAGATCGTCACTGGAGCCTGGAACGTCCATGTGGGCGACCTGGTCCCCGTGGCTCTGCACAAGTCCACCCTCCCCGGCGGCAAGAAGATCGAGAAGGGCAAGCTGCGCGGCGTGGAGTCCAACGGGATGCTGTGCGGCCTTGCCGAGCTGGGCCTGGACACCCGGGACTTCCCCTATGCCGTCATCACTCCCGCCGCCCTGCTGAATGACTACCATCCTCTGGACAAAAATAAACCCTCCATCCCCGCGGACATCAAGGCCGGGGACAAGGTGTTCGGCCCTGTGGTGTGCGCCAAAGTACTGGAGGCATCTATCCAGCCTGACCGTTCCTTCCACACCTGCCTGGATCTGGGCGGCTCCACCGCCTGCCCCGACACGGTGTGCTCCAACCTCCACGAGGGGGACCTGGTTGCCTACAACACGAAGGCCGACTCCATCTGCACCCTGGCCGACCTCCACGCCCAGCAGGCGGAGTTCCCCCACTGCATCCCCGACGGCATCTTCATCCTTCACGAGGACTGCAAGCCCGGGGACGACTTGAAGCCGGTGGTGGGCCTGGATGACCATGTGGTGGAGTTTGAGATCACCCCCAACCGCCCCGACTGTCTCTCCGTCATCGGCCTGGCCCGGGAGGCCGCCGCTACCTACGGCGTCCCCCTGCGCCTCCATGAGCCGGTGGTCAAGGGCGGAGCCGAGGGCGATCTGATGGAGTTGCTGGATGTGGAGACTCCTGCCGCCGATTTGTGCCCCCGATACACCGCCCGGATGGTCCGCAACGTGAAGATCACCCCCTCCCCCAAGTGGATGCGGGAGCGGCTGCGCGCCATGGGCGTGCGCCCCATCAACAACATTGTGGACATCACCAACTACGTCATGCTGGAGTACGGCCAGCCCATGCACGCCTTCGACTACCGCTATGTGAAGGGCGGCAAGATCGTGGTCCGCCTGGCCGAGGAGGGGGAGGAGCTGACCACCCTGGACGGCCAGGTCCGGAAGCTCACCGCCAACCACCTGGTCATCGCCGACGACACCCGGGCCGTGGGCCTGGCGGGCATCATGGGCGGCGAGAACAGCGAGATCGCCGCCGACACCGTGGACGTGGTCTTTGAGTCTGCCAACTTTGACGGCACCTGCATCCGCAAGGGCGCACTGGCCCTGGGTATGCGCACCGAGGCTTCCGCCAAGTTTGAGAAGGGCCTGGATCCCCTGAACACCCTGCCCGCCGTGAACCGTGCCTGCGAGCTGGTGGAGCTGCTGGGCGCCGGCGAGGTGTTGGACGGCGTGATCGACATCCTCAACTATGTTCCCCAGCCCCGTACCATCCGGATGGATCCGGAGCGGGTGAACGCCCTGCTGGGCACCGACATCGATCCGGTGGACCAGTACCAGTATCTGGAGCGCGTGGACATCGTCACGGAGAAGCGTGACTTCCCCAACGGCCCCGCCGATGTGGTCATCCCCTCCTGGCGGGGTGACGTGGAGGGCATTGCCGACCTGGCCGAGGAGGTCGCCCGGTTCTACGGCTATAACAACATCCCTACCACCCTCATGCGGGGGCAGACCACCCGGGGCGGCTACTCCCCCGTTCAGGAGGTGGAGCGCACCCTGGGCCAGACCTGCCGCTCCCTGGGCTATGACGAGATCATCACCTACTCCTTCATCTCCCCCACCTACTACGACAAGATCCGCTGGGCCAAGGACGATTCCCGCCGGAACTCCATGAAGATCATGAACCCCCTGGGCGAGGACACCTCCATCATGCGCACCACGGTCCTGCCCTCCATGCTGGAGATCCTGACCCGGAACTATAACTTCCGCAACAAGTCCGCCCGCCTGTACGAACTGGGCCGCACCTATTTTCAGCGGGAGGACGGCATGGCGGACGAGCCCAAGGTGCTCTCGGTGGGCGGCTATGGCGACGGAATGGACTTCTTCGTTCTGAAAGGCGCGGTCCAGTCCATTCTGGACTCCATCCGCGTCTCTGACGCCGCCTATGAAGCAGTCCTGGACAATCCCTCCTACCACCCCGGCCGCTGCGCCCGGATCCTGGTGGACGGCCGCGAGGTGGGCGTATTCGGCCAGATCCATCCCCTGGTGGCCCAGAACTACGGTGTGGACGCGGAGCTCTACTGCGCGGAGTTGTCCTTTGACGCTCTGTGCGCCGCCAAGGGGGCCGATCCCCAGTACGTCCCCCTGCCCAAGTTCCCCGCTGTGACCCGCGACATCGCTGTGGTCTGCGGCGAGGAGGTCACCGTTGGAGCACTGGAGTCCGCCATCAAAGAGGGGGCCCACGGCCTGCTCAAGGAGGTCAAGCTGTTCGACATCTACCGGGGCAAGGGCGTGGCCGAGGGTAAAAAGTCCGTGGCCTTCAGCCTGGTCCTCCGGGCTGACGACCGCTCCCTCACCGCCGAAGAGGCCGACAACGACGTGAAGGCCATCCTGGAGACCCTGGAAGCCAAGTGCGGCGCGGTGCTGCGCTGAGCGCTTTCCTGAATGCCGCAAAAAGAGCCCGGGGCGATGCCCCGGGCTCTCTGCTGCTCTGTCTATCTGCGGTCCTCCAGCAGCTTGTTCAGCTCCTGCATAAAGGTATTGATGTCCTTGAACTGGCGGTAGACCGAGGCAAAGCGCACATAGGCCACCTCATCCACCTTTTTCAGCCGCTCCATCACCAGCTCGCCGATCATGGCGGAGCTGACCTCCCGCTCCATCTCATTTTGAAGGACCTGTTCGATCTCTGTGACCAGCTCCTCCAGCGTATTCACCGAGACAGGGCGCTTTTCACAGGCGCGGATCAGGCCGCTCATCACCTTATTCCGGTCGAAGCTCTGGCGGCTCCCGTCTTTCTTCACCACCACCAGGGGGAGGCTCTCCATCATTTCGTATGTGGTGAACCGCTTGTGGCAGGACAGGCACTCCCGCCGGCGGCGGATGCTGGCCCCCTCATCCGCGGGCCGGGAATCCACCACCTTGCTCTCCGGATACGCACAGTAAGGACATTTCATCGCACGCTTCCTCCAGTCCAAGGATCTGTTATAGCGGTAGTGTACCACATTTTTTCTCCCCGCGGTAGCCCAAAATCCAATTTTTTCTCCCTGCTGTCCCGATCTGTGCTATAATGGCCCCATCCAAATCTGAAAGGAAGCTGATCCCATGAATGAGACTCTGACCACACTGAACACGCGGCGGAGCATCCGCCGCTACCGCCCGGAGCAGGTCCGCCCGGAGACGCTGGACGCCATTCTGGAGGCGGGGACCTACGCCCCTTCTGCTATGGGGAAGCAGTCCGCCGTCATGGCCGTAGTCCAGGACCCGGAGACCATCGCCCTGCTCTCCCGCCTGAACGCGGAGATCCAGGGCCGGCCCGGCACCGACCCCTTTTATGGCGCCCCCACTGTGGTCGTGGTGCTGGCTGACGGGGAAACGTACAACTGGATGCGGGACGGCTCCCTGGTCATGGGCAATCTGATGAACGCCGCCTGGTCCCTGGGGGTAGGCTCCTGCTGGATCAACCGGGCCCAGGAGCTGTTCGACCGCCCGGAGGGCAAGGAACTGCTGGCCCGCTGGGGCCTGCCGGCCACCCTCCGGGGCGTGGGCAACTGCATCCTGGGCTATCCGGACGGGGACATCCCCGCCCCCAAGCCCCGGAAACAGGACTACATCGTCCGGGTCTGAGCGCCGCCGGCCCCCGGCCGTTCTGATTTTCCCTCCCGCCGCATATCCCTGAACCACCGGGTCCTGTCCTCCGGACGGGGCCCGGCTCTGTTTGGAGGTGATATGCTTGTCTCTCCTCGCCGGCGCGGCCGACGCCCTGTGGGACCCCTGGCTGCTGGGTCTCTTTCTCCTTACCGGGCTGCTGCTGTCTCTGGGCTGCGGCTTTTTTCCCCTGTTCCGGGTCCGGCTGTGGCTGTCCGCCACTCTGGGCTCCCTGCTCCACCCCCGGGACCGTCCGGTCCGGGGGATCTCCTCCCTCCAGGCCCTGAGCACCGCCCTGGCCTCCACCATCGGCACCGGCAGTATCGCCGGGGTGGCGGCGGCCATCTATCTGGGCGGCCCGGGGGCGGTGTTCTGGATGTGGGTCTCCGCGCTGCTGGGCATGGCCACCAGCTGCGTGGAGAAGCTGTTGGCTGTCCGCTACCACTGCCCTTCCCCGGACGGAGGGTGGCAGGGCGGGCCCATGTACTACCTGCGGGACGGGCTCCACTGCCCTGTCCTGGCCGCCTGGTTCGCCCTGGCCTGCCTCCCCGCCACCCTGGCCGGGGGCGATCTGATCCAGTCCGGCTCCATCGCCTCCGCCCTCCACGCCGCCCTGGGCTGGGACCGGCTGGCGGTGGGACTCTGCACCGCCCTGCTGGCCGGGCTTATCCTGACCGGCGGGATGGGACGGGTGGCCCGGGTGGCCCAGCGGCTGGTCCCGGCTATGGCTCTGCTCTACTTGGGCAGCGGGCTGGCCGTCCTGCTGCTCCGCCGGGAGCAGCTCCCCTGCGCCCTGGCCCTCATCTTCTCCAACGCGCTCTCCCCTGCCGCCGCCCTGGGCGGCGGCGCGGGCTATACCTTATTCGCCGCCCTGCGCCACGGGGTGGCCCGCGGGGTATTCACCAACGAGGCCGGGCTGGGCACCTCCGCCATGGCCCATGGCGCCGCCCAGGTGGACCACCCCGCCCGCCAGGGGATGTGGGGGATCTTTGAGGTGTTCTGCTCCACCCTGGTCGTCTGCACCGTCACCGCCCTGGTCATCCTGGTCAGCGGATCCTATGACCCGGAGGCGGCCCTGGCCCAGCTCCAAACGGGGACAGTCCCCGATGCCGCCATAGGCGTCCCCCTCACAGCCCGGGCCTTCGCCTCCGTTCTGGGGCCCGCCGGGACCTGGGCGGTATCCCTCAGCCTGGTCCTCTTCGCCTTCTCCTCCATTCTGGGCTGGAGCTGCTACGGACAGCAGAGCCTCCGCTTTCTCACCGGTGGGGACCGCCTGCTTCCCGCCTACCGGGCGGTGTTCCTGCTGTGTACTGTCCTGGGGGCGGTGGCGGACGTCTCGCCCCTGTGGCAGCTGGTAGACCTGTGCAACGCGCTGATGGCTCTGCCCAATCTGGCCGCTCTCCTGCTTCTGGCCCCCAAAGCCCTGTCCTGTCTGGCCGAGTGGGAGCGTACACAGACGCCTCTATAAGGCAAAGCGGCCCCCGGACTCCATGACGGAGCCCGGGGGCCGCTCACTTCTCTTTTTGGATCAATCCCGGCGTCTGCCCAGGAAACGGAGCAGGTACAGGAACAGGTTGACGAAATCCAGATAGAGCTGGAGGGCGGCGAAGATGGACGCCTTTTCCAGCATATCGGGATAGCCGGCGTAGTAGTGGTAAAATGCCCGGATCCGCTGGGTGTCGTAGGCGGTATAGCCCAGGAACACCGCGATGCCGATGAGGCAGACTATGCTGTCAAAGACGCTCAGCGCGGGGATGAACAGGCTGATCACGCCAAAAATCACCAGAAAGAGCAGGCCGGAGAACAGGATGGGACGGACGCCGGAGAGGTCCCGCCCGGTCAGGCGGCCATAGACCGCCAGCACCCCGAAATAGAGGGCGGTGGCCAGGAAGGCGAACACCAGGCTGGCCAGGTCATAGATCAGCAGATAGATGGACATAGTGAAGCCGAACAGGGCGGAAAAGACCAGAAACATAGTCCGGGCGGCGGCCACGCTCATCCGCTCGATCCTTCTGACCATCAGAAAGGACAGGATCAGGGTGGCGATCAGGACGATCACTTGGACCGCGGGGATCAGGATCAGGGCATAGATCGTGACGTTGGTAAGCCAGCACAGCACCGCCACTCCGAAGGTCACCATCAGCCCCAGGACCATCCAGAGGAAGGTGCGGGCGGTGTACTCCCCTTCGCTCAGCCCCCGGGCGGAGGATCCATAGCCTCGGTCAAACTCATAGGGATCAAAACTCATGTGGGTACGCTCCTTTCGTATGAGACAGCGTTGCTTACTTTGATTCCGGGTTGGACCCATTATACTGGAACGCAGGGGAAAAAGCAACCGTTTTCCCCGCTGTCCGCTCAATCTCCGAAGGCCAGGCGGTAAAAATCAGTATTCAGGATCTTCTCTGTGCAGCCCAACTTGTACTGGACGGTCCGCTTCATGGCGTCCACATAGGCCGTCTGCTCCTCCGGCGTCATATCCTCCCCCTCCGCCGGGGTGAAGGTCTGGGTATAGCGGTCATAAAATCCCCGGTCCGTCAGCCAGCTCCGGGAGCTGAAGATCACCAGCCCCGGCGCGTCGGACAGCAGATCCGACCCGGCCAGCATCCGGGAGTCATACTCCAGCCCCAGCAGGTTGGAGACGGTGGGCAGGATGTCCACCTGTCCGCAGGGCTTATCCACCACCACCGGCTCCTCCATCCCGGCGGCCCACAGGATCAGGGCGCTGCGGTAGACGTCGAAGTTAACGTTCCGCTCATCCAGCCGCTCCATGTCCTCCGAGCTGCCGAAGCGCTCTCCGGACAGCTCCTCCAGCGTATCCACGTTGAAGTAGGGGATGTGGTCGGCACAGGCCACGATCAGGGTGTTGTCCAGCTCGCCCGCCCGCTCCAGGCCGTCCAGCAGGGTCTGGAGCATCCGGTCCGCCTCGATGGCGGCGGCCAGATAGGCCTTGGTGGTCTCGCTGTACGGCAGGGGCTCCACCAGCTCCCGGTACTTCGCCGCCACCCGGTTGAAGTTATAGGGCATGTGCCCGCTGATGGTCATGTAGTACACATGGAAGGGCCCGTCCAGGGAGAGATAGTCCTCCATACTGGTCTTTGCCACATAGACGTCGGACTGGGGCCAAGCATAGGTGCTCCCGTCCGCCGTCATCTCCAGCTCCAGCCCCGTCTGGTACTGCTTCCAGGTGTAGCCCAGGTTGGTGTGGGAGGCGTACCGCCCGTACATATCCTCATTTCCGTGATAGCCCAGCACCGTATACCCCAGCGCCCCCAGCTGGCGGGCCAGGCTGAAGCGGCAGTCGGTGTGCCGCACCCCGGTCTCCTTCATGGTGATGGGGTTGCCCGCCTTGGGGTACAGGCCCAGCAGGTTCTGACACTCCCCGCCGGAGGTGCTGGTGTAGTGCAGAGGGGTGTAAAAATTGGGGAACACAAAGCCCTCGTGGGTCAGCCGGTACAGGGTAGGAGTAAGCTCCGGGTCGATGGCGTAGCCGGAGAAGCCCTCTATGCTCAGCTGGATAACATTGTACCCCCGGAACCGGCCGGTATATTCATTTTTCTTCGTAGGCGTCACACTGTCAAAGTACCGGGCCAGCCAGGCCGCCTCCTCGCTCTCCGCGCCCGCCGCCAGGGCCTCCAGATCCACCTCCATCACATTGGGAGCGTCATCCGGCTCTTCCGGCTGTGGCTGTGTGCTCTCCCCCGCCGGAGGAGGAAGCCCCGGGCCGTCCAGGCCGGAGAAGTCCTCCCCCAGGTCGTTCCGGGCCGGGACCACAGCGTGCTGCACATCCAGGCGGAGCATGGTCCACAGGCCCAGCTGCTCCACCTGATCCTCAATATTTATATCCGAGTGATATAGCAGCCTGGGCGTCAGATCCCCCTGCCAGGGCAGGTACAGGGCCCCCACCCCCAGCAGATGGGCCGCCGCCGCGCCGCACAGCAGCCCCGCTGCCCGGCGGGGCGCCCGCTCCCCATCGGGGAACAGCCGCAGGCGGAAGACCGCCGCCAGGACTGCCGGAAGGAGCATCAGAACCAGGACAGGCAGGCTCTGCCAGATCCCACGCCAAGCCGCCCCCCAGTAGTCCATCAGATCGTTGCCCACCGCCGTGCCCGCCGTGCTGAACAGGGGATAGAAGGACTGCATCACCGTTTTGCAGACCAGCTCCCCGCCATAGATCAGCCCCAGCAGGCCGGCCAGCACACAGGCAGTCTGCTGCCGCCACCTTCCGGGGAGCAGCTCCAGTCCCGCACCGCACACCAGCCCCGCCGCCATCGCAAAGGCCGCGGAGATGGGAAGATACCGCAGGCTGTGCCTCGCCGCCAGGCGCAGCACCAGTTCCAACCACAGGAAAACGCCCGAAAAAAACAGCATTGTCCCCCATGTGCTCCCCTCCGCCGGCGTGGACGCCTCCCGCCGCCCGGATCTGCGCAGCCTGTCTAACATCATCCCGCTCCCTCCCGTACCAGCAGGGCTCCACCGCCCGGCCGTGTCTTTCTTTGAGTGGATTATAGCATATATGTTTCCCGGTTGTCACTCCCCTCCCCAAAACGGGCAAAAAAAGACCGCCGCACCCCCGGCCCCCACAGGACCGGACGCACGGCGGCAGCTTGATTGTCTTATATCAGCCGGATCGCTCCGTCCACCTGGCGGGGGATCAGGCCCATCCGCTGAAGAATAGGGAGCAGCGCCTGGAACAGGAAGTACAGCGCCGCCGCCTTGGGCAGGACCGTCACCAGGTTTTTGGCCAGACTGGGGATGAACCAGCCCCAGTAGACTCCGCCCCGCACCATCGTGCTCCAGACCGAGCCCATGGCCGCGTTCACCAGCAGGTTGACCAGCAGATTGGCTGCTATCAGACGGACCACCGTGATCCGGCGGCGGAAAAAGCACAGGGCATAGACCAGCACCCCGGCCATGGTGGACAGGGTATAGCCCGGGAAAAACTCCCCGGTGGGATGGAGAATAAAGCCCAGAATGTCCTCCACAAAGCCAAAGACCAGCCCCATCACCGGGCCGCACACCAGGGCGCACAGCGACCGGGAGAGGAAGCCCCAGGTGAGCTTGGTGTGGGCAATAGGGATCCCGGGGACCAGGGAGAGGGCCCGGGTCACCGCCACCATCAGGGCGGCAAAGACCAGCAGCTTCAGGCTGGACATGGCCGCGCCGGCCTCCCGCCAGTAGGCGGGGGTAAAGGGCGTCCGGTACAGGTTCAGGGGGAGATGGTTGTGTCTCATCAGCAAAAAAACCTCCTTCTATGCTGCGGCAGCCCGTGTTCGGGTATGCCGCACAGAAGGAGGAGTCTCAGATTTTCACCCTGCCGTGCGGCAGCGGGATGCGGACCACCCACTGCCGCCCCCTCCCACTGGGAGGGCGCTGTTCGTCCGGCGGACAACTCCCCGTTCCGCCGGCACTGAAGGTCCCACACGGGGACCAGCACAGGTGTACCTACTCTGCCAGCCGTCAGTTTACTCCTTTCTCTCTGAAAAAGCAAGCGGGCAGGCCAATTTTTTCAAAACCGCTCTCCTCTCCTTGCCCAATGCTGAAACTTGTGGTATCCTTTTGTGCGGTATTCCGGAAGGAGGTACATCCATGAAACAGCTCCAGCCCTCCGAAACGCTCCCTGTCGGCCTTCTGCTGGCTCTGACTGGCGGCCTGCTGGATGGATACAGCTATCTTAACCGAGGTCAGGTCTTTGCCACCGCAGAGACCGGAAACATCGTTCTGATGGGAATCAACCTGGCCCAGGGACAACTGGCCCAGGCGCTTCACTACCTACTGCCAATCCTGGCTTTTGCCCTGGGGGTGCTGGCGGCGGAGCTTCTCCGGCGGAGATTTGGTAATACCCGCCTTCACTGGCGTCTTCCTCTGTTATTGGCAGAGTGCGGCGCCATCCTTCTGGTCTCCTGCCTGCCCTGTGGTCCCCTGGATCCTATGGCCAACATCATCATCTCCTTCACAAGCGCCCTTCAGGTAGAGTCCTTCCGGAAGTTCCAGGGCTGCGGCTGCGTCACCACCATGTGTACCGGCAACCTGCGCAGCGGGACGGAGCATCTGTTCCACTGGTTCTTCCACCGGGAGGGGACCGCGCTGAAGAAGGTCCGGGTCTACTATGGATTGATCGGCTCCTTCATCGCCGGGGCTGTGCTCAGCGGCCTGCTCACCCCGCTTTTTACCGGCCGGACCATCCTGGCCGCCCTTGTTCCCCTGCTGGCCGCCTTCCTCATCATGCTCTGCGGAGAAAAAAGCGCCTAACCCACTCTGTTCCAACATCCGCTTCCCATTTGATCCAGAAAGCGCTGGGCAAAACCGCTGCATACACGGCTTTGCCCAGCGCTTTTTTCTTGGTGTTCCCCTCTGACACAGCTCCGCCGCGGCGGAGCCGCAGGTTTCGGAGAGAGGTCAGCCCCGCTCCCCCACGATCTTCTGATAGTTGGTCCGGTCGGTGTCCCCCTCCGTGCTGACACACAGCACCCGGGAGCTCTCGTTCAGCCCCAGGGACCACCGCAGGTCCTCCAGCTTCTCCTCATGCAGGATGGCGGACAGGGCTCCCACGCCCACCGCCCCGGACTCGCCGGACACCACCGCCGGGTCCCCCGGCTCCGGCCGCCCCAGCAGGCGCATCCCCATGGCGGAGTACTCGTCTGAACAGGACAGGAAGGCCGCCGCGCCGGGGCGGATGATCTCCCAGCTGATGGTGCACGGCTCGCCGCAGCAGAGCCCGGCCATCATGCTGTTCATCTCCCCGGTGACCGGATGGAGCTTCCCATCCGCCGCCCGGGCGCTCCGGTACAGGCAGTCCGCCCGGTCGGGCTCCACGATGCAGGTGATGGGACAGTCCTTCCCCATACGCGCGGCAAAGCTGCCCAGCATTGCCCCCGCGAAGCTGCCCACCCCGGCCTGGAGGAACAGGTGGGTAGGCATTTGGCCGCCCATGTCCTCCAGCTGCTGGAACAGCTCCCAGGCGATGGTGGTGTAGCCCTCCATGATCCAGGCGGGGATCTCCTCATAGCCCGGCCAGGCGGTATCCTGCACCAGGATCCAGCCGTGCTCCTGCCCCATCCGGTTGGCCAGCCGCACCGCATCATCATAGTTCAGGTCGGTGATCTCCGCCTGGGCCCCCTGGGCACGGATGTTGTCCAGCCGCTCCTGTGCGCTGCCCTTGGGCATATAGACCACCGATTTGTGGCCCAGCTGCCGGGCCGCCCAGGCCACGCCCCGTCCGTGGTTTCCGTCCGTGGCGGTGACAAAGGTGAGCTCACCCAGCTTCTCCCGGACCTCCGGCGCCATCAGGGCCTCAAAGGTGAGCTTCTCCTCCGGCCAGCCCAGGCGCTGCCCCAGGCAGCGGGCCATGGCATAGCTGCCGCCCAGCGCCTTGAAGGCGTTCAGACCGAACCGCTTGGACTCGTCCTTCACCAGCACCTGAGTCACGCCCAGCTTTCTGGCCAGATGGTCCAGCGAGACCAGGGGCGTGGGCGCATAGCCCGGGATGGTCTTATGAAAGCGGCTGGCCCGCTCCAGCGCTCCGCCGCCGGTCAGGGAGAGGGCCGTGTCCGGGATCTCCCCCTTTTGGTTGATATAGTACTTCAGCTCCATGCTCATTCCTCCCCGTCCAGGACCGCCACCGCCCGAATGGGGGAGCCGTCCGCGTCCTGATACCGCAGGGGCAGGGCAAACAGCGTGAACAGCCCATCCCCGATCTGATCCAAATTAGCCAGATTCTCCATGACCACGATCTCATGGTCCTGGAATAAGCGCCGGTGGATGCTCAGATGGGCGTCCGCAATAGGATCCACCCCGATGGTGTCCAATCCCACGCCCTTTTTTCCGCTTTGGAGCAGGTAGTCCACGATGTCCGAATCGATACAGGGATAGTCGCCGAAATAGCGCTCTGTCCCCCAGTATCTGCCCCACCCGGTATGAAACAGCAGAAATTCCGCCCGGTCAGCTAGAGGCCGCACCCGCTCCACCGCGGAGAAGGGGATTCTCTCCCCCTCCCTCAGCTCCGGACAGTGGATCACCAGCGCCCGGCCGATGAACTGCTCCACTGGAAACCGGTCCAGCGTGGTCCGCCCCGCAAACAGATGGGCCGGTGGATCCATGTGGGTCCCGGTATGGGAGTACATGGTCAGCAGGGTCTCTTGAAATCCATCCCGGTCATAGGTGTTGGCCGGCTGGAGCCTGGGTGGCTCTGTGCCGGGGTAGACCGGCATTTCCCGGGAGATCAGGTGTGTCAGGTCAATACATCTCATGGTATCTCCTCCATTTCTTTGCCCGACACTTTGATTATATCATATCCCCGGCCCGGGCACCACCTAATTCTACAAAAATACTGTGCCGAGGCACAGCATTTTTGTTATGGTGCACACTATTTGACCACCACGTTTTCCCCGCCCAGACGCTCCTTCAGGTCCTCCACCAGGGCGGGGTGGATCTGGCACCGGGTGCCCACCCGCTTTTTGCAGTCCTCGAAATAGAGCACCGCCTGGCTCTCTCCCGGGAAGAAGGACAGAGCCAGCTTCACCTTTCTCAGCCGCGGGTCCTCCCGGCAGGGCAGGCGGAGGTACAGCCGCTGGCCGGCGGGCCGCTCCTTCCCATCCAGCTCCCCCATGGGACGGATGGTGTCCACCATAAGCTGGGGCTCCTTCTCGTCCCGCACGGAGATCTTTCCTGTGACCAGGATGGCGCTGTTCTCCCGGATGTAGCCCCCGCTCTCGTTGAGCACCCGGGAGAAGCACAGCAGCTCCATGGAGGCGGTGTCATCCTCCAGGTTCACATAGGCCATCAGGGTGTTGTTCCGGGTGGTGCGGGTCTTGTAGGTGGAGATCACCCCGGCCACAGCGACCTGCTCCCCGTCCCGGTAACGGGCAGGGCCGTCCTCCCGGCTGAAATCGCTCAGAATGGAGCCGATGGTCACCGCCCCCGCCGCCCGGGCGGCCTCCCGATAAGTGTCCATGGGGTGCCCGGACAGGTACAGGCCGGTGACCTCCTTCTCCATCGTCATCCGCTCCTCCGGACTGTATTCCGGGATGTCCGGCAGATGGAGGGCGGGCAGGGCGGCCTGCTCCTCCGCCCCTCCCATTCCGAACAGATCCAGCTGCCCCTCCAGGTTCCGCTTCCGGCTGGCAGCGATGCCGTCCAGCACCTGTCCAAAGACCTCCATCAGCTGGGAGCGCCGGCAGCCCATTCGGTCGAAGGAGCCGGACTTGATCAGACTCTCCAGCACCCGCCGGTTCAGGTCCCGGTCGAACATCCGGTCGCAGAAGTCCATAAAATCTGTAAAGGGCCCGCCCTTGCTCCGTTCCTCCAGAAGGCCGTTGATCACGTTGCGGCCCACCCCCTTCAGGGCCACCAGGCCGAAGCGGATCCCCCCCTCCGAGACGGTGAAGTCCGCCTGGGACTCATTCACGTCCGGGGGCAGCAGCTCGATCCCGCACTCCCTGCATTCAGCGATGTACTCCGCCACCTTCTCGCTGGAGTCCAGCACGGAGGTGAGCAGGGCGGCCATATACTCCCTGGGGTGGTGGTATTTGAACCACGCCGTTTGATAGGCCACCACGGCATAGCACACGGCATGGGCCTTGTTAAAGGCGTACTCGGCGAAGGCGTCGATCTCCTCATAGATGGCCTTGGCGGCGTCCTCCGGGATGCCGTTGGCGATGCAGCCCACGATCCCCCGGGACGGGTCCCCATAGATAAAAAACTGCCGCTCCCGCTCGATCTCCTTCCGCTTTTTCTTGCTCATGGCCCGGCGGACCATGTCGGCCTGTCCCAGGGAGTAGCCCGCCAGCTGCTGGAAGATCTGGAGCACCTGCTCCTGATAGACGATACAGCCGTAGGTATTGGACAGGATAGGCTTGAGGGCCTGGTGCTTATAGGTGATTTTTCCCGGGTTCTGCTTGCAGGCGATGAACCGGGGGATGGAGTCCATGGGGCCGGGGCGGTACAGAGCAATGATGGCGGTGATGTCCTCAATGGTCTGGGGCTTCAGACCCACACACACGCCGGTCATGCCGGCGGACTCCATCTGGAACACGCCCGAGGTCTTTCCCTCCCCAAGCATGGCCATCACGGCCGGATCATTGTCCTGAATATCGGCAAGGGTAAAGTCAGGCTCCTTTTCACGCACCATGCGGACCGCGTCGTCCAGGATCGTCAGGTTCCGCAGGCCCAGGAAGTCCATTTTCAGCAGACCCAGCTCTTCCAGGGTGGTCATGATGTACTGGGTGACGGGCAGGCCGTCATTGGTCGCCAGCGGCACATAGTCCACCACCGGACGGTTGGTGATGACCACGCCGGCGGCGTGGGTGGAGGTGTTCCGGGGCATCCCCTCGATGGCCTGGGCGGTGTCGATGAGCTTGCGCACCTGGGGATCCCCGTCGTAGGAATCCTTCAGCTGCTTGGACAGCTTCAGCGCGTCCTCCAGGGTGATATGGAGGGCCCCCGGGCCGCTGGGGATTTGCTTGGCAATGGCGTCCACATCGGCATAGGGCATATTCAGCACCCGGCCCACGTCCCGCACCGCGCCGCGGGCCGCCATGGTGCCGAAGGTGACGATCTGGGCCACATGATCGCTGCCGTATTTTCTGTTTACATAGTCAATGACCTCCTGCCGCCTGCGGATGCAGAAGTCGATGTCAATATCAGGCATGGAGACCCGGTCCGGGTTCAGGAACCGCTCGAAGTACAGGCCGTACTTCATGGGGTCCAGGTCGGTGATGTTCAGGCAGTAGGACACCATAGAGCCCGCCGCCGAGCCGCGCCCCGGACCTACCGGGATCCCGTTCCCCTTGGCGTATGCGATGAAGTCGGACACAATGAGGAAGTAGTCCACAAAGCCCATCTTCCGGATCATACCCATCTCATATTCCAGTTGCTTCCGGTACTGCTCCGGCTGCTCCGGATACCGCCGGGCGAAGCCCTTCCAGCACAGATCCCGGAAGTAGGCCTCCCCGTCGTCATAGCCCTCCGGCAGCTGGAAGTGGGGCAGATGGTATTTGCCGAACTCAAATTCCACATTGCAAAGCTCCGCGATGCGGGCGGTGTTCTCCAGCGCCTCGGGGGCATTGGGGAAGAGCTCCGCCATCTCCGCCTCGCTCTTGACATAGAACTCCTGGGTCTCAAACTTCATCCGCCCGGGATCATCCAGCGTCTTGCCCATCTGAATGCACATGAGGATGTCCTGCATCTCTGCATCCTCCCGCCGGAGGTAGTGGGCATCGTTGGTGGCGATCAGGGGGATGCCCGTCTCCTCATGGAGGCGCAGCAGCCCCCCGTTCACCTGCCGCTGGACCGGGATGCCGTGGTCCTGGAGCTCCAGATAGTAGCCGTCCTCCCCAAACAGCTCCCGCATCTCCAGGGCTGCCTCCTTCGCCTTCTCGTAGTCCCCCGCCATCAGCAGCTTGGGGACCTCTCCGCCCAGGCAGGCAGAGCAGGCGATCAGGCCGCCGCAGTGCTCCCGCAGCAGGTCCATGTCAATGCGGGGCTTGATATAAAAGCCCTCCAAAAACGCCTGTGAGACCATATAGGACAGGTTGCGGTAGCCCTCCTCGTTCCGGCACAGGAGCACCAGATGGGAGAAGGCGGCGTCAAACTCGTGGACCTTCTGAAAGCGGGTGCGGCCCCGGGGGGCCACATAGACCTCACAGCCGATGATGGGCTTGACCCCCGCCTCCCGGCAGGCCCGGTAAAAGTCGATCACCCCGTACATCACACCGTGGTCTGTGATGGCCACCGCGTCCTGGCCCAGCTCCTTCACCCGCTCCACCAGCTTTTTGATCCGGCAGGCTCCGTCCAGAAGGGAAAATTCGGTATGCAGATGCAGATGGACAAAGGACATGGTGCAGTTCTCCTTCCCGCGCAGCGGCGGACGCCGCCTGTCTCTATAAAGGTATATTCCTGTTTATTCCTTGAGATTCAACTGTTTTGCCGCCATCCGGCCGCCAGCTGGCACAGCCGCACCAGAAAATACCCCAGGGCGGCCCCCAGAAAATTCAAAATGGAGTCGTCCACGTCGGCGGCCCCGGTGGCTGTGACCCACTGGAGCCACTCCACCCCCACCGCGGTCAGGGCACACAGGGGCAGGCAGGTCCAGAAATGGCACATGGACCGGAACAGCAGGGGCAGCAGCACCCCCAGGGGGACCATGATGACCGCATTGCCCAGCAGATTCATGATGCTCACCGGGCTGCCGGTATTCCGGTAGAACCGCACATAGTTCCGAATGGTGTGGAAGGGCTCCAGATTGACGCTGCCGCCCCACACCCGGTCCAGCTGGAACAGCCCTCCGAAAAAGAGGAGGACGGACAGAATGGCCAGATAATAGAGGAACAGGGCCCACAGCGCCCCCCGAAGATAGCGGGCTCCCGCCTCCCGGGGCAGGGACCGGAGCCGCAGGGCCACCCCTGTCCCCGCCAAAAGCACGGTGACCGCCGGGGCTGCTGTCTGGAGGAACAGGTCCAGATGGTCGCCCAAAAGCAGCCACATCAGATTGACCAGTCCAGCCGCGAAATAGCAAAGGATGTGAAGCATTTCTCCTTAATCCTTCTCCAATTGGCTGCCCAACTCCACCAGCTTCCTCAGCCGGTGGTTCAGAGCGGATTTTGTCACTGGGGGGCTGCACTGCTCCGCCAGCTGGGACAGGGTATCCTCCGGGTGGGCCGCCCGGAGCCGCGCCGCCTCCTGGAGCTTGTCCGGGAGGGTCTCCAGCCTGCCGGAGCGCTCCAACCGGCGGATGGCCTCCAGCTGACCCTGGGCGGCCTCCACCACCTTGTCCAGATTGGCGGCGTCGCAGTTCACCCGGCGGTTCACGCTCCCCCGGAGGTCCTTCTCCAGCTTGGCCGTCATCACGTCCATGGCGGCCACCGGTGCGCCGATGGACGTGAGGAAGTCCTCGATATACTCGCTCTGCTTGAAATAGATCACGGAGTTTCCCTTCCGGTCGGCGTCCTTGGGGGCGAACTCCTCCTCCCGCAGCAGGGCCAGCATCTCCCGGCTGACACTGCGGTGGGATGTAGCCAATTCCAGATGATAACCCTTTCTGGGATCGGTCACCGAGCCGCCGGACAGGAAGGCCCCCCGGAAGAAGGCCGCCCGGCAGCAGGGCTCCTCCAGCGCCGCGAAATTGATGTGCAGCGCCAGAGCCTCCGGATCCACCCCATAGGTCTGATGGATCAGCCGCAGCTTGTCCGGCGCCTGGATGGAAAATACCCGCTTGCCCTCCCCCTCCGGAAGCCGGTCGAAGGACAGGCGGAACGCCTTCCGGAACAGGGCGGGCAGCCGCTGGGCAAAGGCCTCGTGCTCCGTAACGATGCGTATTTCTCCGCCGCAGAAGGTATTGCAGTAGAGCAGAACCCCGTATGCCTCCGCCTGGGCGCAGCATTTCCGGCTCAGTCCCGCCCGGCACAGCTCATTTTTTACCTCTCCGCCAAAGGTCATGCCCTCACTCCTCAATGATATAGCGTTCCTTCCCCCGGAAGATCCGCACCGCCCGCTGGCGGTAGATCTCCAGCACCGCCGCCGCCAGCTTGTCCGGGTCATGCCGGGCAAAGTTGCCTCCCTCCGAGGCCACCGGCCGCTCCACCAGCTCCAGGCCCATGGCGGCGATCCGCTCCCGGTCCACCGCCAGAGGGGCGGCGTCCTCCGCCCGGTATCGCTCCACCAGGCCCGCCTGGACCGGAGCCGAGTTGGCCAGGCACAGGTCCACCAGGCCGGGGGCCCCGTGGTTCATCAGCGCCTCCAGATGGTCGCCGGCGGTGTAGCCCTCCGTCTCCCCGTCCTGGGTCATAATGTTGCACACATAGAGCTTCAGGGCGTCCGACTGGACGATGGCCTCCGGCACCCCCTCCACCAGCAGATTGGGGATCACACTGGTGTAGAGGCTCCCCGGCCCCAGCAGGATCAGGTCCGCCTCCCGGATGGCCTCCAGGGCGGAGGGCAGGGCCCGGGGCCGCTCCGGGATCAGGGTCACATGGTGGATCCGGCAGTCCTGCTGCTTTTTGAAGTCATAGATCTTGGACTCCCCCACCACCCGGGTGCCGTTCTCAAAGACAGCCTCCAGTTGCACATCGGCGCTGGTCACCGGGATCACACGGCCGGTAATGGCCAGCACCTGGCTCATCTGAGAGACCGCCTCCTCAAAGGAGCCGGTCACCCCGTTCAGGGCGGCCAGGATCAGGTTGCCGAAGGACTGTCCGGCCAGCGCCCCCTCGGTGAACCGATAGGTGAGCAGCCGCTGCATGATGGGCTCCACATTGGCCAGGGACTCCATACAGTGGCGGATGTCCCCCGGTGGGGGCATCCCCATGTCCCGGCGCAGCATCCCGGAGCCGCCGCCGTCGTCCGCTACCGTCACCACCGCAGTGAGGTTCCGGGTATAGTTTTTCAGCCCCCGCAGCATGGTGGACAGTCCGGTGCCGCCGCCGATGGCGACGATGCGCGGCCCGCGCTCCCACTGCTGGCTGTTGGGAATGGGTTCCAGCATGGCGTTCTCCTCCTCTCGCCGGTCAGATCCGGCCCAGGTCCCGGTGGACCTCCCCCACGGGATAGCCCTCCTGCCGAACGGCCTCCGCCAAGGCGTGGGCCACCGCCACCGAGCGGTGCCGTCCTCCGGTGCAGCCCACCGCGATGGTCAGCGAGGTCTTTCCCTCCTCCACATACCGGGGCAGAAGATAGGTGACAAAGTCGGTCAGGCGGCGGAGGAACTCCTGGCTCTGCGGGGCGGACAGGGCATAGTCCCGCACCCCGTCATCCAGGCCGGTGCGGGGCCGCAGCTCCGCCACATAGTAAGGGTTGGGCAGAAAGCGCACATCAAAGACCAGATCGGCCTCCATGGGGATGCCATGCTTGAAGCCGAAGGAGGTCACCCGCACCTCCATGGACCGCTCCGCCGCCCCCCGGGCAAACAGCTGAAGCAGCTTGGCCCGCAGCCCCCGGGCGGTGAGGCCGGAGGTGTCGATGATGTGGGCCGCCCGCTCCCGCAGCGGGGACAGCATCCGCCGCTCCAGGGCGATGGCCGCCTCCAGCGAGTCGCACTCCTCCGCCAGTGGATGGCTGCGCCGCGTCTCCTTATAGCGCTGGATGATGACCTCGTCCGTGGCCTCCATAAACAGGATGCTGTACGCGCACTGCATGGCCCGCAGCCCATCCAAAGCCTGGAACAGGCTGTCGAACCTGGTGCCGCCCCGGATGTCGGTGACCAGCACCACCCGGTCATACTCCCCGTTGCCCCCCATCCCCAGCTCGGCGAACTTAGGGATCAGGGGGGCGGGCAGATTATCTACGCAGAAAAAGCCCATGTCCTCCATAATGGATGCGGCGCGGCTCTTTCCCGCGCCGGACAGGCCGGATATGATGACAAATTCCATTGGAACCACCTCGTCTGCCGCCCGCGGTGCGCCGGACGGCTTTTCTCTCTCTCTTGTTCTGCACACCGCAGGACTCACCCCAGAAGCCGCACTTCCCGCTCCAGGGTCACGCCGGTCTCCCGCAGGACCCGCTCCCGCACCTGGTCCACCAGGGCCAGCACATCGGCGCAGGTGGCCCCGCCCCGGTTGATGACAAAGCCCGCGTGCTTCTCCGACACCTGGGCCCCGCCCACGGTCAGTCCCTTCAGGCCGCACTGGCCGATGAGGGCGGCGGCAAAGTGGCCCTCCGGGCGCTTGAACATGGAGCCCGCGCTGGGATACTCCAACGGCTGCTTCTCGCCGCGGCGGCGGGCCAGCTCCTGGATCTTCTCCCGGATCTCCTCCGGGTCCCCCTGGGGCAGAGAGAACTCCGCCTTCAGAATGAGCCAGTCGGGATGCCGGGCAAAGATGCTGCTGCGGTAGCCAAACTCACACCCGGCGGCGGGGATGGTATGCTCCTCCCCCTCCCTGTCCAGATAGGTCACGGCGGTGACTGTCTGGGACAGCTCGCCCCCATAGGCCCCGGCGTTCATCATCACGCCGCCCCCCAGGGTGCCCGGGATCCCGTGGGCAAACTCCAGCCCGGCCAGCCCCCGGCCCAGGGCCGCATTGGCCAGGCGGGCCAGGGAGATCCCGCTCTCCGCCCACAGGCGGCGGTTCACTTCCCGGGTCTGATCCAGGCCGCATAGCTTCACCACAAAGCCCCGGTACCCCTCGTCCGGCACCAGCAGATTGGAGCCGTTGCCCAGAAAGAAGGGCCGGATGTCCAGCTCCCGGGCCGCCCTCACCGCCGCCTTTGCCTCCCCCGCCGTCCGTGGCAGTGCCATCAGAGCGGCCGGGCCGCCGATCCGGAAGGTGGTATGCCGGGACATGGGCTCCTCGCGCCGCACCTCCAGCGTACCGCACCGCTGAGCCAGCAGGGCGGCCAATGCTTCAAATCGATCCATATTTCCTCCTGATCCTCAGGTCAAATTCTAGGTATCATGTTATTATAGCAAATTCCCGAAAAAAATAGAATAGGGGAAACAGAAAATGTCCGCTCAGGAAAGCCGGCCGCCTCATGGGCGGCCGGCTCAGTCTGTTGAAAAGGTTTTGGGGGATGGAGGTCCTTCGACCGTCTCTCCACATTCTCTTTCCCGGGCGCGCGGGAGGGGCCCGTCACACCATGTCGCACAGCAGGGCAGCTCCCACCACGCCGGCGTCGTTGCCCAGACTGGCCTTTACCAGCCTGGGAGGAACGTCCTTGTTGAAGCAGCCCCGGTGGAACCGCTCCCGCAGGGGCTCCAACAGCAGATCGTCATCCGCGGCGCTGATCCCTCCGCCCAGGCAGATCACTTCCGGGAACAGTACGTTGGCCAAATTGATCAGGCCCACAGAGAGCCCGTCCAAATAGCGGTCCAGCGCGCGGCGGGCCGCGGTGTCCTCCCGGCGGGCCGCCTGAAACACCATACGGCCATCCACACACGCCTTCTCCCCCCCGCACAGCTGCCACAGGGTACTGTCTGGGCTCTGATCCATCTCCTCCCGGGCCATACGGATCAAGGCGGTGGCAGAGCCATACTGCTCCCAACAGCCCCGGTTCCCACAGCCGCAAGGCTGTCCTCCGGGGTGGATCACAATATGTCCCGCCTCCAAACCAGCACCGCCGAAGCCAGTGTACAGCTTACCGCCCCGAACCATGCCGCTGCCGATCCCGGTCCCCAGGGTGACCACCACCGCAGGGTCACAGCCCCGGGCCGAACCGGCCCAGAACTCCCCAATGGCCGCGCAGTCAGCGTCGTTGCCCAGATAGAGGGGCAGCTCCAGCTCCCGCTGGAACAGCGCCCGGAGCGGGGTATTCCGGAAGGGCATATTGGTCGTTTTGACCACCACGCCCGCCCGGTTGTCCACCAGGCCGGGCAGGCCCGCCCCCACTGCCTGGAGCTGAGAGACCGGGCAGCCGCCCTCCTCCGCCGCCTGCCGGGCCAGATAGGCCAGACGGGCGGACAGTTCCTCCGCGGTCCAGCTCCGGTCCACGGGACAGGCGGTCTTGTGGAGGATCTTCCCCTCCCGGTCCACCAGTCCGGCCACCAGATTGGTGCCTCCTACGTCAAGTCCGATATACATCCGCCCCGGCCTCCTCTTCCGACAGCTTCTTGAAGTGCTCGTCCATCCGGCGGGTCAGCTCCAGGGCCGCGTTGTGGCCCATCTTCCGGTTCCGGTTGTTGATGGCGGCCACCTCCACGATGCTGGCCAGGTTCCGGCCCGGCTTCACCGGTATGGTGAGAGATGGGACCGACACCCCCAGGATCTCCGTCACCGCGCCCTCCAGGCCCAGCCGGTCATAGACCGCGTGGTCATCCCAGGGCTCCAGGTTGATGACCATGTCGATCTCCTGAGAGATCTTGATGGCGCTCATGCCGAACAGCTGGCGCACATCCACCACGCCGATGCCCCGCAGCTCCATATAGTGGCGGATCAGCTCGGGAGCGGTGGCCACCAGCGTGCCGTGGTTGGTCTGCTTGATCTCCACCGCGTCATCGGCGATGAGTCGGTGGCCCCGCTGGATCAGCTCGATGGCAATCTCGCTTTTCCCCACGCCGGACTCCCCCTGGAACAGGACGCCCTCGCCGTGGATCTCCATCATCACGCCGGAGCGGGTGATCTGGGGCGCCAGATAGTTATAGAGGCTGCCGATGAGGGCGCTCATGAAGGCAGAGGTGTGGGCCTGGGTGCGCAGCACCGTCCGGTCGTGCTTCTCCGCCATCTCCATGCACTCCGGGCAGGGCTCCAGCCCCCGGGTGAGGATCAGCGCCGGGACCGGATACTCCAGCATCCGGTCAAAGCGCTCCCGCCGCAGGCCGGCGTCCATCCGCTCCAGAAAGGTGGTCTCCGCCAGCCCGATCACGACCAGGCGGCGGGGATCAAAATGTTCAAAAAAGCCGGTCAGAGGCAGACCTGGGCGGTTCACGTCCAGAGTAGTCAGGGGAGTGGACGCATAATCGGCCCCAGGATGCAGGATCTCCAGGGCGAACTCCTGAATGATCTCTCCCAGCTTCACGCTATTGCTGTGATCTGACATTGGCGCTCCTCCATTCATAAAATAGAAGTAATTGGATCGTGTTCAGTATATCCCATCCCCCTCCATTTCGCAAGCAGTGGAGGCCCAAAAAAATTCTTCTTCCTTCCGCTCCCGCCGTACTGAGATCGGCCCGTTAGAAAAATTTTTCATTATTTTTTAAAAATACCTTGCTTTTTCCCGAAATATCTGCTATGATGTCAGACGATGCTTCATCGAAAGCGAACTCTCATAGCGAGGAGGTAAGCAACATGGCCAAATGCGAATTCTGCGACAAGGGCGTCACCTTCGGCATCCAGGTCTCCCACTCCCACCGCCGTTCCAACCGTACCTGGAAGCCCAACGTGAAGCGCGTGAAGGCGATCGTGAAGGGTGCTCCCACCCACGTATACGTCTGCACCAGATGCCTCCGTTCCGGTAAGGTCACCCGCGCTGTGTGATCGGTATATGGCAAGATGAAATCCCCTGTGCTGCGGCACAGGGGATTTTCTCGTATCCTCTGGGCGGCTCAGGGCCGCACCGCCACCTTGAGCACGCCGTCCTCCCTGGCCTCGAACAGCCGGTAGGCCTCCATCACGTCCGCCAGCGGATAGGTATGGGTGATCAGCGGCTCCGCGTCCAGCCGGCCGGCCGCGATCAGGTCCAGGATCTCCCCGCAGCGGCAGGCGTCCACGCCGCCGGTCTTAAAGGTCAGATTCTTGCCGTACATCTCGGGCAGGGGCAGGCTCTGGCTCTCCTCGTACATGGCGGCCACCACCACGATCCCGGCGGGCCGGGCCGCCTGCCACGCCGTCTGGAAGGTATTCGGGCCGCCCGCGGCCTCAATGACCACATCCGCGCCGCGTCCCCCGGTCAGCGCCCGGACCCGCTCCAGGGCCTCCTCCCCCGGCTCCAAGGCCAGGTCCACCCACCCCCGGGACAGGGCCAGTGCGCGCCGGGCCGGATCAGGCTCCACCGCCAAAACGCAGGCGGGCCGGTACAGGCGGGCGCACATCATGGCGCAGAGCCCTGTGGGGCCGGCGCCCAGGACGGCCACCGTGTCCCCCTCCCGGATCTCGCCCAGCTGGGCCGCCCAGAAGCCGGTGGAGAGGATGTCGCCGGTAAACAGAGCCTGCCGGTCGGTGACGCCGTCCGGGATCCGGGTCAGGCCGTTGTCCGCGTAGGGCACACGGACATATTCCGCCTGTCCCCCGTCGATCCGGCAGCCCAGCGCCCAGCCTCCGGCGGGATCGGCGCAGTTGTTGACCGCCCCCCGCCGGCAGAAGAAACACGACCCACAGAAGGTCTCCACATTGACCGCCACCCGGTCGCCGGGAGCCACCCGGGTCACCTGTGGTCCCACCTGCTCCACAACGCCTACCATCTCATGCCCCACGATGACGCCGGGCCTCGCCCGGGGCACGAATCCGCCTTTGATATGCAGATCGCTGGAGCAGATGGAGGCCAGCGTCACCCGCACCACCGCGTCTCCCGGGTCCAGGATCTCCGGCGCCGGACGCTCCTCAAGGGCAAAGCGCCCCTTTTCCTGATAGACCACAGCCCGCATCGTTTTTTTCATCTCAAGCCGCTCCCTTCTCATCCAGGCCGGTCCCGCGCGCTGCCGGCCCCCTGTTCTGTGCAGTGTACCATACGCGGCCCGCTCTGACAAGCACACAGTGCGCCTTCTGCCTGCATTTGTTGCTAAAATGGCCGCTCCATGGTACAATTACTTCTGTCATCAGAGAACTGATTCAGATTCCGCCGCTTTGGAGGTCCCCATGTTTGTCAAAAACCCGGAATATTTTCTCACCATCGTAAAAGAACGCAGCATCTCCAGGGCCGCCGACCGCCTCTACCTCTCCCAGCCCTACCTCAGCCAGTATCTGGCCAAGCTGGAGGCCAACCTGGGGGTGACTCTGCTGGACCGCTCCCACACGCCCCTCCAGCTCACCGCCGCGGGGGAGCTGTTCCATGCCTATCTGGAGCGCCAGGGCTATCTGGACCGGCAGCTGGAGAGCGACCTGCGGGCCCTTCAGACCCAGAAGCGGCAGCAGCTGCGCATCGGCGTGTCCACTTGGCGTGGCTCCACCCTTCTGCCGGACATCCTCCCCACCTTTGTGCGGCGGGACCCGGACGTCCAGGTGGTGCTCCACGAGGCCCCGGTCCCCCAGCTGGGCGACCTGGCGGCCAGCAGCGTCACCGACTTCTGTCTCATGCACATCCCCAGCGACCTGACCAACCTGAGCTATGAGCTGGTGATGCACGAGCGCATCCTCCTCATCAGCCACCGGGACCACCCCCTGGCCCAGGGACTGGACAGCCCCTGCTCCGCCCCCCTCCCCTTTGAGGACCTGCGCCGCCTGGAGCACGAGCGCATCATCATGCTGCCGGAGGACTGGCGGCTGTCCAAGCTGCTGTACAACACCTTCAGTGTCCAGAATGTGGAGCCGCTGAATATCCTCACCACCACCAACAACACCACCGCCATCAACCTGGTGGCGGAGAACATGGGCTTCACCTTCCTGCCGGAGAGCGGCATCCACCGCACCCCCTACCTGGACCGGCTGGCCTTTTTCACGGTGGGCACTCCGCCCCTCACCAGCCCCCTGGCGGTGGTTTATAAGAAAAACAGCTTTCTCTCCCCCGCCGCCCGCACCTTTATGGATCTGATTAAGGAATATTACCGCCAATTTGACCGGGGCTCCGCGCTCTCCGACTCTTGACGGCGGGAAAAAGCTATGCTACACTAAGAGCGATCAAAAGCTATACGACTGACGGAAGTGGAGCGACCACATGGAGTATAGCGGGCGGAGCCTCCGCCTTTATGCCGACCGTCTGGGCGCACGGAATCAACCCCGTTGCGCTCTTTTTTTATCGAAAGAGCGCCTGAAACTGAAAAGGAGACGTGGTAAAGATGAAAACTGATATTGAGATCGCCCAGAGCACCCAAATGCGGCACATCGCGGACATCGCAAAGACCGCCGGTGTGGACGAGGAATACCTGGAGTTTTATGGGAAGTACAAGGCCAAGATCGACTACCGCCTGCTTCAGGAGAGTGACGCCCCCAATGGCAAGCTGATCCTGGTCACCGCCATCAACCCCACCCCCGCCGGAGAGGGCAAGACCACCACCACTGTGGGCCTGGCCGATGGGATGCGCCGTCTGGGCAAGAACGCCCTGGTGGCCCTGCGGGAGCCATCCCTCGGCCCCGTGTTCGGCGTGAAGGGCGGCGCCGCCGGCGGCGGCTATGCTCAGGTCGTCCCCATGGAGGACATCAACCTCCACTTCACCGGCGACTTCCATGCCATCGGCGCGGCTAATAACCTGCTGGCCGCCATGCTGGACAACCACATCCAGCAGGGCAACGCCCTGGGCATCGACGTCAAACGCATCACATGGAAGCGGTGCGTGGACATGAATGACCGCCAGCTCCGCAATGTGATCGACGGCCTGGGCGGCCGGATGCAGGGCGTCCCCCGGGAGGACGGCTTTGACATCACCGTGGCCAGCGAGGTCATGGCGGTGCTGTGCCTGGCCTCCTCCATCACCGACCTGAAGGAGCGCCTGAGCCGCATCATCGTGGGCTATACCTATGACGAGAAGCCGGTCACCGCCGGTGATCTGAAGGCCGCCGGGGCCATGGCCGCCCTGCTGAAGGACGCCCTGAAGCCCAACCTGGTCCAGACCCTGGAGGGCACTCCCGCCTTCATCCACGGCGGCCCCTTTGCCAATATCGCCCACGGCTGCAACTCTGTGATGGCCACCCGGATGGCCCTGAAGCTTGGGGACTACGCCGTCACTGAGGCCGGCTTCGGCGCCGACCTGGGCGCAGAGAAGTTCCTGGACATCAAATGCCGCATGGCCGGCCTCACCCCCGACGCGGTGGTGCTGGTGGCCACGGTCCGGGCCCTGAAGCACCACGGGGGTGCGGCCAAGGCGGAGCTGAACCAGGAGGACCTCGCTGCCCTGGAGCGCGGCCTGCCGAATCTTCTGCGCCATGTGGAGAATATTACCCAGGTGTACGGCCTGCCCTGTGTGGTGGCCATCAACCGCTTCCCCACCGACACCGAGGCCGAACTGAAGCTGGTGGAGGACAAATGCCACGCCCTGGGGGTCAATGTAGCCCTGTCCGAGGTGTGGGCCAAGGGCGGCGAGGGCGGCATCGCCCTGGCAGAGGAAGTCATCCGTCTGTGCGAGGCGGAGAATCACTTCCGCTTTTCCTATGAGCTGGAGCAGCCCATTGAGGACAAGCTGGCTGCCATCGTGAAAAAGGTCTATCACGGCGACGGTGTGGTCCTCACGCCCGCCGCCAAAAAGCAGGTCAAGCAGCTCACGGAGCTGGGCTATGGCGATCTGCCCATCTGCATGGCCAAGACCCAGTATTCCTTCTCCGATGACCAGAGCCTTCTGGGCGCCCCCGACGGTTTTACCGTCACAGTCCGGAATGTAAAGGTATCCGCCGGAGCCGGCTTCCTGGTGGCCCTCACTGGGGACATCATGACCATGCCCGGTCTGCCCAAGGTCCCCGCCGCTGAAAAGATCGACGTAGACGAAAACGGCAGGATCACCGGCCTGTTCTGAGGGCATGGTCATGAGGGCGTGTCAACGCCCCGCCGCTCCTGCGGCGTAAATCCGGAGCCCCGCGGAGGATTTCCGGAGGGCGGATCCACTCCGCCCGAGGATTTCCAATCTGAGGGGTCCCCGCCGGAGCCTGATCCGGTGGGGACCCATGCCCGGCCTGCCCAAGGTCCCCGCCGCTGAAAAGATCGACGTAGACGAAAACGGCAGGATCACCGGCCTGTTCTGACCCATCCATCAAGCCCCCGCCCGCACTGGAGAGCTTCCGGTGCGGGCGCTTTCTCTTTTCTCCCGGCAGTAGGAAAAATCCTCCGGCCCTATCTCCTCTTGCGTGAAAAAAGGCTCCTTTCGCAAAAGGAGCTGTCAGCGTAGCTGACTGAGGATTTCTCCTTCCAGTGGGCGCGAGGCAGCGGGGGAAAATCCCCCGGCCCTGCGGGGCCACCCCCTTTTGCGAAAGGGGGCTGGGGAGAAAAATCCCCCGCCCTGTGGGACAGCCGCTTTTCCTCCTGAGACGGAAACAGGAGCCACCCGCTGGCGGATGGCTCCTGTTTCCTCATTTCACCTCAGAGAGGATGTCCAGGTTCTTCATAAAATACTCCACGCCGGAGTAGATGGTGGTCAGCACGATGACCGCCACACAGATGTGGTTGATCCACACCGCGATGGGCAGGAACATCAGCACGATGCACACCATGGTGGAGGCCGTCTTGACCTTGCCGGACCAGCCGGCGGCGATCACGCGCCCTTTGTCCGCAGCCACCATTCTCAGGCCGGACACGCTGAACTCCCGGATGATGACCACCAGCAGGGCCCAGCCGGGCATCTGCCCGATCTCGACAAACCACAGCATGGCGGCCACCACCAGGCACTTATCCGCCAGAGGATCCATAAATTTCCCGAAATCGGTGACCTGGTTATAGTGGCGGGCGATGTAGCCGTCCAGGGTGTCGGTCAGACTGGCGGCGATGAAGATGGCCAGCGCCCAGTAGTTGGCTCCGGGCACCTGTAAGTACAGCACCAGCAGGAATACCGGGATCAGAAAGACCCGGAGGATGGTCAGCTTATTGGCAGTGTTCATGGAAAATGGTCAGCTCCTCTTTTTCGACAAAAAATCTATTCCTCGATCTCTCCGGTCAGCTCTCCGTCAGACACGCCGGTGATCCGGACGTTGACGAAGCTGCCCGCAGGGACGGCTCCGGCGGCGGTGAACAGAACGCGGCCGTCGATCTCCACCGAGTCGGCGTAGGTCCGTCCGGCGAAGCAGCCCGCCTGGGCGTCAAAGCCCTCGCACAGCACCTCCATCACGGTCCCCAGCCGGGCCTCGTTGTACTCGTCCATGATCCGGGACTGGAGATCCACCACCAGCTCCACCCGGCGGGCGGCAGTCTCCGGATCCACCTGATCCTCCATGGCGGCGGCCAGGGTCCCCTCCTCCGGGGAGAACTGGAACACGCCCACCCGCTGGAGCTTCTGCTCCCGCAGGAACTGGCACAGCTCCTCAAACTCCGCCTCACCCTCGCCGGGCAGGCCGCAGATCAACGAGGTACGGACCACCAGATCCGGGATGGCCCGCCGCAGCCGGGCAAAGAGGTCCTCCAGCTCCGCCCGGGTATTCCGCCGGCGCATGGCCTTCAGGATCCCGTCATTGCAGTGCTGGATGGGGATGTCCAGATAGTGGACGATCTTCTTTTCCCGGGCAATGGTGTCGATGAGCTCATCGGTGATGACCTCAGGATACAGGTAGTGCAGGCGGATCCAGTGGAAATCCAGCTTGCACAGCTCCTTCAGCAGTCTGGCCAGAGAGGAGGGCTCTTCCAGGTCCATGCCGTACCGGGTGATGTCCTGGGCGATGACAATAAGCTCTTTCACACCGCTGTCCGCCAGTTGTCTGGCCTCGGCCAGCAGAGCCTCCATAGAGCGGCTGCGGTAGCGGCCCCGAAGCTTGGGGATGATGCAGAAGGCACAGCCGTTGCTGCACCCCTCGGCGATCTTCAGATAGGCGGTGTAGGGCGGAGTGGTCACCAGGCGCTCCCCGTCCTCAAAGGTTCGGTGGATATTGCCGAAGTGCTCTGTCTTCTCCCCCGCCATCAACTCCTCCACCGCCGTCACCACATCGGTGTAGCTGCCGGTACCCAGCATCCCGTCCACCTCGGGCAGCTCGGTGCGGATGTCATCCGGGTACCGCTGGGAGAGGCAGCCCGCCACCAGCAGCTTTTTCAGCCGCCCGGCCTTTTTCAGCTCCGCCAGCTCCAAAATGTTTTCAATGGCCTCGCTCTTGGCGGACTCAATGAAGCCGCAGGTGTTGAGCACCGCCACATCGGCCCCATCCGGGTCGCCGGTAACGGTGTGCCCCGCCCGGCGGCACAGGGCCATCATCTGCTCGGTATTCACCAAATTTTTGGCACAGCCGAGGGAAACAAATGCGATTTTATATGGGCTCAAGGAGTACCCTCCTTCATTTTTTCTTGTATCAGATTTGTGATCGAACTGCAAACACCACTCAAATTTTCTTTGATGTCCGCATTGGAAAAGCGAAGCACTGTGATCCCCATGGATCCCAGCTCCGCGGTCCGGATCGCGTCACGCTCCATGCCCTCCGGCTCATAGTGCTGGCCGCCGTCCACTTCAATGGCCAGCCGCAGCGTCGGGCAGTAAAAATCCACGATGTAGGACCCTAAAGGCTTTTGACGTAAAAAGCGGGGAGATTGTTCCCTGAGAAACTCGTACCACAGCTTTTTCTCCCAGGGAGTCATATTTTTTCGGAGCTCTGACGCCAGCTTTTTCAGCCGGTTTTGGTAAGGAACGATTGCCATAGTCCTTCCTCCTTGCCCCTCTTGTAAAAGAGCCCCCTACCCCCTTTCGCAAAAGGGGGTGGCCCGCAGGGCCGGGGGATTTTCTCTTTCGCAAAAGCCGCTGCCCCACAGGACCGGGGATTCTCTCCCGCTGCCTTACGCCCTTTGGAAAGGGAAATCCTCAGTCAGCTGCGCTGACAGCTCCTTTTGCGAAAGGAGCCTTTTCCCATGCAAGAGGAGCCCACGCCCCCTTTCGCAAAAGGGGGTGGCCGCAGGCCGGGGGATTTTCCCCCGAAGCCTCGCGCCCTTCGGAAAGGGAAATCCTCAGTCAGCTTCGCTGACAGCTCCTTTTGCGAAAGGAGCCTTTTCCCACACAAGAGGAACCCACGCCCCCTTTCTCAAAAGGGGGTGGCCCCGCAGGGCCGGGGGATTTTCTCTTTCGCAAAAACGGCTGCCCCGCAGGGCCGGAGGGCTTTCTCCTGTTGCCTCGCGACCTTCGGAAAGGGAAATCCTCAGTCAGCTGCGCTGACAGCTCCTTTTGCGAAAGGAGCCTTTTCCACACGCAAGAGGAACCCACGCCCCCTTTCGCAAAAGGGGATGGCCCCGCAGGGCCGGGGGATTTTCTCTTTCGCAAAAGCCGCTGCCCCGTAGGGCTGGGGGGCTTTCTCCCGCTGCCCTGCGTTCTTCGGAAGGGGAAATCCTCAGTCAGCTGCGCTGACAGCTCCTTTTGCGAAAGGAGCCTTTTCCCACGCAAGAGGAGCCAACGCCCCCTTTCTCAAAAGGGGGTGGCCGCAGGCCGGGGGATTTCCCCCTTTTCGTCGCCGACTACTCCTCAAAACCGGCCTCCGCACCATAGCGGCGCAGACCCTCGCTGATTTCGCTCCAGGCGTAGCCCCGCCGGGCCAGGGCGTCCGACGCCCGTTTCCACGCCCGCCGGTCCTCCGGCGGCGTGTCTCCCAGCTTTTTAGCCAGGAAAGCGTCGATGGCTTCCGCCGGATCCTCCGCCCGGTCCAGGGCCTCGTCCCACAGCTCCCGGGGCACGCCCCGGCGGTACAGCTCATCCCGGAGCTTTCGCAGGCCGTACCCCTTTGCAGAGTAGTGGCGCACCACCTGCTCCGCATAGAGCGCGTCGTTCAGAAAGCCCAGCTCCTCCAGCCGGCCGCAGACGGCGGCCGCCTCCTCTGGAGCGGCCTCCCAGCTCTCCAGCTTCCGCTCCAGCTCCCGGCGGGACATGGGGCGGCCAGCCAGCAGATTCAGGGCCTTCTCTTTCAGCCCGCCGGTGCGGACAGCGGCCAGGAGGCGCTCCGCCTCCTCCTCCGTCAGCTCCCGGCCGGCGCAGAGGGAGAACTGGAGCACCTCGCCCTCCCCCACCCGGAGGATGGAGCCGTCCTCCAGCACCGCCAGCCAGCGGCCCCGGACCCGCTTGGAGGGCTTCAGCTCCTGAATGATCATTTACTCCTCGCCGTCCTCAAAATCGTCGGCGGACACATCCACCGCCCGTCCGGCGGCACGGGCCGCCGCCTGCCCCTGCTTGGACAGCAGCTTGAAGGCGTTCTGCCGGATCTTGGCCTCCAGCTCCTCCGCCATGTCCGGGTTGTCCCGCAAAAACTGCTTGGCCGCGTCCCGGCCCTGGCCCAGGCGCAGTTCGCCCATGGCGAACCAGGAGCCGCTCTTCTGTACCAGGTCCAGCTTGACGCCCAGGTCGATGAGCTCGCCCACCTTGGAGATGCCCTCGCCGTACATGATGTCGAATTCCGCCTCCCGGAAGGGGGGCGCCACCTTGTTCTTGACGATCTTGGCCCGGGTGCGGTTGCCGATGATCTCAGAGCCGCTCTTCAGCGCCTCTACCCGCCGCACGTCGATGCGGACCGAGGAGTAAAACTTCAGCGCCCGACCGCCGGTGGTGACCTCCGGGTTGCCGTAGACCACGCCCACCTTTTCCCGCAGCTGATTGATGAAGATGACGATGCAGTTGGTCTTTGCGATGGAGCCGGCCAGCTTCCGCAGGGCCTGGCTCATCAGGCGGGCCAGCAGGCCCACATGGGAGTCGCCCATATCCCCCTCGATCTCCGCCCGGGGGGTCAGCGCGGCCACAGAGTCCACCACCACCACATCGATGGCTCCGGAGCGGACCAGGGCCTCACAGATCTCCAGGCCCTGCTCGCCGGTGTCCGGCTGGGAGATGAGCATGGAGTCGATGTCCACGCCCAGCGCCCGGGCGTAGGTGGGGTCCAGGGCGTGCTCGGCGTCGATGAAGGCCACCTCGCCCCCACGCTTCTGGGCCTCAGCCACCACATGGAGGGCCAGTGTGGTCTTACCGGAGGACTCCGGCCCATAGACTTCAATGATCCGGCCCTTGGGCAGGCCGCCGATCCCCAGCGCCAGGTCCAGGGACAGGGAGCCGGTGGGGATAGACTCCACCATTACCCCCAGGTTCTCCCCCAGCCGCATGATGGAGCCCTTGCCGTAATTGCGCTCGATCTGCGCCATGGCGGTCTCCAGTGCCTTCTTCTTATCTGCGGCGGGAGCCGCGCTCTCCACCGCCGGTTTCTTTGTTGCCATCTGATCCCATCCTTTCCCACCGGTCCAGAGCCCTCTGGTCCGGCTGTCTGCTTCACAGCTTATCAAGTCAAGAGTCCAATAAACCGGACATAATTCCGCCCGGCCTCAGGCCCATCCTGCAAGCGCCTTTCTTTGTATTTTGTTGGCCTAGCCGTTGATGGTCCCCTCCACTACCCGCCAGATCCCCTGGGTATCTGCGGTGGTCTGGATCTGCTCAAAGCCGTTCTGGGCCAGGATCTCCTCCACCTCTGGGGCCTGTCCGATGCCCACCTCAAAGATGAGGGTCCCCCCCAGCCGCAGGGCGTTTTTCCACTTAGACGCGATAAAACGGTAGAAATCCAGGCCGTCCACACCGCCGTCCAGGGCGATGAGGGGCTCATAATCCCGCACGGAGGGATCCAGTCCCGGGATGTTTCCGGTGGGGATATAGGGGGGATTGGAGACGATCACATCAAAATCCCAAAGGGCGGAGGAGGGCGGCTCCATGGCGTCCACTGACAGGCAGGTCACCCGGGCGTTGAGCTCGTTGCGGCGGACGTTCTGCTTGCACACCCGCAGGGCGCCCTCGGCCAGCTCTCCCAGCACCACCCGGCATCCAGGGGCGTTGGCCGCGATGGCCAGACCCACGCAGCCGCTGCCGGCGCACAGGTCCAGCACCCGGGCACCCTCCCCGGCCGCCCGCGCCTTCAGGATGCCCCGCTCCGCCAGTACCTCCGTGTCAATCCGGGGGATGAGCACCTCGCTGGACACATCCAGGGGCAGACCGTAAAATTCCCATTCGCCCACGATATAAGCCACCGGCTCGCCCTCCAAGCGGCGCTGCACCAGGGTCTCCACCCGCTTTTCCAGCTCGCCGGAGGCATAGAGGGACATATCCCGGTAAAACTGCTCCCGGCTCTTATCTGCCGCATAGCAGATCAGCTCCCGGGCCTCCAGCTGGGCCCCCTCGACGCCCGCCTTTTTCAGCCGGGCCCGGGTATCCAGATACAGATTGTTATATGTGGTGGCCATAGGCTCCCCCTCTTGCTGGAATCAGAAGCCGCGGCGCGCACTCCCCGCGCCCAATACCCAACTCCCAATTCCTAATTTCTAACTTTCGATCCGCCGCTCACCACGCGTCCTCGCCCTTTACCTCGGGCAGAACCAGCTCCAGCGCCTTGATGCCCACCTCGATCATGGCGTCATCCGGCTCAAAGGTGGTAAAATTCTGGAGCCACAGGCCGGGAGCGGTGAGCAGCTTGGTGACCGGCCCGTCGTGCCGCCCGGCCCAGCGGTTGAACTCATAGCTGACCCCTACGATGATGGGCAGCATCAGCAGATGGGCCACAAACCGCCACAGGGCGTTGTGGACCGGCCAGATCCCAAACACGACGGTGGAGACCAGGATCGAGATGGCGATCACCATAAACAGAAAGCTGGTCCCGCACCGGGGATGGTGGCGTGGCTGCTTCCGCACGTTCTCCACCGTCAGGGGAAGCCCCGCCTCATAGCAGAAAATGGTCTTATGCTCCGCGCCATGGTACTGGAACACCCGGTGAATGTCCTTCATCCGGGAGCAGAGGGCCAGATAGCCCACAAAAATAGCCAGCTTCATCAGGCTCTCCGCCACATTGCGGACCACCATGGAATCGGTAAAGAGCGTCACCACCGAGCCCAACAGGGTGGGCAGCAGGAAAAACAGTCCGATGGACATCCCGATGCCCAGAATCACCGAGACCGTCACAAAAAACGAGGCCGCCCGGTCGCTGCCCAGGGTGCGCTCCAGCCACGCCTCAAAGCGGGACGGCTCCTCCGTCTCCCCCTCCTCCTCCGGAAAGAACTCCGCGGAGTACATCAGGGCCCGGACGCCCTCCACCATGGAGGCCACAAAGGTCACCACCCCCCGGATCAGGGGCAGGCCCAGCACGGGGAAGCGGTCCTTGATGAACCGCAGCTGGCTCTCCCGGATGGCAAGGGTCCCATCCGGCTTACGCACCACCACGGCCTGTTTTTTGGGGCCGCGCATCATAATGCCTTCAATGAGCGCCTGGCCTCCGCACATGGTCTTGAACCCGCCGGAGGGGCAGGCGCAGGTTTTCTCTTTGTTTTGCATGGGAAACTGTTTCTCCTTTGTGATCCAACGGCAGGCGCGCTTCCGCGCCGTGGGTATTCTACCAAGTTTTCAGAAAAAAAGCAATAGCTGTCGAACTTACGTTTCAATCGGCAGCACAATGGTCACCAGACAGCCGCCGCCCTGGGCGTTTCCAATGTCCAGCCGCCCCTCATGCCGGGTGACGATCTCCTCGCACACCGCCAGACCGATGCCGGAGCCCCGGGCCTTGGAGCTCCCCTTATAAAATTTGTACTTCACATGGGGAAGCTCCTCCTCGGGGATGCCAGGGCCGTAGTCCCGGATGCGGATCACCGCCTCCTCCCCCTCCTGGGCAACGGACACGTCGATCCGCTTTCCGGAGCCGCCGTGCTTGGCCGCGTTGTCCAGCAGATTGCAGAACACCTGGCGCAGCCGCTCCGGGTCTCCGCTGATGGGGAGCATCTCCTCCGGACAGTCCTGATAGGTCAGCTCGATGCCCTCCCGGCGGAAAAATTCCCGATAGGTGTACACCGCGTCCTCCAGCTCCGCCTTCAGATCCAGGGGCTCCACCGACAGAGTGAACCGGCCGTCCTCGATGCGGGAAAACTCCAGCAGTTCCTCCACCATGTTGGTCAGCCGCCGGGCCTCAGAGACGATGATGTCCATTCCCTTCCGCACATCCTGGGGGTCCTTCAGCTCGCCGCCCTGGATGGTCTCCGCCCATCCGGTGATGGCGGTCAGGGGGGTGCGCAGCTCATGGGAGACGGAGGAGATGAACTCCGACTGGGTCTTCTCCGACTGCTTGATTTTCAGGGACATATCATTGATGGTGTCGGTGAGCTCCCCTACCTCGTCATCGAACTTTTTCTCGATCTGCACCCCATAGCTCCCGTCGGCAATGAGCCGGGCGGTCTCTGTAATGCTGGCCAGCGGCTCCACAATGGAGCGGACAAAGTAGAGATTGGAGAAGTAGACCAGGGCCAGGATGGCCGCCCCCAGTAGACAGGCCAGACCCATGGCCAGAAAAAACTGCCAGTCGATGGCCACCAGAGAGGTCACATAGCGCACCACGGCCACCGTCTGCCCGTGGTAGACGATGGGGGCGGAGGCGGCCACCACCCGCTCGCCGGTGTGGGGGTCGGTCCCCTTCCAAGCCACGGCCTCCTGATAGTTCAGCGCGCTCTGAATGTCCTGGGTCCCCGGCGTGGTCCCGGCAGCCAGGTCATTGCTGGAGTACTGCACCGCCCCGGTGACGTCCAGAAACTGAAGCTCCAGCTTGGTCTTGTCCTCAAACTTCTGCACCGCGTTCTGTGCGTTGGTCCAGTACTGGCTGCGGGTGAAGGAGGCAAAGCCCCCCGCGTCATCCGCCGCCCGCCGTTTCAGGTCGTTCATCGTGCTGGAGTAGTAGTAGCTCCACATGGCGGTGGAAAAGGTCCCCAGCGCCAGGGCCAGCACCAGCAGCACCACGCCCACGCTGTTGATGAGCCAGCGGCGGCGGATGCCCCGGATCTTCACTTTATCGGTCACAACGGCCTTTTTCGCCATTTGAGCACCTCCTCTCCCAGGTCACGGGGCATCATCCTGCCGTGGACTGGGCCTGTCTCAGCTGCCCCACTTATATCCGTAGCCCCACACCGTATTCACATACGCCGGCTTGGTGGGGTTGTGCCCCAGATGCGCAGCCTCCGGGGGCCCCGGCTTTTTTCATGCTCGGGCGGAATGGATCCGCCCTCCGCCAAGGTTTTGGCCTCGGGCCAAAACGCTTGTACGCGCTCACGCGCGCCCTGCTCCGCAGGGTGAGGACAACCCCACAGACTGCTCCTGTTTCAGCTTCCCCACTTATACCCATAGCCCCACACCGTATTTACATATGTCGGCTTCGTGGGGTTGTGCCCCAGAGGCGCAGCCTCCGGGGACCCCGGCTTTTTTTCATGCTCGGGCGGAATGGATCCGCCCTCCGCCAAGGTTTTGGCCCCGGGCCAAAACGCTTGTACGCGCTCACGCGCGCCCTGCTCCGCAGGGTGAGGACAACCCCACCGTGCTGCTCTTTCCGCTCAGCTGCCCCACTTGTATCCGTAGCCCCACACTGTATTCACATACGTCGGCTTGGTGGGATTGTCCTCGATCTTGATGCGCAGTCGGCGGATGTTCACATCCACAATCTTCAGCTCGCCAAAATAATCCTTGCCCCACACCGCGTCCAGGATCTCCTCCCGGGACAGGGCCTTTCCCGGGTTCTCCATAAACAGCTTGACAATCCCATACTCCACCTGGGTGAGCTTCACCCGCTGGCCGTTTTTCTCCAGGGTTCGGTTGCGGGTATTCAGGCGGAAGGGCGCCTCTACGATCTCATCCGGGGAGGCCGCCTCCTCCCCGCCGCCGGTGCGGCGGAACAGGGCGTCCACCCGGGCGGTCAGCTCTGCGGGGGAGAAGGGCTTGGTCACATAGTCGTCCGCCCCGGTCATCAGGCCGGTGACCTTGTCCATCTCCTGGGTCCGGGCGGTGAGCATGATGATCCCGATCTTGTTGTCCATGGCCCGGATCCGGCGGCAGACCTCAAAGCCGTCGATCCCCGGCAGCATGATGTCCAGCAGGGCCACCTTGATGCTGGGATTCGCCTTCAGGGCGGCCAGAGCCTCCTCGCCGGTCCCGGCCTCAATGGTCTCATACCCCGCACGCTTCAGGTTGATGACCACAAAGCTGCGGATGTTCTCCTCATCTTCCAATACCAATACTTTTCTCATACCCGTCTCCTTGTTCCGCCGTCAATCGGACCAGCTGCTCTGGATCAGGTGGAAGGCAGTCTGAAGGTCCGCGTCGCTCATGCCAAGCTCCCAGCCGCTGTCATAGACGGCGGCCGCGTACACCGCTCCCTCCTCCTCCCGCAGGATGAAGCGGTTGGAGGCGTCCGCCCGGTCGAACTGGCTGGTGAACTTATAGATGACCAGGAAGGGCATGGGCTCCTCCCCCTCTCCCTCCAGGTGGTAAAAGATCACGGAGCGCTGTCCGATCGAGTCCCGCCGCCGGAGGGTGATCTGATCCTTCCACTCCTCCGGCACGATCAGATACCAGCCATCGGCCACATTGTGATAGGTGGTGCACACCTTCGTCTTTTTTCCTGTACTGCTGTACTGGCTCCAATCGATCAGCCAGAAGTCAGAGGCCGACGTATCCCCTCCGCTGGGCAGCGGGACCGGGGTAGGCAGCTCCAGCACACCGTCCCCATTGACGTCGGTGGGCTCCAGATCCACATAGCGGTCCAGCATCTCCCGGCTGACCCCGTTCTCATCCAGGCTCAGATTTTTCAGGTTCCCGTCCTGATAAGCCACCACATCCACCACATGGTGTCCATCTGCCAGTTCACTTGAAACGTACAGCGCCCGGACCGGAACGTCTCCGTCCTCCTTGAGGAAATTGGTCTCCACGCCGTTCTTCTCCACGCTGGAGATCCCCATGGACAGCGGCGCGGAGGCCCGCACCATAAAGGAGCCGTCCCGCCAGCCGTACAGGTCCACCGCGCTGTTGGTCCCGGCCTTGTCCACCCGGACCACCGCCAGCTCGGTCCTGGTATCCTGGTCCAGGTCATACAGGGCGTAGTCGTCATATACCGTGGTCATCCACTCCGTGGCCCGCAGGGCCTCCCGGTCCGGGAGCCCCTGGGCGGTGGCGCTCCCTGCCGGGGCGCTGGCCGCGTACTGAAGACTGCGCACCATCGCCTCCTCCAGGGAGTAGGCCCCCAGCAGATAGACGCCGGTGCTCATCTGCCAGCTGACCACCACTTCCTTGCAGCCGCTTCCGTTGAGGTCCACATAGTCCACCCGGTAGATGGCGGTCCCGTTTCCCTCCACCATCGCGCTGACGGTATAGGTGTCCTCCGCCGTCCGGGTAAAAAAGTAGATCTTCAGGGGCTTTTCCGCCTCAGACACCCGAAAAAAGGTCACCGCCGTCTCCCGCTCCCCGTCCCGGTCCAGATCCTGGAGCTGGATCAGGGCGGTATTGTCCCCGCTCACCACCGAGACGTCCTCCACCTCTACCCCGTACTCCTGGGCCAGAGAGTCCTTCACGTTCCGGATGGTCTGGGTCAGACTGAGGTAGTCCGCCGACTGCTCCGGACTTTGGTACAGGTCCTCCGGCTCCCGAAAGAAGCAGCCGGACAGGGTCAGCAGAAGCAGCAGAAGGACCGCTCCGCTCAGCCAGTATTTTTTCAAGCCGCCCCCTCCTTTCCCAACAAGGGTCAAACAGGATCCCTCTTCCGCCCCTCCGGCGCTGAGGACCCGGTCACGCATAGATAAGGGTATCATACCATAAAGATGTGGTAAAAGCAAAAAAATCTGAAGCTTATTTTCAAAAAACATGGGCCGCGGCCTGTTCAATGTCGAACAGGCCGCGGCCCAGCGCCAGAGACGCCGGCATCTCTTTTACGAGGACTGGGGCAGGGTGACGACCGCCTTGAACAGGTCCCCGTCCACCGCCAGCTCAAAGGTCCCGCCCTGAAGCTCTGTCAGGCTTCTGGCGATGGACAGCCCCAGACCGGAGCCCTCGGTGCTTCGGGACTCCTCCCCCCGGACAAAGCGCTCCATCAGCCGCTCCGGCGGCACATTCAGCGCCTCCCGGGAGATATTTTTCACCGACAGGCTCACGGTCCCCTTGCCCCGGACCAGCTCAATATAGACCCGGGTGCCCTCCAGGGCATATTTGGCGCAGTTGGACAGCAGGTTGTCGATGACCCGCCACAGGTGCCGTCCGTCGGCGTAGACATAGCTCTCGCCCTCCGGCACGGTGCGCACCACGGCCAGCCGCTTCTCCTCCAGCTTCTCCTCGTACTCCCCCAGCGCCTGGTCCAGCAGCTGGGCCATCCCGATCTTTTCCCGGTTCACCGCCAGCACCCCTGTGGACGCCTTGCTGGCCTCCACCAGGTCCTCGGTCAGCTTTTTCAGGCGCAGGGATTTCCGGTCCAGCACCTCAATATAGGTCTGCGCCCTGGGGTCGGTCTGATCGGTGGTCTTCAGCAGATTGACATAGTTGATGATGGAGGTCAGAGGGGTCTTCAGATCGTGGGACACGTTGGTGATCAGCTCCGCCTTAAAGCGCTCGCTCTTCATCTGCTCATTCACCGCGGTGGTCAGACCGCCGGAGATGTTGTTCAGCGCCTCGGCGTGGCCCTTCAGATCCGCTGGAAGGTGGGCCGTCTCGATCTGGTGGTTCAGATTTCCGGCGGCAATGATCTCCGTCCCCTTCCGCACCCGGCCGAAGCCGGCGGACCACCAGCACAGACCCATCAGCACCGTCAGATTGACCACCGCTCCGGGCAGGGGATACCAATAGCGAAGCGGCCAGAGATGGTCCGCGGCAAAAATAGCCGCCAGATACAGCAGAAAGCACAGCAGTGTTTTCCAAGTCAGGGGCAGCTCCCGGATAAACACGGAAAGCCGCCTCCACAGAAAGCTCACCACCCTGCACAGCAGGGTGGTCCGGGCCAGCGCCCGGAGCCTCAGCCGGACCGTGACCGTCCGGAGCAGCATGGCCGCCAGCAGCACCCAGGCTGTGATGGCCGCGGTCCCGGCGATGCACAGTGTGTCCAGCTGCCCGCTGTCCGCCCGGTACACCGCCCAGATCCAATTGCTCTCATACTCGGTCAGCAGCACCAGGAGAAGCACCGTCCCGCCCGCAAGCAGCAGGGCCCACGCCTCGGTATAGATCCGCTCCGGCCAGGGCAGGACGGCCTCCTCCCCCTCCGGCCCGCGCCCGGAGGCCCACAGCAGGACGATTAGCAGCCCGGCCGACGCCACGGCAAGGGCCAGCGCAAGGGTCAGATAGAAGGCAAAATTCATCTGCGCCCGCGTAAACTCCTGCTCCAGGCGGAAAAACTCGTCCTGCGCCTCCATCCGCTCCGGCGTGAGCACCCCACAGCGGAGCACAACACTCTCCTCCGCGGCCTTGGCGGAGGGCGCGCTGTAAATCATGGCGTCATCCGTCTCCACCACAAAAAATTCCGGGATCATCTCAGACTCCAGCGCCGTCTGGCCCACGCCGGAGGTGTTGACGCGCAGATAATAGACCTGCGACACCAGCTCCTCCAGGTCGGGCGCGTCCTCCGGCAGGTTGCCCGGCAGGACGCGGCTCCCATCCGCGCTCAGGATCTGATAGCGGAAGCTGGTCTGCTCCGGACTCAGCTGCTCCTCCAGATAGCGCAGGCGCTCCTGATAGGTCTGCCGCTCCACATAATCCAGCGTGTCATCCTTCAGCTGGATCTGACAGGGCAGCAGTTCCAGCACCTGCTCCTCCCGTTCCTCCAGCATCTGGATAAACGCCCCGGTCTCCTGGGCGCTCTCCGCCCCCAGAAGCGGCATACCCCGCGCGCACTGGAGGCCGAAAAAGGCCGCTCCGCCGGCCATAGCCAGAAACAAAAGCCACGCCGCTGCCCGGATGGGCAGGCTGTTCCGCAGCCTTCTCACTCAGATCCCCCCCTTGTCCATCTTATAGCCCAGTCCCCACACCACCTTCAGATACCGGGGATCCGCGGGATCGATCTCGATCTTTTCCCGCAGGTGGCGGATATGGACGGCCACCGTGTTTTCCGAGCCGTAGGCCGGGTCGTTCCAGACCTGCTCATAGATCTGGGCGGAGGAAAACACCTGTCCCGGATGGGTCATCAGCAGGCGCAGGATGTTATACTCGATGGGGGTCAGCGCCACCGGCTCTCCGTCCACCGTCACCTGCTTGGCCCCGTCGTCCATAGCGATGGGACCGACGGTCAGCAGGCCGGGGCCCTTCTCCGCCCCGCCCAGGGAGGTGTACCGCCGCAGCTGGCTCTTCACCCGGGCGATCACCTCCAGGGGGTTGAAGGGCTTGGTGATATAGTCGTCCGCGCCGATGTTCAGCCCCAGGATCTTGTCCGCGTCCTCGCTCTTGGCGGTGAGGAGGATGATGGGGATATTGCTCCCCTCCCGCAGCCGGGCGGTGGCACGGATCCCGTCCAGCTCGGGCATCATAATGTCCATCAGGATCAGGTGGACCTCATTCCGCTCCACCGCCTGGATGGCCTCCAAGCCGTTGTATGCCCTCAGCGTGCGGTAGCCCTCGCTGGTGAGGTAGATGTCCAGCGCGGATACGATGTCCCTGTCATCGTCACAGATCAGGATGGTGTGCATAGTCTCTTATCCCCTCTCCTCATTCGGATCTTCTTTTGTTTCTAGCATAGCACAGACTCTTTAAGATGCAAGGGCCAAAATCTTAAGAACTTCTGAATTTTCCCTCGGGTCACCCGGTCCGGACACGTTCCTCCGGCCATCAAAAACGGACGGCCTTCGCTGCATCTGGTAAGCTAAAAGTAGACACTCACAAAGCGGGTGAGTGTCTACTTTTTTCATATCTGTTAAAATAGGAATAGAGGTGAAAAGATGGGGAAGA
>CABIYX010000018.1:0-6867 GCA_902363045.1 Clostridiales bacterium
CCGCCGCTCCAATAACTTCCCCATGAGACCTTTGGGATGGCTTTCTCCTCTGGAGTTCACCGTCCAAGATGTTTGACAAACCTACAAACCGGGGGCCGCGGTTTTGTGCGGCCCCCGGTTCGGAGCAAACGTATCTCTCGCGCGCTCAGTCTTTCAGCATCTCCGCCAGCGCCGCGGCCCGGTCCTCCGCCTCCCTCAGGATGGCCTCCGGGTCATTTTCCCGGATGTCCAGCCCCTCGGCGGACAGACAGTGGGCGGCAGGGATGCCGAACATCTGACCCAGCCCCCTCACATAGTCGAAGCCGAAGTTCTTCCCCTCCAGGGGGCCGCCTGCGGTGGTGATATAGACCAGCTCCTTCGCCCGGCACAGCCCCTCCTGCACCCCCGCCTGGGTGTAGTGGAAGGTAATCCCCAGAGTACAGGTCCACTCCAGGTAGATCTTCAGCGCCGCCGGGAAGGTCATGTCCCAGTCCGGAGCGGCGATCACCACCAGGTCGGCCTGGGCCATCTCCCGGGCCGGCTCGAACATGGGGCCGCCGATGTCCGCCTCCGCCCGCCGGTCCCGCTCCTGGGCCAGCGCCCCGGTGAGCACCGGCAGCTCACACCCCGTCAGCTCCCGCTCCTTGACCGCCGCCTCCGGCCATCTGGACCGGCAGGCCGCCAGAAAGGCCTGGCTCAGACGCCAGGTGCGGGACTGCTCCGGCCCCCGCATACACGCGTTGACAAATAAGATCTGTTTCATTTCACCACTCCTCATTCCATTGTGCTCCCGGCACACAAAGCGCTCCGGGCCGTTTTCACCAGATACTCCATCGCCTGCACCGGATAGCGGCCCACCGCCGTCTCCCCGGTGAGCATCAGGGCGTCCGAGCCGTCCAGCACCGCGTTGTAGATGTCGCACACCTCCGCCCGGGTGGGCACCGCACGCTGCTCCATGGACCACAGCAGCTGGGTCACCACAAAGAAGGACCGCCCCGCCGCCCGGCAGCGGGCGGCGATATGCTTCTGGGTGGCTGGCAGCTCCCACAGAGGCATACTGTTCCCCAGATCGCCCCGGGCAATGCAGATCACATCGGCTTCTCCAATGATCTCATCCAGCTTCTCCATGCCCTGCCGGTTCTCGATCTTGGCCATCGCCCGCACTCGCTCCAGACCGCGCTCCGCCAGAGCCCCGCGCAGGACCGCCAGGTCCTCCGCCCCCCGGACAAAGGGCTGGAGCACATCGGTCACCCCGCACCGGGCCGCCCAGTCCAGGTTCCTCCGATCCTCCTCCGTCAGGGCGGGGGTGTCCGGCTGGACCCCCAGGATCGCCATGCTCTTCCGGCTCTTGAGCAATCCCCCCCGCTCCACCCGGCACAGCAGGGCGTCCGGACGCCGCTCCGTCACTGTCAGCAGCAGGGCGCTGTCGTCCAGAGAGATCTCATCCCCCGTCCGGGCGGACGCCACTGCGGCGGCGGGCACGGGGATCCCTCCCGCACCCAGCAGGACCTCCGTCCCCTCATCCATTGTGACCGGCTCCTTCAGCGTCCCCACCCGCAGCTCCGGGCCCTGGAGATCCACGATCAGCCGGGCCTCCACCCCCGCCTGCCGGGCCGCGGGCCAAAACCGCTCCTCCAGCAGAGGGGCGCACGCCTCCAGCGTGGTGTGGGACAGGTTCAGCCGCGCGCCTGTCATCCCCGCCCGGAACAGCTTCTCCAGTGTCTCCCGCTCCCAGCAGGCGTCCCCCAGTGTACCGTAAAATTCCATGTGTCCTTCCTCCCGCCTGTTTGGCTTTTCTTCTATTATGGCCCACTTTCCAGCTGCCGTCAACGGTCACACAGACAGAACGGGCGGAGCCACCGGCTCCGCCCGTTTTACGATACCTTCCTCTTCAGGCCAGGACTGCCTCCAGAGCAGCCCAGCCGTTCCGCTCCCGCTTCTGGGTCACCCGCAGGCCGCTGCGGGCCAGGGCCTCCTCCACCTCGTGGGCCCGGCTGTCAATGATGCCGGAGCAGAGAAACACCCCCCCCTCGGCCAGCAGGCCGGGCACCTGGGGCGCCAGGGGGATGATGACGTCGGCCACGATGTTGGCCAGCACCAACTGGTAGCGCGCTTGGGCCAGTTCTGCCGCCAGAGCCCGGTCGGTGAGCACATCCCCCGCCCGGACGGTATAGCGGTCCTTCCCGATCCCATTGAGAGCGGCGTTCTCATAGGCCACATCCACCGCCTTGGGGTCGATGTCTACCGCAGAGGCCCGCTCTGCCCCCAGTACCAGGGCCGCGATGGACAGGATGCCGCTGCCGCAGCCCAGATCCAGCACCCGGTCTCCCTCCCGGGTATGGGCCTCCACCCCCTCCAGACACAGCTGGGTGGAGGCGTGGGACCCCGTCCCGAAGGTGAGCCCCGGGTTCAGATAGAAGGGGACCCGTCCCTGGGGGACCGGCTCCTCCCGCTCCCACTGGGGGACCACATAGAGGCGTTCCCCGATGGACAGCGGTTTATAGTACTTCTGCCAGCTGTACGCCCAGTCGTTGTCCACCAGGGTTCGGGTGGTGTACTCACACTCCAGGCCCCGGGTGTACCGCTCCAGCTGGGTCCGGCCGTCCGCGTCGTCCGTGACATAGAACTTCACCCGGGTGACCCCCCGCATCCACTCCATCAGTTCCTGGTCCACATAGTCCCAATACTGCCGGTTCTGCTCCAGAAACTGCTGGAACTCTGCCTCGTCCTCAATGACCAGCCCTGTCATCCCCGCCGCGGTCAGCTTGGCCGTGATCTCATCCAGCCGCTCCGGAGTGGTGTTGATGGCCACCTCCAGCCATTTGATCTCATCCATAGTATGATTCCTTCCCCATGTCATGATAATGTCAGCCGGAGCCCCTCAGCGCTCCGACCCCAGATAGAACAGGGCCAGCGTTCCCGGCCCGGCGTGGGCTCCGATGACCGGCCCAATGTAGTTGATCTGAATATCCCGGGTCCCGAAGCGCTCCCGCACCATCTCCGCCACCTTGTCCGCATCCCCGCGGCAGTCCCCGTGGCTGATGAACACAGTCTCCCGGCCCTCGTCTGTCACCGTCTTTTCCATCCGGTCCACCAGAGCCTTCAGGGAGGCATGGCGCCCCCTGGCCTTCCCAACAGCGGTCAGTTTGCCCTCCTGGTCCACATGGAGCAGCGGCTTGATCTGGAGCATGGAGCCCAGCACAGCCGTGGTGGCCGTGATCCGCCCGCCCCGCTTCAAAAATTTCAGATCCTGTACAGTGAACTGGTGGCACACCGCCTGCTTGTGGGCCTCCGCCCAGTCCCGGACCTCCTCAATGGAGCGGCCCTTCTTCTGCTCCCGGGCGGCCAGCCAGACCAGCAGCCCCTGCCCCAGGGAGGCACACAGGGTATCCACCACATAGAGCTTCCGCTGGGGATACTGCTCCCGCAGCTCTTCCGCGGCCACCTCGGCAGAATTACAGGTCGTGGACAGCCCAGAGGAGAACGCCAGGATGAGCACATCCTTCCCCGCCCGGAGCAGGGGCTCCACCGCCTCGGTATAGGCCGCCACATTGACGGCGGAGGTGGTGGCCAGTTCCCCCGCCCGGAGCATATCGTAAAACAGCGCCGGGTCCATCTCCCGGTTGTCCGGCGTGTTCTGATAGGTCCCCCCCTGGATGGTAAAACTCAGGGGCAGGACGGTCACACCGGCCTCCCGGACCATTTCCGCGCTCAGGTCAGCGGAGGAGTCGGTCAGGATCACATAATCAGGCATTGCACAACCTCCTTGATCGTATCGGTCATCTCACAGGACACACGCTCCGCCGGGGCGGGGCGCTTCCCATCACTTCTTTCCCTTGGTCCGGTGCTCCCCCTCCGGCGGCTGGAGGATGTCCAGCAGACGGGCGCAGGCCAGCTGCGCGGCATAGCTGCGCAGGGCCAGATCCAGGGCCATCCGGGCCAGGTCCTCCCGCTGTGCGGCGGGATCAATGCCGGCCGCGGCGTCTGTGAGCGCCCGGTCCAGGGCCGCGCAGAAGTACTGGTACAGCTCCTCCGGCGTCTTTCCCCGCTCCTCTCCCGCCGCGATGAGGATCCCTGTGTCCCGGACAGACAGCACCTTTTTCAGGGCGCACACCGCCGTCAGATAGCCCAAATGGATGGGACCGTACCGCTTCCCGGACGCCCGGGGCACCAGTCCCTCCTTAATATAGTTGTTCACCATGGCAGAGGTCAGGGCCTCGCTGTCATCAAAGTGGATCAGCTGGCGGGGCAGATAGGAGATGATCTGATCCATATACAGGGCGATGTCCGGCAGCTCCCGCCAATTGGCCGGACGCTCCCGCTCCAGACGTTGTTTCAGGTCCAGCAGCTCTTCCATACCCTTCTCCCCTTCTCGTTGGTCTCTCCCGTCTCTGTCCGGATGCTCCGGGGCGCAGGCGGGATGATCTGATCTCTATTATGCTATCACGCCATAATCAAAAACACAACTCTCAGTTTCCGCGGCGCTCCAGCCGGCGGCGCAGACGCTCCAGGGCGGGCTGATGGGCAGTGGACCGCATCCCCGGGAAGGCCCGCAGCAGACGTCTCTGACCGAAGATGCGGCTCTGTCTGACCTCATCCAGCCGGGCCCGCAGAGCACGCAGCTCACGTTCACGCTGCTCCAGCCACTCTGCCTGGTCCATCTGGAGCTGGAACCTGCGCTGGGCCAGGGAGTCCCGCACCTCCTCCAAGCCATCCTGGAGCTCCGCTCTGTGGGCAGCCAGCACCTCCCGTAGATCATCCAGTTCCTCCTGGAGGTCCGCCCGCAGACCGTCCCCGATCTCCACGGCGTCCAGCACCCGGTCAGCCAAGTTCTCCCCCAGCTCGTTGGACATCTCTTTGATGCCGGCAGCCAGCTCGTCCAGCTGACTCAGCTGGCGGTTTATCCGGGCAATGGTGCGCACCGTGGCGGCCAGATCCACCGCCATAGTCACAGAAAAGAGGATCAGCAGCCCCACTCCCACGGGGTGTGGGATCGTCCGGATACACCACAGTACAGAAGGATGCACCAGCTTGACCACAAACAGACAGGCCAGCCCCCAGGCAGCGGAAAATCGCAGGCAGATATACCCACCCAAGTTAAAAGGCTCTTGTGAGTAGTCCCACCACCGCTGATGAAACAGCCGCTCGAGTGCAAAGCCAGTCAGCCATTCCAACAGAGACGTCAGAGCCACCGATCCAAGAAAGAGCAGCAGCAGATTCCCTCTCAGAGGCTCCAATACCCACAGCACAATGACCATACCGAAGCCGTAAACCGGACAAACCGGCCCGTTGAGGAACCCCCGGTTGACGAACCGCCCGGACTTGAGGGCGGCATAGCTCACCTCGGTGCACCAGCCCAGAAAGGCATAGATAAAAAAGAGCCAAAGCAACGGATACATAAGGGCCTCCCCGCCGCACCGGACGCATCCGGAGCCGTTCAATTCGTCATAGTATAACGCCAACCGGAAAAAAAGTCCAGTATTTTGTGACGAACGCCCGGAAGGAGCATGAAAAAAGACCGCTGTGGACACAGCAGTCTTTCTTCCCGCAAATCACTGGGCCTCAACCTGGCCGAAGGAACGGCCGTTGTAGGTCAGGCAATTTTTGCACATCCGGTGAGGCAGCCGATAGGCACCGCACTTGGGGCAGGTCACGATACCGGGAGTCTCCAGCTTCCAGTGGGAGCTGCGCCGCTTATCGCGCCGGGCCTTGGACACTTTTCTCTTAGGAACCGCCATTGGTGACACCTCCTTCGGTTAATGTGCTGTCATCAGCACGTTTGGACTACTCAGTTTCATCATCCAACAGCTGCGCAAGCGCCGCCAATCGTGGATCCACTTCAGGTCTGCACCCGCAGGGGCCGAGGTTCAAATCGGCACCGCACTTGGCGCACAGCCCTTTGCAGTCTTCTGAGCAAAGGTTCGTTGTATCCATTGCGAGGACGAAGGCCGTGGTGACCACCTCGTCCAGATCCAGCTCGTTTCCGTCCAACAGAAAAATCTCGTCCTCACTGTCCTCGTTCTCCAGCTCCTCAGCCAGCAGACTGTCCAGCGGGACGACCTTCTCCCGGGAAAATTCCTTCCCACAGCGGTCACAGACCAGATCCAACTCCGAGCGGGCCGTTCCGTTCAGCACCAAGGCGCCCGCGTGGTTAATCACGCTGCCCTCTGCCACAACAGGCCGGGTAATCGGCTTTCTCCCATAAAAGTCCAGCTTGGACAGGTCCAGCTGATACCGGAAGGGCTTCTCCGCGTCCGGCCTATGGATGACGTCTCGCAGATCCAGCCGCATCGGTTACCCTCCTCCGGGGATACAGACCCCTTACTCGCATAATGGTACGGAAGATATTATACTGATTCTCCACAGAAATGTCAAACCTTTTTTTATGGTTGACAAATATATTTTTTTATGCTGGAATTGCAGTAGAATGCTCAAATCAGACAAAGGATCGGTGCGCCATGAAAGAATTCACCATTGGAAAGAATGACGCCGGCCAGCGGCTGGACCGCTGGCTGGCCAAGACCCTCCCGCTGCTCCCCGCCCCTCTGGCCCAGAAGTACATCCGGCTCAAGCGGGTCAAGGTCAACGGAAAGGGGGCCAAGCGAGATGTGCGGCTGGCTGTGGGCGACCTCCTTCAATTATATATCAACGACGAGTTTTTTGAACGCCCCACACCAGAGAACGCCTTTCTCTCCCTCTATCAGCCCAAGCTGAATATTTTATATGAGGATGAGCACATCCTTCTGGTGGACAAGCGCCCCGGCCTGGTGGTCCATCCCGATGAGAACGAGCGGGTCAATACCCTCCTCACCCACATCCAGGCCTATCTCTATCAAAAAAAGGAGTGGTCCCCTTATTGGGAGAACTCCTTCGCCCCCGCCCTGTGCA
>CABIYX010000018.1:7129-69801 GCA_902363045.1 Clostridiales bacterium
CTATGTCCGCTCCAAGCCCGTTCCAGGGGCCAAGACCGCCGTCACCCTCTACCGCACCCTGGCCGTCCGGAACAGCCTGTCCCTGGTGGAGTGCGAGCTGATCACCGGCCGCACCCATCAGATCCGCGCCCAGTTCTCCGCCGCCGGCCATCCCCTGCTGGGGGACGGCAAGTACGGCAGCGAGCGGGACAACCGGCGGTACGGCCGCCATGGGCAGGCTCTGTACTCCTACCGTCTCTCCTTCCGCTTCACCACCGGCGCCGGCCCCCTGGAGCCCCTCAACGGCCGCAGCTGGCAGGTGGAGGAGGTAGACTTTGTACAGGAGTATTTTCCCGGTTTCTCCCTGCCGCGGACAGAGGGATGACTCTTTGACGTTTTGTCCTGTCTCTCCATAAATTTTCTCCCGATTTTCCCCGTAAAATTTCCCCTATATTTTCGACAAAATCCATTGACATTTCTAAGGTAAACAGATATAGTTGATTGCGCTATCCGTGAATCCCCGCGCAGGCAGTCCTCTGTCCCTCCAGGGCGGACTCCGGCGGGAACTAAACCGAGGGAGCTGACATTTTTTATTGAACAGAAATGGGGGAGGATCTATGCCGAAAGAGCTGATCCGTCTGGCCAACTGCACCATGGCGTTTGACGGCGAGGTCGTGCTGGACAATATTAATCTATACATCAACGATCAGGAATTCCTCACACTGCTGGGTCCCAGTGGGTGCGGCAAAACCACCACACTTCGTATCATTGGCGGTTTTCAGACGCCCACACAGGGGGACGTTTTTTTTGACGGTGTGAGGATCAATGACGTTCCGCCCCATAAACGGGCCATCAACACGGTGTTCCAGCGGTACGCCCTCTTCCCCCATTTGAATGTGTTTGAAAACATCGCCTTCGGCCTGCGCATCCCAAAGACCGACCCGGAGAGCCGCCGGAAGGTCAAGCTTCCGGAGTCTGAGATCCAGGAGCGGGTGCTGGAGATGCTGCACGTGGTCAACCTGAAGGGCTTTGAGAAGCGGGCGGTCTCCTCTCTGTCCGGCGGCCAGCAGCAGCGCGTGGCCATCGCCCGGGCCCTGGTGAACCGGCCCAAGGTCCTTCTGCTGGACGAGCCTCTGGGCGCGCTGGACCTGCGCCTGCGCAAGGATATGCAGATCGAGCTCAAGCGCATCCAGCAGGCCATGGGCATCACCTTCATCTACGTCACCCACGACCAGGAGGAGGCCCTGGCCATGTCCGATACCGTCGTGGTCATGGACGAGGGAAAGATCCAGCAGATCGGCACCCCGGAGGACATCTATAATGAGCCCAAGAACGCCTTCGTGGCCGACTTCATCGGTGAGTCCAACATCATCGACGGCATCATGCGGGCGGACGGCGTGGTGGAGATCTTCAACCGCCGCTTCCAGTGTCTGGACAAGGGCTTTGCCAAGGACGAGCCGGTGGATGTGGTCATCCGCCCGGAGGATGTGGACATCGTCCCCGAGGGCCAGGGCCAGCTGAAGGGCACGGTCACCTCCGTCACCTTCAAGGGGATGCAGTACGACATTATCGTGGACTTCTATGGCTTCAAGTGGCTGATCCAGACCACCGACCTGTCCCCTGTTGGCTCCCGCATCGGGATCAAGATCGACCCCGACGGCATCCATGTCATGAAAAAGAGCCACTACTCCGGGATGTTTGGGGACTACTCCTCGTACAGTGAGGAGTATGAGGAGATCAGCGACGCCGACTTCGATCCCGAGGCGGAGGATCAGGAGGCGGAACATGAAGAAGAATAAGCTGGCCCTGTTCTCCGTGCCCTATGTGCTGTGGATGGCCGTCTTTGTGGTCATCCCCATTCTGATGATCGTCGTCTACGCCTTCTCCTCCGCGGAGGGCGGCTTTACTCTGGAGAACTTCGCCCGGATCGGCGACTATATGGTGGTGTTCACCCGCTCCTTCAAGCTGGCCTTCATCGCCACTGTCATCTGCCTGCTGCTGGGCTACCCCGTCTCCTGCTTTCTGGCCCGGGAGGGCCCCCGGTTCCAGCGCGTGGCCATGATGCTCATTATGCTGCCCATGTGGATGAACTTCCTGCTGCGGACCTACGCCTGGATGTCCATTCTGGAGAACACCGGCCTGCTGAACCGTCTTTTCGAGGCCATCGGCCTGTTCGATCTGATCAACAGCATATTCGGCACAAATTTGGAATATTTTAAAATGATCAATACTCAGGGGGCTGTGGTGCTGGGCATGGTCTATAACTTCCTGCCCTTTATGATCCTGCCCATCTACTCGGTGATCGTCAAGCTGGACCACCGGCTCATCGAGGCTGCCCGGGACCTGGGCGCCGACTCGGCCACCGTGTTCCGGCGGGTCACTCTGCCCCTCTCTCTTCCCGGAGTGCTCTCCGGCATCACCATGGTGTTTGTCCCCGCAGTCTCCACCTTCGCCATCTCCCAGCTGCTGGGAGGCGGCAAGCAGCTCCTGCTGGGCAACCTCATCGAGATGCAGTTCAAGGGCGCGGCCTATAACCCCCAGCTGGGCTCCGCCGTCGCCCTGGTGATGATGCTGGTGGTAGTGGTCTGTATGACTGTGATGAATCGCTTTGGTGAGGGCGAAGAACAGGCGGTGATGCTATGAATCGGAAACCATCTCTGTTCAGCCGCCTGATGACCGGGCTGATCTTTCTCTTCCTTTACGCCCCCATCTTCGTTCTGATCGTCTTTTCCTTCAACGACTCCAAAAGCCGCTCCGTATGGGCCGGCTTCACCCTGGATTGGTATGACAAGCTGTTCCACGATCAGATGATCCTGGATGCCCTGTATACCACCCTGGCTGTCTCAGTCCTGGCGTCCGTCATCGCCACCATCGCGGGCACCTTTGCCGCCATCGGCTTCTACAACATGAGAAAGCGCTGGCGCACTCCGCTGATGACGGTGAACAACATCCCCATGGTCAACGCGGAGATCGTCACCGGCGTCTCCCTCTGCCTGTTCTTTGTGGCCTTCTTCAACCTGTGGGGCGATTTTGCCCACTGGGTCAACGGAGCGTTCGGGCTCCAGCTGCCGGAGCAGCTGTACCTGGGCTTCGGCACCATGCTGATCGCCCACATCACCTTCAACATCCCCTATGTGATCCTGTCCATCATGCCCAAGCTGCGCCAGATGGACAAGAACCTGGTGGACGCGGCCCAGGACCTGGGCTGTACCTGGATGCAGGCCTTCTGGAAGGTCGTTGTCCCGGAGATCAAGCCGGGCATCATCAACGGCCTGCTCATCGCCTTCACCATGTCGGTGGATGACTTTGTCATCAGCTACTTCACCGCCGGCTCCAGCACCGCCAACCTGGCCATGCGCATTTACGCCATGACCAAGAAGCGCATCAGCCCGGAGGTCAACGCGGTATCCACTCTGTTGTTTATCACCGTTTTGATCCTTCTTGTCATCATCAACGTGCGGGAGGCCCGCCAGGAGCGTGCAGCCGCAAAACAGCGTCTCTCTTGATTTTTGCGGTGGGACCACCGTAAAAATAAAATTTTCAACACCATTGGAGGAATGATCAATTGAAAAAAGCACTTTCCCTGACTCTGGCTCTGACCCTCTCCGCCGGCCTGCTGGCCGGCTGCGGCAGCAACAGCGGCGACGGCTCCGGCAGCGGCAGCGACGAGAAGCGCGTTGTCAACGTGTGCAGCTGGGGTGAATATATCGATGAGAGCCTGATCGACGAATTCGAGCACGAGACCGGGATCGAAGTCAACTACCAGACTGTCCCCAGCAATGAAGAGCTTTATTCCATGCTCAAGACCGGCGGCGCCAACTATGACGTGGTGGTCCCCTCCGACTACATGATCTCCCAGCTGATCGAGGAGGGGATGCTGGCCGAGCTGAACTATGACAATATTCCCAACTTCTCTCTGATCGACGACCGCTTCAAAAACCTGTCCTACGATCCGGAGAACAAGTACACCGTCCCCTATGCCTGGGGCACCCTGGGCATCATCTACAACAGCGCCATGGTGGAGGAGCCCATCACCAGCTGGGACGCCATGTTCGATCCCAAGTACGCCGACCAGGTCCTGATGATCAACAACTCCCGGGACGCTCTGGGCATCGCCCTGATGGATCTGAACTACTCCGTGAACACCGACAGCGAGGAGGAGCTGCGGGCCGCCTATGACCTCCTGGCCCAGGCCAAGGAGGCCGGCGTCTACCAGGCCTTCGTCATGGATGAGGTGTTTGACAAGATGGAGACCGGCGAGGCAGCCATCTCCGCCTACTATGCCGGCGACTATCTGACCATGCTGGAGACCAACCCCGACCTGAAGTATGTGGTCCCCGAGGAGGGCTCCAACTGGTTCGTGGACGCCATGTGCGTGCTGAAGGACGCGGAGAACAAAGATGAGGCCGAGGAGTGGATCAATTTCCTCTGCTCCACGGACGCTTCTCTGAAGAACATGGACTACATCTGGTACGCCTCCCCCAACAAGGAGGCCCTGGAACAGTACCCTGAGTACTATGAGGAGACCTATGGTGAGGAGCTGGACCCCGAGCTCTATGAGATCATGGCCGCCCCCCAGGAGGTCCTGAAGAACTGTGAAGCCTACCTGGTCCGCCCCGCGGCGACCCGCACCCTGTACAACGATCTGTGGACGGATCTCGGCATCCTGGCCTGATGGCTGTCTGATATAGTTCCAACAAAAATGCAGATCAGCAGCCCCGGTTCCCTCTGGAGCCGGGGCTGCGTTTTCTCTGCCCCGCGGCCCAGGGATTCGGATTTACAAATTGTTCACGCTTTAGCCGAAATTTCGTGATAACTTTTCCACCTGATGTGGTATTCTATTCTTGGATCAAGGATCCAAAATGTTTTCCCCCCTTTTCTGGTTGGAGATCTCCTCTAGATCCCCCATCGGGTCCCCGGTCCCGCACGCCGGGGCCCGCAGGTTCCGGTCTCATACTGGGGCCGGTCCACCTGACATTTTGCGCTTTGCGCTTCACTGCCACCCGGCCCGGACACCGGTCTGCTCCGGGTGGCAGACCAAAATTTTTCCGGCCTGAGCTTTCAGGCCGGTTTTTTGATGCAGAAACCGGCGTTCGGAGATCTTCTTCTCCGAACGCCGGTCTGTCTCTCTGCCATATTTTCACCTGTCCGGCGAAATAAAACACCCTGCTCCTGTGTTCAGGAGCAGGGTGCAATGTCCAACAGACGGGAACCCTTACTTGGCAGCCTTAGCAGCCTTGATGGCCTCGATCAGCATGGGGGTGACCTTGAACAGGTCGCCGCAGATGCCGTAGTCGGCGATCTCGAAGATGGGAGCGGTCTCGCTCTTGTTCACCGCGATGATGCACTCGGAATCCTGCATACCGGCCTTGTGCTGGATGGCGCCGGAGATGCCCAGAGCAACATAGATCTTGGGGTGAACGGTCTTGCCGGTCTGACCGACCTGATGGTCGGCGGACAGCCAGCCAGAGTCGATGGTAGCACGGGAGCCGCCAACGACGCCGCCCAGCTCAGCAGCCAGCTCCTCAGCCAGCTTGATGCCACCCTGGACGTCCTTGGAGATACCACGGCCCACGGAGACGACCACGTCAGCGCCGATCAGATCGACCAGCTTCTTGGCAGCCTTGACGACCTCGACCACCTGGGTCTCCATGTCGTTCTCAGTCAGCGCGATGGTGGGCTTGATCAGCTCACAGGCGTCGGCCTTGGCCTGATCGAACTCAGCCTTCTTCATCACGCCGGGGCGCACAGTGGCCATGGCGGGACGGAAGCGGGGGCAGATGATGGTGGCCATCAGGTGGCCGCCGAAGGCGGGACGGGTCATCTTCAGGTTGCGGTCCTCCTCGGGGATCCCGTCGATCATCGCAGGGGCCAGAGTGGAGGAGTCACGCAGGAACTGCTTGTACTTGGGCACATCGATGTCCAGGTGAGTACAGTCGGCGCACAGACCGGTGTGCAGACGGGCGGCGCAGCGGGGGCCCAAATCGCGGCCGATGTTGGTGGCGCCGATCAGCATGACCTCGGGCTTGTACTCCATAATGGTGTCACAGATCACCTTGGTGTAGCCATCGGTGGTGTAGTTCTCCAGCAGGGGGTGGTCGCAGACGTACACGCCGTCAGCGCCGTAGCCGCCCAGCTCCTTGGCGATGCCCTCAATGTTGTGGCCCAGCAGAATACCATACAGCTTGGTCCCCAGCTCGTCGGCCAGCTTGCGGCCCTCGGAGATCAGCTCGAAGGAGGTAGGCATCATGGTGCCCTGACGCTGCTCGCAGAATACCCACACGCCGCCGTTGAAGGCAGCAATATCAGCACTGTTATAAGTAGACATATTCTTCCGTTCTCCCTTCTATCAGATCAAATGCTTGGCAGCCAGAATGCCGGCCAGCTTGTCGCAGGTGTCTTTGTCGGCGCCTTCCAGCATCATGCCGGCACCCTTCTGGGGAGGCGTGAAGGACTTAAAGATGTTGGTGGGGGAGCCCTTCAGACCGATGGTGGTGGGGTCGATCAGGGGATCGTCCTTCAGGGTGTTGTAGTCAAAGACCTCATAGGGCTTCTCATAGCACTCGAAGATGCCGCCCACGCTCATGTAACGGGGAGCGTTCAGCTCCTTGATGCAGGTGATCAGGCAGGGAGTGTTGACCTTGATGGTCATGTAGCCGTCCTCCAGCATACGCTTGATGGTGAGGGTGCGGCCCTCCTTGGTGATCTCAGCGGCATAGGAGACCTGGGGCAGGCCCAGCTTCTCAGCGATCTGAGGACCGACCTGAGCGGTGTCGCCGTCGATAGCCTGACGGCCGCACATCACGATGTCCTCCTCGCCCACGCCGATCTTGTTGATGGCGGCAGCCAGGATCTGAGAGGTGGCATAGGTGTCGGAGCCGCCGAACTCACGGGCGGAGACCAGAACGGCACGGTCAGCGCCGCGGGCGATGACCTCACGCAGCATACCCTCGGCAGGAGGGGGGCCCATGGAGACGACCACGACCTCGGCGCCGGTCTGCTCCTTCAGGGTCAGAGCGGCCTCGACGGCGTTCAGGTCGTCGGGGTTGGTAATGGTAGCCATGGAGGCGCGGTTCAGAGTACCATCGGGATTCACGGCCACCTTACCGGAGGTATCGGGGACCTGCTTGACACAAACAATGATTTTCATTTCCATCTGCCTCCTATCTTATTTCACACCCAGAGCACGGGAGATGACCATGCGCTGGACCTCGGAAGTACCCTCATAGATCTCGGTGATCTTGGCGTCACGCATCATGCGCTCCACGGGATACTCACGGGTGTAGCCGTAACCGCCAAACAGCTGAACGGCGCGGCGGGTCACGTCAGAGGCGGACTCAGCAGCGAACAGCTTCGCCATGGCGGCGTCCACGCTGTAAGGCTCGTGCTTCTCCTTCTTCATGGCAGCGGCATACACCAGGTACTGAGCGGCCTGCATCCGGGTGTGCATATCGGCCAGCTGGAACTGGGTGTTCTGGAACTGAGACAGACGCTTCTTGAACTGAACGCGCTCCTGGGTGTACTTGACGGCCTCGTCAATGGCGCCCTCGCCCAGGCCCAGAGCCTGCGCGGCAATGCCGATACGGCCGCCGTCCAGGGTCTGCATGGCGATCTTGAAGCCCTGGCCCTCCTTGCCCAGCAGGTTCTCCTTGGGCACGACACAGTCCTCGAAGATCAGGTCGCAGGTGGAGGAGCCACGGATACCCATCTTCTTCTCCTTCTTGCCCACGGAGAAGCCGGGGAAGGAGCTCTCCACGATGAAGGCGGAGATGCCGTGGTTGCCGGCCTTCTGGTCGGTCATGGCGAACACAACGATGGTGCTGGCCACGGTGCCGTTGGTGATGAAGCACTTGGAGCCGTTGAGCACATAGTCGCCGTTCTCGTTCTTCACGGCGGTGGTCTGCTGGCCGGAAGCGTCGGTACCGGCGTTGGGCTCAGTCAGGCCGAAGGCGCCGATCTTCTTGCCGGACAGCAGGTCAGGCAGGTACTTCATTTTCTGCTCCTCGGTGCCGTGCTCATAGATGGGGGCGCAGCACAGAGAGGTGTGAGCGGAGACGATGACGCCGGTGGTGCCGCACACCTTGGACAGCTCCTCAACGCACATGGCGTAGGACAGCACATCGCCGCCGGCTCCGCCGTACTTCTTGGGGAAGTAAATGCCCATCATGCCCAGCTTGCCCATCTTTTCGACGGTCTCCATGGGGAAGCGCTCTTCCTCATCGAGCTCCTCGGCCAGAGGCTTGACCTCATTTTCCGCAAACTCACGGTACATTTTGCGGACCATCTCTTGCTCTCTAGTCAGATGAAAATCCATTTTCCAGTCCTCCTAAAATTTTTACTTCTTGGAATAATCGTAAAACCCCTTGCCGGATTTGACGCCCAGCAGACCACCGCGGACCATCTTCTTCAGCAGCAGGGCAGGACGATACTTAGAGTCGCCTGTCTCATTGTACAGGGTGTTCATAATGGCCAGGCAGATGTCCAGGCCGATAAAGTCGCCCAGAGCCAGGGGGCCCATGGGATGGTTGGCGCCCAGGCGCATAGACTTGTCGATGTCCTCCACAGAGGCGGTGCCGGACTCCACCAGGCCGATGGCGTCGTTGATCATGGGGATCAGCAGCTTGTTGACCACAAAGCCGGGGGCCTCAGCCACCTCAACGGGATCCTTGCCAATATCCTGAGCCAGCTTGTACACGAAGTCAAAGGTCTCCTGAGGCGTGTTCACACCCCGGATGACCTCAATGAGCTTCATACTGGGCACGGGGTTGAAGAAGTGCATCCCGATGAGGGCGTGCTTCAGCCCATGGCCCATCTCCGTAATGGACAGGGAGGAAGTGTTGGAAGCAAAAACCGTCTCCGGCTTGCACAGCTCATCCAGCCGGCGGAACAACTCCTTCTTGGGACCCATCTCCTCCGCGATGCACTCGATCACCAGATCGGCGTCCGCAGCGGCGGATTCCTCTTCCACCAAAACATTGGCCATCAGGGCATCCTTGGTACCCTGGGACATCTTGCCCTTGGCTACCCGCTTCTGCAGAGATGCGTCCAGCTGCTCTTTATGCCGCTGGGCGGAGGCGATGCTGCTGGCGTACATCAGGGCAGTGTGGCCGTTGGCGGCGAAGACCTGAGCAATGCCGCGGCCCATAGTGCCGGCGCCGAAAATTGCAACCTTCATTGTGTTTCCTCCTAAAAAGACGATTTGGGAGCGCCAAATCTCTACGATTTGACGGAACATAGACGGTTTCGTTAGAAAATTAACAAATGATGACCAGAAAAATCGCAACATAGGGGACGCCCCCTCTTGTTGCGGCGTATATTTCCAAACGAACTGTTTATGTACTTATCAAATTATATCGTTTTTCATGGCGAGAAGCAAGGGGTTGAACACCAGCAAAATACACAGTTTTTACGGTCTTATTTTGTCTCCTTTAACAAAAGCATTGGAGAGCTCCGGCAGATGCAGAAACATTTTCCACAGCCGATGCATAAACAGAATCTTTTGCAGAAAGTCTTGGAATTTCAAGACTCAGCCAGGTGCCCTCCTGACCGTCTTCCTTTCATCGAACGCACGGCCCCCTCTCCAAGGCGTACTTCTGAAAAACAGGGAACCCAAACCAGTCTCAGCCGGTTCGGGCTCCCCGCTCACCCAAGTCCTGGTTCACTTCTTGGCAGCGAGATACTGGAACATGACGTAGCCTTCCTCATAGACTCCGCCGCCGGTGGCATACTTGATCTTGCACCAGCCGTTTCCAGCATCCTCCAAAACGGTGACCACGGCTCCATCAGCGGTGCTGGCCTTGGCCTCATAGCTGGTACCCGGGCCGGAGCGGATATTCAAGCCGCCGGAGGCTCCAGTGATCACCGCCTCCGTGTTGGGAGCCAAGGTCCCGGATGTACCGGCGCTCTGTCCACCCTGTCCGGAGCCCTCCTGTCCACTCCCGCTGGGGGCGATGTTGGCGCCGGAGCCGTCGCCAGTACACTGGACGGTACACTGGGCGGTCTGCCCACCCGCAGTGGCGGTGATGGTGACGGAGACCGTGTCGCTCCCCCGGTACACGTTGGTCACGTTGCCGAACTGGTCCACAGTGGCCACATCCGCATCACTGCTGGTCCACTCCACTGTGACCTGAGCGTCTGCCGGATCGGTAGCCGCGATGAGCTGGTAGGGCTCCCCCGCCTGAAGCGCCACTTCCGTTCGGCTCAGGGTCAGGCTGTTCAGGGTGACCTCGGTCCCCTGTGTGCTCTGGCTGTTGGAGGACTGTCCAGAGCCCGAGGCATCTCCGGAAGGAGTTTTATGGAAGATCATAGGGGCCAAACTGGTAAACACAATGACCACCGCGGTAATGATCAGGGCCAGGGAGATCACCAGTCCGGCGATCTGCATGGGATTGGGTCTGTGGCTCCGGCCTCCGCCGGAGACCCGGCGTCCTCCCACCGGGGCACGGCCCTGGCCGCCGGGGCGCTCATCGCAGAATGGGCAGCGTTTATAGGTAGTGGAGTATTCCTCCCCACAGTTCTCACAGCGGATCACGTCGGTGTTCCGACGAGGCGGTGCTTTCTTGGTCGCCATAATTTGGAGTCCCTCCTCAAACAGGAAAATGGCCGCAAGGCCTATGCGGGTTCAGCTTTCATTTTACAAGGAATCCCCCGCTCCGTCAACGGAAAAAGGCGAAATAACAGAAAGTTCACAAATTTTCCTCTTATTTCGCCCTTCCGTCCGCCGGCGTGCCGAAGTGGGCCCGCCGATGGGAATGCCGCCTTGACCGTAGCTGCAGTTTCTTTTATAATGGGAGCGTCTGAACCGGCCGCGCGCCCTGACATCCAACGGCCGGGGAAAGGGAGGACATACCTATGAGGGAGAGTGTGACCGCCGCTGAAGCCCACCGGCAGTATCAGGAGACCATAAGCGCCTTTCGCCGGTGGATCCCGGACCCCACCCTGCGCTTGGCCTTCAGCCGGGAGGCAGACAGCTTCTTCCGCCGCTGTGCCCTGGGGGTCTGGCAGGCGGACAACGCTGTTGGGATCACCCCCCGGCACGTGGAATTTTACAACGCCATCTACTCCGGGACCGGCCCCGCCCCCTCCGCTCTGTATTGGGAGGTGGCCACCGGCGTGGCCGACTATGACCTGTTTCAGCCCCCCGCCTTTTTTTCCGCCCTGCGGGACTACGACCGGCGGAAGGGGACCACGCTGGCCCGGCGCTTCGCCGACCAGCTCACCCTGCTTCTCCTGCTCTTCGCCTCAGTAGACGGAGTGGTCAGCGAGGCGGAGGCGGGCTTTGTCAACGCCTGCTCCGATACGCTGCTGGCCCTGTGCGAGCGGGACGGCCTCAGCGGAGACCGCCCAGCTCTGAAGGCTGACGAATTCGTGACCCATGTTCCCGCCCCCGCCCAGCCTCCCGCGGAGGTGGTCCCGGCGGCGGAACAGGAGGAAACTCCTCTCCCCGAGTCAGAGCCCACTCTGGAGGAGCTGCTGGCCGAGCTGGACGGGCTGTGCGGACTGGACCAGGTGAAGCGGGATGTGAAAAGCCTGATCAATCTGGTGAAGGTGCGCCGCCTCCGGGAGGAGGCGGGCCTGCCCGTCCCCCCCATGTCCCTGCACCTGGTGTTTCTGGGCAACCCGGGGACAGGCAAGACCACGGTGGCCCGCCTTCTGGCCAAGCTGTATCACGCCATCGGCGTGCTGCCCAAGGGCCAGCTGGTGGAGGTGGACCGCTCCGGCCTGGTGGCCGGCTTTGTGGGGCAGACCGCCCTGAAGACCCAGGAGGTCATCCAGAAGGCCATCGGCGGCGTGCTGTTCATCGACGAGGCCTATGCCCTGGTGAATCAGGACAACGGGAACGACTTCGGCCGGGAGGCCGTCGAGGTCCTGCTGAAAAACATGGAGGACCACCGGAAGGACCTGGTGGTCATCGTGGCGGGCTACTCCCAGCTGATGGAGAAGTTCATCCACTCCAATCCAGGGCTGGAATCCCGCTTCAACAAATATTTCTATTTTGAGGACTATGATGGGGCGCAGCTGTTCACCATTCTCCAGTCCATGTGCGCCAAAAACGGCTATGTCCTCACACCAGAGGGAGAGGCGCTGGCCCGGCGGGAGCTGATGGACCTCTATGAGGACCGGGATGAAAATTTCGGCAACGCCCGGGATGTGCGCAATTTGTTCGAGCAGGCCGTGGCCCGGCAATCCGACCGGGTAGCCCGGCTGGAGGCTCCCACCCGGGAGCAGCTGATGGAGCTGCGTCCGGAGGACCTGACGGAGCCGGGAGTTGCACCCTCCCCCAAGGACTGACGGAGGTTTGAGGTTAACTGTGTTATGAAGATCGCGTTTTATACATTGGGTTGTAAGGTAAATCAGTATGAGACCCAGGCCCTGGAGCAGCTGGCCGTCCAGCGGGGCCACACCCTGGTCCCCTTCGAGGGGGAGGCGGACGCCTATGTCATCAACACCTGCACCGTCACGGCGGTGAGCGATAAGAAGTCCCGTCAGGTCATCCGGCGGGCCCGCAAGACGGCTCCCGATGGGATCATCGCCGTGTGCGGCTGCTATCCCCAGACCCATCCGGAGGATGTGGGCCGGCTGGGGGTGGACCTGATTGCCGGGACCGGGGACCGGACCGGCTTTGTGGAGCTACTGGAGCGGACCTGGCAGGAGCGCCAGCCCATCACCGCCCTGGACAACGCATTCCACCGCCGGAGCTTTGAGCCGCTCCCCGCCGGCGGACTGGAGGGACGCACCCGGGCCATGCTGAAGATCGAGGACGGATGCGTCAACTTCTGCTCCTACTGCATCATCCCATACGCCCGGGGCCGGGTGCGCTCCCTGCCTCTGGAGCAGTGCGCCCACGAGGCCCAGGCCCTGGCGGAGGCCGGTTATCAGGAGATCGTCCTCACCGGGATTGAGATCTCCTCCTGGGGGCAGGACCTGGGGGACGGCCTGTCCCTCATCGACGCGGTGGAGGCCATCTGCCGGGCGCTCCCCGGCCATATCCGGGTGCGGCTGGGCAGCCTGGAGCCCCGGACTATCACCCCGGAGTTCTGCCGCCGGGCGGCCGCCCTGACCAACCTGTGTCCCCACTTCCACCTGTCTATGCAGTCGGGGTGTGACACAGTGCTGGCCCGGATGAACCGGAAATACAATTCCGCTCGGTATTATGAAAGTGTAAAATTACTAAACGAGGCGTACGAGACCCCCGGGATCACCACAGACCTGATCGTGGGCTTCCCCGGGGAGACCGAGGAGGAGTTCCAGCAAACCCTGGCGTTCATCCGCCGCTGCGCCTTCTCCGCAATGCACATCTTTCCCTATTCCAGACGGCCGGGAACCCCGGCGGACAGTATGACCGGTCAGATCCTGAACAGCGTTAAGGAGGAGCGGGCCCACAGGGCCCAGCAGGCCGCCCTGGAGATGGAGGCGGCCTATCTGGACCGCTGGGTGGGACGGACGGTCCCGGTGCTCTTTGAGGAGGAGCGGGACGGCCTGTGGCGGGGGCACACCACCCGGTACAGTGAGGTGGCGGCCCCCTCTGGTGAGAACCTGCACAACCAGCTCCGTCAGGTGTACATCACCGGACGGGCTGGGAATATCCTCCAAGGGGAGTTGTGTGAAGGACAGGAGAAGTGAGGACAAGCCCAGTGAAGGGAGGTGAGAAAACCTTGACCAAGCAGGAATTTGACGCATTATTTGAGCGGTGTAAGGCCCGCTGCCTGCCCTCCGATCAGAGGCAGATCCAGGAGAAGCTGGCCCGCTTCACCGACCAAAATGGGCAGGTATCGGCCCAGGCCCTGGCGGTGTTCACCTATGTGGAGACCATCCAGTACACCAACGATCTGCTTTACTCCGTGCTTTCGGAGGCTCTGGACATCCAGGAGTAAGCGCTCCCCGGCCTCGCCCCCGGCCCCATTCCGCCAGCCGGGGGCAGACCGGAGAACCGGGAGAAATTGCGGAAATGTCTTGACTTCTCCATCAAAATCCGCTAAAATAGCAGAGCATCCTGTATTGCAGAGATGCGCTGGTGTGGCTCAATGGCAGAGCACATCACTCGTAATGATGGGGTTGTGGGTTCGATTCCCACCACCAGCTCCAGCTCCCCGCAAGCGGCCGCTTGCGGGGAGCTTTTATTCTATCCAGCGCGTGCTTATTCTCGTCCTATTTCCAGAACTTGACCGCCCTTCCGCTTCGATTTTGCTTTGGGGCAAAATTGAAATCCGGAACAGCTGAGGGAGTTGATTCTTTTGTCTCTCGATCTGCAAACAGTTTTCCTCAACCTGCTTGAGTTGTTCCTCCTCATTGGGGCGGGCTATGGCGTGGTCCGGAGCGGAGCCCTGCCCGCCTCCGCTTCCAGCGCGTTCAGCGGACTGTTGATGAATGTCACCCTCCCAGCCACCATTCTCACCTCTCTGGTCCGCCCATACGACCCCGCCTTCATCCGGGACGGAGTGCTCACCGCTGTGCTGGGCGCGGTTCTGATTTTGGGCTACGGCCTGTTTTGTATCCCTGCTCTGTGCCTTTTTCGTGTCCCGGAGGAGCGCAGGGGCATCTGGATCCTCTGCTGCACCTTCTGCAACAACGGATTCATGGGCTTCCCCATTACTCTGGCGCTGTTCGGGGAGGAAGGGCTGGCCTTGGCGGTCTTTTTGGCGATCCCCTTCAATCTTCTGATCTACACCGCCGGCCCCTGGCTGGTCTGTCTGGACCGGCCCTCCTCCGGTGACGCCCAGCCCTTCTCCTGGCGCGCGATCCTGTTCACCGCCACCAACCTGGCCACCCTGCTGGGCATCCTGCTCTATGCGCTCCGGATCCCTCTGCCGGCGGTAATCGCCTCCCCCCTGGGCTATCTCTCGGACATCACCACCCCTTTGTCCATGGTGGTCATCGGTATGAATCTGGTGGGCCAGAGAGTATCCGCCATCCTCCGGGACCGGGACGTCCTCTCCGCTTCTCTCCTACGCCTCCTGGTCCTCCCTGTTTTGACTTGGGCCCTGCTGGAGCTTCTCCCCATCTCCAATCCCCTGGTGGTGGGGGTGATCGTCGTAATCATGGCCATGCCCTGCGCCGCTGTCACCTCGATCCTGGCGGAGAGCTACGGCGGCAACACGGAGTTCCCCTCCAAGAGCGTCTTTCTCTCCAGCCTGTTCTGCCTGGTGACCATCCCACTGATCTCTCTGCTGCTGTAAAACCGGGCCAGGGCAGCAAAAAAGCGGGCCGCCTGCCCGCCATACTGTCTTTTTGCAAAAAGAAATGACCCTTGACTGCCCGTTTTGTAATCCGTTGCAGTCAAGGGTCATTTCTGGTGCTCCTTGTTATCTAACATCATATGGTTACCTCTCTTTCTATTGAATCACCGCTCCCGCACGTTCCACTCACAAGAATCCGCTTCACTAAATCCAACGTTTTATGCGCCCTCTGGCTGCATCCCTCATACATGAGGTTCTGTTCTGTTGTGTGATCTCGCATCATTCCTGTGGTTTTCTGTGGTCTCGGTGTGCTCCAGCTTTCTTCCTCTCTGACCGGCATCTCGTTTGGAATAGGTTTTGCAGCGTTTTCTCAAGGTCTCTTTCAAGTGGAATCGCTCAGGTCTGCTTGGATCCATACGGTTCTTTTGCTTCCCCAGGGTTTCAAGTGATCCAGATTTTGAGTTCCTGCTTCCGTTTCCTTTTTTCTGACTTCTACGTTGGATGCGATCCTTTCTGATTTACTCTGCCAGTCTGAGGGTCCTCCGGAGATCCAGGTTGTTTACCACATCGGTATCACCCTTTCTGGCTATAATATAGCATCAGCCTCCGATTTTGTCAATAGTTTTTTGGAGAAAATTATAATTTCTTTTTATCTTTTCTGAAAACTCTTTGCAGAATGCACAGTTTCTTCCTGCCCTTTGACGTCAACGGGCCCGGCGCCGCCTTTCGGCGGCGCCGGGCCCGTTTCTATCAGAGCAGCTCAGCGGTTCTTAAAGGCGGTGACCTTCTCTTTGTTGACAAAGGCGGTCATGGCGTCCTTCTGGTCCTCGGTGGCGAAGCAGAGCCCAAAGGCCTCCGCCTCATAGGCCGCGCCGGTGTACATATCCGTCTGGAGTCCCCGGCGGATGGCGGCCTTGGACTGGCGGACGGCCACCTGAGCGTTGGCGGCGATGGCCTGGGCCAGCTCCATCGCCTTGTCCATCAGCTCCTCAGGGGGATAGACGTGGCTGACCAGCCCCAGCTCCTGGGCCTGGGCGGCGTTGATGGTCTTGGCGGTGAGGATCAGCTCCATGGCGTTGGAGACGCCCACGATGCGGGCCAGACGCTGAGTGCCGCCGAAGCCGGGGGTGATGCCCAGGCCCACCTCGGGCTGTCCGAACTTGGCCTTTTCACTGGCCAGGCGGATGTCACAGGCCATGGACAGCTCACAGCCGCCGCCCAGGGCAAAGCCGTTGACTGCGGCGATAACAGGCTTGGGGAAGTTCTCCAGCTTCAGGAAAACCTGGTTGCCATAGCTTCCGAATTTCTTGGCCTGAACAGGAGTGAGGTCCTTCATCTGGCCGATGTCGGCCCCGGCCACAAAGGAGCGGCCCGCGCCGGTGAGGATGACCACCAGCACCTCGTCGTTGGCCGCCACCGCGTCCAGGGCGGCGTCCAGATCCCGCAGGACCTGCTCATTCAGGGCGTTCAGGGCCTCCGGGCGGTTCATGGTCAGCACCCCGATGGGGCCGCGCTGTTCAAAGGCTACAAAAGACATAGTGAAAACTCCTCCTTGTATTTGATCCACGGCGGGGGCTGTCCGCCCCTTGCTGCCTCCATTATACAACAGAACCCCGGCGCGGGCAAGGAAAACACGTCCCGAAGTCATAGGCCGCCGCCCGGCAGAATAGGGTAAAGGGAGGGGGGATGGCTGTGGCACAAAACAGGGAGATGTCGGCGGTAGGGAGCGTCCTGTTTCTCACGGTGCTGGGGACCGTGTCCCAGGTGCTGGGCTTTGGGTACCGGGTGGCCCTGTCCCGCATGGTGGGCGCGGAGGTCATGGGGCTTTATCAGCTCCTGATGCCGGTGTACTCCGTGCTCCTGTCCCTGACGGCGGTGGGGCTGACCGCGGCGGCGTCCAACCTCACCTCCCAGCATCTGGCTCTGGGCAACGGACGGGGCGCGGCCCAGGTCCTGGGGACCTGTCTGCGGCTCCTGGCCCTGGTCCTTCTGCCGGTGGGCGGGGCGGCAGCGCTGGGCTCCGACGCCATCTCCATCTATCTGCTGGGAGACGCCCGGACACAGCTGGGGCTGGTACTGCTGGTCCCCTGCGCGGCCCTGACCGGGGTGGAAAATCTGCATAAGCACGTCTTCTACGGAGCCGGACTGGTGCGCCCCCCCGCCATGACCGAGCTGCTGGAGCAGGCGGTGCGGGCGGCGGCGGTGCTGGGCCTTCTGATCTGTTTTCTCCCCCAGTATCCGGAGCGGGCGGCGGGTCTGATCGTGGCGGGCATGGTGATCTGCGAGGTGTTCTCCGCCCTGACTCTGACCATCCTGTACCACAGCCGCCTGGGCGGTCTCCGAACACAGGGCCCGGGCGAGCCCGGGCGGATCCGCTGCCGGCGTATTTTGTCCATCGCCCTGCCGGTGGGCGCCAACGCCCTGCTGGGCAACCTGATGGGGGCGGTGAACGCCACCCTCATCCCCCGGAAGCTGGTGGAGGGCGGCATGGACCGGGGGGCCGCGGTGTCGGAGCTGGGGGTGGTGTGCGGCATGACCCTGCCCATGCTGTCCCTGCCCACGGTATTTTTGGGGGCCATGAGCCTGGTCCTGGTACCCCGGCTGGCCCGCTCCGCCGCCCTGGGGCAGCGGGACCGGGTGCGCCGACAGATCGACCGGGCCCTGTCCGCCGTGTCGGTGCTGACCCTGCCCGCCATGGGGATGATGGCGGTGCTTGGGCCCGACCTTGGGACCTTCCTGTTTGGCCAGGAAAAGGTGGGGGAGCACCTGGTCCCCCTGGCCGCGGCTATGGCTCTGAGCTGTTATCAGTCCACCTTCGGGGCCGCGCTGAACGGCATTGGACGTCAGGGCAGCGTCGCCTGGATCTCCATTTTATGCGACGGGGTGCAGCTGGCCTTCACCGCCGGTCTGGTGGCCCGCCCCGGGGTCGGGATGGGGGGATACGTCCTGGGGGCGCTGGTCACCGCCGCCCTCGGTCTCGCCCTGTGCGCCTGGCAGACAGCGCGGGCAACTGGCCTGCGCCTGAGGCTGTTCCAATGGGCTACCGCCCCGGGTCTGGCCGCCCTGCTCATGGCCCTGGTGACCAATCTGCTCTACCGGGTGCTGCGTGACAGCGGCCTCCCTCTCCCCCACAGCCTGGCCGCCACCCTGCTCTTCGGCGCAGTGCTCTATCTGGCCGCGCTGAACGCCCAGGGCGTCCACCTTCGGGAGCTGTTCCGCCTGAAATAAGAAAAAAGACGGTCAAGGCACAACAGTACCTTGACCGTCTCGGTTTGAAACAGGAATAAGCTTACTTCAGTTCGACCTTGGCGCCGGCCTCTTCCAGCTTCTTCTTCAGCTCCTCGGCCTCGTCCTTGCTGACGGCCTCCTTCAGGGTCTTGGGAGCGCCCTCGACCATGCCCTTGGCCTCAGCCAGGCCCAGGCCGGTGATCTCACGGACAGCCTTGATGACCTTGATCTTGGCAGCGGCGTCGAAGCCGGCCAGGACCACGTCAAACTCAGTCTTCTCCTCCACGGGAGCGGCGGCAGCGCCGGCGGCGGGAGCGGCCATAGCGGCGGCGGAAACGCCGAACTCCTCCTCCAGAGCGTGAACCAGCTCGGACAGCTCCAGAACGGTCAGGGCCTTAACTTCCTCAATGAGAGCGTTGATCTTCTCGCTAGCCATGGTAAAATACCTCCTAAAATGATGAAATCAAAAATCAGAATGTGCCGGTATGCTTACTCGGCGGGGGCAGCCTCGGGCTCGGCAGCGGCTTCCACGAAGCCGCCCTTCTCCTCGGCGATGGCCTTCAGAACGATGGCCAGGCTGGTGATGGGGGCCAGCATGGTGCCCAGGACCTGGGCCTGCAGGACCTCCTTGGCGGGCAGCTCGGCAATGGCCAGGACCTCGTCGAGAGGCAGGATCTTGCCGTCCATGAAGCCGGCCTTGATGGCAAACTTCGCGCCGTTGAACTGCTTGGCAAACTTGTTGATGACGCGCATGGGAGCGATGGGGTCGCTGTGGCTGATGGCCAGAGAAGTGGTGCCATTCAGGCTGTCAGACAGCTCGCCCAGGCCGGCGCCCTCAGCGGCAAAACGGGTGAGGGTGTTCTTCACAACAGCGTACTCCACGTCGTTCTTGCGGAGCTCGTTACGAAGAGCGGTATCCTCAGCCACGGTGATGCCCTTATAGTCTACCAGGACGCCGGAGGCGGCGTTCTGCAGCTTCTCAGTCAGCTCGGCCACAATGGCCTTCTTTGCTTCCAGGACATTTGCGTTCGGCATTTGGGATTCACCTCCAGAGAATAATCGACAATGCAAAAAACACTGTTTTGCGTACAAAGACACAAAACAGTGCAGACAGATCATATCATACTCCACTGCATCCTCGGCAGGACTTCCGCGCAACGCAGCCTGCTGTCTTTGAACGCACTGATTATTATAGCAGTCTTTTTCAGAATGTCAAGCCCTTTTTTCACATTTTCTGATGCTTTCTTCTCCGCCGCCGCGGGAGGGATCACCTCCCGCCGGAGCAGCCCGGGCAGCCGGAGCAGGGGGCTCCCCCCGCCCGCCTCCGCCTCTGGCGTCCCGCCCACAGGTCGGCGGCGATGAGCACGGCGCACCAGAACACCAGCAGGAGCAGGATCAGCAGGGCGCAGTTCCGGAAAAAAGCCTCCGGCAGGAAGAGGATGATGGGGTCGGTCCTCCAGTCAAAGATCCAGTTGGTCTTACCCGGAAAAAACAGGGTATGGAACACCACAAAGGCCCGCTGAAAATCCAGTGCGGCCAAACCGCCCACTGTGAGAAAGACCGCTGCCAGTCCGGCCGCGGCCCAGAAGCCGGGACCGTGCCCCAGCGGAGCGGCGGGGATCAGCTTTTTTCTCCGGCTCACGGCAAACAGGACCGCCAGGACCAGCGCGGAGAGGACCAGCGCCCCCAGGTCCAGCAGGAAGAGGGCGCGCACATCGGCGAAGTGAGCGGCGCCCTCCGGCGAGGCGGAAAGGACCCCGGCGGAAAAGTCGGGGCGCAGCCCCAGGCAGTAGTCCATCATCTCCCCATAGGCCCGGCGGATCTCCTCCGCCGGAAGGCCGTACCGGGTCAGGTTCAAGGGGGCGATATGGGCGTAGTAAAAGGGGCGGCACAGGATGGGGGCCGCCACAGAGGCGGACAGCACCAGCAGCGCGGTGGCCAGCGCGGACAGGAGACAGAGGACCTTGCTGGATCTCATGGGATCACCTCAAAAACAAATCAGTTGTCTGGTATCATACCACAGACCGGGGCGGCGCACAAGAGCGGCAAATGACAAAGGAGCGGACCCGCTTTCGGGTCCGCTCCTACTGTCGAAAAAGTGGCTATGCCACTTTTTCGAGGAAGATTGCACGAAAGCTTTCCCTCGATTTTTTGCAAAATTGTCGGGGAAGCTTTCGTGAGAAGTGTCATTTCCGAGGTACACGCCCCCGGAAATGACGGAATCCAATTTTATTTCGTCGCCATCTCCGCGCTAAGTGCCGCCGCCTTGCGGCGGTTGCGCTCCGAAACGCGCCTGCGGGCGCAGTTCGGGCGACGGAACTCCTTGCAGGAGGGCTTTTTGATAAGCTGAGGAGCGGACCCGCTTTCGGGTCCGCTCCTGAACGAGATCGAAGCTTCGATCAGTGCTGGAGGGTATGAGCGTTGGTACGCTTGCGGCCGTACCAGATGATGACGCCCACATAGAGCACAGCAGCCACAACGCCGATGATATAGGCATAGGTCCAGGGGATGTTGAAGCCGATCTTGGCGTTGGCGATGTAGGTGGAGCAGATGAAGCAGTAGAAGCCGCCGGGGATCATGGGCATCCAGGCATACTTCCCCTTGCCGTTCTCAAACATCCAGACCGTGATGGCCAGGAAGGCGAACAGGGACAGGGTCTGGTTGGACCAGGCAAAGTAGCGCCACAGGATCTGGAAGCCCTCGTTGTTGAACTTGGCGAACACCAAGATCACGGCCACCAGAGCGAAGATGACGGCAGACAGGCTCAGGCGCTTGCCCTTGGTGCTCTGGTCAATGTGCAGGGTCTCCGCCACCGTCAGGCGCAGGCCGCGCAGGGCGGTGTCGCCGGAGGTGATGGGCAGGACCACAATGCCCACCAGGGCGATGACGCCGCCCACAGGACCCAGGATGTCCTTACAGACCTTGATCACAGTGCTGGTGGCGCCGGCGTTGGCGGCCTGAAGGCCGGCATTGAAGATGCCCATGGCGGCGCCGGCCCAGACCATGGCGATGAAGCCCTCCAGGACCATCATGTTGTAGAAGGTCATGCGGCCTTCCTTCTCGCTCTTGACCGTGCGGGAGATGATGGCGGTCTGGGTGGAGTGGAAACCGGACAGGATGCCGCAGGCCACAGTCACAAAGAACACGGGCAGGAAGTGACCGTTGGCAAAATAGTCGCCATAGCTGAAGGCGGCAGTGGAGCCGTCAGCCGCAGTCTGGAAGGCGGCGAAGGCGGGAGCCTGCCAGTTGTCCCACAGGTTCAGCAGGGGATAGCCCTTGACGAACAGGCCGGCGAACACGCCCACGGCGGAGAACAGCAGGATCGCACCGAAGATGGGGTAAATCTTGCCGATGATGGCGTCGATGGGGAACACGGTGGCAATCAGGTAGTAGGCAAAGATCGCGCCATAGATGACCCAGGTGGAGACGGAGGTGGCGGCGCCGTCAAAGCCGAAGATTCCGGTGGCGGCGATGTCGCCGGGGGTGTAGATGAACACAGCGCCCACCAGCAGCAGCAGCAGGCACACGAACACGTTGTAGATCCGATAAATACCCTTGTTGGAATACTTGTGGATCATGGAGGACATCTGGGAACCGCCGTCACGCAGGCAGATCATACCAGAGAAGTAGTCATGCATCGCGCCGCCGATGATATTACCGATGGGGATGGTAATAAAGGCGATGGGGCCAAAGAGGATGCCCTGGATGGGGCCAAAGATGGGACCGGTACCTGCGATGTTCAGCAGATTGATCAGCATATTCTTCCACTTGGGCATGGGGACATAGTCCACGCCGTCCTGTTTGGAATAGGCCGGAGTCTGCCGGTCATCGGGGCCAAACACCTTTTCGCAGATCGCGCCGTAGATGGCGGCGCCCACGAACAGGATGACAAGGCCGATGATGAATGTTGCCATACACACACTCCTTAATATTTGTTCTCTCTTCTCTACAATACCGTTCGGAGCCGGCGCGCGTGACCCACCGGCATTTCCAGAACGTGAATAGTATAGCACAGAATCTGTAAAAGTAAAGAGTCCAGCCCGGTGAAAAACGACAAATTTAGCAATTTCCGCGCAAAAAAGTTCAGCGTAATGCAGTGCTAAATCAATACGATCCCGGGTATGACTCCGGGCCGTGGCCGCGCCCAGGGCGCTGGCTCCGGAGCCGGATCGGCGGGCAGAAAAAGGCGGAAATTCAATTGACATCCCCCGGGGAAGTGGGTACAATAACCCAAAAGAAGGGACGAGAACAGGCGGAACGGACGCCGCGGACGCGGCAGGGAGGGACAAGGGCTTGAAGCTTTCACATCGACTGGGTGGACAGTCTGAGGGCAGGCTGCTTTGGAGCCGCTGGCGGCGGCTGGCGGCTCCTTCTCTGTTTTTCCTGGGCGTCATTTACTACGAGGAGCTGTTTCTGAAGCTGTACTGCTTCCAGAGCCTGTCCTTCGCGGGGGCGGTGTTCACCCTCCTCTTCTCCATCCCCATCGCCATGCTGCTGGGGGCCTTGTGCGGAGGGGTGGAGGACCGCCTGGGACGGCGGCTGCTGGTCCTGTGTACCGCCCTGGTTTCCCTTTGGATGGGCGCGCAGACGGTATATTATCACCTTTTCAAGACCTTTTTGACCATCTTTTCCCTGACGAAAATGATGATGGTGGCGGGGGCCTTCGGCAATATGGCGATGGGAGAGATCCTCCTGAACTGGTTCCCCATCCTGATGATGGTAGTCCCGGTAGTGCTGGCGGCCGCCCTCGGGAAGCGGCTGCTTCCTGGCTGCCCCATGGGGCGGAGGCGCAGCCTGCGCTGGCTGGCCCTGGGCCTCGGGGTGCAGCTGGCCGGGATCGTCCTGGTGCTGTTCTGCGGCGGCGGGGTGCTCTCTCTGCGGTATATCTATTTCCAGGCTGCGGTGCCGGAGCTGGAGGTACAGAACTTCGGGATGTTCACCCAGACCGAGCTGGAGATCCGTCGGGTGCTGTTCGGCATCGACCCGGACGACCAGATCCTTCCCAAGCACCAGGGGCGGCAGACCCGCCGCTGGATCCCGGCGGAGAAGTCCCCCGCCGGGGAGGAGCCGAAGCTTCACACGATGGACATCGACTTCCAGGCGCTGATGGAGCGGGACCGTGAGGACCCGGAGCTGTCTGCGATGCACAGCTATTTTTCCAAGGTAAAGCCCACGGCGGAAAACGGATGGACCGGCCGCTTCCAGGGAAAAAATCTGGTCTGGATCGTGGCCGAAGGGTTTTCTGACCGGATGCTGGACCCGGTACGCACCCCCACACTCTGGAAGCTGGCCCATGAGGGCATCATCTGCGACAACTTTTACACTCCGCTGTGGGGGGTGTCCACCTCCGACGGGGAGTATGTGACCACCACCGGCCTGATCCCCAAGTCCGGGGTGTGGAGCTACTCCGAGTCCTCGGACAACGCCATGCCCTTCGCCTTCGGCCACCAGTTCCAGGCCCTGGGTTATCGGACCATGGCCTTCCACGACTATCTGTATACCTACTACGACCGGAACCTCTCCCACCCCAACATGGGATATGAGTACTACGGCATCGGCAACGGGCTGGAGCTGGAGGAGGTATTTCCCCCCTCCGACCTGGAGATGATGGAGGAGATCGTCCCCCGGTTCATAGATGAGGAGCACTTCATGGTCTACTGCCTGACCGTGAGCGGCCACCTGAACTACAACCGGGAGGAAAACGCCATGGCCGACCGGCACTATGCCGAGGTGGCCGGCCTGCCATACAGCGAGGGAGTCAAATGCTATCTGGCCTGTCAGCAGGAGCTGGAGCTGGCCATGGAGAGCCTGGTCCGCCAACTGGAGGAGGCCGGCAGGCTGGAGGACACGGTGATCGTCCTGTCCGCCGACCACTACCCCTACGGCCTGACGGACGAGGAGTACAGCGAGCTGTTCGGCCACCCGGTGGACCCGGTCTTCGAGATCTATGAGAACAGCCTGATCCTCTGGAGCGCCGACCTGGAGGAGCCCGTCCATGTGGACAAATACTGCTCCAGTCTGGACGTGATGCCCACACTGGCCAACCTCTTTGGACTGGAGTACGACTCCCGCCTGATGGCGGGGCGGGACATTCTCTCCGACGAGCCCGGCCTGGTGATCTTCTCCAATTACAGCTTCCTCACCGATCTGGGAGCCTACAACTCCACCACCGACGTCTTTACGATGTGGGACGGGAGCGAGCCGGACCCGGATTATGTGGCTGAGCGGGTGGCGGAGGTCCAAAACCGGGTGGCCTACTCCGCATCCATTCTGGACAACGACTACTACCGTGTCCTATTTGGCCCCCCGGAGAGCTGATCCCCGCACCAGGCGCTGATCCGCGCAGGCAGCAGCGACTGCCGAAACAGTTTTGGACACGCTGAGGCCCCAGGCTGTCAAAAAACCTTTCCCGGAGGCAAGCCTCGCAGAGTTCCTGCGACCGCAGTCGCAGGAATAAAATGAAAATCCGTCATTTCCGGGGATATGCGCCTCGGAAATGACACCTCTCGCGCAAGATGGGCCGACTTTTCCCTCGGGAATCGAGGCCCATCTTGCGCGCATCCCCCTCGAAAAAGTGGCTGTGCCACTTTTTCGACAGTAGGCCCGGCCGCTTGACAGCGGCCGGGCCGATCTGAACCCGTCCCTTTCCCGGCAAAGCGGGGCAGGCTCACAGAATGGCCGGCTCCGGAACCTCCCGGGCGGCCAGGTTCATCACCGACACCTCGAAGGCTACCCGCTCCTCCGTCCGGTCCCCCAGGTTCTTGGTGTAAGTACGGCTCTGGAGCCGGCCCTCAAAGCACAGGGTGCTCCCCACCTCCAGCCCGCCGCACTGGTGGGCCAGGCTGCCCCAGGCGATACAGGGGAGATAATCCGCCCGGCCATAGCGCCGGTTCACCGCCAGGATCATGTCACAGATGGTCCGGCCCAGGGGCGTGGACCGGAGGCTGGGCGGCTTGCACAGCGTCCCGGACAGGAGCAGGCGGTTCTCGTCCTCCCCCTGCTCCAGAAGCAGCTCCTTGGCGAACACGCTGATGATCAGCCTGCTGCCCACACCGGAACGGTTGTTGAAGGTGCGGACCTCTCCATGGACTGTGATCTCCTCCCCCCGCTCCAGCCAGCCGCAGCCATCCAGCAGCGCCCGGGAGGCCACCACGTTCACCTGATCGGCCACCCCGGACAGGCGGCTGACCGCCAGGGGGAAGGAAAAAAACTCCACCTCATGGTTGCGATGGGAGAGGGCGGGGGGCTGGGCGACCCGGCCATGGAGGACCATCCGATTGACATCCGTCCCGGTCTGCTTCATCCTGTATCACACTCCTGACTCGTTTGTTCCCCCTATCTATATGACGCTGCCCCCGCCGGTATGTCCTTTTTCTCCGGCGGGGGCAGTACATTTTGTTATATTATTTTTTAATATTACAGATTCGGCCATTCATTTTGCAACATACCACCCGAGAAGGGCAGCCAGCGCCAGCTGAACGGCCAGCAGAGCGGGCAGCCCGTACCGGAAATACCAGTGCCTCGTCTTGTGGCGGAAGGTCCTCATCCCCGCAATGGCGCCCAGGCTCCCGCCCAACACCGCCAGCAGGAACAGGGCTTTTTCCGAGATACGCCACGCTCCCCGTCTGGCCCTTCTCTTGTCCAGCCCCATCAGCAGAAAGCCAGCCAGATTGACCAGCAGCAGATACCCGGCCAGCAGCTTCCAAAGTTCTACACTCACACCGTTCCCTCCTCTGCGCTCATAAAACACTCACAGCCCCGGGGCGGCGGATGCCGCCTCCGGGGCCTGCGCTCCGTTCCGTATGCTCTTTGGACTGTCCCTTACTCCAGGATGGCCCCCCGGTCCGCAGAGGACACCAGCTTGGCATAGCGGGCCAGGTAGCCCGTCTTGATCTTGGGCTCGGGACACACCCACTTGGCCCGGCGGGCGGCCAGCTCCTCCTCTGACACCTTCAGGGTGATGGTGCGGGCGGGAATGTCGATGGCGATGAGGTCGCCCTCCTCCACCAGGCCGATGGTCCCGCCGGAGGCTGCCTCCGGGGAGACGTGCCCGATGGACGCGCCCCGGGTGGCACCGGAGAACCGTCCGTCGGTGATCAGGGCCACATCCTTATCCAGCCCCATGCCCGCAATGGCAGAGGTGGGGTTGAGCATCTCCCGCATCCCGGGCCCGCCCTTGGGGCCCTCATAGCGGATGACCACCACATCCCCGGCCACGATCTTTCCGTCGTAGATGGCCCGGATGGCGTCGTCCTCGCTGTCGAACACCCGGGCGGGCCCCTCGTGGACCATCATCTCCGGGGCCACGGCGGACTGCTTGACCACACAGCCGTCGGGGGCCAGGTTGCCCTTCAGGACGGCGATGCCGCCGGTCCTGGAATAGGGGTTGTCCAGCGGGCGGATGATCTCCTCATTCCGGTTGACCACGCCCTCCAGGTTTTCGGCCACGGTCCTTCCGGTGCAGGTGAGGGCCGCCGTATCCAGCAGCCCGGCCTGCGCCAGCTCCGCCATCACGGCATACACGCCGCCAGCCCGCTCCAGGTCCTCCATATAGGTGTCCCCGGCGGGGGCCAGGTGGCACAGGTTGGGCGTCCTGGCGCTGATCTCGTTGGCCATATCGAAGGACAGCTCGATACCGCACTCGTGGGCGATGGCGGGCAGGTGGAGCATGGTGTTGGTGGAGCAGCCCAGGGCCATGTCCACCGTCTCGGCGTTGTGGAAGGCGGCCTCAGTCATAATGTCCCGGGGCCGGATGTTCTTCTCCACCAGGTCCATGATCTGCATCCCGGCGTGCTTAGCCAGGCGCAGCCGGGCGGACCAGACGGCGGGGATGGTCCCGTTCCCCCGCAGGCCCATACCGATGGCCTCGGTGAGGCAGTTCATGGAGTTGGCGGTGTACATCCCGGAGCAGGAGCCGCAGGTGGGGCAGGCGTTGTTCTCGTACTCCTCCAGCCCCTCCTCGTCCAGCTTGCCGGCGTAATAGGCGCCCACGGCCTCAAACATGTGGGACAGACAGGTGCGGCGGCCGTCGTTCATGGTCCCGGCCAGCATGGGCCCGCCGGAAACAAAGATGGTGGGGATGTTTACCCGGGCGGCGGCCATAAGCAGGCCGGGCACGTTTTTATCACAGTTGGGGATCATCACCAGTCCGTCAAACTGGTGGGCCATAGTCATGGCCTCGGTGGAGTCGGCGATCAGGTCCCGGGTGACCAGGGAGTATTTCATGCCCACATGGCCCATAGCGATGCCGTCGCACACGGCGATGGCGGGGAACTCCACGGGGGTGCCGCCGGCCGCCCGGACGCCGGCCTTGACGGCCTCGGCGATCTTATCCAGGTTCATGTGGCCGGGGACGATCTCATTATAAGAGCAGACCACGCCAATGAGGGGGCGCTCCAGCTCCTCCCGGGTGTAGCCCAGGGCATAGAGCAGAGAGCGGTTGGGGGCGGCGGGAGCCCCTTTTTTCACAACGTCAGAGCGCATAGGGCGGACCTCCTGAAAAACAGAATCTTGTGTCATATACTATAACACCCGGGCAGTCGTGTCAAGGGAAGTCCACATCCCCCCGAAAAAAACGGCGGCCCGCCGCGCCCCTCAGCCCCAACGGGCCAGCGCGGCCCTCGCCAGGCCATAGCCCAGGGCCATGCACCCCGGGAAGGTGGCCAGCCAGGCCGCCAGGATGGAGCGGACCACCCGCCAGTCCGCGCCCCGGGGTCCCGCGGCTCCCACCCCCAGCAGCGCCGCCGTCCTGGTGTGGGTGGTGGACACCGGAAGGCCCAGCAGGGTGGCCGCCAGCAGGCACAGGACGCCCGCCAGATCGGCAGCAAACCCCTCCCGGGGGCCCAGGGTGACCATCTCCCGGCCCACCGTGTCGATGATCCGCCGCCCGCCCAGGGCGGTCCCCGCCGCCATGGCGGCGGCGCACAGCGCCATCAGCCATAGTGGGACAGAGAGGACCTGGGCCTCCTGCCGTCCCTGGGCCAGGGCCGCTCCCAGCAGGAAGACGCCGATGAACTTTTGTCCATCCTGGGCCCCGTGAAAAAACGCGGTCCCCGCCGCCCCCGGGATCTGACACAGGCGGAACAGCTTGGGGGACAGGGACCAGCGCCGGGTCATCCGCTCCGTCTGCCGCCCCGCCCAAAGCCCGGCGGCCACAGACAGGACCAGCCCCAGCAGCACCGCCCCCCACCTCTGCCAGCGGATGCAGGCAAAGCTCCCCTCCAGCGCCACTGCCGCCCCGGACAGCCCTGCCGCCAGGGCGTGGCTCTCACTGGTGGGGATCCCCCACCACCAGGCCGCCGCCGCCCACAGGACCACCGCTCCCATGGCGGCGCACAGGGCCAGGGAGGCCGCTCCGGGCCCGCCGCCGAAGGCGGCGATGGAGTAGATCGTCTCCACCACGGAGGGATATACCGCCGTGACGCACAGCACCCCCAGAAAATTGCATACCGCCGCCAGGGCCACCGCCCTCCGGAAGGACAGGGCCCCGGTGACCACCGCCCCGGCGATGGCGTTGGGGGCGTCCGTCCAGCCGTTCACCACCAGCACCGCCAGGGTGAGGAGCACAGAGACCGTCAGGGCAGGGTTTTCCACCATCAGAGAAAAAAATGTGGAAAAAGAAGCAGGCATGAAGCTTCACCTCATGCCCACTGTATGCGCCGCCCCGGCCGGATAGCCCAGACCCCGGAGAGGACGGCGTCAATCCTCCCCGCGCCCCGCCCCGGAGGGGGGAGGGGCGTGCCGCTCCCGGGCGGCGTCCCGCGGCTCAGAGGCCATCCCGATGGCTCCCTGTCCGTATTTGGCCCGGATGGCGTCCGTGGTCCGGGCCAGCCGCTCCAGACGCGCCCGCTTCTCCTCCCCGCCGCTGGGGAACAGCGTCTGCTGGGCGGCGGCCTCCTCCTCCGGGATGAGGGCAATGGCGGTGACCGTCAGGGCCCGCACCGGCCGCTCCATGGTCCAGCAGCCCTCTGCCAGCTCCATGGCCGCCTGGGCGATCTCCCGGCCCAGGCAGGTAGGGACCTCCAGCCGCTTCTGGCGGCTCAGGTCCCGGAAGTCCGGGTCCCGGATCTGGAGGGCCACCCCGGTACACTTCATCCCATGCCGCCGCAGACGGGCAGCCACCTGCCCGGCCAGCATCCCCACTCCGGCCTGGAACTCCTCCCGGCCCGTCAGATTCCGGGCAAAGGTGTTCCCGCTGCCCACCGACTTGGGCGGGGTATACTGCCCCGCCGGGGCCACCGGGGCCCGGTCCAGGCCGTTGGCATAGTCGTGGAGCTGTGCTCCGTGCCGGCCCAGCAGACGGAACAGGCTCTCCCGGTCAAAGCGGGCCAGATCCCCGATGGTGCGGACGCCAAATTTTTTCATGGTCTCCGCCGCCGCCCGGCCCACATACAGCAGATCCCCCACCGGCAGAGGCCAGACCAGCTGCTGGAAATTCTCCCGGGTGATCCAGGTGGTGGCGTCCGGCTTTTTATAGTCGCTGCCCAGTTTGGCAAACACCTTATTAAAAGAGATCCCCACCGAGATGGTCAGGCCGAACTCCTGGCGCATCCGGCGGCGGATCTCATCCGCCAGGGCTCCGGGGTCTCCCCCGAACAGGTGGAGGGTGCCGGACACATCCAGCCAGCTCTCATCGATACCGAAGGGCTCCACCAGATCGGTGTAGTCCTGATACATCCGGTTGATCCGTCTGGAAAACTCCCGATACACCCGGTGGTGGGCCGGAAGGAGCACCAGGTCGGGGCACTTCCGTTTGGCCTGCCAGATGGTCTCCGCCGTCTGGACCTGGAACCGTTTGGCCGGCTCATTTTTGGCCAGGATGATGCCGTGGCGGCTCTCCGGGTCCCCGCACACCGCCACCGGAAGGTGGCGCAGCTCCGGGTGGTCCAGCAGCTCCACCGAGGCGTAAAAGCTGTTCAGATCGCAGTGAAAAATGACCCGCTCCATGGCGCTCCTCCTCTCCCGGCCCCGGAATCCGTCCTCCCCGCCGCACGGGCCGCCTTTGCTGATATTATACCCTCTCCCGCCCGCAAAGTCAAACGCCCGTTCTATTTTTGTTGACAGTTTCCCCTCTCCCTGATAGGATAGGGACAAGAACAGAGCTCGGGAGGGAGCGCCATGGACTATATCCCCGCCAAACACATCCTGGTCCGGAACAGGTCCACCGCCTGGTTCGGCACCGACCACACTATGAACCTGTACCGGGGCTGCTACCACGGCTGCCTCTACTGCGACAGCCGCAGCGACTGCTACCGCATCCCGGACTTTGACCGGGTGACTGCCAAGGCGAACGCGCTGCCCCTGCTCCGGGACGAGCTGGCCCGGAAGGTCCGCCCGGCCTTCATCGGTATGGGCGCCATGAGCGACCCCTATAATCCCTTTGAGGAAGCGCTGCTCCTCACCCGCCACGCTCTGGAGCTCATCGACGCCTACGGCTGCGGCGCGGCCGCCGCCACCAAGAGCGGCCTGATCCTGCGGGACGCTGACCTGTACCAGTCCATCCAAACCCACTCCCCTGTTATATGCAAGATCACCGTCACCACAGCGGACGGGGAGCTGGCCGCCAAGATTGAGCCCCGCGCCCCCTCCCCGGCCCGGCGGCTGAAGGCGGTGGAGGGCCTGGCCCGGGCGGGGATCTTCTGCGGGGTGCTGCTGATGCCGGTGCTCCCCTTTCTGGAGGACCGGCCGGAGCAGGTGCTGGAGGTGGTGGACCGGGCGGCGGACGCAGGGGCCCGGTTCATCTATCCAGGCTTCGGGGTGACCATGCGCCAGGGACAGCGCGAGTACTTTCTGCGGCAGCTGGACCTGGCCTTTCCCGATCAAAACCTCTCACAGCGGTATCTGGCCCGGTACGGCAGCCGCTACCAATGCCCCAGCCCCCGGGCACGCCAGCTGTGGGAGATCTTTGCCCGCCGCTGTCAGGACCGGGGCCTGCTGTACCGGATGCCCCATATCGTCTCCGCCGCCACCCGGGGCTACGGGGACCGCCAGCTGAGTTTCTTCTCTTAAAAACAGTGCGACCGCCGCCGGTTTCTCTTTACGGCATCGGTCAGGCATGGTATGATAGAGGTCACGAACACACGCAGGCAGCGGCTGTCCCCACCTGCCCCGCCTGCGGCGGATGGGGGGAACCGCCCAGGGAGGCACAGACAATGACAGAATGGAAGAAAAACACAGTCCATCCCCTCCGTATCGAGGGCTATACGGCGGAGGGAATGGGAGTAGCCCGGCTGGAGGGCCGGGTGGTCTTTGTCCCCTTTACTGCCCAGGGGGAGTTCTGGCGAGTCCGCCTGGAGAAGGTACGCCCCCAAATGGCCTGGGGCCGGGGCGTGGAGCTGCTGGAGCCCTCCCCGGAGCGGTCTGAACCGGACTGTCCCCTGTTCGGCCGGTGCGGCGGCTGTCAGTTCCGGCACCTCACCTATGCCGAGGAGCTGCGGGCCAAGGGCCAGCGCATCGCCGACGCCCTGGAGCGGGTGGGCGGGGTCCGGCTGGACCTGCCCCCGGTGCTGGGCGCGGAGGCGCCCGACCGCTACCGCAACAAGGTGCAGTTCCCCGTGGCTCCAGGCCGCCGGGGCCCTGCGGTGGGCTACTACCGCCCCAGGAGCCACGATGTGCTGGATGTGGCCGACTGCCTCCTCCAGCCGGAGATGGTCACCACCCTGCGTCTGGCCTTCCTGGGCTGGATGGAGGATTTTCATGTCCCCCCCTATGAGGAGACGACCCGCTCCGGCCTGATCCGCCACCTGTACGTCCGCACCAACCAGGCTGGGGAGGCCCTGTGCTGCGTGGTGGTCAATGGAAGCTCTCTTCCCCATACCCAGGAGTTGGTCCGGCGGCTGCGCCAGGCCGTCCCCTCCCTGGTTGGGGTGGTGCTCAACCAGAACCCCCGGGACACCAACGTGATCCTGGGGCCGGACTACCGCACCCTCTGGGGAAGGGATTTTCTGGAGGAGACCCTGTGCGGCATGACCTTCCGCCTGTCCGTCCCCTCCTTCTTCCAGATCAACCGGGCCCAGACCGAGCGCCTGTATGCCAAGGCTCTGGACTTCGCCGGGCTCACTGGGACGGAGACCGTCCTGGACCTCTACTGCGGCATCGGCACGATCTCCCTGGCGCTGGCCCAGCGGGCCGCCCAGGTCATTGGCGCGGAAATCGTCCCCCAGGCCATTGAGGATGCCAGGGCCAACGCCGCCCGGAACGGCGTGGACAATGTCCGCTTCCTCTGCGGCGATGCGGGACAGACCGCCGCCCAATTGGCCCAAGAGGGCATCCGTCCCCAGGTGATCTGTGTGGACCCGCCCCGGAAGGGCCTGGCCCCGGAGGTCCCCGCCATCCTGGCCGGGATGGCTCCGGAGCGCATCGTCTATGTCTCATGTGACCCCGCCACCCTGGCCCGGGATGTAAAGCGCCTGGCGGAGCTGGGCTACCGGACGGTCCGCGCCCAGGGCGTGGACCTGTTCCCCAGGACCGCCCATGTGGAGACGGTGGCAGAGTTGGTCCGCAGTCCCATTACACCCCCCTTCCATTTGGAACAAACGCCTTAACTTTTCACAAAAGACGCCTGCATTTCTCCCTTGTTACGGGTTGCCAGCCGCAGAATTTTGGGATACAATAAAATATCACCATATCACCACGATCACACTGATCCGGTGCAAAGGAGGGACGTCCATGGAGATCACGCGGTATGAGCGCCATGGCGTCCTTTTTGATTCCTGCGCCGCCATGGAGGAGGTCGGCTTTCCCAACGGCTTTTCCACCCGGGTGGGGGGCGTCTCCCCTCCGCCGTGGGATTCGCTGAACCTTGGGGCCTCCTGCGGCGACCAGCCGGAGCGGGTGGCGGAGAATTTCCGCCGTTTCTGCGGCGCTGTGGGGACGGACGCGGACGCTCTGGTGAAAAATCATCAGGTCCACGGGGATCTGGTCCGCCCGGTCACCTGGGCCGACGTACTCCCCTCCCCGGGCGCGCCCGGCATTGTGGAGGCCGACGGCCTGGTCACCCGGACCCCCGGCCTGTGTCTGACCGTCTTTTCCGCCGACTGTATCCCGGTGCTGCTGTGCGACCCCAGGAAGAAGGTCGCCGCGGCAGTCCACGCCGGATGGCGGGGCACCGCCCTAGGCATCGCCGCCAGGGCTGCGGAGGCCATGATCCGGGACTTCGGCTGCCGCCCGGGCGACCTGATGGCGGCCATCGGTCCGGGTATCTCCCTGTGCTGCTTTGAGACCCACGGGGACGTCCCCGCCGGCCTGCGCGCCGGTCTGGGGGGCGACGCGCAGGCGTTCATCCATCCCATCTCCGGCACGGACCAGTACCATGTGGACCTGAAGGGCGCCAACCGCCGCTGGCTGCTCCGGGTGGGCCTGTCGCCCGACCGTATCGCGGTCTGCTCTGACTGCACCGCCTGCGACAGCGCCGCCTTCTGGTCCCACCGCCGGCTGGGCTCCCGCCGGGGCAGCCTGGCCTCTGTGATCCAGATCCGCTGAGGTGCCCATGAGACGACAAATTTTCATTCTCTTTCTCGCCCTCTCTCTTCTGCTGTCCGCCTGCGGCTCAGATGGCGGAGCCTCCTCCTCTTCTTCCGCATCCTCCCCCCCGGCGGAGGATCACTCCAACAGTGTCTCCCTCCCTCCGGAGGAGCCTGCCGCCCCCCTCACTCTGGCCGCCTATCCCTCCGCCAGCTTTCACCCGGTCCTCTCAGGGAACAAGGCCAACCTCACTCTGGCCCCTCTGATGTACGAGGGGCTCTTCGCTGTGGACAGCCAGTTCCAGGCCGTCCCTCTTCTGTGCGAGAGCTACACAGTCAGCGAGGATCGGCTCACTTGGACCTTCACACTCCGGTCCGGAGTGACCTTCTCCGACGGCACTCCCCTCACAGGGGAGGCGGCGGCCCAGGCCCTCCAGACGGCGCTGGACCCCGCCTCCCGGTACGCCGGCCGCCTGTCCGGCGTCCAGTCCATCCGGGGCGCGGAGGGACAGGTCATCCTCACCCTCAGCCAGCCAAACAGCTCCCTGCCTCTCCTGCTGGACATCCCCCTCGCCCTGGGGACCGGGGCGCGCCCCCTGGGCACCGGTCCCTATCTGCTTACCGACAGCGGCGGCAGCCTCAGCCTCACCGCCCGTCCCGGCTGGTGGGGGGACTCCGGCTCCCTCCCGGTCCGGGAGATCCGCCTGGCCTCGCTCACCAAGCCGGACGAGCTGGTCTCCGCCTTCAACTCCGGAGAGGTGAGCCTGATCGATGTGGATCTGACCGGAACCAGCGAGCTGGGCTCCTCCGGCAGCTATCAGGTCTGGGATTACCCCTCCACCGACCTGCTCTATCTGGGCTTCAACGCCTCCCAGGGGCTGTGCCGGGACCCGGCGGTCCGCCGGGCCATCGCCCGTGCCATCGACCGGGACGCCCTGACCGAGACTATCTTCGCCCGGCACGCGGCGGCGGCGGCCATCCCGCTCCACCCCGTCTCTCCCCTTTATAATGAGGAGCTGGCCAAGCGGCTGTCCTATGACCCGTCCATCCTCACCGGCCTGGAGCTGAAGGGGCGCCCCCTGACGCTGCTGGTGAACATCGAAAGCACCGCCAAAAGCGCGGCCGCCAACGAGATCGCCCGGCAGCTCCAGGAGGCCGGGCTCCGGGTCACGGTGGAGCGCCTCCCCTGGGAGGAATACACCGCCGCCCTGGCCGCCCGGGACTTTGACCTGTATCTGGGGGAGGTCTATCTCACCCCGGACTTCGACCTCTCCGCTCTCATCGCGCCCGGCGGCGCGCTGAACTACGGCGGATGGGAGGACGGCGTCATTTCCGGCCTGCTCTCCGCCTTCCGCACCGCGGAGGGGGAGCTGCGGCAGTCCGCCGCCTCCTCTCTGTACCGCTATCTCTGCCAGCAGGCGCCCATTGCGCCCATCTGCTTCAAAAACGGCTCGGTCCTCACCCAGTACGGGCGGCTGGACCAGCTGAACCCGACCCAGTACAACGTCTTTTATGACCTGTCCCAATGGGCAGTTCCATAAGAAAAGATCCCGGCCGTCCGGAAGGACGGAACAGACCCGCCGCGCCGGCTCCTGCCCCGCGGCGCACGGCCGGGAATCAACAGAAAAAACGTGGAGGAATGGTTATGAGCGTTTTTCGATGCTACTCAGAAAAGAAGCCTGGCTTTGACGTAGAGGCCCAGGGCCTGTGCCGTCAGCTGCGGGAGCAGCTGGGGGTGGAGTCCCTGGAGTCTGTCCGGATCCTGAACCGCTATGACGCGGACCACATCGATCCCTCGGTCTATCAGGCGGCCAAGACGGTGGTGTTTTCCGAGCCTCAGGTGGATGACATCTGGGACGAGTCCTATCCCGCTCCCGACACGGCCCACAGCGTCCTGGCGGTGGAGGCCCTCCCCGGCCAGTTCGACCAGCGGGCCGACTCCTGCGCCCAGTGCGTCCAGCTCCAGTCCGGCGTGGACCGCCCCCTCATCGCCTACGCCAAGGTCTATCTCCTGGGCGGCCAGCTATCCCAGGGAGAGCTGGAGAAGATCCGCAAGTACCTCATCAACCCGGTGGAGAGCCGCGAGGCCTCTATGGACAAGCCCGCCACTCTGGTCCGGGAGTATGCCGCCCCTGACCATGTGGCCATGGTGGAGGGCTTCACCACCCTGGACGAGAAGGGGCTGTCCAAGCTCCTGTCCGAACTGGGGCTGGCTATGGATCTGGACGACCTGAAATTTCTCCAGACCTACTTCCGCGACGAGGAGAAGCGGGACCCCACCATCACCGAGGTGCGGGTGGTGGACACCTACTGGTCCGACCACTGCCGCCACACCACCTTCTCCACCCATCTGGACGCCGTGGACATCGACGATCCCGCGGTCAAGGCCGCCTATCAGCGGTATCTGGACGCCCGTGTGGAGGTCTATGGGGAGGAGAAAGCCGCCAAGCGGCCCCAGACCCTGATGGACATCGCCACCATCGGCACCAAGACGCTGAAAAAGCGCGGCCTGCTCCCCGAACTGGACGAGAGCGAGGAGATCAACGCCTGCTCCATCAAGGTGTCCGCCATGGTGGACGGCAAGGAGCAGGACTGGCTGCTCATGTTCAAGAATGAGACCCACAACCACCCCACCGAGATCGAGCCCTTCGGCGGCGCGGCCACCTGCATCGGCGGCTGCATCCGGGATCCCCTCTCCGGCCGCGTGTATGTCCACCAGGCCATGCGCTTCACCGGCGGCGGCGATCCTCGGGTACCCTTTGACCAGACCCTGGAGGGCAAGCTGCCCCAGCGGAAGCTGGCCCAGACCGCGGCGGCGGGGTACTCCTCCTACGGCAACCAGATCGGCCTGGCCACCGGCCATGTAGCCGAGGTGTACCATGAGGGCTATATCGCCAAGCGTCTGGAGTGCGGTGCTGTTGTTGGCGCGGCCCCCGCGGAGAACGTCCGCCGGGAGCGCCCCGCCCCCGGAGACGTGGTCATCCTGCTGGGCGGCCGTACCGGCCGGGACGGCATCGGCGGCGCCACCGGCTCCTCCAAGAGCCACAACAAGAAGTCCCTGACCACCATGGCCTCCGAGGTCCAAAAGGGCAACGCCCCCGAGGAGCGGAAGATCCAGCGCCTGTTCCGGAACGGTGAGGTCACCCGCCTCATCAAGCGGTGCAACGACTTCGGCGCCGGCGGCGTGTCCGTGGCCATCGGCGAGCTGGCCGACGGCCTGGAGATCCAGCTGGACGCGGTGCGCAAGAAGTATGAGGGCCTGGACGGCACGGAGCTGGCGATCTCCGAGAGCCAGGAGCGCATGGCCGTGGTGGTGGCCCCGGAGGACGCCGCCAAGTTCATCGCCGCCGCCGAGGCGGAAAATCTGGAGGCCTATCAGGTGGCCGTGGTCACCGAGAGTCCCCGGATGGTCATGCACTGGAAGGACCAGACCGTGGCCGACCTCTCCCGTGAATTTTTGAATACCAACGGCGCGGTGAAGCACGCCGGAGTCTCGGTCCCCCAGCACAACGGGACCGCCGCCCAGGCCCCCGCCTCCCTGCGGGAGATGGCCTCCAGCCTGAAGAGCGCCAGCCGCCGGGGACTCACCGAGCGGTTCGACGGCTCCATCGGGGCGGGCAGCGTCCTGATGCCCTTCGGCGGCAAGACCCAGCGCACCCCCGCCCAGGCCATGGCCGCCCTGTTCCCCGTCCTGCCCGGCCAGGAGACCGATCAGGCCAGCGTCATGTCCTGGGGCTGTGATCCGGAGGCCCTGTCCGCCGATCCCTACCAGGGGGCCCATGACGCCGTCTGCGCCTCCGTGGCCAAGATCGTGGCCGCCGGCGCCGATTACAGGAAGGCGTACCTGACCCTTCAGGAGTTCTTTGAGAAGCTGCGGGATGAGCCCCAGCGCTGGGGCAAGCCCTTCTCCGCCCTGCTGGGTGCTCTGGACGCCCAGCTGGAACTGGGGGCCGCCGCCATCGGCGGTAAGGATTCCATGTCTGGCTCCTTCCTGGACAAGGACGTCCCCCCCACCCTCATTTCCTTTGCTATCGCCCCCATTCAGGCGGGCGAGGTCCTCTCCCCCGAGTTTAAGGCGGCGGGCCATTCCGTTTACCTCTTTGCCCCCGCTGGCCGCTCCGCGGACAGCATGAAGGCCGCTTGGGAGGAGTTCCATGGCCTGTGCCAGAGCGGGAAGGTGAAGGCCGCCTGGGCCGTGGAGAACAGCCTGGCCGAGGCCGTGATGAAGATGTCCTTCGGCAACCGGATCGGCTTCCAGGCCGGTATGGAGGACGTCAGCTGGTATCTTCCCCAGGTGGGCGGCATCGTGGCCGAGCTGGCCGAGGACGTCAACCTGCCCCATGCCCGCCGCATTGGCGAGACCACCGAGGTCCCCATGATCGCCCTGCCCGGTGAGGCCGTGTCCATTGACGAGCTGCTGACCCTTAACGACGCCGTTCTGGAGCCCGTCTACCCCACCAAGGCCGGCACCACCGAGACCGTTGCCCCCATCGCCTGGGACAAGCGCTCCGTGGCCGTCTGCAAGCACAAGGTGGCCCATCCCAAGGCGGTCATCCCCGTATTCCCCGGCACCAACTGCGAGTACGACACTGCACGGGCCTGCGTCCGGGCGGGCATCGACCCAGAGATCGTAGTGGTGCGCAATCTGACCACCGATTTCCTCACCCAGTCCGCCCAGGCCCTGGAGCAGGCCATCCGCGCGGCTCAGATGGTGGTCATCCCCGGCGGCTTCTCCGGTGGCGACGAGCCCGAAGGCTCCGGCAAGTTTATCGCCTCCTTCCTCCGCTCCCCCGCCCTGGCGGACGCCATCATGGACCTGCTGAAAAACAGAGACGGCCTGATGCTGGGCATCTGCAACGGCTTCCAGGCTCTGGTGAAGCTGGGTCTGGTCCCCTACGGCGAGATCCGGGATATGGATGAGACCTGCCCCACCCTGACCTATAACCTCATCGGCCGCCACCAGTCCAGCTATGTGACCACCCGGGTAGCCAGCGTGAACTCCCCCTGGATGCTCAAGAGCCAGGTGGGCGACCTGCACACCATTCCCATCTCCCACGGCGAGGGCCGCTTCGTGGCTCCCCAGTCCGCCCTGGAGTCCCTGATCGCCAACGGCCAGGTCGCCACTCAGTATGTGGACGCCGCCGGCCAGCCCACCATGGACATCGCCTTCAACCCCAACGGCTCCATCAGCGCCATCGAGGGTATCTTCTCCCCCGACGGCCGCGTGATGGGCAAGATGGGCCATCTGGAGCGCCGCGGCCAGTATGTGGGCGTCAATATTCCCGGCAGCAAGCACCAGCCTCTCTTCGAGTCCGGCGCCGAATATTTCAAGTGATCTCTTCCATCTGCCGCTCCCCGGTCCGCACCGGGGGGCGGCAGTTTTCCACCGTCCGTCCAGTTGTTGGGGATAAAAATTTTTCTCGTCCGCTATCCAATGGAAGAAAAACGTAGTATAATAGACGTGCTGGATCCGCTGGCAGAGGCCGGCGGCCTTTCCGAGCAACGCCCATAGGAGGGACCCATCTTATGAAAACAAAATTTACCCCGGAGTACAGCGGCACTCTGCGCAGCCATCTGCTTACCGTCCCCAAGTGCATCTCTGAGTGCGGCGGCATCCGGATCTTTGGCCGGCGGATCAAATCCCTTGTCTTTTCCACCGACGTGGCCATCATCAAAAACGTCAATGCCGACGCCATCATCGCGGTCTATCCCTTTACCCCCCAGCCCTCCATCACCCAGGCCATCATCAGCGTGTCTGAGGTGCCGGTCTTTGTGGGCGTGGGCGGCGGCATGACCAACGGGGACCGCTCCGTCCGCTTGGCAGAGTATTCGGAGCACCAGGGGGCTTCCGGCGTGGTGGTCAACGCCCCCATCTCCAATGAGACCATTGCCAAAATGAAGGCGGTGGTGGACATCCCGGTGGTCACCACCATCGTCTCCGGCGATATGGACATCGCCGGACGGCTGGCCGCCGGGGCGGACATCCTCAATGTCTCCGGCGCGTCCAGGACCCCCGAGATCGTAGCCAAAATCCGGGCGGAGTTCCCCACCGTTCCCATCATCGCCACCGGCGGCCCCAGGGAGGAGGACATCCTCCGCACCATCGAGGCGGGAGCCAACGCCATTACTTACACGCCCCCCACTACCGGCCAGCTCTTCGCCGACATCATGGTCAGCCACCGGAAAAACTTCAGCCACCAGGACTGATCCGTTCCCGGTCTCCGGCCCGTTTCGGAGACCGGGAAATTTTTTTGATTTTTTTCAGAAAAAGTGTTGACATTTTCCTTGCCATCCTGTATACTCATCCTTGCCCTGTTCGAGAGGACAGGCCAACAAGGCGGCATAGCTCAGGTGGCTAGAGCATACGGTTCATACCCGTAGTGTCCCCGGTTCGAATCCAGGTGCCGCTACCATTTACTAAAGTTCGGACTGCGTGTCCGTTCCCATATAGAACGGCCCGGTGGTCAAGCGGTTAAGACTCCGCCCTTTCACGGCGGCAACACGGGTTCGAGTCCCGTCCGGGTCACCACTTCTTCACTGCCGTTTCTCCTATATGGAGGCATAGCTCAGCCGGTAGAGCGTCCGCCTCACACGCGGAAGGTCACAGATTCGAGTTCTGTTGTCTCCACCAGAAAGAAAACCACGACGAACGTCGTGGTTTTCTTCATTTTACCTTCAAAACAAACACCCCGGCCACGCGCCGAAGGCGCGTGGCCGGGGTGTTGCTCTCTGTCGGGATCACTTGTCCGCCACTTTAAGATCCGTGTTATTCCCGGTGATCCTCCAGCACCGCACCGGCCCGGTATGCCTCCAGCAGGTCCCGCAGGGCGTCCGCCTGGGCCTGGAGCTTCTTGCCCACATCGGTCTGAGCGATCTTGATCCGGGCCTCCATGCGTTCAAATACATCCGAGCTGCTGGCGATGTCCACGTTCTCCTCGATGGCGGTCCTTTGGCCGCAGAAGGGCTGGTGGGAGACCAGGCGCAGCACCCAGGAGTTATAGATCAGGGTATAACCCGCGATGCCGGTGGTGGGCTGATAGGCCTTGCAGAAGCCTCCGTCAATGACCAGCAGCTTGCCGCCTCCCTTGATGGGGCTCTCCCCCTTCTTGGACTTCACCGGGATGTGCCCGTTGATGATGTGGCAGTGGGGCCCCTCCAGGCCGAATTCCTTCAACAGGGCGTCGCACACCGCGGGGTCCTGATAGTAGGTGTAATAGGCGTTCTTCGGCTCCGTCCAGGCGGATTCATCCTTGATGAGCCGGCGCTCGAAGGTGGTCATGCGGTCACGGCCGAAGATGGGGCTGTTCCGTCCGGCCCACAGGAACCAGAGGAAGTCCATCCCCTGCTGCCGCTCCGGCGAGCCGGGCTTGTGGTAATATGCCTGCCGCGCGGCGGTGTCGGCAAAATCAAAGAACTCCTTTCCGCTGCGGGCCCTGCCGCCCAGGGTGAAGGTGAGCAGCTGTCCGTCCTCCGTCATGGGGACACAGCCGTGGAACAGCAGATTGCCGTTGAACACCTTGTAGAGGCTGCCCTTGGAGTACAGGAAGCGGACGTGCTTTTGCAGCTTCTCACTGCGCTGGAAGGAGGCGGTGAGCTGATCGATCACGCTCTCCTCCTCCGGCGTGAGGGTATAGGGGTCCTTGGGGTCCACCGTGGGGAAGTCGGTGTCCTCCAGGGGATAGGTGACGTCCCCGATGGTGATGCAGCGGTTCTCATAGTCGATCTTGTCCAGCAGCAGCCGGTCCGCCATGTCGTACTCCGGGTGGCGGAGCAGCTTCTGCCCCTCCAGCTTGAACAGGATGATGGTGATGGCCTTGTGCATCCGGGCGGAGAGCAGCTTATCCTTCTCGCTGTACTGGTCGGCGTCCGGGCCGGTGAGCTTGACCGCGAAGCGGTGGACGTCGCAGTCCCGGTACTCCTCGTTGGCAAACACAGACAGGGGGCGCAGGGAGATGCCGTATCCTGTCTCGATGACCTCCAGGTTGTTGTAGTGGATGGAGTTGGCCAGCACCGTGGCCACCAGGGTGCGGGAGCCGCAGGCCGCCCCCATCCACAGGATGTCGTGGTTGCCCCACTGGATGTCCACGCTGTGGTACTCCAGCAGGGAGTCCATGATGATGTCCGCCCGGGGCCCGCGGTCAAAGATGTCTCCCACGATATGCATATGGTCCACCGCCATGCGCTTGATCACCAGGGAGACCGCCTCAATGAACCGGTCCGCCTGTCCCAGGTCGATGATGGTGTTGATGATATTCTCATAGTAGTCCCGCTTGTCCGCCTCATCATAGTGGGTGTGGAGCAGTTCATCGATGATATAGGCGTAGTCCTTGGGCAGGGCCTTGCGCACCTTGGAGCGGGTATATTTGGAGGAGACCCAGCGGCAGATCTCAATGAGCCGGTGCAGGGTGATCCGGTACCACTCATCCATGTCCGGCAGCAGCTGGTGGAGCTGTTCCAGCTTCTCCTCCGGGTAGTAGATCAGAGTACACAGCTCATCCCGGTCCGACCGGGAGATGGTGGCGGCAAACAGATCGTCCACCTTTTCCTTGATCACGCCGGAACAGGAGTTTAAAATATGGAGAAACGCCTCATACTCCCCATGAACGTCAGAGAGAAAGTGCTCTGTGCCCTTGGGCAGGTTCAGAATGGCCTGAAGATTGATGATCTCACTGCTGGCGGCCTGTACCGTGGGATACTGCTGGGCCAGAAGCCTTAAGTAACGCAGTTCTTCCTGGGAAAATACCTTTTTCCGTTTCATTCGATTGCCTCCTTCGATACGCTTCAGGTTCGGGTAGCCTTATTATTTCATATTTAGGAGGCGCTTGCAAGGGATTTCAGCTCCTTTAACAAAAAATTAAACAGTCTCACGCCTGGATACGGCGTCTTTTTTGTCATTTTCCCCGTTCTGGGTTTTCCCCTTTCTATTTCAAAAAAATTGTGCTATACTGAACTATATTTTGGCAAGGAGTGAGTTTCTTGGCGCAGACCCATAAAAACGAGGAGCAGCTTGCCACCGCGCCCATCGGCCGGCTCATGCTGAAGCTGGCCGTACCCACGGTGGCAGCCCAACTCATCAATATGCTGTACAACATCGTGGACCGCATCTACATCGGACACATCCCGGATGTGGGCAGCATCGCCCTCACCGGTGTGGGCGTCACCTTCCCCATCATCACCCTGGTGTCCGCCTTCGCCGCCTTCGCCGGACAGGGCGGCGCGCCCCTGGCCTCCATCCGGCTGGGCGCAGGGCGCAGAGATGAGGCGGAGCGGATCCTGGGCAACTCCCTGATCCTCCTGCTGGCGGCCTCCCTGCTGCTGACAGTGGGCTTCAGCATTTACAAAGAACCTATTTTGTACGCCTTCGGCGCCTCGGACGCCACCATCGTCTACGCGGTGGACTATATCCGCATCTATCTGCTGGGGACGGTCTTCGTCCAGCTGGCCCTGGGGCTGAACAGCTTCATCAGCGCCCAGGGAAAGGCGCTGGTCGCCATGCTCAGCGTGCTGATCGGCGCGGTGCTGAACATCATACTGGACCCCATCTTTATTTTCCTTCTGGATTGGGGCGTACAGGGCGCGGCCCTGGCTACCATCCTGTCTCAGGCCGTGAGCGCCTGCTGGGTCTTCGGATTCCTGTGCAGCCGCCACAGCGGCCTGCGGATCCGCTGGAGCAACCTCCGTCCCAACCTGCGGGTCATTGGACGCATCGCCTCTCTCGGTGTGGCCCCCTTCATCATGCAGTCCACTGAGAGCCTGGTCACTGTGGTGCTCAACACCGGCCTTCAGACCTACGGAGGCGACCTGTATGTGGGCGCGCTCACCATCATGCAGTCGGTCATGCAGATGATCGTCATGCCTGTCCAGGGCATCACCCAGGGGACCCAGCCCATTATGAGCTATAACTACGGCGCCGGAAATTATGCACGGGTCCGCCACACCTTCAAGCGTCTGCTCATTGTCACCCTCACCGCCACCTGCTCCGCATTTCTCTGCGTTCTTCTGTTCCCCGGCCTTCTGGCCCGTATCTTCACCCCACAGGAGGAGACGATCCAGCTGGTCTCCCAGGTCATGCCCTTATTCTTCGGCGGGATCTGGGCCTTTGGGGCACAGATGGCCTGTCAGATCACCTTCATGTCCCTGGGGCAGGCCCGCACCAGCCTCTTCCTCGCCCTTCTGCGCAAGGTGATCCTGCTGGTCCCCCTGGCCCTGATCCTGCCCCGGATCACCGGCAGCGTGTTCGGCATCTTCGTCGCCGAGCCCATCGCCGATATTCTGGCCAGCGTCACTACCCTCTCCCTGTTCCTGCGCAAGCGCAAATCGCTCCTCCCCGTATCCAGCGACAAGGACCCGGAATAACAAATCACCGCCCGCCGGAGATGTGAAGCACACATCTCCGGCGGGCGGCTGTCTCTGCTGTCTTCTCTTTCCGGCGCCCCGGCCCTGCGGCTCAGGCTGGCGCTCCTCCCTTCAGATGAGTCCCGTTGAGCACCGCCTCTGCCAGCTTCTCCCCCTCATACCGCAGCTTCAGCGAGAAAAACGGCTCCTCCTCCCGGTCCAGCAGGGCCAGGAAAATGGCGTCCCCCTCCCAGTGGGGCAGCTCCAGCAGGCGGCCCTTTGGGATCCACTCCAGGACCCCCTCGTCACACTCCTTCAGCTCGCCGGTGAAGCCATCGGCGGTGAACAGGTGCATATACTCCGTGGGCCACCGGTCGGAGACAAAGGTGACGATCCCCCGGTATCGATAGCCGGTGAGCGTGAGCCCGGTCTCCTCCCGGGCCTCCCGGAGCAAACAGTCCTCCGGGCTCTCCCCGTCCTCGAACTTGCCCCCGATCCCGATCCACTTATCCTGGTTCAGATCGTGCTTCTTTTTGATCCGGTGGAGCATCAGATACTCCTCTCCCCGGCGGATATAGCACAGTGTGGTATTGATCATGGTCAGGCCTCCTCCACACGGAAGCCCAGCTTGGCCGCTACCCGGCTGTACATGGGGGTGGGCACCCCGTACTTTTTGCCCAGGCGTACCACCTCAAAGATCAGGCCGTCCATCTCAGAGGGCTTTCCCGCGTCCAGGTCCCGCTTCAACGAGGTGGAGGCGTCCGGGTCCAGGGCGTCCTGAATGGCCAGGCTCCGGGCCACCGGATCCTCCGGGAAGGGGTGGCCCATGGCCTCAGCCAGAGCTCCGATCTCTCCCACCAGGGCCTTGAAATCCTCCCGAATCTGCCCGGGGACCTGCATCCCGGCCACCTTGACATCGTGGTAGATGCCGCAGGCCGCCATAGGGGACACCACGGAGAACTTCATCAGGGCGTCCCGCTGGATGTCCTGGGACAGGACGGCCTCCACGCCGCACTCATTCAGGTCCCGGGCCACCTGCTCCAGCTCCGGGCGGTACTCCTCCGGCATCCGCGGCCCAAACACCACCCGGAAAATATCCCCGCTCATATGGATGGTCCCCGGGGCCTTGATCTCCGCGGCGATGTAGATGCACCCGTCCGTCACCAGAGCGGGAGCCAGCTCCGGCTGGAGCCGCCCCCCTGTCCCGTAGAGGTTCAGGATTGGGATGACGATGGTGTGGGCGTCGCACAGCCGCTTTAAAGCCGGGACCGTCTCCGCCAGGGAGTAGCCCTTGACGCACAGCAGGATCACATCAGGACGGCAGGAGCAGTGCTCCGCGTCCTCCGCCTCCACCGGAACGGCAAAGGTCCCATGCCGGCTCTCCAACACCAGACCGTTTTTCCGGATGGCCTCCAGATGGGCCCCCCGGGCGATCAGGGAGACGTCCTTTCCCCCCTGGGCCAGAAAGGCCGCCAGGCTGCCGCCGGTCCCCCCCGCGCCGAATACCAAATACTTCATCTCCGCATCCCTCCTGGAGCATTTTTCCCGTCCAGTATAGCATGGAGCCCCCTCCCACGCAAGCGCCTTCCCGGCGCGCGGGACAGGACGGACTGTAGGACTACAATACATATTGGACAGTTGAATAAAAAGGGATGAAGGATAAGGTCTCATCGGTTATAGTTGAAGTTGCGAGCAACAACCGCACGAGAGGAGACCAAATCCTTCATGAGCAAGAGTATAACACAAGACATGGCATATAGGCAATCCCTGATGAAATACGCAGAGAAATACGGCGTGAGCCGTGCCAGCCGGAAGTACAACAAGAGCCGGTCCTACATCTACTTCTGGAAGGCTCGCTGGGATGGAACGGTCCAGTCCCTGACCTGCCAGTCCCGTCGGCCCCACAGCCACCCAAACCAGCACACGGAGGCGGAGCTGAAGCTGATCCAGGATATGCGCCGCCGCAATCCCAGTCTGGGCATGGTGGAGTTGTGGCACCGGCTGCGGCAGCGGGGCTATACCCGCCGTCCGGAGAGCCTGTTTCGGGTGATGCGCAAGCTGGGGTTGTTCCCAACGGCGGAGAAGAAAAAAGCATATAAGCCCAAGCCTTACGAGCAGATGACCTATCCGGGCCAACGGGTCCAGGTAGATGTGAAGGTCGTACCCCGGAGATGTATTGCTGACCCGGAACTGCGTCTGTTCCAATATACCGCCATTGACGAATTCACACGACTGCGCTTCCTGGCCGCCTACCCGGAGCAAAGCACATATTCCTCCGCAGACTTCCTGAAAAAGCTGGCCAAATGGTATGCACGCCGGGGCATCCGGGTGGAGTGCGTCCAGACGGACAACGGATTTGAGTTCACCAACCGTTTTTCCAATAGCAAGCGAGATCTGCCCACCCTATTTGAGGCCACTGCGGAAAAACTGGGCATCCGGCACAAGCTCATTCGGCCCTACACGCCACGCCATAACGGAAAGGTGGAGCGAAGCCACCGGGAGGACCAGAAACGATTTTACGCCTGCCACCGCTTTTATTCTCTGGATGACTTCGCAAAGCAGCTCACTGTCCACAACCGCCGCTCCAATAACTTCCCCATGAGACCTTTAGGATGGCTTTCTCCTCTGGAGTTCACCGTCCAAGATGTTTGACAAACCTACAATCCGAAATCGTTTCCCACAAGCTTGATATGATGATAGGTTTCCCCGGGAAATGGCCTGGCTCCGCCCCGGAAAGGGCCGCCCAATGCTCCGCGTGGTGCTCCTCCACTACAATGCCGTGCGCATCATGGTCCACTTTTGATGCTCCAACCCGGGTAAAGGCGGTTATGGACAGCAGGATCAGGCCCAGTAAGCGGCTCCTCCGCTTGTACAACCACACCCGGAGGGAGGCCACCAGGGCCACAGGCAGCAGAACACCCCGCAGTATCTGCCGCAATCGTGTACGGATAACCTTGACCTGTATTCCCCCATAGGGGAACGACTCAATTGCAGCAACAATTTCTGCAAAGTATTTCAATCCATGCTCTCTGTGCAGGGAGCGACATCTGGACAACAAGTACCAGGCGTACTATGCCACATTTCAACCCACGCTCCCCGTGCGGGGAGCGACAGCTTCGTACTGCTTTCCAGATCCAGAAATTTTACATTTCAATCCACGCTCCCCGTGCGGGGAGCGACAATTGCGGGGGAACTTAGAGCGGGACATATCCAAGCATTTCAATCCACGCTCCCCGTGCGGGGAGCGACGGAAACCTGCGCCTACACTGCCCGCTACACTGCCAAATTTCAATCCACGCTCCCCGTGCGGGGAGCGACTCCTGCCCTCCACGCCGGATAAGCCGGATAATATGATTTCAATCCACGCTCCCCGTGCGGGGAGCGACAGCAGGTCTTTTGCGCCATCAACGATCCCACCAAGATTTCAATCCACGCTCCCCGTGCGGGGAGCGACGACGTTGATTCTCCAGGCTCACCTGAGATTGAAATTTCAATCCACGCTCCCCGTGCGGGGAGCGACCGTATTATTTCTTTGTTCCCAACCGCCTGGTATGGATTTCAATCCACGCTCCCCGTGCGGGGAGCGACAGCGAAGATGCCCAAAACGGAACCGTTTATTTTGAGCAACTTTCATAATTTCAAAAAATATACGGACAGGACCAGAACAAAAGTCATCATTAAAATGGAACTTTGGATAAATTTATCCCCCTTTTCAGGTGCGAACCGAACAGGGAATCTGTGGTCACTTCTCCTTCGCACACTCAAAGGATCATAGGTTCTTCCGGCAGATACGTCTGCTTACAGCCAAAATGCTCGATTTTATTTTCATAGCGTTTTCCTAAGTAATAAAACCGAAGACTGTCCTGTTCGGGGTCCATAATCGCACATAATTTTGCCTGGAGCAATTTGCACTGGGCAGGATCCAGCAAACATTCAAAGACAGAATTTTGGACGCGCTGACCGTAATTGACGCACTGTTTGGAAATTTGTCTCAATCGTTTGCGGCCGGCGGCATCTTCGGTGTTTACGTCATAAGTGATCAGAACTAACACAAAGAATCACTTCCATAAAAAGGAGGATATGCGTCTGAGGTGCGCAAAGTTTCCTGCCGCTGCTGTTTCAGGCGGATAAGCGCCCATTGCCGGCGACAGAACACAAAAAGCCGGAGGCCGGAGAGGGGAAGCAGGTCCTCCTCACAGCAGATCATCCCATCCGCACACAAGCGACGCCGGAAGGCAGCGCGGACTCGTCCACCGACACGGTATAGTCCTGATAGGAGCGTGCCGGAGCCAGGTCGTTGGGATCCTTTCGATCCACATGGACCGCCTCAAACAGCTTCCAGGCGGGGGCGCAGCCCAGTTCGCTGTCATGCTTGAATACGATCAGGTCCCGGACAGCCATTTTCCCGCGGGCGGCAGAGTGGTCGTGTTCAAACATATTTAAAATAGCTTCCCACAGAAGGGACAGATCCTCTTCGGAAAAACCGGTGGTTTTTCGGGCCAGATTGGCGGAGATGTACCCCTCGCAACGGTAGAGCCCATAGGGGACGATATATTTGCGTCCCATCTCTGTTCCCTTCTTTTCCGCGTCAGCCTCAGTTGTGATGGCCACACGTGTAATGGTGACTTCCTGGGGAACGATGGGTTCCACGCTGCGGGCAAATCCCAACTGGACCGGACCACGTACCTGACCGCAGTTCAGGGCCGCTTTTACAAAGGTGGTCATGACCGCGCCGAAGGTGCGAATATCGTAGAAGTTGGCACACATCCAATCCCGAATGTTTCGGTCCAGATCAGGGTCGCTCTTTTTCTTCTCTTTGACCGTTTTCTCGTCAATTTCCAGAGCGGTGTATGCCTCAGCATCGCTGCGGTTCAGGGGTACGCCATCTTTGACATAGATGCGGTAGCCGCTGCTATCTTCTTTTACGGTCTCCACATAGTTGCGGATCTTCCGCTTCAGGCACACATCGGTGACAATGCCAAGGCCGGTCTCCGGGTCCACCCGGGGCATATTTCCTGCGTCCGGATCTCCGTTTGGATTGCCGTTTTCCACGTCGAACAAAATGACAAATTCATAGCGGTTTTTGATGGGATCAGACATATTCCTTCTCCTCCTTTTTCTGATAGCGGGCCTGGGTCTGGCAATAGTAGCCAAGCTGGAACGAGCCCTGTTGGGGCAGATTCATCCGGGCGGGGTAAGTATCCCCTATGCGGCTGCATAGATCTGTCAGCTGCTTTTCGTAGAAGATACACAATCCAGTGTTGGACCCGCGCAGTTTCTTCAAATGCTTTTGGGCCAGGTTGATCAGAATGGGAAAAATGACAGCGGGCGTTGCGGCGGCAGAATTAAAATACTTATCCTTGATCGTGGAATTGATACCAGGATTTGCAGACTCTTGAATGGCCTCCAGAACGGAGAAGATCCGCCCCATCGTGTAGGGGATATTGTTTGTATCGGAATTGAGAGACACTTGTAAGACCTCCTTTGGTATATCTGGGTTTTCACGGTTTGCCGCCTCGCTTAACTTAATATAGTAGGCCTTTAGGATCGCCGCCCTTCCCCGGGTGACCTCCCGCTCTGCCCGGATCCGTAACGTCACACCGTTGAGCAGAGTGGTGGGATAGCGGGTATTCATTAGGACAGCCCGCAGAACCTCGCCAGCCAGATCGGGAGCGGGGGATTTATCTCTGGAGTTCTGATTGACCGTCTCGCTGAGCAGCCTCCAGAGAGACAGCGTCTCAAATTTGTCATACGCAGGACGGACGATCTCCAACCGGCGGTAGTGGGCCTGGATATTGTCCAGAAACCCTTTGAACGTGTTATGCAGGAAGAACCGCACGGAAAGCCGGGCAGCGTTGGGGGAGAGACCCAGGACATAGAAGTCCATATCAGGGTCCAGTCTGTCCTCCTGATAGATCACTGACTGTCCGGCACAGAGACTTTTTACCATTCCACGCAGGTCGTTTTCTGTATAAGAGGGGACGGCGGAGCCGAGAGCAACCCCTCCAAACAGGGCGGCATAGGCCGGTTTTGCGTTTCTGGACCAGCAGACCACTGTGGCGTCACCGATACGGAACACATGGTCCCGATCCGCCAACAGGTGGTTCAGGGCGGAGGTATAGGCAAACGAGGCATATTTCCCGGTGGGCGCGTTCAAGTTCTGCTCCTTTCCATAGGAGCAGAAAGCCGGAGCGTTGAAGGATACCAGGGCCGCACCGCTGGATTGGGCTCCCGCCACATTTTTGATAGCGGGATGGATATTTTCGATGGGGCCCATTGCACCGGTGACGAGGCAGATGCCCTGTGGACCGTCTCCAGCGGCATTGTAGTCATTTTCCCACGCCTGTTGGATGGCCGGGTCATTGTGGACAAAACCTTCCGCTGTGCAAAAAATCAGGTTTCCGCCAGCAAGAATACCGTCCAGATGTTCTTGAAGGGCTGGGTTTTCCCTTGCCTTTTGTGGGTCCCAGGTCCGAAAGAACGCCAAAACAGCCTGGGCCGCCGGAGAATCCACATCCTTCAGCAGACTTTCGTGGCGCGCTTTACAGGCGGCGAAGCATTCCTGTGTTCGCTGGGGCTTGCCTTTGTTGTCGATCCCTAAGAAATAGCTGGAGTTATCGCAAAGAAAGTTGGCCGCCACACCAACCGTCCGTTTCACAGGGGCAGGGAGCGAAATACTCCGGGGTGCAAGGACCATTTTTTTACCCCTTGGCTGTTCTGTCTGCATAAAATCGACGCGCTCCAACGTCCCGTCCACTGCCAGGCAGAGGGCATAGGACACCTTCACCTTTGTCCATCCTGGAGCATCGATTTTCCTTTCCCGCTCCAGAGCCTGATAATACTCAGTCAGTGCCTGAAGGATCATCCCCGCACCTCCCCGCTGTTCCGGTCCGGGACATTCAGAACTCCGTTTTGGAGGGCGCCCCGGAAGAATAGGGGCCGAATGTTTTCCGGGTCGGTGTAGTCCATGTCGTAGAGCATCCAGCCCAGGTCTTGGGTCCTGTCCTTCAGCTCATCGGGGCAGGCGGGGAGTCCCTCGCACCACTGGAATTGGGCGGGAAATTCCCGGCAGCCGAAGCAGGGCTGATGGTAGAACTGCCCCTTGCGAATACGGCGCTTTACAATATCCTGAAATTTTCCGGGATTGTCCCCTTCGGCGGCCTGGTCTGTCATCTCAAAATGGGCCTCGATCACATATCGTACGTCCCGCAGCAGCAGGGCGGCCCGCTGCTGAATGTCATCCGAGGTGCATAGATACAGCTGTCCTTCCCCCTTCTCCATCACGGTGCGTGCCGTCCGGGCTGAAATTTTGGACTTTACTTCGTTGCGCCGCAGGTTGGTGAAACGGATGGGCTTGCACACATGGATCCGGTCGATGACCCACCGCAGCCCCGGGTGCCAGTAAATGGCTTCAATCAGTCCCCGGGCGGCGGAGGGGGTCATCACGTCGTAGCTGACCCGCTCCACCTTCATCTCCGGACGAGTAAATAGTGCGTAGTCTCCCCAGACTTCCAAAGAGATTGACATAAGCATTCACTCCTTTCTTTGATCTGTTTTCACGGAGATGGGAGCAGAATGCCGCTCCATAGGCAGGTATACCTTGTCGTATTTTAATGCAAGTATACGGCCTCACCTCCATAGGCTTGAGATGAGTATACATTACCATGATTTTCTATTAGAGTCAAGTTAAAATTCAGTGGTTATTATATGTAAGTCAAATTTGACAATAGGTAAAAAAAGTGTTATTTTTACACGGTCAAGGATACTCTTGTGGATTGAAATAGTGGCTATTATATGTGTGCAATTTGGCGAAACCGGGATAATAATCCCGGTTTCGCCATTATTCTCCATTATTTTATTAGATAAACAATCCCTTTCCGCTGTCCGCTTTCAGGCTCAAGCCGGTATATTCGGAATAGAGGTCTGGGCTGGAAAGAATCACCGAGCCGTCCTCCAACCGCTCCAGATCTCCGGCCTGGTCCAGTGCGTTGAAGTGCTGTTCATAGATGGAAACCCCGTACTGTCCCAGTTGACGGTATAGGTTTCGACTGTGTTCTCCGCTCCGCAGCCGCTCGACCAGTTCGGCGCCTTCATCCTTGGGGATATAGACCGTGACGGTAGGGCTGTCGATCAGATGAAACCGCTCGGACACCGTGCGGAAGGGAAACAATTCAGACTGCATCAGAGGGAGAATCTGCTGCACATCCTGGGCTTCTGCTCCTTTCAAGTCCAGCAGTCTTGTAAAATAGGCGTGAACAGCCTCCGGAGAAGTAATATCTTCATAATGGGCCATAGCATCCCGGCCAGCTCCAACGGCAGCAGCAAAGAGGGGCGGTGTGCTGCCCTCGCCTTGGAACACGGTGACGATACTGCGTTCCAGAGGCCTCTTTCCTTCCCGGTTGCACCGTCCGGCGGCCTGGAGGATGGAATCCAGTCCGGCCTCCTCCCGGTAGACGGCGGGGAAGTCCACATCCACGCCGGCCTCGATCAGGGAAGTGGACACCACCCGGCAGGGAAGCCCCTTGTCCAGGCGGCGGCGGATCTCTTCCAGCTTGGCCCGGCGGTGAGCGGGATACATGAGGGTGGAGAGATGGAAACATCCCTCACCCTCCAGCCGCAGAAAGATCTCCTGGGCTGACTTTCGGGAGTTGACAATGCACAAGACCTGCTCCTGCTTTTGAAGCTGGGCAGCCAGCTCCTCATAGGTCAGCTTCCCCGCCTGCCGGAAGGTCACACGCTGGAATACATCCCACTGGAATTGCTCCGGCGGGCAGAGCTCCGTGACCGGGAGCTCCGGAGCAAATTCCCGGAAGATTGGGGTCAGCGCCGGCTGGGTCGCGGTGCATAAAACCGCGGAGACCCCGTAATGCTTGACCAGCTGGGCAATAGCCCAGATGCAGGGGCGCAGGGCGTGGAGAGGCAGCATCTGCGCTTCATCAAAGACAACGATGCTTTGCGCGATGTTGTGAATCTTTCGGCACTGGGAGGGGCGGCAGGAGTAAAGCGATTCAAAAAACTGCACCGCCGTGGTGACGGTCACCGGCATATCCCAGGTCTCGGTGGCACGGGCCAGGCGGATGGACTCTGGACCGGCCTCCTGGTCCACGTCATAGAGTACGCCGGAGTGGTGTTCCAGCACACAGTCCGCCCCCAGGATCTCCCGGAACTTCTGGGCGGTCTGCTCGATGATGGAGGTGTAGGGGATCACATAGATGAGGCGGCGAAGCCCCTGGGCTTTTGCCTGGGCCAGAGCAAAGGCAAGAGAGGCCACGGTTTTACCGCCACCGGTTGGGACGGTCAGCGTGTAGAGACCGGGCGCACAGCGCTCCCCCTCTTGGATACACCGCTCTAAAATCGAGCACCGCTGTGCATTCAGCTCTCCTTTGGGCGGAAACCATCCGGAGATGTAGTTCCGGAGCCACTCCATTAAGAAGTCCACGGATCTGTTAGAAAATGCCGTGTGAGGGCCGTTCGCCATAAATTCTGCCGTATCGGAGTAGTCCGCATCCACCAGACAGGAAAAGAGCATACGGGTAAAGAACATACCTTCCATCTGTGGTTCCAGGTTATTGGGTCTAGGAGGAGCCGGTAGGGTAAGCTCGGACTGCCAGGCGGCATACTCCGGCAGCCTGCCCTGAAGCGCCCGGTTCATGCGGCCAAAAAAAGAACTGGAATCCGGATCGTCCGTTTGACCTCCGCCATCAGGGAGCCCGCCGTGATGTCCGGCGACCGCAAACGCCGCATAGGGCTGTCCGAGCCTAAAACATTCAAAGGCTCCGGCGGTGGCGTGGTCTACCTTCGGGCCGTGGTGTAAAAGCCGGTCTTGAAATTCATTGGAATACTTTCCTAAGTCGTGGGCCAGACCTGCCAGATCTCCCTGTTCCGCAGCATGGAATACTTGGGCAAAGGCGGTACATTTTTGAGCCGTTGCGCTTAAATGCTGGAGAACAGTCTGCTGTCTGCCGTCTTCTGCTGCATGAGCCAAATAAGATCCCATGATAGAAAGCCCTCCCTCAAAAATAAGTGGAAGGAAGAATGAATCTTCCTTCCACCAGTATACTGAATTCCCCCTAAAAATCCCAGTGATTCTTCATAAAAAGACAAGTTTGCTTTTGTCTCCCCTTTCCCAGGGACACCTGGGAAGTGATGGGACACACCCGTATGACTACCCAGGGGAGTGAAGCGCGCAGCCACAGCAGCCAACCCTTCCCGGGCCATACAAGTGTGTGAAAAAACGTCAAGGTCATCTTTCACATTTTATCAAACAGCTTTCGAGCACTTCTTTCACGGCTCAAACGTTCGACAGCTTGTCGAAACGTCTTCTTCAACAGGCTGTCCGATCATAGACCCCCGGGAAATGGCCTGGCTCCGCCCTCTACTCCAGGTCCTGAAGGTCCATCCGCTTCATCTCCTCCCGGAGATCCCGGCGGTTCTTATAGTGGAGCCAGATGCCGCCCAGCACCACGGTGGGGATATTGGCTACCAGGAAGACGCCCCCTGCCGCCGCCAGTTCCGTCCCGGAGAGGGCCTCCCAATGCTCTGCGTGGTGCTCCTCCACCACAGCGCCGTGTTCATCATGGACCACTTCCGACGCTCCCACCCGGGTGAAGGCGGCCATAGACAGCAGGATCAGCAGGCTGGCCAGCAGGGTCAGTCCCGGCAGGATCAGGCCCAGCCAACAGCTCCTCCGTTTGCACAGCCACACCTGGAGGGCCACCACCAGGGCCACAGGCAGCAGAATGCCCAGCAGCATCAGCGGCAGGGCAGCCAGCCCGGCCAGCGAAGCCATAAGCATGGTATCATTCTCCCTTCGTTTTTTTATAGGCGGAGATCAGCACCTTGGCCGTGTCGAAGTCCAGCTTCTCGTTTACTGCCAGCCGCTTGATCAGACCAATATATGGGTCGGAGGCAGTGTCCTCGCTCAGGCGGATCTTCTGGATCAGCCGGTCCAGCCGCAGGCGCACAGTGGGATAAGTCACACCATAGACGCCCGCCACCTCCTTCAGGGAACCGGAAGCCAGCACGAAGCGCCGGATGAAGGCCACGTCCTCCTCCTCCAGTCCGGCCATCCACTCGGGGACCGTCTCAATGGGCATCCTCTCTCCTCCTCTCTGTTCCTACTATATCATTTAATTTTATTAAAGTCAATTTTTAATTTTATTTTTCATCTCTATTGAATAATCTTTTATTTTTCTTCGTGCCTTCAGACGCTGGCCGGGTCATCACAAAGTTGGCCAGCAGGACCCCTCTGCGTTCCACCTGCTGTTCCCGCACGACCTGGTATCCCCGGCTCTGGAAGAAGGTCCGTGCGGTCTTTGACGCGTGGACCGTAAACTCCGGGGCGGAGCAGCGGCCCTCCAGCGCGGCGCACAGGGCGGAGGCGATCCCCCGGCCCTGGGCCTCCCTGTGCACGAACAGACGGTCCAGATAGCCCTCCGCTGTCATATCCCCAAAGCCTAGGATCCGTCCCTCCTCCTCCGCCACCAGGGTATCATGGGCGCTCAGAGAGCGGGCCCAGGCTTTCAGATCCGGACGTCCGTCCGCCCAGGCGTCCAGCTGTTCCGGTGTATACTCCCCGGCGCAGACAGAGTGGACCGTATCATAGAACAGCCGCGTCAACTCCGGGCAGTCGGAGGCGCGGTACTCTCTCAGCTTCAAATGGGATCTCCTCTTTTTCGTCATCAAACACAACGCCCCGGAACTCGTCAGAGCCCCGGGGCGTTTGCAGTCTTTCCTTGCGTAAACCTGTGTACTCAGGCCTTGGACAGGACCGGGTTCACACCGATCTTCTTGCCCTCATCATAGACATAAAAGCCGGCGCCGGACTTGCGGCCCAGGTAACCGGCGGACACCATCTTGCGCAGCAGATGGGCGGGCCGGTATTTGGTGTCGCCCAGATCCAGATAGAAGGTCTCCATGACCTCCAGCAGGATGTCCAGGCCGATCATGTCAGCCAGAGCCAGGGGGCCCATGGGGTGGTTACAGCCCCGCATCATGCCCTCGTCCACGTCCTCTACGGTGCCGATGTCCTCATCCAGGACCTGAACGGCCTCGTTCAGCATGGGTAGCAGCATACGGTTGACAATGAAGCCGGGCTTATCCTTGGCCAGAATGGTGCGCTTACCCATGCTCTTGCCCAGCTCGTCCACGATGTCGATGGTCTCCTTGGAGGTGCGCAGGCCGTAGACGATCTCCACCAGACTCATCACAGGCACGGGAGAGAAGAAGTGCATACCCACGACCTTCTCAGGACGGCTGGTGGCGGCGGCCAGGCTGGTCATGGAGATGGAGGAGGTGTTGGAGGCGAAGATGGTGCGGCTGTCACAGATTTTGTCCAGCTGCTGGAAGATAGACTGCTTGGCCTCCAGGTTCTCGTAGATGGCCTCGATGACCATATCCACATTGGACGCCACATGGACGCTGACAGAGGTGGTCAGGCGGCCCATGCAGGCCTCCTTCTCCTCCGCGGTCATGCGGCCCTTCTCCACCAGACGGTCCAGACGCTTGCTGATGCCGGCCTGCCCCCGCTCAAGGGCGGCCTTGCTCTGGTCGTTCAGAATGACCTCATAGCCAGCCTGGATGGCAGTCTGCGCGATACCGCTGCCCATCAGACCAGAACCGACGACAAAAATTTTGTGGATTTCCATTTTGATCTCCTTCTTTTCATCCATAATGGGGATGCGCGGGCGCTTGACCCGGGGCCGGCCTCGGCGGAAACCGGTGCGCTTCCTCTCTGTGCAGAGCGCTTCTCCCACTCTGCTGTGGGTATCTTATCACAAGGTGGATTCCTTTGTCTAGGGAAAACTAAAATCCGGGAGCAGATTTTTTGGGGGTCCAAGCATATGGTAAGATTTTTCCAGTATGCACAGCAAAATAGCGAACGGCGGCCCAGCTGGCCACCGCATCCGGAGCGCTTCAGGCTCACTGCTCCTCTGTCACAGGGTGCTCCCCTTCCGCCTCCTTGCGGGAGTCGGCCCGCACCAGAGCGAACGCTTTTTTCCGTGCATAGAGGAAAAACAGAATGTGGACTGCGCCGGTCACGATCCAGGAGATGGGATAAGAGATGTACAGGTTCTCCGGCGTGCGGTACATCTGGAAAATAGTGAAGATCCATACGACCCGAAGGCCGCAGGCGCCGATGAGAGAGACGATCATGGGCCCAATGGAGTAACCCAGGCCCCGCAGGCTGCCAACCATGGTATCCATGATGCCGCACAGGGCATAGGGCCGGGCCACATAGCCCAGGCGGATGATCCCCTGCCGAATCACATCCTCCTCTCCGGGGGCGTAAATGCTCACCAGCGGATGTCCAAAGTAATAGACCAAATTGCCCAGCAGCAGTCCGGTCACAATCACAAAGCCCTGGCAGTACAGCAGGGTCTTATCCACCCGGCGGCACTCCCCTGCCCCGTAGTTCTGACCGGTGAAGGTCAGGTTGGTCTGATAGAAGGCATTCATGGCCTGATAGACAAAGTTCTCAATGTTGCCGGCAGCTGCAGAGCCAGCCACCACGGTAGAGCCGAAGGAGTTGATGGAGGACTGGATCAGCACGTTAGACAAAGAGAACACAATGCCCTGGAAGCCGGCGGGCAGGCCGATCTCCAGGATCTGTCCCAAAATATGCCGGTCCAGCTTCATCGCCTTCAAATTCAGGCGCAGAGGACCGTCCTCCTTGGTCAGGCAGAGGATGACCAGCCCTGCGGACACATACTGGGAGATGGTGGTGGCCAGGGCGACCCCCGCTACATCCATATTCAGCAGAATGACCGAAATCAGGTTCAAAATGACGTTGACCACGCCCGCGATGATCAGGAAATACAGGGGGCGCTTGGTGTCCCCCTGGGCCCGCAGGATGGCGGCCCCGAAGTTATATGCCATGGTGGCAGGCATTCCCAAAAAATAGATCCGCAGATAGATGGCCGACTTGTCGATCACATCAGCGGGAGAAGACATCCACACCAGAAGCTGCCGGGCGGCAAAGAAGCCGAACACCGCCAGGATTGCGCCGCTGACCAGGGCCATCAGAATGGAGGTGTGGACCGCGCGGCCCACCATGTCGTGCCGCTTCCCTCCCAGATTCCGGGCCACCACCACATTGGAGCCCACGGAGAGCCCCACAAACAGGGCCACCAGCAGGTTGATCAGGGAGGTGGTGGAGCCCACCGCCGCCAGGGATTCCTTCCCGGCAAACCGCCCCACCACAATGACATCAGCAGCGTTAAACAACAGTTGTAGCATACTGGAGGCCATCAGGGGGATAGCAAACAGCAGGATCTTATCCGCCAGAGAGCCGTGACACATATCCAGCTGGTGGCGCTTTTTGGTACGGATCATATCAGATCGTTCCATCCTTTCTCACCGGATCCGGGCCAGGCGCGCTGAACTGGAGTCCGCCTGTCGGACCGCCGAAAAATTTTACAGATTATTAACTTAATACATTTACTAAGATACAACAGAACCAAAGAATTATCAATCCACAAAATCACAGAAGAACAGCAAAAAAGAGGCGGGAATGAGGTCATCATTCCCGCCCCCGTCAGGCGGACGCCGCTGTATTGGACTGGGCCGCCACCAGGACATCCCCAGCCTCCAGACGGGTGCTCCCGTCCGGAATAATGGTATCCAGCCCCCGTTTGATCATCACGATCAGGCAGTTTCGGGGCACCGAGATCTCGCTGAGTGAGCGCCCGCACCACTTGTGGCTCCGCTCCACCACCACCTCCTGAAGAGAGAGGTTCTCCCGGTCCTCAAAGGCCCTCGCCGCCATCACCAGCAGGTCGCCGGTCTGTAAAACCGTCCCGCCGTGCGGCACAATGGTGTCCTGTCCCCGGGCGATCATCACCACCAGCAGATCCGGCGGGATGGGCAGCTCCCGCAGGGTCCCACCGCTCCAGGGGTGTCCCGGACCCAGGTGGACCTTGATGAAGTCAATGTCGCTCTCCTCCTGGTAATCGTTGAAGGTCTTGCTCACGTCACCCGCCTGATCGATCATGGCCAGCCGCTCCGCCACCCGGGGCAGCAGGGTGCCCTGAATGGAGATGGACAGCAGGACAATGCAGAACACCAGGTTGAACAGGTCGTATCTCATCTCCACACCGCCCAGCACCGCCATAATAGCGAACACGATGGAGGCCACGCCCCGCAGTCCGGCCCAGGATACCACCCCCACCTGGCCCAGGGACGGGCTGAAGGGCAGCAGCAGCAGGGCGGCCACCAGCGGCCGGCCCACCAGGGTGAGGAAGGCCATCACGGCCAGGGCGGGCAGCAAGACGGAGGGCAGCTCCACCGGCGTCACCAGCAGGCCCAGCAGGAAGAAGATGAGCACCTGAGCCACATCGGTGACCACATCAAAGAAGTGGACCAGATAGCGCTTCTGGGGCAGCTTGGTATTGCCCATCCAGATGCCGCAGAGGTAGGCGCTGAGATACCCGTTTCCGCCCAGGGCGGTGGGCAGGGCATAGGACAGGATGACCACAGAAAAGATGAAGATGGTCTGGCTCTGTCCCGATGGGAAGGCCCCCCGCTTCAGGGCCCAGATGGCCAGCTTGCCCAGCAGCAGACCGCACAGGATCCCCACCGCCAGCTGTTGGAGCAGAAGCAGCGGGACCACGATCTCCTCCCCGGACATAAGCCCCACTGCCACCGTGGTCAGCATATAGGAGATGGGGTCGTTGGAGCCCGATTCGATCTCCAGCAGAGAGTCAGTATGCTCCTTCAGCGCCAGCTTTTTCGACCGCAGGATATTGAACACTGAGGCCGCATCTGTGGAAGAGATGACCGAGCCGATGAGAAAGCTCTCCAGCCAGGGCAGCTCCAGCGCCCAGTGGGCGAAGGCAGCCACCAGCGCCGCCGTCCCCGCCACCCCCAAAGTGGAGAGGACCACTGACTGGACCGCCACCGGCCGGGCGGCAGACAGGTTGGTCCCGAAGCCGCCGTAAAACATGATGAAAATGAGACTGACCGAACAGATCAGATTGACGGTATAGTAGTCGTTAAAATGGATGCGCAGCAGTCCGTTTTCTCCAAAGCACATTCCCAACGCGATAAAGATCAGCAGGGACGGGACCGCCAGGCGGTCCAAAAAACGGCCCATCAGGGTACACAGGGCGATCACGCAGCCGATCAGCAGCAGGGCCTCCGTCATAGTACAGTAAAACCTCCAGACAAGCGCCGCTCCGGACAGGCCGGGAGCGGACTGGGATATTGTCTCCATTATAACACGGGACGGAGGTCCTTTTCCTTAAAAAAAGACGGGCAGGAGGTAAAGACTTCGTTAAGATTTTCACAGCACCCTGTTCAAAAATGCGCCCTGCCGGCTCAAAGGGCCGGCAGGGCGCGAAAGGCCAAGGCCGCCGAAAAAGCTTTTTTGACAAGCTGGCGCAAATGGACGGCTTCGGCTTACAGCTTCTCCAGCCGCTCCAGATCCATGATAAAAACCGTCACGCCGCCCAGCTCCACATTCACCGGCACGGAGGGCATGGCCACGGCATACTGGCTCCCGGTGGGCATGGTCACATTGGAGTAAATGGTCTGCTTCCGCTTTCCGGCACACTGCTTCAAAATAGACAGCGCCTCATCAAGGCGGGACTCCTCCACGCCCAGCATGATGGTGATGTTCTTCTTTTTCCAGAACCCGCCGGTAGAACTGAGCATAGTAACAAAAAATCCGTTCTGGTTCAGCTCGCCCACCGTGGTGTCATAGTCGTCCTCCTGCACCACGGCCAGAATCAGCTTGTTGTGTACGTTGGCAGCTTCCATCATTCAACCCTCACTTGCTTCCGGACCGCCCGCGCAGCCAGGGAGGCAGCAGTCCTGATTTGCTTTATCATACAACATTTTCAAGAGAAAGGGAAGTCATAAACGCGCGGTCACACAAATTTTTTCCCCTCCCCTCCGCCGGTAGCTGTTGACGTCTCTTTCCAGGGGTATTACTATTGAGGTGCAGCCCCCAGGTCTGTCCCCTGTAACCTTTTTCTCTCCCGCCCCGTCTAAACAGACAGATCGGCCGATCGACCCCAGAAAGGAGCACACCCATCCATGACCAACTCTGCTTTGGACAAAGAAGACTTCTGCCGCCTTGTGGAGGTGCATCAAAGCGCCCTCTACCGCACGGCCCGTTCCATCTTGTCCAACCAGCAGGATGTGGAGGACGCGGTGCAGGAGGCCGTCTGCGCGGCCTACTCCCATCTGGACCGCCTGCGGGAGCCGGAAAAATTCAAAGCCTGGCTTTTGAAGATCCTGGTCAACGAGTGCTATGACCTCTGCCGCCGGCAGCGGAGGACCGTGGACTTCGACCAGATGGCGGAATCCCTGACCACACCGGAGCCGGATCTCGCGGAGCATCTGACGCTGTGGGATGCGGTCCTTCAGCTGCCGGAGCCCATGCGGGCGGCCGTCACGCTGTTCTACTATGAGGACTGCTCCGTGGCCGAGACGGCCCAGATCCTGAAGATCTCCCAGGGGGCGGTCAAGACCCGCCTCAGCCGGGCGAGAGGCCGGCTTCGACAGACATTCACGGAGAATTGAGGTGTAAACTATGGATCAATTTGACCGAGAGCTGAAGCGCCGCGCCCAGGAGGAGCCCTTTCCCCTGCCGGATTCCTTCGTCCGGCGGCTGCGTGAGACCTGCGACAGTCTGGAGGAAGCGCCCCGGCGGAAGCCGGAGCGGCGGTGCCTCTCCCATTGGGGGGCCTGGTTCGCCGCGGCGGCGGCCTCCCTGCTGGTGGTCCTGCCCAACGTGTCCGCCTCCGCGGCTGAGGCGCTGGAACAGGTCCCGGTGCTGGGCCCTCTGGTACAGGTGGTCACCCTGCGGAACTATCTCTATGATGACGGACACAGCTTCGCCAACGTCTCTGTCCCCCAGGTGCAGGAGGGCGGCCAGGCGGGCAGCTCTGTCAACGCGGCGGTACAGGCTGACATTGACCGGCTGCTCGATCAATTCCGGCGGGACGCGGAGGTTCTGGCCCAGGGCGGCTATCAAAGTCTGGACGTGAGCTATGAGGTAACGGCGGATACGGACCGCTGGTTCACCCTCTGCGTGTCCGCCCTTCAAACCCAGGCCAGCGGACATCAGATCCTGCGCTATTATCACATTGACAAGAGCACCGGAGAGATGGTCACACTGTCTGAGCTCTTCCCCAGCGGCTCAGACTATGTATCGGTGCTGTCCGGCGAGGTGCGCCGGCAGATGGAGGAGGAGGACCGCTCCTACTTCCCCGATGAATTCCAGACCATCGATCCTGAGCAGCCCTTCTACTGGGCTCCGGACGGCGGATTGGTGCTGGTCTTTGACGAGGCCTCCGTAGCCGCCGCGGTGGAAGGGGTACTGGAATTTTCCATCCCCGCCTCCACCGTGGAGGCGCTCCGGGCCGGGCAGCCCTGACCTCTGGCGAAAAAAGCGGCGGACGTGTAGGTTTGTCAAACATCTTGGACGGTGAACTCCAGAGGAGAAAGCCATCCCAAAGGTCTCATGGGGAAGTTATTGGAGCGGCGG
>CABIYX010000019.1:0-40630 GCA_902363045.1 Clostridiales bacterium
TCTTCCCCATCTTTTCACCTCTATTCCTATTTTAACAGATATAAAAAAGTAGACACTCACCCGCTTTGTGAGTGTCTACTTTTAGCTTACCAGATGCAGCCAGTGATGACTGGCAGCCCGCTTTCTTCTTACCCCTTGCTTGCTTGTAGGGGACGACGGTAATTATTATTTGCTTTTTTGATGGTGTATTTCTTTCAAATCCTGTACTGCAATTTCTGGCTCTAGGGTATGGAACATCATATAATTTCGCTTCATGGTCCTTTCGTTTGCCTGGCGGTAGATTTCCAAGCTGCTTTCCCCGGTCAAGTAGTGCCAATAGCGGTATAAATACCCGATCCAAAAAAGAATTTCTTTTTCATATAGTGCACCTGTAACAGGTAAAGTTGGAACTTCAGATTCTAATTCCTCTAAAAGGTACTCCTCTCCAGACCATTGCATTCGGTTATAGACTGAATCCAGTGATTTGGCCAGTCTGGACCGCATGAATGAAGATATGAAGGGTCCGCTATCATAACACGCTTTCCGGGACAACTCAAACAGCCTACCCTGAACATCGCATATTTTAAGCTGTAAACTATCCATTATACATTCTCTCCTGCTTTGTTCATGATTTCATCGAAATATCGTCCTTCTCTACGATGGATTTTACATATTTCATTGGCTAGGGAGACGCCCTTGCTCCTGTTCTGCTCACTAACTTCCTGCAGGCAAACTCGTTCCAAATGGGACAAAGGAACCTCTTTCTCAATTCTGATTTTTTCGCAGGCGTGTTCAGTGATCGCCACATATTGGCGGCCCAGTTGTAAAGCAGACAAACTCTGAATCAGGGCTATATCTGTTATATTTCCCAAAAAGAAGTTATCCAGCACATAAAACATACGGTCATTTGCAATGGCGCCTATCAGTACATCATTTCCCTGTGCCATTTGCGCGTAGTGCCGATACAAAGTGGTTCCTTTAATCGCCTCCATCTTTCCACGGTAGAACGCTACAAGCATGGCCCAATCGAGGTCAGGGGGGACTTCAAAAACCGACAGATCAGTCAAATCTATGGACAACACATAGAATTTGGCCTGCTCGAAATCACAAATGAGGGTCAGGGGCTGCACAGGATCTGTCCCCATATAGAATCCTCGGCCAAAATCACATTTGTCCCGGCTTATAGGTGCGATTGCGCCAGTCAGGCCGCTCTTGGAGCCATGATAAAGAAGGACTCGATTCGGTACCAGTGAAACAAGGGACTCTTTCCGAATATGGTCCATCACCAACTCGTAAAGCTGGATGCCGTGATCTGAGCAGAGACGCATGATCTTATCCTGCGTCTTTCTACCTGGAACTGTACGGCCATTTTCCCAGCGATTAACGGTGGCGAACGTCGTTCCGAGAAGATCTGCAAACCGCTCTTGGCTCAAACTAAATGCGCCCCGAATTTCTTGTAGTAACTGCTTCATATCATGTCCTCATCACATATAACATTTTTAACAATAAAATTATATAAAATGTTATATCCGAAGTCAACTGAATGTCATAGATCTCTATCAGAAAAATGCGCTATTTCTTTCTGTCTCAAAACAGCACTTGCAATAGTGCAAAAGAGTAAGTAAAATGTAAGAAGGGAAGACTTTCGATAGATAATCTCTTATTATCTACCTTTTGGGACTCCTGACAATGGTTTTCAGGGGCAGTGAACACACTGGAACGGGAAAACTGGCGAGCCCCCCTCAAGTGCTTCCATTGGAGGATGGTTACCTATGTTGGACTTTTACCGACTAACACCAGAAGACTTTGAAACTCTGTGCTATAAGTATATATGTAACCTCTATCAGAAACCGAATTATCATGTAGAGCATACGCGGTATATCCATGATGGCGGCCGCGATATTGAAGTTACCTTTTACGACGAGCTTTCGCACTTCAAAATCTGGGCAGAGTGCAAACAGCACAAAAGAAATATCGGTTTGGATGAGATTGGGAAAAACGTGGTGCTCGTCATTTCAAAGCACATCAACAAAGTCCTATTTTTCTCTGCAAGCGAGATTACGGAGGGGGCAAAAATCGAAATCAGCCGCATTGCCGATAAACTCAATTTCGAGGTTTCTTTCTTGTGTGGGGAGAGACTTTCCGACGAGTTGGAAACCCAGCCTGCACTGGTCGATGAATACTTTGGAGAAAGCAGAGATTCCATCGTGCTCGGCACCGAGAAACCTGCCATTTACTGCTCTATCTCTGAATTTGAGAGTGACGCAATTCTCGCGGTTCATGAGGGTCAACCGCCCATTTTGATGAAGAACGGGGAACTCTTTAATATTTATGTGCATATAGTCAACCGAACCCTGAAACCGCTACGGGATATTCTGGTCGAGGCCGTGTCCCTGCCATACGCCGTAAGGATGTATGAAACTGCAATCGAACATGAATGGCTAGGTCGCCAAGCAGACTTCATTGCACACCTCCGTGGGGAAATCATCAGTCAGCAAATGACCATCATTGAGCTTCCGCAAATTGTTGTCAGCTATCGCGACAGCGAAAATAAATGCAGGCGCAAAACCGTCTGCCTACCAAGTCTTGACATCTCCCGATGTAAGCACTATCCATTGGTGGGAAAGGAGGTAACCGAATTCCTGGCGAACGAGGTGGGAAGTGCCTTAGAGTGGTGTGCCAGAAATTATCCGCAGGTGATTGATTTGCGGGGAATCAGCGGTAGCGGCAAGAGCCGTTTAGCAGATGAGATTCAAAAGAAAGCTGCACGCCAAGGACTCCATACAGTCTACCTGAACAGCACGGACTATATTGACTTCGATTTGATCCGCAAGTTACTGTGTGAACTGCTACATCTGCCTTTCTATCGCGGAAAATGGAACTTCTCACGGGAGGACATTCTGGGGTTGGTAAAGACGCAGGGCGGTAGCGACACGTTTGCAATCAAGATTGCAAGATTCCTGGAGCGTGGAAAATGGGAGAAAAGTGACGCCTATTATATTGTGGAGGCCGTGGCGCACTTTCTGTTGGTTCCGTTTAGGGAAAAAGGCTACTGCATTACAATTGACAATTCACAAGGACTGCATCCCGAGATTTTGAAATTCCTGATGCGGTTGGCGGACGAGCTAACGCAGAACCATGGTCAGACGATTCTGATTATCGTAAGTAATATTGAGCGAAAACCTGCGTTTTCATCAAAGAGTTTCCAGTCCTTTTTAGACTTTCTCTCGGAAAAAGCAGAGTCCCACCATCACACATTTACGACGCATATGTGCGAGCCATTCCGCGAGGAGGACGCAACCCTTTTGCTGATGCATTTGTTTCAGATTAAGAGCCAACATGATCCATTCCTTAGGAAACTCCTGCAAAAATCCGGACGTCTTCCTTTTGAACTCATCATGGTTCTAGAGTATCTCTCCGATCTGCGGATCATCAAGTGGCATAACGCAAAGGAATGGAAAATTCGGGACCACGAAAAATTTACGGAATTCCTGGCAGAGGGGCTCCCTGCCGGCGCATCCATCCTTTCCAAGCGGAAAGAAGCATGGCAACAGACCCATACAAAAGTGGAAAACGAAAAATTTACAGACATTCTATCTTCCATTGTATGCTTTGAGGGAATCCTGCCATACTCTTACATTTCGGACTATCGTCTGGATCGATCTCTGTTGGATCACATGGAGCAGCTTCTCTGGCTGGCACCAAGCCCATCCGGACAGGGCATCACGTTCTTTCATGATAATATCAAAGAGTTCTGCAATACCCAGCCGCTATACCGGAAAAACGCAAAAATCTTGAAGCAGACCTTGCGCTGGCTACATGGAAACCCGGAGACGGATGTTCCACGCCGGGAAAAAATCATATTCTCTTGCCTCTATCACTTAAATCGCTTCAGCGAGGCACTTACATATGGGTTGGATCTGTTAACAACCCATGTAGATATGTTAGCCCATGAGGACGTTGTATCAATTAGCCAAACTCTATATAAGGACGCTCGTACACAGAAAACATCTTCGGATTTCCTGATCATTGCCGGAATCTATGCGGATGCAGTCTTTTCCCTGGATAGCAAGGAGTTGGGCTGCCAGCTCTATACGGATCTTGTGGAACGCATTAGGCAAAATCCCTCCTGCATTGCGTTGGCATCGTCTTGCAAAATCCTGCATCAAGCAATCAATTCGCAACTACAATCTGCCCGGTATGATACAGCGCTCGCGTGGATTGGGATTCTGGCATCCCTACCAGGCTTGCCTCTGGAATACCAATTTATTGCACAGAATAGATATGGAGTTGCCTACATCGCTCTTGGCAAGTTTAAAGACGCAAAGGTCTGCCTAGATGACGCTATGGAACTGGCAGAAAAGTCTATGAAAAATCTTTATTGGACCAGTACCGCGCACAGCGACCTTGCCCTTTATTATTTCTATAATTGGAAACCGCTCGGGAAAGCGACATCTGCGGAACAAATTATTTACGAGTTTGAAAAGGCAATTTCTGACTACCAGAACTTCGGGAAACCCGATGTATCCAGGGATATAGAAATGGCCTGGCATAGGGCATTTCTTCATATTCTAAAGGAAGACTATCAAAGTGCGTGTAACGATGCAGAGGACTGTATCCATTTGAGTCAGGCGAACTCCCAAGCATACGGACTCTCAAGAGGATATAATTTGCAGTCGCTCGCTTATTTGAAAAACGGTGATATTGATGCCGCACGCGACTCCCTTGAGGAGGGACTTCACGCCTGTGAAATGTACGCATTTCCAGCAGGTATCTTTCGTATGTACAATAATCTGGGTGTGGTTTCCTGCCAAAATGGTGACTTCGCAAAAGCCGGGGCGTTCTTTTCACTGGCGTTAGATTGCGTGGATCAACAGCTGGAATACAAGCAGTTTCCTATCCTGACAAACCTGCTTCTGGTCGGGATGCACCTCAAGGACGAAAAGCTGTTACAAAGGGCACAGAAGTACTGTGATGAGATTCCCTCAGAAGATTTAATGAGGTATCGGAGATCCCTACGGCCAGGTACCCTCCAGAGCGGTACAGTGGAGAGTTTCGCGTTTTTTGGATTTTCTGGAATCAGCTATCTCTTCTAAAACTTCGTCACGGTCTTGGTTGAGGAGATTCTATGAGGTTTCCATTCCAATCAGCAATCAGGTCTCCTTTCCCTGTTCGTAAGCGGAACCAAAGATAGTTAGCTAAAAGAGCTCGGTAGTCATCCGCAAAATACAGAATCGGAACATCTAACTGGCAAATATCCCATCGCAGATAGTCCGTTAATGTAATTTTTGACTGATTACACCGAATTCGATATTCGCTGATGGGGGAAAGGCCTTTCACTCGGCATAAGCAGTTGATGTAATCATGGCTGAATAGGGATGAGGAAAAGTCCACAATCAGATAGTCGCCTGCTGGAGCATTCTGTAGCGTGTACAGCTCTGCTAAAACTGAGAGAGCCTTGGTGTCTGCTTCAATTTCATGGCACCACTTCTGGAAGAAGTAGGAGCGCGCGTAAATATGGGAGGTAAAACGCACTTCGCCCGAAACATTCCCGCGATGGTACACAAGGGAGTTTGCTGAAACATAGTTCCTATAATGTTTGGCATTGAGTTTCATAGAAAAATCTAAATCATTGCAGGAGTTAAAGAACAACTCATCAAAACCGCCAACACTTTCAAACGCCGCACGTGAAACGATCATACAGCCGGAGGTTACAATCTGACTGACGTGGTCTTCCAGGAGGAACGGATGTTTGTGCGCTGCCCCTTGAAGGGGTTTGACGGACTCAGATCGATACATCTCCATGCCGGCATAGACGATTTGATTATTTGCAAAATCAAGAATCGTGGACATTGCCGCGCCACAATCGGGGTGATGAAAATATGTTTTTTTCAACTCCTCAAACCATCGCTCTGAAACCAATATATCGCAGTCCAAGAAAACCAGATATTTCCCTTGGCTATTTTCTACACCTGCTCTGCAGGCACCAGAGTGCCCACGGTTTTGCGGGTTTTGGATGATTCTAAAGGGAACGGGAAATTCTTTCATGTGAAACTCTGGGCCTAAATTTAAAGCGGGATTGTCATTCACCAACACAACTTCTACATCCTCGCAGTTGGAAAGTGTATCCATCAATACGCGGATACAGTTCCAGAGCATATTAATGTTTTGGTAGAAGGTAATGATTATAGAATATTCCATATAATTTACCTCACAAAGATTTTCTTTTCTTTAGGAATGGTATCGACAGAAACTGAGACGGCGTCTCATGTCTGGTTCCCAAAAGGTAGATAATAAGAGATTATCTATCGTTCCAAGTGGCAGACTCAAAGGTGACCGTTGCAAGGATAGAAATGTCCTGCAACGGTCACCTTTGGATAATGCATGAGATACTTTTGGTTTTAGCCGTCAAATATCCTTTCTGCCGCTGTTAGCACGTCAGTAATTTGGATGAAATGGACTCGACCTGATATAATGCTTTTTTAGAGGTGAAAGGACATCTTGCCTCTCGGATGCAGCTGGCAGAGGAGGTCAGCCTGCCGCTGCGCGGCCACATGGGTGTAGATTTGTGTCGTTGAAATGGAGCTGTGTCCAAGCAGGCTTTGTATGTACCGGATGTCCATTCCAGCCTCTAGGAGCGTAGTGGCGAAGGTGTGGCGGAACATATGCGGTGTGGCCGCATATTGCTCAGGCAGCTTCCGCAGGTATTTTCGGATAATCCGCCGTACTGACTGTGGAGAGAGCGCTCTGCCGCGGTCATTGAACAGGACGGTGCTGGACACTTGGATTTTGCCCCCAAAGGTCTGATAATAAATGCGCATGAGCTCCAGGAGTTCCGGTGTGTCAATCTGAATTACTCGCTCCTTCTGCCCCTTTCCATGGATCAGCAGCCTGAGCTTATGGGCCCCAAGCTGGACGGTTTGGGGAGAGAGGGCGCATAGCTCGGAAACCCGGATTCCTGTTCCAAACAGCAGCTCCAGCACGAGAATATCACGCAGGACAGTTCCGGCTCCCGGCTGGTACTCCATATAGGCGGCTTCCAGCAGATCCCGGATAATATGTTCCGGAATGGTACGTGGGAGTTGCCGCGGCGCCTGGATATGGATTTGCAGTTTTTCAAAGGGATTCTGTGAAATCGCTTCCCGTGTCTCCATCAAACGATAGAAGGCCCGCAGGGAGGCCAGCTTCCGTTTGACTGACCGCGGCGCGAAGGAGTTGTTCAGATATTTGATATACTGGCTCAGCAGATCCCGGCTGACCTCCGCGCCTCCCACAAAGGCGCGGAACTGAGCAAGGTCAGTTCGGTATGCCTTCAGCGTATCCTGGGACAGCTTCTTTTCGTATTGGCAGATGTCCAAATAACACTCGATCAGGGCTTCAAGATTGTTCATAATCGATCTCCTCCGTTATAAAAGCTGGAGACCATTATACAATAAAGGAGGATGATTTCTGGGTTGGGCAGCCTGATCCTTTTTCTGCACAGCCTCTAACCGGACTACTGCTCTCTCCACAGGTACGCGTTCGGTGATAATGGGGTTCCCCATGAAAGCGAAACGCACGGCAGATGGATAAAATTAGAATGTTTTTACCTCGTGTCTTTATCTGGGTGCCGACTGGATTAAAAGAGAGCGGGGCTTATGCCTTGTCTCACAAGAACAACACAAAAATCGTTTCAGAGAACCAAAACCGTCCATCACAGAATCCTGTGATGGACGGTTTTCCTTTGATCGCCAATATCGATATGAAGTCTTAAAGGAATGCTTTAATTTTACATTCTATCTGTAATAGGAGAGTAAGCGTACTCAACCATTTGAAAAGTTACACTTTTGTGATATAATTACTTTAACAGGTCTTGTCCAGTTGAAGTTTTATGCGGTTTTCAAAAAGATTTGAGGGGAAGTAGGAGGCGATCAGTTTGTCGCTTGATATAGTCAAATCAGTATTTCAAAATCTAAATAACGGAAATAATTGGTCATTACAGTTGTTGAATATAACAACATCCAAGAGAACCGGCACTAGTTATAGTAGCCGCCAAATTATATTATCCCCGCCAGAGCGTTTTACTAAATTGTTGACAGATATTTCAAATATCTATACTGGTAATGGCAAAAAATCGCTTGACCTCATTCGCGAGGTGCGTGAATATGATGGCACCACGGATGCACTTACTATCTATAAGCTTGATGCATCCAACGATCTTATATCGTCTGAATATGAAAACTTTGTACAGCAAATTGCTGATCCCGATTCAGAGAATGATCCGTTTGAATATACCTCGGCGTATTTGATCACGGGTCAACTCACAACCAATGATGAAGATTTCTTAATAAAGTTGGTATCAATGCAAAATCCTGTTACTACGCTAAAACATAAATTTCTTCACAATAAGGGGACTTTTGTAGAATTGACAGATAAGGTTCTCTCACTTCGCCCCACTATGGATTTGCTGATTGTAAACAGTACGGTGTACTTTTTAACACTATCTGGTGAGAATCTCTTTAATATGGCTCGATCGTATAAAGCGGTCTGCCAGCAGAAGGTTACCGCTATTGAGCAGGCCGACATTATCAGCGGCTTTGATGAGTTTAAGGTGGTAGCAGGATCTGGACACAATCCAAGGCGGTTTGTTGGATTTAGTGAGAGCAGGCTAACCGCACTGAAACGAAAAAACACTCGGCTTTCTATGTCAAAACAATTTAATATTCCTTTAGATGCTACTGGAGAGAAATTTGATGCTTCTGTTGAGGGTGCTGCAGAAAAAATTGTAAAATTACTTTGTAAGAAAGGAATGGTTGACCCGTTTGAGAAAAACGCCGTTGAGGTTGATGGTGCACGGCAATGGCGTTGATTACGAGGTGCTGATATGTCAATCGCAGCAGGTTTCAGCATGTACTTTCTGTCATTTCTTCCTTTGTGGATTTCGGTACTGTTCATAGATATAAAGAGCATAGCGGAGGGGCAGCCTCACATTTGGACAGAGCGAATCAGCGTTATTCTGATTTTGGTCATGACATTCATCTCATTGGTTGTTCTTATGGTATCTATGAACTCCAGGAATAAAAATGGGAGTCAGGTATACACAATTATTGAGGTAAAGGAGGAAAAGGCAATAACTGCAGAATTTTTGCTCTCTTATATTTTACCCTTATTTGCATTTGATTTCACAGTATGGGACGGGGTCGTGCAGTTCCTTATCTTCTTCCTTGTTTTGGCCTTTCTGTCCATACGACACAGTCATTTCAGTGTTAATATATTACTCGAATTGCTAAAGTACCGTTTTTACTCTTGCAAGTTAAAGAATAGTGACGGAGTAGAGATCGACAAGACTATAATCTGCCAGCAAACTCTTTCGGCCCAAAGAGGCAAGAAAATACGAATTAGGTCGCTTAATAATGAGTACTCCGTAAAAGTCACCGACACAGAATAGCCTACATAGTGTGCTGATTTTCTGTATGGGCTATTTGTGTTTTTCCAATTGAAAAAGGTCAGCAAAAATTTGCTTATCACGCAAATCTCTAAGTTCGATCCTTTGTAAGGAGCCATCTTTTTTAATATGACGATACACTGGATACCACGAAAAGCGCATAAAGGAACAGGCGGGTACTGCATCTACAAGATCTCCCTGCCCTTAAACTTTATATATGTCCTTGTTAGAAGGGACCTTTTGCTCCGCCCCTCTTTATGATTCAGAAAGAGGGGAGAAAGCTATACACAGGAAGGCCCCCCTGAAATGGGGGGTGATAGGACCACCAGGCAGGTGAGGAATATGCCCTATGATTCTAATATTATTACCATCTATCAGAGCCGGGCTGGGAAAATCTTTATTCAGGCGCCCATGCGTGAACAGCAGGCATTGGATATTGCGAGTCTAATCAAAGAAGGCCATATTGTGGTGCTTAATCTGGAACGATGCGGCTCAGTGGAATCCCAAAAATTGCTGGATTTTATATCTGGGGCGTCCTATGCCAGAGAGTATAAAATGAACAAGATTGCGGTTTCAACCTATCTGATAGCACCACCAGAGGTCGCGATCATCAGCTTGATAGACTAGGCTATATAGATGAATCTCACAATTTCTATGGATGAAACATACAAACGAGAACCGGGAAAAATAAAAAAGGTCCCATCCGGCATCTGAACCGGACGGGACCTTTTTGTGTTTATGTGATTCTAGTGTGTGAGGGTGAGGAGGAACTGGATGCTATACCGGATGTCTGCCGTCCTCCTGCATCGGAACCAGCAGATACCCCATCGCCTCCAGCCATTCTTTTGCCGAGTATTCCTCGGCGGAGATCCGTCCAAGGGCGTCCAGTACCGGGTGCCGGTATGCTGGTGTTCTCAAATCGGAGAGACAGACGCAGCCGCTCATCTGGGCCAGCCGGTCCAACAATCCCATCTGCTGATCCATTTTTACCACCTCACCACTTGGAGAGAATCCGGCCATAGATCATGCTGCGTTCAAAATTGTGCTTGGTAATCACAATGATTACCGAATCACCCACATGAAATTCACGGTCTCTCTGCTGAGCGGAATACCTGCACAGGCACACAGAATCATCCGGCAGGGTGCAGAATACGCCCCCGCCATATTTGCCACTGATCGTGGCCTGCCGTCTGCTGTTGACGGGATGGCGCTTGATGGCTCCCTGGAAGGGGTTTATGGTGGCGGCCTTGACGGAAATGTTCATCAGCTGCCGGTAGGGGTCATATTCCGTCAGGACGCACCGGAGCTTCTGGCCCGGGCGGTAGCGTTCCCGCAGGTCAGGGGTCGCGGTATAGGTCAGATCTGCCTGCTTGAGCGTCATGTCCCGTCCGCCACACTCGACCATGCACAGCCTAGGGCCAACGGATACCACCCGGCAGGTCAGATACTCACCGATTTTGTGGCCGTTCTTTTCGGCGTTGAAATAGTGCTGCCTGGCGGCCAGGCCCAGCTTCCGGGAGGCGATAGCCACGCCGCCCTCACGGTCCACATCCAGGATCACATAGTCGATCTCCGCGCCTGCCATGCCGCGCAGGACGTGGGAGGGCCGCTCTGAGCCGGGCTGCCAGATCTCTGTCTCCGGGATCAGAACTTTGACCCGGTAGGCGATGACAACTGCACAGAGGATTTCCCTGTACTCGATCCGCTTGGTGTCCCGGTCCCTGACCTTGAAGGAATGGGTGTCGATGCCAACGACCGTCCCAGTCAGAATCGTCCGGGAGCGGAGAGACGCATAGATCTCGTTCCACTCCTCACGTTCCCTGTCTGTCAGCTCCCGATCCAATTTGTTCAGATCCAGGTCGGAGAGGGTGGGCCTGCCCTCCAGGGGCTTGTCCTTCAACCGGTCCGTCTGGGCGGTGCCCTTCACCTCCGCCTTGGCCCTGCTGCTTTTCTCCCTCCGCGTCCGGGGCGCCTGCCTGGCCGCCCTTTTGGGGCCGCCAGCCGCCGTGCCATCCGGCTCCGCGCCGGCGTCTTGCTCAGCCGCTGCGCCGTCAGCCTGCGGCCCGGGGATGCCGGATTCTTCCGGGAAACCGTCGGGCTGTTCCGGGGCTTCACGATCCATGGCCTCCTCAGCGGCATCTTCCGCCTCCCCGGTGCCTTCCGGGGATGTTTCGCCGCCGCTTTCGCCGAGGACCGCGTCACCTTCAGCGGGCTCCTCCTGCTTTTTCTTTCCGCCGCGCTTCCGTGCCGGCTTTGTCCCAGACGGCTCCGTGGTATCTGCTTCCGGCTCCACCGCGGCCGTCTGCTCCTGCCCGGCAACGGAGCCGCCTTCTTCCGCGGGCCTCAGCTCCTCAGATGTGCCCTGAACGCCGCTGGTATCCGCGGCCTCATTCTCCGGCGTAGCCTGGATGACGCCGCTATCCTCCGCTTCGTTCCCCGCCGCATCCGGTCCGGGCCAAGCGCTTTCGTTCATGTAGCTCATACTATGTCCCCTTTCTGTTTCGTCAATTATTTTGGTGCTCTCGTTCAGATTCCGCGCTCAGTTTCAGTGCCTGGCCTCACCCCCTTTATAGAAACGCAGCTTCCCTGCCTGACGCACGACAAAATAGCAGCTCTGACGGACCGTAAGCGCCCCGTGCTGCCCCAAATCGTCCAGGCGCAGGAGCAGGGTAGTTTCCGGCGCAAGCTGATTCAGAAGCAGCGATGCCTCCCGCTCATGACCCTGCCTGACGATCATGACCGCATAGGAGTCGATCCAATCCTCACCGCGCTGGAGGAGAAAGGAGAGCTTGCAGGGCGGGTTCCGGCTCACCTCCAGAAGCCTGCGCCCGGAAAGCGCCAACAAAATATCCAGCGCCTCCAGCATCTCCGGGTCCGGCTGCTTTTTCAGCATCTCCGGGGAACAGAGAAGCTGCCCGGAGAAAGCAAGCTCGCCGGCATAGCGGAGCTGCCGGATCAGCGCCTCCGTCTGCCCCTGGGTTTTGCGCGGGTCAAACAGGCGGAGCAGGGGAAGGGCCTGGTCCGGCCGGATGAAGTCCGTCTGCCGCAGGACAGACAAAAAGAATTTTTGATCTTCAAATAAGTACACAATGCCTCAGCCTCCCGTATTGTCCGGCCCGCTGCGATCAGCGCGCAGGCTGTTGATATAGGGGTCGATCATCACATCACAGTGCGCCTCATTGATGGAGCTGAAGATGACCTGCATGACATAGGCAATGGGATTTCGGACCTCCCTTTGGTTGTTTTTCAGCTTTCCGGCCACTACCTGGAGCATGGTCCCGTCCAGATCCCAAAGACGGGAGCGGATGTTCGCCTGTGGGAGTACGGCCTTCCCCACCCGCAGTCCGTCAGAATAGAACAGGCGTTCAATAGCTGTTTCAAATACCTTTGCATCCTCCGGGTCAAAAATCCACAGGTCGCAGTTATCCAGGATCTGTCTTAGCTGCGCCTGTTCCTCCGTCCGATCCATCGGCGAGGCGCCGTATCCGCCGCCCCTCCTCAGGGAAGCCTGCTGGCGCTGGATAGATTGACTTGACTCAGTATGAATCCCATCAGTATGACTCGGATCAGTATAACTGGGGTGCGAAACGGGCACTTCTGGATGTGCCGTTCCCGTACTTGCAGAAGTGCCTGTTTGGGATTTCTGCAAGTGCTGCTCTGGCACTTCTTGCCTGAGTACGGACGGACCGGCGCCATGCTGCTGTGCTTGAAGAAGTTCCGTTTCCGCACTTCTTGTGCCGGCTTCCTCTGCTGGCGGAGCCCCAGCTGCCTCATGCTTTTTTGAGACAAAGGGGACGCTGCTGCTGCGGCACTCCTGGTGCTCCACCAGCGCAAGATAGATTTGATTGGCGTCGCCCCGACCGCACCGGCGCTCCCAGATCAGCCCCGCGGCAGACAGCTCTTTCATGGAGTCGATGACTTTGCGGTAGCTCACCTGCATCTCATCGGCAAGCGACTTCCTGGTGTAGATGATAAAGACCTCGCCCGCGTCATTGATCCAGCCGTTGAGCCTGGAGAGCTGGAAACGGTTGAGCAGGAAGGTATAGGCCACCTTGGCCTCAAGGGACAGGGCCGTATAGCGCGGGTCGGTAAACAGCCAGCGGGGCATCTGCAGGTGATAGACGCTCTGCACATCTCCCAGCTTCATGAGCCGGAATGCAGGCTTTTGTGTCATAGGCGCAGCCTTCACAAACAATTCCTCCTCGCCCCGCCGCCATATGCGCCCTGCCCACACGGCGCGCCGCATAGATGGCGGGGATTGATTTTTTCATCGTTTCTCATTACAATAAAAAGCACAGCCTGCGCTGTGATTGGAAATACACTTGAATTGGGATGTGTCTTTTATGAATCAAAAAGAACTTGGCGAGCTTCGCCGCCGTTTCCGACCGGATAGAAGCGCGGTAAGCCGTGTGTACGGCTGCTACGTCAACAGCGGACGGGAAATCATCTCCTACCTGGACGAGTCCCTGGGCCAGATGCCCCAGGAGGAGGCCGAAAAATATCTTGGCCTTCTGAAAAAGGCATTGTCCGGGACATTGGGGAAAAACCTGATTGATATTGTCTTTTCCACCGAACAGGTGATGAATGGCCCGGAGCACCGGCTGCTTTCTCAGCTCCGCTCTTCCGCCCTGAAGGATGGAGCGGCCCGGGATGCCTTTTATCAAAAGGTGATTGAAAGCCTGGATATGGGAGAGAGCAATTATCTGATCCTTCTGGCGCATGACGCATACGATGTTCCGCACCGGGGAAAGGATGGTGAGGCCCAGGCTGACGGCTCCGACGAGGTATTCCAATACATTGTCTGCGCGATCTGCCCGGTAAAGGACGGGAAGATGGAGCTGGGCTTTTTCCCAGGGGAAAATGAGTTTCACAGCTGCGCCCAGGGGCAGGTCGTGGCGCCTCCGGAGCTTGGCTTCCTTTTCCCTGCCTTTGATGACCGGGCAGCGAACATCTATAACGCCCTGTTCTATTCCAGAAAAGCAGATGAGCTCCATCAGGAATTGATCGACGCAGTCTTCCATACGGAGCCTCCCATGTCACCCGCAGAGCAGAAGGAGGCGTTCCAGAGCGCGCTTTGCGACTCCCTGGAGGACTGCTGCAATGTTGAGGTGGTCCAAGGCGTCTACGAACGGCTGAGGGAGGCCATCGAGCAGCATAAGGAGAGCAAAAATCCGGAGCCTCTGGCGCTGACGGTGGGGGAAATCAGCTCCATCCTGCGCGACTGCGGCGTGTCGGAGTCCAAGGCGGAAGCATTTGGAGAAAAATGCGGGGAATCATTCGGCACCGGCGCTGTACTGAATCCCGCCAACCTCATTGACAGCAAGCGTTTTGAGCTGAAAACCGCTGACGCCGCGGTATCTATCGATCCGGAGCGCAGCTATCTGATGGAAACCCAAGTCATCAACGGCCGGAAGTATATTCTCGTTCCGGCTGACGAGGGTACGGTGGAGCTGAATGGGTTTCCCGTTGGCATCGCCGGCGGAGAGGATGTCCAGTCATAGGGAAAATGGGACGGTCGCAGGCGGAAAACGCCGCGGCCGTCCCGTTTCTGCGCTAAAGCGGCGGGCCTCCTATATCCTCCGGCATGGTCTCCATCAGCTCCAATGCGCCGTAGGGAGCGGTTTCCGCCAATTCGCCTGCGTCCTCCTCTGCGTCGCCCTCCAGACCGCACAGGCTGGAGTCCATCAGGCCGTAGGAATACTGCGGCTCACTGGCCGGCCGCCTCTTTTCTCTCCGGGCCTCCCGTTCAATCCCCGCTTCCGGGGGAGAGGGGGTAGCCGAAGGAGATGGGGGCGCCTGGGGAGGCTGGGGAGGCGTGGCATCAGCCGCCGGCGCAGGCTTCTGTGCCGGCTGTGGAGCGTGCCGCCGTTCCGATTCCTCCGTGATGCGCCAGCGCGGGGTATGGCTGGACACCCGGACATCCTTCAGCCGGCAGAACGCCGGAAATTCTTCCGGGGTGATCTTATAGAGTTTTAGGACATTTTGCCCCCGCAGGAGCACAAGGCACTCCCGGTTATTCATGTGGAGCACTTCGTCCAGATACATAAGAGGGCGCTGGGTGTTGCTTTTGGTCTGGGAATAGGGCCGGGTGGTGGAATACACCGGTGAGAAGAGCGGGGCAATGGGCATTTGATTATTCTCCACCCGGATGGTGGTAACGCCGCATTTCTGCGATATGTACTTTGCGGTGTCTACATCGTTGCAGCCGAGACAGATCTGTACATCGGTACAGCCGATAAGCTCCTCCCATTCTGTCTTGGGATAGCGGTCCTTGAGCTGGGGGATCGACTGAACCACAAGCTGACAGAAGATGTTGGAGCCCCGGCACACCTCCAAAACGCGCTTGAAGTCCATCAGCTTTCCGATATTGCAGAACTCCTCCAGACACACGTTGACCCTGACCGGCAGGCGGCCGTGGTCTCCATTGCGGCGTCCGTATTCCATCAGGCTGGAAAAGAGCTGGGAGAAAAACAGGGAGCTTAAAAACTCCAGCGAGGAGTCCTGCGCGGAGATGCAGCAGAAGTAGGCGCAGGGCTTTTGCCCAGGAAGTGTCAGGTCGATCTCATTGTAGGAAGTGATCTTATCCACCAGCGGATTTTGAAACACGGAAAGCCGGTTTCCGAGTCCAATGGCGATATTGCCCCAAATCTGGCGGTTGGCCAGTTTGAAAATGCCGTAGGGCGGCAGGGCGGGATGGCCTTTGGGCAGCGCCTCAAAGCGCTGCTCCAGATCAGCGAAGGACTCGTTGGAAAGGATGCGGTAGATTTCCCCCAAAGACCGTTGCTGGATGGGCAGAAGCTGGTTGGTGCCTGGGATGGTCTGAGTTGCGACATAGTGCATGAGTGCCATGAGCAGATTTAATTCCGCCTTCTCCCAGAAGTCCTGACGTTCGTTGGCGTTGGAGGTATTTTTGATGATGACCTCGGCAATGGATTGGACCAGGTTTTTGTCCTGCTCGATCACGCTCAGGCAGTTCCAGGCGTCGCTATGTTCCTTGTCCAAGAGGTTAAACATCTTGACTTCGTAGCCGTCGTCCCGAAGGATCTGGGACATCCCCTCGTAGATTTCCCCCTTGACATCCACCAGGACCATGCTCTCCCGGCGGCGCATGGCTTGAAGGATGAAGGGCTTGACAAAGCCCCTGGTCTTTCCGGAGCCGGTCGCGCCATAAATCATAATGTGCTCCGTCAGCCCGCAGCCGGGCTTCAGTGTCACATATTCAGCATATTTGTCATCGTCGTCCGGGTCATCCTTCTGCTTGCCCAAGATAGTCCCATCCAAGTCCTGAATGGGACCGGTCAGCAGCACCTTCTCCTGTTCCTTCTTTCCCATAAAGGCAGAGGTGCCGTGCGTCCCGTTGGGTAAAATATCAAACCCCCGCTTATCCCGGGTGTACTTGTACCCCGAAAACCAATGGTACCCTTTTTTGGTGATGAGACAGAACATCAGCGCGCCCACCGCGATGGTTGCCAGGCCGGTAGGGGTAAACACCGCCGCGAAGTTCACAAACGGGTTGACCACCCAGATGCTTTTGATCTGGTCGGAGTCCGCCCCAAATACCGACTGGATGCCCAGGCGGATGGAGTTGAGCAGCATACCGGCGAAATACCATGCGACAAGGCCAAGCGGGATCAGGTATTTCCATTCTCCCTTATGCCTGCTTTGAAACCGGTCCAGCTTTTTTCCCCAGCGTCCGGCAATGCGGTCTTCCAGCTTCGCCAGCTTTTTTGAGAGCCTAAACATGGACGAAGCCGCCTTTCAGGGTCAGAGGGGCGTCCGGCCAGGGATCTCCGGTCTTACAGTCCCCGCCAAAGGCCACGGAGAGGACCTGGGCGTTGATGCGTAGGGGTCTGACCGTCGCGTTTTTGGGCAGGATGGAGAGCAGCAGGCCGGACATCTGACCCTCCAGGGCGGCCACCATGATCTCTTTCCGGCCCTGGCGGACGGCGGCGGTACACACCCGATCCAAGCGGCGCAGATCCATGTCCACCGCAATGACCAGCGGATTTCCGTCCACATGGCCGTCTGCCTCCGGTATCCCATCGTCCTTGCTGTCCCAGCGTGCGCCGAAGGCAGCCTGGGCAATCCTGGCCCGGTAGTCGGTCTGCCGCATCACGGCAAGCTGCATCACGCCGGTGTTGTCGCAGGATACAAGGCAGGCCGGAATACTTAGCTTTTGGTATGCCTCGCTGTAATCCACAAAGCCCTTTTTCCCATGCCGTTTGGAAAGCGTTTTTTTCGTCAGGACCTCATAGACGGACTGGTAGCTCTCCCCGGCCAGGATCAAAGCCTGCGGCGTATCCAGCGTTTCACTGAACACAGAAGCCAGGTTATGGAGGTGGCCCAGTTCATTGGTCATTACAAAGCCGGTGTTCTGCGCGCTGACGTACAGCGTCATATAGGCGGTAGAGCCCCAGTGGCCGAATCCGGCACAGCCGGCGGCGTTCATCAGGTTGCCTCCGGCGTTTCGGAGGGCAAAGGCGGGGAAAAAGACTGGCTGGCGTTTCAGGTGTTCTACCTTGCCGAAGGCAGGCTCAATTCCTGCCCCGATGCAGGTAAGCAGGATGGTCCCCACCTCCAGCCTGCGGCGGAGGGCGGGGCTCTGCGCATATGGGCGTTTGGTAGGCGGCTGACAGGTCTGGTCGATGCCGGAAAGGAATTCATAGCCCTGGGGCGATGGCATCAGGTACTCACCGCTCCTGGCATAGCTGACCAGCCCCAGGGTGGACAGCAGCTCCGCCTCCCGGCGGAGCGTTTTTAATGCGGAAAGCTTTTTCAGCGGCGCCGCAGGAAGCCATTGATAGGTCCCTGCCAAGCGGAGCAGGCCAAAATCCCTGCGGTCGTAAAGCATACGCAATTCCTCCTCTCGGTGCAGGAAATAGAGGCGTCAATGTAACGGCAGACGGCGTAGGACGTTTACATTCCAGATATGTCCCGACATTGCTGGAGCGGCCAAAGGGGTGCGCCGCAAGGGAAAACACACGCCACCATCGGTTACATTCCAAGACCGGATGTAACCGATGGTGGCCCTTTGTTCTGTATGTGGAATGTAACCGATGATATGGGGATTTGCGGGTGGAACGTATCCGAAGGTCTACTTCGGAATTGATCCGTAGTTGTAACCGGAGGTCAGGGAAAAGGGTAGATAGTTTTCTGCCCGGAGGGTGAGAAAGTCGCCCGCGTCCTGCTCCGGGATGAGGTAGATATGGCATACATTTTGTGGCAGGCGTCTGGAGAGAAGGCACACGCCCAAGCTGTACTGGTCGTCATCCGGGATCAGGCGCCCTTTGATGGCATTTGCGATTGCCTTCCAGCCCTTGTTGTCCTGGTCGTACACACGCCTGGCATCGATCTCGCAATGTTCATCAATAATGAGCAGAGCGTGTTCCAGCATGGGAAGCCTGGCGTGGGCGGCCTCATAGCGATCCAGCGCCCGGGCCACGGTATCCGACAGCCAGATGGGTGCGTCGTAGCGGCAGTGGGGCAGGAGGGTATTGAGGCGGATATGGAGCCAGCCATAATCGCTGCGTTCCACCCAGCAGGCCAAGTCCAGCGGGGCCGGGGGAGGCGCATCCTTTGCGGTTTCCGGTGGAAGCGTCTGGCATTGCTCGCAGAGCCGGCGAAATGCCACCGTACCGCGTTCCAGCCGGAAAGCGGCGGCAGACATTTCCCGGGCCAGAGATCTATTTCCATCTCCGCCGCCGTCCAGCAGGGCGGCGATCCGCCCCGTTGTCTTGTAGGCGTCAAACGCAATGGCCTGGATCTGCTTGATCGTATCCTGGTCAAATAACATAGAAGTTTCCTTTCACAGCATAAAGTAAGAATTTTTCGGGGCCCGGTCAGGCATTGTTTCTGGCGCGCCGGTCCGTGGGCGACGTTGTGATGGCCTCATACTCCTTGGGGGAGACGAACACGGAGATCGGGACATGGTTGTGGCCTATGCAGAGCAGGCCCTCGCCGCGCCGGAAGCGTGTGATGAGCCGCACCTCCTCCTCCGTCAGATTTAGGATATTCTGGACCAGCCGAGCCTCCTGTTCTTCCATCTGCATGATGAATTTGATCCGGCAGCTATCCAGGATCGCCTTGCCGTATTTGCCGCCGTCCAGGGCCATCATGTCCGCCATGCCCTGGGAGGTAACGCCGGCAATGCCGCCCTGGGAGCGGATCAGCTTGACCATGCGCATGGTGTAGTCCGCAGCCAGGGGATTGGAATTTGCGCCCAGGAGTTTCCAAAGCTCATCCGAAAGCAGGGCGGTCCCCACATCCCCGTTTTGTACGATGACATCCGTGGCAAAGCCTGTGGCCGCGTAGACGGAAGGAAGGATCAGGTCATCCGGCAGGTCCGTCAGGTCGATCACCAGATAGGGGTTGTCCGTATCGACATTGGTGCGCCCGCCCATGGCCGCGGCAGAGCCGGACACATACCGGGTCAGTACAACGGCCAGATGCTTTGTCTCCGGATTGTCCATCAGAACATCGTACCAGTCCTCTATGACCGGCATCTCCTTCAATGCCCCGTCCTGGTCATAGAGTGTGCTGTTGTCAAAGGTGATCCCCTTGCGGCGGTAGCACTCGATCAGGGATGCGTCAATGTAGGCCCGATCCTCTTCGCTGAGGTTTTTCTTCTGCAGGGAATACCACACACTCAGCCAGGACACCTTTTCCGCCAGAAGGGATTCCCGCCGGTCCCCGGAGGACCGGGAGCTGTATGGGTCCTCCCGGAAGCGCCTGATCTCCATCAGCCCGATGCAGTCCGGAGACGCCGGGCCGAGCTTGATAAACTGGCCGCCGAGGGATTCACACAGGGGGCGGTACTCATGACCTTTTTCCGGGACAATGCAGATGACCTTGCGCCCCTGTTCCCGCACCCGTTTCCCGATAGATTGCAGGATGGTAGACTTTCCGGCGCCGGTAGACCCGAATACGGCGAAATTGCCGTTGGTGTACTTATAGTCATCATAAAAGTCGATCAGCACGGGGGAGCGGTTGTAGAGATTCAAGCCCAGGAAAATGCCGCCGGAATCGCTGAGCTCATAGGAGGCAAAAGGAAACGCTCCGGCCACACCGGTGGTCAGAGCGTTTCTTCTGCTTTTCCGCTCAATATCCGGATCAAGCCCCAGGCCGGGGAGGAATGATAAAAACGCCTGTTCGTTTTTGAATTCACAGCGTTTCGCCAGCATATCCGAAGCGACACATAGCGTTTCCACCGCTGCGGCCCGCTGCTCCAGCGTCTCCAGATCATCAGCCACTACCTCAATCAGCGTGTACATAAAGTACAGATCCTCGCCCTCGCGGTTGATCCCCTCTTTCAAATAGAGCCCTGCGTTGATGGCGTCGCCCAATTCCTCGAAGTCGCTCCTGGTATCACCAACATCCCGCATCCGGGAGCGGTTAATCATGGTGGCCTGAGAAATGGAACTGAGGATTTTTTCCCGTGGCTGTTTTCGCAGCTGGAAGCTGACACTGACACCCTCTCCCGCTTCAATCAGCGGGGTGAGCCAGCCTTTTCCCACCACTGTGGCGTATCCATACCCGGCAATGTAAAGATAAGTGTGGTACACGCTGTCCACCAGAAGGAAGTGAGGGGAGTGCGTGTCAATGGAGGTGGGCGCGATCAGATCAGGGATTGTTGTCGCGCCGCCCTCCAGCCCAGGCAGCTCCGCGCTTTTTTTCTTTGGCATAAACCACTTTTTCTTTTTGGCGCCGGGACTTTCCGGCTTCTGCTCCAGTGCTGTGCCGACAACGCTTTCATCGTAAATACCGTGGATGGTCCCCAGCATATCATACGCACCCTCTGGGAGCCTGATATGCTGCGAGGTATGCTTATTGACCAGTTCATAAAAGAGCTCCAGAACAAAATTGTCCACATACTCCGGTTCCAGAACCGAAATCCCGCATCGGTCCAAATAGCGCCGCGCCACTTCCGCCTGTTCGTTAAGACGGGCGGCGATGGCGCCTGGAGAATTGTTTGCCGCTTTCATACCTGGCTCATAAGAAAAGGTCAGGAAAAAGCGGTGGGTGATGGCCTCTCGCTCTACAAGCTGGGGGACATACTGCATACTCTCCAGAATCATTTCACGGCAGCTTTCGTTCTGCTCACAGTCCAAACGATTCTTCATCAGCTTCAGATAGCCGTTCAGATTGAATTTTTGAGTCAGGACGTTGATCTGCAGATGATCGGGAGCCACCTTCAGATAGGCGGCGAAATCGGCGATTGCGTTGCCCTGTTCCGTTTCTGAAAGTGTGTAGAAATTGACTGGCAGAAGTTCCAGCACTTTGACAAAGCGCTTGTCCCGTGTTATGATGACTCCTTTCAGAATATCCTTGATGGGCAGCCACTCCTGGCTGCTCCCGGAATAGGAGCCGCCTAAGTCATGGACGGCCGCAGCGGAATTGCCGAAGATAACGTCTTTCAGATTCATGCGGATGCACCTCTCCTCGATATGTTACGACCCGGCGGCGTTGGCGCCAGATCCACCATGTTTTTAGGTATCTTGTCAAGCTGTCGTCCTTGAGCCCAATCAGTGCAAAGCCAACTGTGGGGACCAAAAAGAACAGGGAGACAGTGATCTTCCAGGTAATCACCAGCGGCAGAAACCTGGCGCAGAGAGCAAGCACCGGAAGTCCGATCAGGACAGCCTCCACTACATTCCGGATCTCGAACAGGCCGAATAGTTTTCCGGCGTCGGTGTAATTTACCGGAATGTGATAAGTTTCATACCCCATCCTGATCCCCCTGTTCCATCGCAAAGATATTGGGACAGGCCGACAGCTCAGCTTCCATCTGGGCCAGTTCCGCATGACGTGCGGACATCAGAGCTGCGCAGGCGCGTCTCAGCATGGCCTCATGCTGCGGCGACTGCCGGCCAGAATCCAACTCAATCAGACTGAGCAGCTGGGATGAGATCCCGGCACAGAAGGCCAGCTCCGCAATCGTCACCCTATGCCGCAGTCTGAACGCCCTTATCCAGCAAATTTTATCCATGTATGCTGCACCCCCTAAGAAAATACCCAGAAGGGACCGCCCGCAGCGGCCCCGCGCCGGGCTTCATTCACTACAATGCCGAGCTCCCATTCCTGATTGCTTCTTTTGACGCTGGCCGGGTCGGCAACCAATATTTTTCCATCTTCTGTGATGCCGCGCAGGACAATAAAATGTCCGCCGTTTGTAAAATGCCCTTTTGACATCAGGGCGATCACCAGTTTCCCGTCCTGAAGCGCCTCTACCAGCTTGGTGCTGTTGTTTCCAATCCCGGTTACTGTGAGCCCATAGTGTGCGCCGCCATCCGGGATCAGACTGTGATAGCTTCCGTTCCCCTCGCAGCGGTGGCCGGTCTCCGCCGACCATTTCGCCACATCGTAAGGCGTAACGGATGAATCCACCAGCGTGGCCACCACAATGGCCAGCGCGGTCGGCCCACAGCCCTCCGCGCCAATCGTCCCGGTCTTCCCATAGAGCTTGTTGCCCCAACGGGCGTCCGTCTGATTGTAGTACACCACCGGGGTGTCCTGATGCTCAAAGGTCACATCGCCGTAATCGGTGTTGTAGTAGCCATCCCCGTCCGTATCGTCATATGATACAGACTGATCATCCGCCAGGACGGAGTACAGGAGGGAGGCCCATTCCTTTTCCTCATCGGTGAAGCCGAGCTTTTCCATATATGCCTCCGGCGTCATGTCCCAGACAGTAATGTTCAGTACCCGGTCAATCAGAGAGGTGGAATAATCCAGCTTACCGTATATCAAGTCATCTACGGCGGCCTCGTCCATGGCCGTCAAATCCTGTTTATACTTGGTCGATCCGATGGCAACCAGCCAGTATTGATTCAAGTTCCCCAGATTTTCAGTGACGGAATAGCTGTCATACTGAGCGCTCCCGTCTGGAAGTCGAAAACCGGGCAGGATCGTATTCACCAGGCGCTCCAAAATGGACGGAGTCCGGGAGGTCGCCCGGTCATAAATTTGGGTCAGTTCTTGAGCAGAGTCTGTAAATTCGATGATTTCCTGATCTGTTGAGCTGTTGAAGCCGAACAGAATATTGGGGAGCGACACGAAGGCGAACAGGGGGAACAAAACAACCACGAACAGAAGGATCACACCCAACTTGATAAGCTCCGGCAGAAAAGACTTGGCGGCCTCGGCAGCCGCGCCGTACACCCCTCCATAGGCGGCGCCGCGGGCAATATTCGCGGCCGCTGCGGCGACACGAATACCCTTTCCTCCTGATCCGGACTGATAATCGTTCATATACTAAATACGCCTCCTTCTGATTCCCGTTTGACTCTAATTTCTAAAGGCGGAGCATGGGCGCTTCCCATGCGGCTCACCCATGCTCCTTGAGGATTTCAATTATTTTTTCTTATTGCGTTTTTTGGATGTGTTGCCATTGGGCGGAGCCGCCGGCCGTTTGATCCGGTGAGTCCCCGCCGAACTGTCTTTTGCCGTGGTTTCTTCGGAAGCCGTTTGGATTGTAGGCGGCCTTGGGGCGCCGGAAATTCTGCGTGATTCCTTTGCCCCAGTGGAAGCCTGCGTGCCCCCTATGGGAGGCCGGCTGGGACCAGCGGCCCGCTGCGTCCCTGCTGTACCGGCCGGAGGCTGAGTGCCGCCCACGGGAGGCCGGCTGGGACCGGAGGGCTGCCGCGCTCCTGCCGTACCGGCTGGGGGCTGGGTGCCGCCCACGGGAGGCCGGCTGGGACTGGAGGGCTGCCGCGTTCCTGCCGTACCGGCTGGGGGCTGGGTGCCGCCCATGGAAGGCCGGCTGGGACCGGAGGGCTGCCGCGTTCCTGCTGTACCGACTGGGGGCTGGGTGCCGCCCACGGGAGGCCGGCTGGGGTCGGAGGCCCGCTGTGCCCCTGCCATATCGGTCATGGGCTGGGTGTCCTCCCCGGGATGCTGGCTTGAGCCGGGAGGCCGCCGTGCCCATGCTGTGCCGATCGTGGGCTGTGAGCTGCCCACGGGAGGCTGGCCGGAGCTGGAGGCCCGCTGCGTCCCTGCCGTACCAGCCGGGGGCTGGGTACCGCCCACAGGGGGGCGGCTGGGACTGGGAGCCCGCCGCGTCCCTGCCGTATCGGTCGGGGGCTGTATGTCCCTTCTGTAACTGGAATCCGGCTCTTTTCCTGCCCCATAGTCGCTTTTCCCGGGCGCAGATACGCCTGGAGGAGTGGAGATTTTAGGCGTACCGTTTTGGCGTATCGGAGGCCGCTGCGGACGGTCCTGAGTGGCTTGCTGAGACGATTGCCGCTCCGATGTGATACGAAATGCTTCTTTTCCGGTTTTCCGATAGGAGTGTGAAAAAGTACCTGCCGCATCGGTAGCCTGTTTGGAATGTGCTGCGGACTGATGCTGGGAAGATGCTGCCTGCGTGGCTGCCTCAGCCCCTTCTGGCACCTGCCCCATAAGTATCGTGTTTATTCTGAAGCGCTGGCCGGCACCGGCTCCACCGCTTCTCTGCTCGGGAGGAACAGATGTATGCCGGGTTGGCTTTGCGTCCGGCGGGCAGCTTGGGCCTCCGGACTTGGGCTGATCCTTGCGCGTTGAAGGCGGCGCTGTCTGTGTTTCAGTAGAGGCAGACTGCTGCGCGCTTGTGCTTGCCGCATATGCAGCCCGTTCACTCTCCCGGTGCGTTCCAGACTGACCGCGGCCTGGGCCACCCTGACCTGACCCGCCGCCAGGCGGCGTAGCCCCCCCACCCCCGGATGGAGGCGGAGAAGGCGGTGGGGTGCTGGAGCTGCCCGCAGCGTGGCCGCCGTGGGGCTTTGCGCCGCCGCTTCCCTTTGATGCGGCCGATGCGGAGCGGGTTACAGCCATTCCAAGCCCGCGAATGGCCGCAAAGGCCACCATACCAGGTAACCCACGCCCAAGCCCATCCCCGGTGATTGCGGGATTTAGGCCGATTCGTGCCACAACGCTGTCTATTTTTCGGGCTACTCTTGCAATGCCGACAATCAGAAGCATCCAGGGCAGCACTCCCAGGCCGGACGGCACATAGCCCATTGCGGAAATCAGCAGCTTCAAAAAGATGATGTTCATAACCATCATCAGACACATTGAAGCGAACATCCGGCACCAGCCCTTGAAGATGTCCTCTGTGCTCTTTGAGCCGCCCAGTCCGAATGCAAGCGGCGCCATCAGCACCAGAACAGCGGTCACTACATACCGTTCCGCCACTTCAAAGCACAGCTTAACAAACTGCCACATAACTACAAAGCCAACAATGATGATCAGCAGCCAGGACGCCCCAATATTAAAATTGCTCTCATCCGGAATGGTCACGGTAACACTGCTTGGTATCTGGAGCATTTGTATGATCTGAGCGGAAATATTCAGCCCGATCTCACAGATTTGCTGGCTTGCCAGGAGAAGAAAGGCAAACACAAAGGTGCGGGTGAAGAGGAGTTTTGGGTCCTCACCCTCGAAACCGAGGCCGGAGACCATGGACCGAACGGCTTGGAATACAAGATTCCCCATTAGGAGCGCCCAGCCGGCGGCAATCAGAATGGAAAGAATGTCCTTCGCAACAGGAGCTACCCGGAAAAAGTAGTCCAAGTCCATACTGAACACAGTCAGCAGGGAATTTGCAATGTACTGCACCATCTCCAGGCACAGGCTGTAGATCCATTGCACAAAACCTTTGAAGATATTTTCAAGGATAGGAAATCCCCCCTATTCGGGGGACTCCCATTCGGCACGGGCCTCCTTCCAAACGCAATCCCCCGTTATTGGTTTATACTTTGACTGGGACAAAGCACCGGAGACGGGAGATATAGCGTGCGTTTCAGGCGTTACGGTGCACGCCACCGGTCCGTGAGGCCCTTTTGACGGATGCAGCCCGAACAAACCAATGCGCCCTGCGCGTCTGCGAAACCGCAGCCGGCACAGGACACATTTTGATAGTCTGTATTCTCGTTCTCCAGGATGTCGTAGACAATGCGCGCTGCCTTCAAACCGGAATCTGTCGGGCTGAAATAACACTCTGCGATGCCGCTGGCATGGAGCTCATTCAGCAGACGATAAAATTCCCTCCAGCGCCAAAAGCGTTCTTCACTCAGAAATACGGCCTGCGCTGCGCTGCCTGGGGCAGAATCCAGATAGCCGAAATGAAATTCCACCCTGCCGTTTCTGTTGATTCCAAAGGAGCAGGTTTGTCCATTTACACGCAAAACCTTTACCGCCCCGCCAGACCCGGGGATGTGCTTGATTTGGACCGGCTCCAGCCGTATCACGTCTTCCTTCCTCTCGTAAGCATCCCAGGGGGCGAAGTACAAAGTTTGCCCGACCGAGAGCTGCCCTTTGAGGAATTTGACCTGTGCTTTTAGATGGGAATCTGGACTCATTTCCAGTCTTCAGCCCCTCTCCGCAAAAATGTTCCGGCATCTACGGCTCGGTAAAACCGTCCGGGAACTCTGTTTTGATACGGTGATAAACCGACTGGGGGCGTACCCACAGCCGCTGGAACTTGTGCCACTGTTCCGCCTGCTTCCCGCCGGCGTCCCGGTAAAGCATCGCAAAGGGCCAAAAACCGGCTCGGTAGGTGTCAAGCAGCCGTTTTTCCGCCGCGTCCATCGTGTCTCCGGGGTAGCCAATCAGCACATAGCAGGCTGCCCGGTGTGAGGTCTGTGTGATGCCTCCTGACCGCAGCAGCCGTCCGGCCGCAATCAGCGGCTCATAGTCATCCGGCGTGTCGTAGGCAAAAAACATACGCTTGGCCCTGGACGCCTGAAGCAGTTCGACATGCCAGGGACGCAGCAGGCGGGCTTCCAACCCCCCGGTAAAGGCCGGGCGTTCCTGCCGCTGCATGAGCATGGCAAAGACCGCCCGGATATGAGCTTCTGAACATGCCAGAAGGTTGTCGTCCAGTACATTCCACCCCGAGGTGATGGGGAGCTCACGCAGAACGCCGCCTTCCCGCTTTGGTACAGCGCAAAACCAGCATCGGTTAGGGCAGCCGCGTGATGTGATTACATATCCGTATTTGAGATAGCGGCCGGGGACGAACGCACCGCCTGGCTCACAAAAGGCCGGACCGCCCATTCGTACCGGAAGCCCTGTGGCGGACCACATATCCGCCAGCCGCTCCGCTTTTTGCATATCATAGGTGAAGGTTACGGAGATATGGACCTCGCTGATGTCCGGCAATTCCCCGCAAGGCGGCGGGCCGGTAAAGGCGTATGGGTCTTCTGGTGTAGCGGCCGTCCGTCTTGGGAATACCCTGGCGATTTTTCCGTGATTTGACGCCATATCTGTCATTGGGTGGATGTACCGCCGTCCGGATCAAGGGTTGCCAGGCCATCGAAAAGAGGCTGGACGTATGCCAGGAATGCCCCAATCCCGTTTATGACGATCCAGCAAAGCCAGATCCGTTTGAGCCAATCCCATGCCTGGTCGGTTTTATGCTGATTATTGGACACCTTGGCTCCGACAACGGCGACCGCCGACATCAATCCGGCCAGTACAGTGCTGATGCCTGCGATTTTTGTGTAGACATCCTTGATGATGCGGTCTGCGGCATCCCACATATTCTCTACTGCGGAGGCTGAGACTGCCATACTGAACAGAAGGATCACGATAAGCATGATCTGCATATAGTAGCGTGGGAGCTTAGGCCCCAAACGCTCGAAATATATCTTCAAAAAGACCACTCCAATCTGAAATATCATGTTTCCGTTACAGAATCAGCGGACAGGAATTGCCGGCAGTTTGATTTGCTGTATTTTCATAAAAGGCATCAATGTCCCCCATAGCGTCATAGGGCAGATGAAGCCAAACAATCGTCAGCACATCCAGAGGATATGTCCATGACACTGCCTGGCGGACTTGCCTGAGCATCTGCTCCGCACCGTAATTTGCTGCGGGCGGGACGTAGGAGCGGCCGGCCGCATCCATATACACCAAATGTTCATCTTTGGAAATAAAACGCCCTCCCAGCAATGACGCATAGGAAAACGCCGCTTGGCGAAGCTCATTGTTTCCGTAGAAATCCGCGTATCGCACAAAAGCTCTCCTCCTGTTCGTATGGGAAAGCGGTGGGACGGCCCGCAGGCCGTCCCACCAGTTCAGTTTATGGTGTTAATAACCGGTTTTAGGCAGCGTCGGCTCATTCAGTCTGACGATCAGAGTGATCCACGCAGCCCGTCCGGTTTCCCACTGGCTCATGTACTGGCCGCCGGCATCGACCCGGTTGACCACCTGATAGCCATTGGCTAGGCTGGCGCTGGTCTGCACAGTGACAGTGGGCTTCACTACCGAGGCAAATCCAGCCGGGACTTTTCCGAATTCCAGACGCACATCTGTGACTACCTCGCCCTGCATCAGCTGGACAGCCGATAAATCGAAGGCGTAGTTGTTGGTACTGAGCAGGTTGGTTGCCAGTACACGGTAATCGTTATAGTTGGTCTTATAGGTGATCTGGTAGTTGAGTCGGGTGTTGTAAGTGCCGGTCGTGATGGTCTTGGCTGTGGAGCAGTCCGTGGGGAATTGGTCGTGGAGATAGAAATTCTCCAGCGCCACATTGGAGTTGTTGGCCACCGTGAGGTCATAGCGCATAGAGTCCCCGGCCAGGAGCTGCTTGTTCCCGGTTTTGGTGACTGTGACCTTCAGATTGGCCGGCTTGTCATAGGCCGCGATTTTGATGATCTGCCCCGCATACTCCAGCGTGACATCGTGGACAGTGGGATCAAGCTGATAATAGGCGGGCGCGGTGACTTCCCGGATTTTATAACGCATCAAAGGCAGGGGCTTGGAGGCAGCAACACCCCGGGCGTTCGTGGTGATGTAGTCCACCACCCGGCCGCTGCGCTCATGGATGATTTCATAGACAGCTCCCTGGAGGGGTGTTCCTGCCGGATCACCTGTGACAGGATTGGCTTCAGAGGCGTACTTGTAAATCTGGATCTGGCCGGTAATGGCCTCGTTGACCCACTCAATTTCCGCTGTGCGGCCTGGGCGCACATAGACGGTCTTATACTCTTCGTCTAAGATATAGCCTTCAGCCGCTTCCAGCTCCCTCAAGTAAAACCGTCCGCTGGTATTGGCGCCGTCCGGAAGGTCGTCAGAGGTGATGTAAACATAGCCGTTATCATCGCTGGTGAACTCACCGATGGGATTGCGGTCCTCATCGTAGAGCAGGAACTTGACGCCATAGATACCCTCGCCGCTGGTATCCACCTTATGGATCAAAATACCGGAATTGGCCTCATTCTTGATCCGCAGGGTGGTCACTTCTCCGTTTTTGACCTCGAAATAATGCGGGGTGTCGTCCAGCACGAAATCCGGGTTGGCCTCGACCTCAATCGCGTAATAAGAGCCGTCCTCCAGGGGAAGATAGGCCCTGCCATTTTTATCGGTGGTGATGGTGTCTACCAGGGCGTCATCCATGCGGCGGATCTCAAAGGTGGTATCGGGAATCCGTTCGGAGGTCTTGCTCGCGTTGACCTTGATGACCTCGATTCCGCCTATAGGATTGTTATAAAAATATAGCTCCTGCGTGTCATTGGGATTGATCACCACGGTTTGGGACTGCGTATTGGGGTCAATCGTATAGCCCGGGACGCTTTCCACCTCCGTCACCACCACAGTACCCGTGAGGCCAGAAAGAATAATCTGCCCCTCAGAGTTGGTCCAGTACAGGCCGTTGCTGGAGAGCTGTCCACTGTCGGCATCCACAAAACTTCCGTCAGAGTATGTGATTTTGAACTGTACTCCTTCAAGCGGCGTTTTCTTGTCGTCGCCCGAGAGTTTGTGGATAATGAGCTGGCCTGTGGGTTGATTGCGAAATTCAAGGGTAACCGTTTGACCGGCTTTGATTTGGGCAGTCTGGGGTGTGTTGTCCAGAAGGAAACCATCTTTTGCCCGGGTTTCTTTGACCACAAGTGTGGTGCCGGGGTCGATGCCCTCAATGAGGATGGTCCCGGCGGAATCGGTAGTGAAATAGCCGTTGCTGTCGCCCACCACCGTGCCGTCGCTCTCGGTCACAAAGAACTGAACATCAGAAATGGGAGAGTTATCGGCACTGGACACCTTTTTGATGAGTAGCGAGCCCTTGGGACTGTTGCCAAAATAGACCTGAACAACCTCCTGATCCTCGCCGGAGAGATAGACCGTCTGAGGCGGGGTGTCGATCACATGAGAGCCATCACTGGAGAGCTCTTCTATGATGTAAGTGCCGGCCTTGCAGCCCGTGACGGTGAAAGAACCATTGGCCGAAGTCCGGTAGGTCCCGATGACGGTGCCGCCGGTACCGGAGGTGTTGCCGCTCAGGTAACGGACCTGGAACACAGCCCCCTCAATGGCGGCTCCGGTCTCACTGTCATATTTCCACACAGAAATAGCCGAGAGAGGCCGGTTGCTGAAGCGGAACGTGTGCCCCTCGCCTGCGGCGATAAACGCCTCCTGCGTGTCCGGGTCCGCCAGAGCAAAGCCCGGCGCCGGCTCCAGCTCCTTTACCCGAAACCAGCCATCACGGAGGGAGAGGTCCGGGTCGGAGAGCACGATACGGCCCTCTTCATCGGTGTAGAACACGCCCAGATCGTTGTACTCTCCGGTAGCGGTGTTGTTGGATGCGTACCAAACCTGGAACGGTACATTTTCGATTCGATCATGTGTGATTGAATTTTCCTTGATGATCTCGATGGTGGGGCGCTTATAATTTTGGAAATAGACATCCCGATCCCGATTGGGGAACAGTGTCACCATCTGAGAATCCTCGGCCAGCAGGTAGGGCTCCGGGACTGACTTTTCGATGACCTCCACGACGCCGGGCAGCAAGTTCTCCACCACAGCGACGCCGTTTTCGTCCGTCTCCACTTCCGCAATGGAGTGGCCGTCTGCACCTTTCACCAGATAGACCGTGTGCTCAATGGGCTCCCCGGTGTCCGCATCGGATTTATGGATATAAAGGTTGGGGCGCTTGTGGTTGGTTAGGGTGATGGTGCTGGTCTGCCCGGGGAACAGCTCCACATGGTGCTCGGTATCGTCCGGGATGTGGTCCAGTACCGAGGACAATTCACGCACGGAATAGACGCCAGGCTCCAGATCGGAGATCAGGATCTCGCCATTGGAATTGGTGGTGCGGTCCAGGTAGTGGCTGCCATCCTCGATCTTGGCGATGCGGAACGTGACCCCGGCCAGCCGGGAGCCGTCGCTGCTCAGCTTGATGAGCTGGAGAGAAGGTTTGATGTGATTGGTGAAAACGAACTGGGCATCTTCATTGGGCTTCAGCTCGATGATACGCTGGGCCTCGTCGATCACATAGCCGTCGCAGGATTTTTCAGTCACTACATAGGAGCCAGGGGGGAGCATGGAAAGGTCGATTTCTCCATTTTCGTCCGTCCAGAACTCCTGGGGTCCATAGGTCCCCTCCACCGATTTGATCTCGAATACAGCGTTGGGGATGACCTTGGAGGGGTCGTCGGAATCCACCTTCACCAGCCGCAATCCGGGCTTGACATCGTTGAAGAACAACAGCTCCTTAATGCCGTCTCCGGCGTGGAGCTCTACCTCCTGGGGAGTGGTGTCCAAAATGTGCCCCTCATCGCCGGTATCTACTTCAAACGCCCGGTAGGTGCCGGGCTCCACATTGGTGAGCAAAATCTCGCCGAACTGGTCCGTCTTGAAATTGCCTAAAAATTCGCCGTCCCGATAGACGGCGAAGGTGACATTGGGCATGGCGACCATATTTTTTCGATCATACTTGATGATCCGCAATCCCGGTAACTCCTCGTTGATGATAGGGATTGTAGTGGTTTCGCCAGCAACCACCGTGGCGGTGTAGACGGTATCATCCAGCTTCCAGCCTGCCGGCGCTGTGATTTCCTGGATACGATATGCCCCCAAGGGGATCTCATCAAAAATAGCGACTCCCGCGCTGGTCGTCGTCGCAGTCCAGGTCTGGCCGCTTTCGATATGCTCAATTTTGATGACCGCCCCCGGCAAATTCATGCCAGTGTCGGATTTTTTCTCGATACGCAGTGTGCCATAGGGATCATTAAAAAATGTCACCTCGGCTACTTCATCGTAGACGACAGTGACATTCTGTGCTGGCTCTTCGCTGATGATATAATGGGAGGGGGCTTGACGCTCAATTACGGTATAATTCCCCACTTTGCTCAGCGGAATTTCGATACGGCCATCCCCATTGGTCGCAAAGGTACCGATGGAGTCACCATCCGGGCCGATGACCTCGAACAGTGCCCCACTAATTGGAATCTCGGTGCCGGTCTCATATTTGAGGATTCGCAAGCCGGTGTCGGGGGTGTCTATCTCAGAATCTTCATAGTTGCTGTATGCAGACAATTTCATGCTGGTTGTCGGATCCGTATCGACAACATAGTTTTGCAGATTTCCGTACTGATCCTTTTCTTGACAAACAGCGAAAAATACGGCGTACTTGTATACGTTGGTGCTGAATGATAGTTGGACACTTCCGGTATTCCCTTGTACGCTTTCCAGCGGATACAGCACTTTGAACTTTCCGGCGTAGCCATCTCCGGTACTTTCTGTGGTGATCGATGTAATGTCCTGATTGGACATATTTACAATACGGGTCCCTTCAGGCACATCGTCCGGATTGGTAAACGCGACTTTCACATCATAGTCGCACACCCATGTTTTCGACCAGAACGTGAATATTTGCTGCTTATACTGCTTCCCATCTACCGTTACCAGATAGGCTGTATCCCGATCCGGCGTACAGGTAATTTCAGGCGACAGTGCTTCGTTCCATGCGGTCCCTCGGGCGTAAATGTCCTTTGCCGCAGCCAACACCTTCTGCGCCCGTGTCAATTCAACCCCGCTCAGATTGGGATTGACCTTCAGGTTGTTGATGTCCCAATCACTGATGAGATAACACCACAGCGCCATCTTGGTGGCGTAATAGCCCAAATATTTATTTTCGAGCCCAAGTTCCTGCAAGCTCCGGGTCGGGTATCCGTTGGCCACAATTCCAAGCACCTTCGGATCGCTTGCCTTCTCGTCTGCCAGGTACTCGATGCTTTCTCCGACCTCAACAGTCTGTGGTACACCATATTGATTCGGGTTTACACAGTACGCTGGAATTTCGCGGACCTGACCACTTCCATTATCAAAATTATAATAGGTGTAAATCTGGGATTGTATCTTGCCGTTGATGGACAGGTAGGACATCTTCGTGCCGCCATTATATATATCAATTTCACCAAGCGCTTCATCAATGCTGGAGGCGGCGGCGGAGGCCGGGAAGAGTCCCAGTGCCATAATTAAGGCCAGAAGCATACTAAAAAATCTTTTTTTCATAGGCAACCTCCATAAAAATAGGGAGGATGCCTCCATACGCTGCATCCCCCCTTCGTGTTGAATGGGTAGTGATTTAGTTGTCGGGATGCAAAAAGGAAGTGCGCTCACCGCGCACTTCCTTCTCTTTGAGGCGTTGCTTGTTTATATTGTGTAGATTTGGTATTCCGTGTGTTGAAAAATCCCATCTTTGAACACGTCCCAAGCTTGCATGCAGTAGGTGCCAGGGGGGACGCTGTTAAAAATGTTGGTGATCTCGCTTGCACGCCAGGGCCAGAACATCTGGTAGGATTCGCCCTCTGGGATAGTCAGCTGGATATGAACTAACTGATTGCCTTTTGGGCTCAGGACCGGCGCCCCATCTTTCCAGGTGACCGGGTTATCGCCAATGGCATTATACAAAGTGTAGAGCATCCTTCTGGTTTCATAGATATTGCAGATTCGGAGATAATCTCCTTTGTCCCCAGTATAATGTCTCGCCTCCGCTTCCGGGAGTTCCGGCTGCTCCAGCAGGCTCCAGTCACAAGTGGGCTCCGGGAGATCTCCGACAGGCCCTGATGCAAACATATTTTTATCATAGCGGGATACATCAGTGATGGTGTAGTTACTTCCATCATCGCAGCGGATCACATCTCCAGCCTGTGGAACATAGCGGGACCCATCCGATGGGATATTGATCGAGCCATCGGTATTGTAAGTGATTCCTTGGCGGCCGGAAGCCGAACTCCCTGTCCCGTCCTGCGGGATATTTTCGCCTGCTTCCCCCGCGGCGGCATCGCCTACTCCAATGGAGCCGCCCTCTGGGCTGCGCATCGCACGGTAGAGGAGAATGGCCATATCGCCTCTGGTGACAACGCTCTTTTCCGCCAACTCGCTTGGAGCAAGACCGAGGCTGATCAGCTTATCACAAGCAGTGCTGTAATCCCACCCGCTGGATTCTGGATACCCAAGATGCCGCAGGATTACCGTGCAGGCCACCGCAGGCGTCACCAGATCTGCGGCGCCAAAGCTACCGTCGTCATATCCCACCATCAGGCCATTGAAGGATAGGTATCCGACATACAATCTGGCCCACTCTGGAACGTCTGGGAATTCGCACTTTCTGGTGTAGAGCTCCCGCTCCGCTTCCAGATGTTCCGGATTCACTGTGATCCGGGTCAGAATGACCGCCAGTTCTGTGCGGCTCAAAGTCTGGTCTAAGGCCATGTCTCCGTTTTGGTCGCCGACCATAACCCCCTGTTCCGACACATAGCTGGCCGCGGCCCGCAGTTCATCGTTTTGAGCGGCAGCCCCCGCGTTGACGCACATGCTCAGGGCCAAGCCTGCGCACAGTACCGCAGACCAAACACGTTTTGCTTTCATTTCAGGCTCCCTCCTCATAAAGTGTCGTGCTTGCGCTTAACCGAAGCACCTTCCGTTTAGCGTCATACTGGCAATCATCGAAGCTGTAAATGCCCCACAGCGCCAGCTGTTCCGCTATATTGGAAGGGACATCGAACGTGAGATCCATGCGCAGATTGATCCTGCCTGTGTCGTCCTTTTGACAGCCGGATTGACGGAATGGGAATTCACAGACCATGACAAGCACCTCGTTTCCTTTTTGTTTGCAGCGCCTCTTACAGCCTCACAATAATACAGGAAATCCAGCTTGTCAAAGGTTTTTTATTCGGTAAAAGGACGTTATTTCGCACTTTGGGCAATCAGTGCCCAAATTCCATCTTTGCGCCTCTTTTGGGGCAAAAACGAACTCAAAAAAATTGAATTTGAATTTTTTATGAACTCACTTCAATCCCCTGGACACAGACGCGCTTGGTTGGCTGATCCGCCAGACATGTAATCAAAGTGATCCGATTGTCTGATGTGGCGTTCAAATAGCTCCAGTCAGTCCAGTCGATGATCCCTACATAGCTGACGGAATAGGTGCGGGTTCCCAAACTTGTCTCATAGCGGATGGCATCACCGACCTCCAGATTTTTAATAGAGCCGATATTATGGCTGGAGCCCCGATTGTGTCCACACAAACCAATGTTCCCGCTCCATGCGCTCGTGCTGGGGAAGTGCCCCACACCTTTCCGCATGGACGCGGAGGATGTTCCATCATAGACCCGGTAACGGATGCCCAGGCTTGGGATTGAAAGAGTGCCTATGCTGCCGTTTGCCTGCTCTACGTCGCTGACAGGGGTAAAGGCCGTCACTGGGGTAACAGACGGTCCTCCCCACTGAAGCGGGTAATCATTGGAAGTCCCGTCTGGATAGATGCTTCCGGAAGAACTGCCAATGCCATACTCAATGGTGTTCCACGCCAACGGGGAAGGTGCGCTGTCAGCCAGAGGGTCTAAAAAATCCACCGCATTCTGGCCGCCGTAATTGTACTGAGCGCCATAAACCTCCTCATACGCAGTGCTTCCGTAATAGTCGGCTGGGGCTTTTGTTTCAAAAGAGTAATCGGCAGCCATTGCCGGCGTGCTGAGCAGCATACACCCCATCAGAGCGAGTGTGATGCGCTGGAACAGTTTCATAGTTCAGATCCCTCCTTATCCTCGTCCTTGACCGCAAACCAATAATTTTCTGTTTCGTTCCCGTCAATGGGTTCTACCAGATGCGTACGCACCCCATCATAAAGGCGGATGCTGATGATCCGTCCGGCCAGCTTCCGGGCCAGCTTGTTTTTCAATTCCACGCTGGAATCTCCCGCGGGGTATTCTTTCAGCTTGGTAAAGTCCAGCTTTGGATTGCGTACAGCTATGCGCTGCCTGCCCAGCTTTTTATATGCAACACCTTTTGCGTTCATCGCATAGATGGCCGCATTTGGCCGGCGCAGATATAGAAAAGCCAGGATAGCCGCAAGCAGCGCCAATCCGGCTGCCAGCAGAGCTAGAATCGGAAGCCCAATCGAAAATTCAGGTTTCAGCATTGTCCCCAGATAGGTCACCGTATATTGGACGGAGCCAATCCCTTCTGATGTGATCTCGCCCGTATAGGTGGCCGTGGTGATGTATCCGGTTGCCGCGCTCCGGCTTCCGGTAGCCTGGTAGGTTGCGGTAGCTGTATAGGAAGTTGGCACCAGGGTATCGTCTGCCAGACCTGTCCCTGTCACCGCCCAGGAGATGTTGCTGAGGGACAGCGTCTTTCCGTCCTTTACTGTGGTAGTCGGGACATAAGACGGGTCATTTCTGGGGAGCCCGGTAAACTGCTTTGTGTCCGTAATGGTGTAATACTTAGTGGTATAGCCGGCCGCTTCTGTTTGAAGCGTAGTGTGGTCCAGGGTAAGCACGCCGGAATATCCATCCTTGCTGTATTCCATGGTCGGCGCCAGCTGCTCCAGGATTGCGGCCAGAGAATCGCTGCTGGTCGTTACGGTCACAGTTTCCGTATGCGCCTTGGAATCATGGAATGTCTGGTCTTCCTTTACCGTTTCCAAATGCTCATAGTGGTAGCCCTCAAGATCAAACGGCTCGTCAACCAGTTCGGATGGATCATCCTCTGGGCTGAGTTGGTAGGTCTTGATGATCAGCTGCCGGCCATCCCGGTTTTCTGTCACAGAGCTTTCCGGGATATATGCCGCGGAAACAGGTATGCTCAGCAGACAGAGCAGCGATAAAAATACAGCCAGCCTCCTCATGCGTGTTTCCACCACCTTCTGTACAGAGCGTAGAGCAGCGCTGGGACAGCTGCCGCGGCACAGGTCAGGATCAGTTTCTGCTTCATTTTGTTTTTCCTCCATTCACAAAAAATTCTATGGACAGCTCCTGATAGGAGCATGAGCCATCACGCATTCGGTCCAGCAGGCTCAGTGAGGACTCCAAAGCCTGCATAGTATCGCGCCGGTGCTGCTTGACAAATGGGGTCAAAAAGAGCACATCGCCATCTGGCGTCATGGTAAAGATGATGCGGACCAGGGTTTTTGACTTGGCGCGCAGCTCATAGAGACTGCTGTACCGTTCCAGTGTGAAATGCTTTACATAGGGCTCCCGCATGACGGAAACTGGGGCCTGAAGCATGAGCGCGAACAGTGACAGGAGCTTCTGCCGCTGCTTCTCGTTCAGTTCGTCATTGAAGAAATCATACAAAGGCGGCGTTTTATCACTGGGCATTGCGATCATCAGCTTGGACATAACTTTCCTCCTCACGAAATACTTCGGTCAGCGATTCCACAAAACCGATTGAGAATATCTTTAATGCTTTCGGTGAGCCCATCAGCCACCAAACGGGGTCTGGCAGGGGCTTTCTAAGCTGGTCATACTGCAGCGACAGAAAAAGGTAGATGCCCTTATAGTCCTTTCGCCCTGACAGTTCATCAAAAGAGGCCAGCACTGTGCCAACAGTCGATTTTGCATAGCTGTCACACAGGTTATAGTAGAATTGAGCCGCATAAATCCTTGTGAATAAGCGCATGTTCTCTACGTTGATTTCTCCATCTCTTTTGACAATCCCCATCTGATAAAGCCTGCTGAGCAGTGGACCATCCATGGGACGGGCGGTGGAGGGCGTTCCTGCTGCTGTCATTTTGATCCATCCTCTCGTTGTAAAATGTGAAATGGGCAAAAAGAAAGGGCTGATGGCGGATGAAGCCATCATGCCCTAACTTTTTATGCGGATGATGTGTTCCTTCCTGACTGGAAGTAAAAATCAAGAGCTTTTTCTACAATTTTAGAGATTTCTTTTTGAGACGCACCTTCCGAAAAATACTTCCCGCAGCTTCTGGGGAGGCGGACAGATACCGGGCCCCGATCTGGCTTTGCCGGTTTCTCGCAGGCCAGCAGTTCTAAAATACGCTGTTGACCCAGCTTTCCTTGTTCAAACTCTTCCCGGAGCAGCTTGGCCTTCCCCTTGGACACGGTCGCGCCATGCTGGGAAATTACTTGGTGGATGCAGGCTTGCAGGGTGGAGTTCTCAATAAAGCTGATTTCATAGGCGGCCAGCTGCCCAATCTTTTTGCTCTCGTCCAGTAAAAGGAGCAGTGGACGGTACAGTGTGGCAAGACGGCAGTACTTGGAGATTTTATCTCTCGTCAGTTCGTACTCCTCGGCCACCTTGGCGTCCGTGTGCAACTTCTCCTGACAGTCAGGAGAAGTTGCGTCATCGTCCTCCACTCTTGCCACGAGGAGATCTGTCCGCCGGCCTTGCTGCTTCATAACATTGTAATGGGCCGCCACACACAGCACTCGCTGGGAAAAGCGCAGATCGGACAACGACCTCTGCTGAAAATTCATTTCAAAGAACAGGTCTTCCGCCATCTTGGGCGTCAGGTCCGTGCGGATGACCGCGGAGACTGTGGTGAGTCCAGCGAGCTTTGACGCGTTGACCCGGTTATGTCCACTGATGATGATGTGCCGGCCATCTGTTGTTTTCCAGACCAAAATAGGCGTTTGCACACCGTGCTTTTGGATGCTGGAGATCATACCGGACAGGCGAGCCCCGGTATAGAGGGGGAAATGTTCCTCGTGATTTGGATACCCCTCCAAAAGCTCCAGTGGAAGGACCTCTGTGATGAAGGTACTGGTTTCAGGCTGTTCTCCGGGCTTGACAGGGAAATTGATCATATCGGCAAACGTCTGGAACTGGATTTTTGGCTGTCCATCCTTAACCCGCATCTCCCATCAGCTCCTTCAAAAAATCTTCGTATGCGACAGCCGCAGGATTTTTAGGCCGGTATTCACAAATCGTCTGCTGATAGCCGCTGGCCTCCGCCACCTTAACGGAACGGGGGATCCGAGTGTTAAAAATCCGAATTTGATTCCCGATTGTCCGCTCCAGTTCCTGGGTGATCTGAGTGGAAAGATTGGTATTTCCCTGATTCATAGTAATCAGGATTCCGGCAATCTCCAGCTTTGGATTTGCATGTTGACGAATTTGCTGGAAATTCCGGATAAATTTCATGCTGCCAATAGCAGAGTAGTACTCCGCCTGGGTCGGGATTACAACGCTGTCAGCACACACCATGACGTTCAGCATGCTGGTATCAAAGTTTGGCATACAGTCAATGATGATGTAATCATAGCCCGGTGAGATCTGGCTGATGTACTCTTTCAAGATATATTCACGGAAATCCACGTTGCTCAAATTGCGCTCCAGAGTAGAAATTTCCTCATTGGAGGGCACCAGGTCTACGCCGTGGTAGGAGTACATATAGCTGGATGGACTCGGAAGCGGCTCCCCAATGATGACCTGCTTCACAAGAGACAGAATGGTAGTTTGGAGCTTATCTGGGTTTGGCACCCCGTAGGCCAGGGAAGAATCTCCCTGGCTGTCTAAATCAATCAGGGCGGTACGTTTGCCGCGCCGGGCCAGCAGATAGGCCAGTGTAGTGGCTGTAGTCGTTTTCCCGCAGCCGCCTTTTTTATTATAAACAGCGATAACTTTCGCCACAAAAAGCACCCCTTTTCACAATCATACAGTATCGTTCACCTGACGGTGTACGACAACTTCAGGCTTATTCGAGATGGGCGCTGGGCCCGCGTGTAATGGCGGCAAGTCTAACAGGTTTCTAACAGTCCTCGTTTTTTTCGCAAAATCCCGTTGTCTTACAGGCGGAAGTTGTTTCCATTCAGAGCCTTGTCAGTTACCCTTTTTCCCAGTAAAATCAATGGGTAGAAGGGTGTCGATACGATAATGGAATCGGCCTACTAACATATCTGGGCTGTAAATGGCATTCAAGAGGTCAGCGGTTCGATCCCGCTTATCTCCACCAAAAAGAAAGACATGACCGTAGGTCATGTCTTTCTTTTTGGATTCCGCTCCCGTTGTCGCTCCACCCTCCGGTATTGCAAATGCTCGGGGCAAGTGAATTGCCCCTCCGCCAAGGTTTTCGCCGCAGGCGAAAACGCTTGTACGGCGCAAAGCGCCGCCGGCCAGAAGGCCGGTTTATCCCCCCTATGCATAGCGTTCCATCTCAATTGTAATCGAACCCGCTCCCCTAGGCTTCGATTTGGTTTTGGGTACAAAATTGAGGGCTGGCATTGA
>CABIYX010000019.1:40933-66132 GCA_902363045.1 Clostridiales bacterium
GCCATCGTCCTTGCGATTGAAGTCATGTCCGTTCGTGGCCTCCTGCACAGGCAGATAGTACCACACATTGGGGTCCGTGTTGTCCGGCCATGTCCTCATACCTGGGAGCAGGTCGCTCTCATCTTCCGGCAGGCGGCCCAGCACCCGGTTGATCATCATCATGGCCTCGGCACGTGTGATGAGGTTCTCCGGACGGAATGTGCCGTCCTCATAGCCAGCGATCCAGCCGAGCGCGGACGCCCGTTCAATGAACGCCTCCGCCCAGTGTCCACTGATGTCCGAGAAATGACAGACAGTCTCGACCTCAGATTTGTCGAACTGTGCGCACACGGTCGCAAACTCCGCTCGCGTGATGGGCTCGTTAGGCGCAAATATCCCAGCGGTGCGGCCCTCCATGATCCCCAATCTGGAAATGGTGGAAACTGCGGTATTGAACCACACACCCTGTTCCACATCTCCAAAGGAATTGACCTGACTCTCGTTTGCGCTGCGTACATCGTCCTCCAGCAGCCGGTAGAAAATCATAGCCACCTCAGCACGGGTGATCTTGTTGTTCGGGCGGACCATGCCGTCCGGATACCCGTCCACATAAGAGAAGTGGTTCTCCCCATTGAGAATATCCGGGATATGGAGGCCAGGCTCTTTTTTCCAGCCGGCATAGACTGTTTTATCGCTGGTCATTTTGATTTCGGTGATCCGGTCAGTCAGCGCTTCATCTGCGTACCAGCCGTTGAAGGTATAGCCCTCACGGGTCGGGAGCTTGTCCAACTCCACGACTGTATTGCGCCGGTAACGCTCATCCTTGTACTCAGTCCCGCCGTTAGATTCATAATGCAGGTCATAATAGGTGCTTCCGATGCCGCCGCCATCGGTGGACTTCTGCTGGTACTGCGCGGTAAAGGTCATATCATCAACAATGAGCAGATCCAAGATCTGACTGCTGTTATATGTCTTTCCGTCGCTCCCCTGCCAACCGGTAAAATCATAGCCAGCATCCTCATTGACAACAGGAGCCGTGCGCGCATCCGCTCCAAACACAGTACCTGACGGCACGGAATAGCTGGTAGTACCGCTCAACGTGCCGTGGTCGCCGGGCAGGAACGTGACCGTGTGATTTCGTGTCTTCGGAGCCCAGCTTCCTGCCAGAGTCACGTCACCGTTGGGCATGGGAAACGTCCCATCAGCAATTTCGATCCCGTCCGGCGATTGGATCCTCCAGCCTGAGAAGCTGTAATCCTCCAAAGAGGGATCCTCGGCTACTGTGACGGTATCCAAATACCAGTGCCGTTCCGCCTCCGGCAGCGCCGGGGCATTCTCCGGTACCGTCCCATCATATTGATAGGAGACCTGAAACGGTGCGGAATCATATTCCCGATAGGTCATCCATGTTTTCTGATCTTCGCTTCGGGCAATATACAGCTTCGGATTTACTTCCAGCATGGCCGCGCTGGGAACAAACCACTCGCCGTCCGAAGCCGTCTTTGCGCCTTCTTCGCCGCCGGCGTTTTCTCCAAATACCACCAGCCGTGTGCCCGGGACAGACGCCGGTTCCACATGGTAGGACGCTCTACCGCTCAGTACAGAAGTAACGCTGACCGGCGCCGTCTGTGCCGCTCCTGTATAACTCCCGTCCACATGGATGTATTTGTTGCCGGAGGCATCCATCGTACTATCGCTCTCAAGCAGAACTGCCACATCGTCAGCCACGGCAATTTTGGCTTCTCCGCTCAAGTTCAAAAAACCGCTTTCATCAGGTGAATTATTGACCACGATGCCGTTGCTGCACGTCTTATTTCCACCCTTCAGTTTGGCCTGTGCCTGATTGCCAGAGATCTCACCCCCGGTCAGATCCAGAAAAGCCGCCGCCGATTTGGCTGGAATGATTCTGAACGACCTTTCCGCCGGACATGGTGGCGTGAGACTCGGAGAACAGCGCCACGCCACCACCCTGCCAGGCCTCGTTGCCCTGGATCGTTCCACCGGAAATTTCTACGTTTTCTTCCTCTGTCACGCCGTACAAAAAAATACCGCCGCCATAGCCGCTTCTGAGCGAAGCCGAATTATCCTCGATCTCCGCGCCGGACATATAGAAATAGGATTCATCAAAAAACATGGCAATACCGCCACCGCTGCCAGAGGTCACCGTGTTCTCAGAGATTTCTCCGCCTTGGAGGCTGATCCTGATCTCCTGGTTCGTGCCACCCGGAAAGTCCGCACCCTGTGGAAAGGTCAGGATGCCTCCTCCATAGTGTTTGGCGGTGTTTTGGGTGATGCTTCCACCGGTCATGGTAAAGGCAGCTTTGCCGGGGTGTATATCGTAAGATCCCGGCATTCCAGTTAGGGGCGCAAAGTCCGCAATGTAGATTCCGCCGCCATATCCGTTGTCATCTGAATATGTTTCATTTCCAGAAATCGTTCCGCCACGCATGGTCATCGTCGAGCAGATCAGCGCGACACCGCCGCCGCGGCTGCCCGCGTTCCCTGTGATCTCTCCGCCATTCATGGTGAATACGCTGTCATTTGCAAGGAAGACGCCACCGCCATAATGGGCGCCGTTGGTACTGTTGTTTTGGATCACCGCACCGGGCTCCATGGTCAGAGTCATGTTGCTGCCAAAAACGGCGCCGCCCATATTGTGTGTATAATTGTTTTGGAGGATACAGCCATCTTTTAAGGTGAGACTGCAAGAGGTCCCATACCTGTTGCCCACGATTTCCGCATCCCAAAACTCATCAGACTCATCAAGGGCCTCGCGGTTCCCATCGATGATGATGTGCTCCAGCGTCAGGTCCGCTCCGTCCGCAAGGGTGATCATGGCGACAGACCCACGATAGCCGGCATAGCGCATGATCTTGGCGTCGCCATATCCCTCAAGGCTCCACGTCTGCTCTCCCTCAACTTCGACGCCCTCACAGAGATAGATCGTTCCATTCTCCGCAAGCAATTCCTTGGCTCGTTCAAATGTCGCAACGGCTTGCTCGGCAGAGGTTCCGTCATTTTGGTCGCTGCCGTCGCCGTCACTCCAATAAACCTCAGCCAATTTTCCTGTTGTGGAAGGTGTTGCGGCTGTATCTGTGCCTTCGGCTTCCGCACCGGCAGCCTGGTAAAACTCCAAATTCTGTACTTCTTCTGTTGCAAATGCTGTGGTCGGTAACATTGTGACCATCATACACAACATAAGAAGACAGGCTAAAATCCGTTTTTTCATAGATGTCAATTCTCCTGTTGCATACTTGAAGGAGGCGGTGATCCCCCCTCCCTCAAAAGTCGTTTTTGATTTTGTTCCTATCGGATCCAGTTCGGCGCAGAGGTCAGTCCGGGTCAGTACTCCTGTCCGCCGCCCTTGTGCGCAGGATCGTGTCCCCAGCCCCGTCTTGTGCCCTCTGCCGTCCCCTACGGCGCGTCTCCTGACAGATATGACAGGGGATCCGTTTTGTCTCCCTCAGTTGGGATCCGCCTCAGTACCTCTGCGGCCTCCTCCTTTTTAAAAGCCATCCCGCATCACCTCTTTCTATCCATCCGCCTGCTGCCAGGATCCTGAATTGGGAATGACATGGATAGGATCGCTCCATTGCTCATTGTCCTCTTGGAGTCAGGATCAACCTTCCGCCCCTTCATAATTGGAGTCTTGCAGAGACGAAACCGTACTTTATAGGAAAATATATCAATTATTTGTTACAAAATACAAGTCATTCCTCAATTTTTCAGCATCAGAGCCAAAAAAGGACTGCACCTAAACCGGAAAGTGTCCAATTTTATAAAAAATGGAAAAGACGCATACCGGCAGGCGTATACCGCACAAATCCAAGCTCCATTCCCCCGGATTTGGATCGCAGCCAAAAGATCCACACCTATTTTTACTTAAATTTTACAAAAAAAGTATGTTCTCCCGGTGTGAATCATGTTATACTAAACCATAAAACCTCTAGAGGGAACATATCCAAGAGAAAGCAGGGAAGCGCATGCCAAAGATGGTAGACACACGCTATACCCAGGACCGGGAGCTGTCCTGGCTCCGTTTTGACGAGCGGGTTTTGGAGGAGGCCAGAGACGAGGACGTCCCACTGATGGAACGGCTGAAGTTCGCCGCCATCTTCACCAGCAATCTGGACGAGTTTTTCATGGTCCGGGTGGGCTCGCTCTATGACATGACCCTGGTGAAGGAGCCCCATATTGACAGCCGCACCGGGCAGACGCCGGAGCAGCAGCTTCAGGCCATCTTTAAGGCGGCAGGCCACCTGTACAAGCAGCGGGACAAGGTGGTGGAGCAACTGGAAAGCCGGCTGCGGGCCTGCAACATCTGCCGGCTGCCGGTGGAGGAGATGGACGCCAAGGAGCGCAAGCAGGTGGAGAACTGGTTTCGGGATGAGGTGCAGCCCATCCTCTCCCCTCAGGTGGTGGATGCCCGCCACCCCTTTCCCCATCTGTCCAATAAGACCCTGAACGTGATGCTCCGGCTGGAGGCGGACGGACAGGAGGCCCTGGGCCTGATCCCCGTGCCCCAGAGCCTGCCTCCCTACTTCATTCTGCGGGAGCGGGGCCTGCGCTATATCCTGACGGAGGATGTGCTGCTGGCCTATGCGGACAGGATGTTCCCGGCCTTCTCCATCCGGAGCCGGGCGGTGATCTCCGTGACCCGGAATGCCGACATCAGCCCGGAAGACGAGGCGTACGAGGTGGACGAGGACTACCGCCAGCACATGAGGAAGATCGTCAAAAAGCGCAACCGCCTGGCTCCGGTCCGTCTGGAGGTCCAGGGCAGTCGGGATGAGAAGGGGCTAGACTCCCTGTGCCGCCGTCTGAACCTGAGCCGGGAACAGGTGTTTTTCTCCAAAGCGCCTCTGCGGATGGGCTATGTCTTTGCCCTGGAGGGGCAGCTGCCCCCGGAGAGCCGCGCCGCCCTGTGCTTCCCGCCCTATACTCCGCGGCTCACCGCGGCCCTCCGCCCGGAGGAGAAGGTGCTGCCCCAGGTGCTGCGGCACGATGTACTGCTCTTCTACCCCTTCCAGTCCATGGACCCCTTTCTCCATCTGGTGCGGGAGGCGGCCTCCGACCCATGCGTGCTGTCCATCAAGATCACCATTTACCGCCTGGCCTCCAAGGCCAAGCTGGCGGAGTACCTGTGCGCAGCCGCTGAAAACGGGAAAGAGGTCACCGTCCTAATGGAGCTTCGGGCCCGCTTTGATGAACAGAACAACATCCAGTGGGCCGAGCGGATGGAAGAGGCGGGCTGCACCCTCCTCTACGGCGCGGAGGACATCAAGGTACACTCCAAGATCTGCCTCATCACCCGGCGGGAGCGGGGACGGCTCCAGCACATCACCCAGGTGGGGACGGGCAACTACAACGAGAAGACCGCCCGGCAGTACACCGACCTGTGCCTGATGACCGCCCGGCCGGAGCTGGGGGCAGACGCCGCCGCCCTGTTCCAGAACCTGGCCACCGCTAACCTGGAAGGGACGTATGAGCGCCTGCTGGTCTCGCCCTACCAATTGCGGGACCAGTGCATCAAGTTCATCGACCGTGAGATCGCCAAGGGGGATCAGGGTTATATCTTCCTGAAGCTGAACTCCATCACCGACCGGAAACTCATTGATAAGCTGGCCCAGGCCTCCCAGGCCGGGGTGGAGGTGGTGATGAATGTGCGGGGGATCTGCTGCCTGCGCCCGGGGATCCCGGGCTTGACCGATCGCATCACTGTATTCTCCATCGTAGGGCGCTATCTGGAGCATACCCGGATCTACCGGTTTGGCCGTGGGGAGGATGCAGACCTGTTCCTCTCCTCCGCCGACTTTATGACCCGGAACACGGAGCGGCGGGTGGAGGTGGCCTGCCCCATCCTGAACCCGGAGCTTCGGCGCAGGGTGTTCCACATCACCGACGTGTTGATCTCCGACAACGTCAAGGCCCGCCAGTTGGGGCCGGACGGGCTGTGGCGCCCCAGGGAAAACGGGGCTCCGCCCTGCTCCAGCCAGGAGGTGTTCCAGCGGGAAGCGGAGGAGGAGGCCGAACAGCTCCTCCAACACACCCCGCGCTCCTCCCGGAAGGAAAGCCCCTGGCGCCGCCTGTTGGAGCGGCTGGGCCGCGCCTGACAACAGAAGCGCCTTAACAGCAGGACGCCCCCGCCGCATTTTTTGATGCGGCGGGGGCGTCTGAGTTCAAACGATCATGCTCCCTCTTCCGAGGGCTGGAGCGGGCGTCTCACGCCGTACCAGATGGCGGCTGCCTTCAGGGCCAGAAGGAGCAGCCCCAGGGGGCCGAAGCCGTGGCGGAACAGCAGGGCGCAGACCCCCAGGCTGTACAGGGCCTGTGGGAGGTGGACCAGCAGGAAGCGGCGCTCCCACAGGACGGCGGCAGCCCCGCCGCCCAGGAGGAACCGGCGCTCTCCCCAGAGGCAAATAATATGGATGACGGGGAAGAAGCCGATCGCCAGCAGATCCCCCAGCAGGGGCGTCCAGCGGACTGTGAGATAGAGGAGAAAGAGGGTAAGAAATTCCAAGTCAAAAACAGCGTGGACGGGGACCAGAGGACGGAAACGGGATAGGAATCGGCCAAGTTCCATTCTGATGGCACTCCTCTCTGTATTTGATTTGTATGACTGTACAATTAGTATCACATTTTGGGGGAAAAAGCAATTTGAAATTCTTACAAAAAATAGGGAATAAAATGCACAATTCTTCCAAATACCAGAGGCAGATCGGAAGCCGTTCAGCGGGAGGAGTCAGAGTCCGCCAGCGCGGCGATCAGGGGGCGGACGGTCCGGCGGTAGAGGAGGAGGGTCGCTACGCAGGTGATGGCCTCCGCGATCAGGAAGGACAGCCAGACGCTGTCCGGGGCCAGCCAAAGAAGCAGGGCGGCGATGGGGAGCAGGAGCAGGATCTGCCGCAGCAGGGCGATCAGCAGAGAGCTCCCGCTGTGCCCCAGGGACTGAAAGGCGGCGGACAGGATGATGCTCACCGCGGCAATGGGGAACGAGAGGGCGGCCATACGCAGGGCGGGAACGCCCATAGCGGCGGCCGCTCCACCGGCGTGGAAGCAGTACCGCAGCAGGGGCCCGGCGGCCAGGGCCAGCAGGACGGCCCCCGCCACGGCGGCAGACAGAGCCAGCTGCGCCCCGAAGCGCACCGCCTGGGAGAGGCGGGGGGCGGACTTCGCTCCGTAGTTATAGCTGAGGATGGGGATCAGGCCGCTGTTGACCCCGAAGATGGGCATGAACACAAAGGACTGGATCTTGAAATAGACCCCCAGCACAAAGACCGCCGTGTCCGACCAGAGGGTGAGCAGCTGGTTGAGGCCCAGGGACATGAAGCTGGACAGGGACTGCATCACCACGGCGGGGGCGGCGATGCGGAGCAGCTCCGCGGAGAGGGCCCGGTCGGGCCGGAAGCCCCGGAAGGAGACGGAGAACTCCCCCCGGATGCGCCACAGCAGGAAAAAGCCGATGCAGGCCCCGGAGATCTGGCCGATGACGGTGGCCGCGGCGGCCCCCACCACCCCCATGTCCAGCCCAAAGATGAACACCGGGTCCAGAATGATGTTGAGGATGGCCCCGGAGCCCTGTACGATCATAAAGCCGGCGGGGTGGCCGGTGGTCTGGAGCAGGCGCTCGGTGAGGAACTGCATACACATCCCGATGGACAGGCCGCAGCAGATGCGCAGATAGGAGGTCCCCGCCGCCGCCACCGCCGCGTTGTCGGTGGACAGGCGGAAAAAGAGGGGCGCAGCCAGCAGGGCGAAGGCCAGGAACAGCAGCCAGCACAGCCCATAAAACAAAAAGCCGTGACAGGCCACCCGGTTGGCCTCCTCCCTCTGCCCAGCCCCCAGGCGCTGGGCGAACAGGGCATTGAAGCCCACCCCGGTCCCGGCGCAGAAGGCCACCATCATCAGCTGGACCGGATAGGCGTAGGAGAGCGCCAGGAAGTCCAGCTCGCTCACCTGGGCCACATAGATGCTGTCCACCAGGTTGTAGATGGCGCTCATCAGCATGGAGAGCATAATGGGGGCGGACATGGTCCACACCAGCTTGGGGACCGGAAGGGTCCCCAGAATATTGTCAGCGGGGCGGCTCATCCGGCGTTCCCCCCTCCAAAGCGCGGTCCGCCGGAGCGGATCCGGTCAAGCGTCCATACCATATCTTTGTCCCCCTTTGATCCTGATTCCGAACGGTCGGTCCAGAAGAGGTTTTTCTGTGTCCAGTGTACTGGATTTTGTCCGAAGATGCAAGTCCCTTTCCCGCCGGAGCGGGTCCGCTCCGGCACAGAGCAGCACAAAAAATAAGAAGCGGGCCCCGCTCCTCCGGTTCAGAGGATCGGGGCCCGCTGTTCTCTCAGCTCACAGAGCGGAGTCAGCTGACCAGGTTGGTAAATACCGTCAAAACGGCAGAGTTCGTAAAGTCGATGAACATACCGCCCACCAGGGGGACCACAAAGAACGCCTTGGGCGCGGGGCCGTACTGGTTCTTGATGGTCAGCATATTGGCCATGGCGTTGGGGGTGGCGCCCATGCCGAAGCCGCAGAAAGCGGCGGTCATCACGGCGGCCTCGTAGTCGGCGCCCATCACACGGAACACCACAAAGGAGGCAAACAGGTACATCAGCAGGGTCTGGACCGCCAGAGTCACCACGATGGGCAGAGCCAGCTCAGCCAGCTGCCACAGCTTCAGGGTCATCAGGGCGATGCCCAGGAACACATTCAGGCTGGTGTTGCCCGCCACATCGATGGCCTTCAGGGGCAGCTCCTTACCCATGGCGTCGGCCACGTTGCGGATGATCAGGGCCACGATCATGCCGCCGATATACACCGGCAGGTTGATGCCGATCTTGGCAAAGGCGTTGGTGATATAAGTGCCGATGCCGGTGGCAATGATGATCAGAACAAAGGAATCCAGGAAGGTATTGCTGTCCAGCTTCTCCGACTTGGTGAGATAGACGGTCTCGGGCTCGCCCAGCTTCTCATCTTCCGCCGTCACATGGGGCTTCAGGTTGTACTTTTTGATCTTCCATCTGCCCAGAGGGCCGCCCATGAGGGAGCCGGCCACCAGTCCGTAGGTGGCGCAGGCCACAGCCACCGTCAGGGCGCCTTCCACACCGGCCTTCTGGAAGGTATCACCGAAGGAGGCGGAGGTGCCGTGACCGCCCACCAGGGGCACGGAGCCCATGCACAGGCCCATGCGGCCGTCCAGTCCGAAAATACCGGCCATACCCACGCCCACCAGGTCCTGCATGGTGACCATGATGGTGGCCAGCAGCAGGAAGATCATGACAGGCAGCGCGCCCTTCTTCAGCAGCTTGATGCTGGCGCCGAAGCCCACGCTGGTGAAGAAGAAGTCCATAAAGGCCACGCGCAGGGTCTCATCGAACTCCAGGGTCAGGATCCCGGTCTGATAGGTGACCAGGTGCAGGATGGCGAAGATCAGTCCGCCCACCACCGGGGCGGGGATGCAGCAGCGCTTCAAGAAGTCAACGTGATTGACGATGAAGCGTCCCAGGAGGAACAGCAGCATTGCCAGAGCCGCCGTCTGCAGCATATCCATTTGGATCGTCAGCATAAGTTTCCTCTCTCCTCTTCTTTTTTGTTCAGCCGCTCCTCGGCTGTTTCATACTTCGTACCTCATTTTATGCGTCAACTTCAATTTCCTTCAAATTTCTACAACATGAATTTTATTTCCCGCACTTTCCACAATTCCAAACATTCATTTTTGAACATTTTCACGACATTTACAGCAAAAACGCCTTTTCTCCGTGGTTTTCCCGCCTCTTTATGAAGAAAGCACAGGGTTTTCATCCAAAATTTACGGCATCTTAATAGGCGTAGAGCACGGGAAAAGCGGCGCGGCGGGAGGATGTTCCGGCCCTGACCTCCGCCCCCTGGCGCAGAACGAAAAAATATCCCGTCTCCGGAATAATCTTCCCGGGGCGGGTCCATACTAAGGGGCGAGGTGATGTCCATTGCAGTACCGCGATCTGTACGCCCTGTTCCGCCGGGAACCGGAGGCCAAGCGCTATTTCGACGCCCTTCCCGTCCATGTGCAGGACCGGCTCCGTACCCGCCCCAATGGGATCAACTCCATGGCTGATCTGAAGGACCACGCCGCCGCGCTGCTGCGCGGCGGCAGCGAAACGGAGGGATTTGAATGGCAAAGAAAGGCATGAAGCGCCCGGAGAATACCGAGCCCGCGGCCCAGAACCGGAGTCAGTCCGGCGCCCAGAACATGGCCCGCGGTTCCAAGGGCAATTCCGCGCCCACCCAGCAGTCCTGACCCTATCCCCCGCCTCCGGTTCCGGGGGCGGGGATCTTTTTGCAAAAAAGCCTGCCCTCCGGGACATACTAGACCGGGGGTGATGGAACCATGGAGCCAAGAAAACGAGAGGATCCCCGCGATATTTTGGGCGAGGATCTGCGCCTCAATCCCCAGCTGCGCCTCTGCGCCCGGTTTGACGGCGCCAGCATCGCCGAATTTCCCGTGGCCGCGCCGGGGGAGATGGGCTTCCGCGTGGTGGACAACTGCGCGGAGGAAAACATCCAATAGACAATAGAAAACCCCGGGCCCGGACGAAATTCGTCCGGGTCCGGGGCCGTTTTGATCACTCTACGGTGACGCTCTTGGCCAGATTTCTGGGCTTGTCGATGTCGCACCCACGCATCAGCGCCACATAATAGGCAAACAGCTGCATGGGGATGACCTCCAGAGAGGGCAGGAACATGGGATGGATGTCCGGGATGGTCATGGCGCTGTCCACCAGGGCGTCCAGCTGCTCCCTGTGGCTGGCGGTGGAAATGCCGATGACGTCCGCGCCCCGGGCCTTGACCTCCTTCACATTGCTCATCAGCTTGTCAAACAGCGTATTCCAGCTGGCCAGAGCCACCACCAGGGTGCCGTCCTCGATGAGGGAGATGGTCCCGTGCTTCAGCTCGCCGGCGGCATACGCCTCCGAGTGGATATAGGAGATCTCCTTCAGCTTGAGGGAGCCCTCCAGCCCCACAGCGTAGTCGATATTCCGCCCGATGAAAAAGACGGAGTCGTGGTTGAAGTAGATGGAGGCGTAGTACTGGATCTCCTGGGTGTGGGCGAGGATTTCCTCCGCCTTAGAGGGGAGCAGGCGCAGCTGGGCCACCAGCTCATGGTACTCCTCCGCCCCGATCCGGCCCAGCAGCTCGGCAAAGTAGAGGCCCACCAGATAGATCACCGCCAGCTGGGTGGAGTAAGCCTTGGTGGTGGCTACGGCGATCTCCGGCCCTGCCCAGGTATACAGCACATCATCCGACTCCCGGGCAATGGTGGACCCCACCACGTTGACAATGGACAGCAGGCGGGCGCCCAGGCGCTTGGCCTCCCGCATGGCGGCCAGGGTGTCGATGGTCTCTCCGGACTGGCTGATGACCAGGGCCAGGGTCCGGTCGGTCACGATGGGGTCGCAGTACCGGAACTCCGAGGCCAGAGTCACCTCCACTGGGATGCGCAGCAGCCGCTCCAGGATGTACTTAGCCGCCACTCCCACATGGTAGGAGGAGCCGCAGGCGATGATGTACAGGCGGTCCATCCGCTCCAGCTCCTCCCGGGTGATGGTCAGCTCGTCCAGCACCACCCGGTCCCCCCGCAGGCGGGGGAAAATGGTGTCCCGCAGGGCCTTGGGCTGCTCCATGATCTCCTTGAACATGAAGTGCTCATAGCCGCCCTTCTCCGCCGCGGATATCTCCCAGTCCACATGGGAGTGCTCCTTCACCACCGGCTGGAGCAGGGAGTTGTACACCTGGACTGAGCCAGGGGTGAGCACGGCCACCTCCCCGTCATCCAGATAACACACCTCTCGGGTATGCTTGATGACGGCGGTGACGTCGGAGGCCAGCAGGTTGAAGCCCTCTCCATATCCCAGCACCAGGGGGGAGTCCTTCCGCACCGCCACCAGCTTATCCGGCTCATCGGCGCATACGATGCCCAGGGCGTACGCCCCCTCGATGCGGTGGAGCACCTTGGAGACCGCGTCCAGCAGGTCGCCGTCGTAGTAATATTCCAGCAGCTGGGCCACCACCTCGGTGTCTGTCTCAGAGGCAAAGACCATTCCCTTGGACTCCAGAAACTCCTTCAGCTTGGCGTAGTTTTCGATGATCCCGTTGTGGACCACGGCAATCCGCCCAGACTGGCTCACCTGGGGGTGGGAGTTCACGTCGTTGGGCGCGCCGTGGGTGGCCCAGCGGGTATGCCCCACGCCCATAACACCAGGGACCAGCGCGCCGCCGTCCGTCAGGTCGTACAGGACCTGGAGACGGCCCTTGGCCTTCACCACCTGAAGTCCCTTCTCCCGGTCATAGACCGCCAATCCGGCGGAGTCGTAGCCCCGGTATTCCAGACGGGAGAGACCCTCCAGCAGGATGGGCGCGGCCTGCTCCTTCCCAATAAAACCAACAATGCCACACATAAAATGATATTCCTCCTCAATATTGAACTTCGGGAGGACAAACTCGCAGACATTTGTACCCTCGTTTCCCGGTCACAGCCCCTCTGTTTTGCGGTCACCCGCATATTTGCTGACTGTGTACGCACCCAGGCGGCGCGGAAGGGCATCCGCCGAATTTTCAGACCGCGGCCTGGCCGCCGTCCGCTCGATACTCCCTTCTCCTCGTCATCCTGCCCACTGGGCAGGCTCTGGCGCTTTTGACGCGTGTTCCGGCATCTGCTTCGCCGGACAGGCGTAGTCCTCCTTTCTCTCTGCGAAGGGTCAACAGGCGTTCACGTCTCCTCCACGCCGCCGGGATGGATGGGGCGCAGCACCCGGCAGGGATTGCCCGCCGCCACCACGTTGGGCGGGATGTCCCGGCTGACCACGCTCCCCGCGCCGATGACCGCTCCGGAGCCGATGGTGACTCCGGGCAGGACGGCCACGCTGCCGCCGAACCAGACGCTGTCCCCCACGGTGATGGGCCGGGCGAACTCCAGTCCGGTGTTTCGGGCGGCGGCCTCCAGGGGGTGTCCCGCCGTGTAGAAGCCGCAGTTGGGACCGATAAGCACATGGTCCCCAAAGGTCACCGGGGCGCAGTCCAGGATGACGCAGTTGTGGTTGATCTCGATGTGAGAGCCCATGCGGATATGACAGCCGTAGTCGCACCAGAACATGGGCTGGATGGAGACGTCCTCTCCCACCGCGCCCAGCAGCTCCCGCAACAGACGTTCTCCGGCCTCCGGGTCCCGCGCGGCCTCCAGATTGAACCGGCGGCACAGCTCCTTGGCTTGCCGTCTTGCACGGACCAGCTCCGGCGCGCCCGCCTGATACAGGGCGCCGGACAGCATTTTCTCACGTTCCGTCATGGCTTTTCATCCTCTCCGGCAGCCGGATCCGGTCCGCCGCCTGTTGAACAGACAACATTATAGTCGATAAAAAAAACGGAGTAAAGCGTACTGAGGCGAAAAATCTCTCACTTTTCTGAATTTTGTGAGAAATTTTAAAATACCACTTTACAAGAGAAGAAAAGCCTGCTATAATGATAAGGCTTTATGAGAGAAGCGCCCGTAGTTCAATGGATAGAGCGTCAGATTCCGGTTCTGAATGTTGGGGGTTCGAGTCCCTTCGGGCGTACCACGTCGGAGCAAGCTTTGTATCGCTTGCTCCGACTTATTTTATAAGTCAGAGCGCGCTCACGCCGCTGCTCCTCCTTTCTAACTGCGCCCCGCTATTGCTGGGCTCGCAGTTGGTGTGCCGCCCTGCGGGCGGTATGTTTCGTTTCTGACAGAAATATCGATTTTCACCTTCTCTTCCAAAAAGAAAGACATGACCGCAGGTCATGTCTTTCTTTTTGATTTCCGCTCCTGTTGGTCGTTCCACTCTTCAGCGATGTTTCTCTTGGATACCTCTCCGCTTCTGACCCGATTGGTCCAGTCGGAAAGGGCGCTGGCATATCCCTTGTCCCGAATCGTGCCCTCCGCGTCCTTCATAGCCTGCTTGTCCGTGTACTGGGTGTAAAAAAACACGCCCCGGGCCGTCAGTTCCTCAATGTTTGGAATGGCAGTCTCCGGCGTGGCCCCGGCGCGTGGCGGCGGTGTCCGTGACCGTCTCATAGACCGGCTCGCCGCCCTGGCCCTGGAGGTATGCCTGTACTTGGCGGATAATGTTGCTCAACCGGAACGTAGATTTCGTCATGCCAGGGAACGCAGCCTCCAGCTCGTCCCCATATCGGTCCCGCAGCTCTTTCAGCGGGATATGACCGATCTCGTCCGGGTCATCCGTCCCAAGGGCTTCGACGATTGCCCGGTACTTTTCTACCCGGTCCTGGCTGTACCCCTTGTCCGCTTCGCGCTGGACCGTGGCCGCAGAAACGTGGTGCCCTGCGTCCTCCAGATAGGCGGCCTTGAGGCCGTAGTTATCCATGACCTGACGCAGCAGCCCATCCTCTCCGCCATAGCGGTTCAGAAGGTCCTCCATGTCATAGGTGATACGATACAGGTCTTGCCTGAACATCTCGTCCACTTTGCCGGACAATTCCCGCAGCCGCCCGGAAATGCGGCGCTCTGCCGCCGGATCGGCGGCGTACTCCACCTGCGGAAAGGTCGGCGTCCATGCGTCGGCGGAGTAGACGGTGTTCTTGCGGTTTGCCTTGGGGTCGATACTCCGTTTGTCCATGACCAACGTAATGTCTCCGAAATTAGTGTGGGGCACGTCAATCCGGGTAACAGCGATGGAGGGCATGGGGAAGCCGCCCAGCCGAAGGTCGCCCCACAGTTTCTCCTCCGTCAGATTATGCAGGGCAATCAGGTTCTCGGTCTCCTCCACCGGGGCTTTGAGGGAAAAGCGGGTTTTCCTTTGGTTGTCTGCCTTGAAACGCTCGTGTAGCTCGGCCAGCTCCGAAATATAGGCATCAAAATCGTAGAATACCTGATGCAGAGAAGCGTGCAACCCTTCCATTTTATTTGCTGCATAGTGCCCATAAATAGTAGCGTTCAGCTCATCATACAGCCGCGTAGGGTCTGCGTTGGTGCCATCCACACCCTGATGCTTTGCAGTATGATCTAAGAGTTGACGTGTCAGCGGATCGCTCATGTTCAGCATTTCGGGGGTTCGTTCCACGAACTCCAGATAGGGCTTGTAGCCTGTCTGCCTCATCACATGAGTGATTTCATGCGGAGCAAACATTCCCCGGTTCTCCTCCGGCAGGGTCTCTCGGAAGTAGATTTGCCCACCGGCGGCAAACGCCGGAGCACGGCCCTTGTTCTTGGCCCATACCGCATCAGCCACAACGAAACTCGGCACGCCGTAGTCCACCGCCGTCTGCTGCTCTGCATAGGCCACGCTGCCCTCGGACGGTTCTACTGTATGGCCCTCGGCCCAGGAGCGTATAGGTGTTTGCCCGAAAGACGGGTTTACTCCTCCGTATCGTCCAGCAGCAGCAGAAAGCTCTCCGCGAACGCTTCTAGTCCCTTTATTTCTTTCTCCGTTAAAGGTCTGCCCAAACTCTCTGCCGCTGCCTTTTTGAAGTCCTCCGCTACCTGCTTTGCCTCGTTCATTCCTGCCGTCCTCCTTCAAAGAATTTCTCGTTGCACCCATTGTACCATCGGAGCTTTCCCCTTGCAAGGTCTCGGCCTGTCTCGTCGCAGCCTCCAGCGCCGCCGTCAGCTTGCCCTCAGCGGTCTGGGCCTGCTTCTTCTCCACCCCGGTCAGCTTGCGGACGATGGCCCGGATGGCATCCCGCACCTTCTCCTGCAGAGTCCGTTTTTCCTTGTGCGCTTCAATGAAGCGATCCAATACCTCTCCGTCGTCGATCATGCGCCCTGCGTAGTCCGCCGCCGCCTCGTCCAGGGCCCGCTCAATAGTAGGCGGCGAATCCGCCGTAATAGCTTTCCGCATCCGTCCTGCCATCATAGGCGGCCGCCAGTGCTTTCGCCCCGCTCTCGCCGAAGGCGCGCGCCCCATCCCGGACCCGTTTGGCGTCATACGCCCCCTCAGCCGCAGTCCTGTTCTCCCCTCCGGCGGCCCTGCTCTCCCCTCCGGCGGTCCTGTTCGCCACTCCGTAGGGGCCGATGGGGACATCGGCCCGCCCACTTTCCTCGTCCTGCCGCACCAAGGGGACATGACGAAAGTCATGTCCCCTTGGTGGATCCCGGTCCCACGGACCTCTGAATTGACGCGGCAACCGCGGTACGGCCCGGAGGGGCCGCTTTTTATCCCAGCGCACACTCATTCCATGCGCAGCCAATGAGGCTCCGGACGTATCGGCCGCCTTGGGCAGGCCGGAGACGGGGAGCAGGCCGTTCCCCACGTCTCACACTTTCCCAGGCTTCTCCTCCCCCGCCTTTTCCTCATTCTCCTGCCCGCCGCCCGTCCGGTCTGGTCTCAGGATCTCCTCCAGCCAGCTGATACACTCGGCGGCACACCGTTTCAGCTCCGGCTGTGTCGCGCCCCTGCGGAGGACTCCGGACATGGCCTCAATACACTGGAGCAGACAGGCGGAGGCAGCCTGAGCGCAGTCCGGCTCCCGTTCCCGCTCCCGCAGAAGGCCGGACAGCGGCACCTGATAGCTCTCCGCCAAAAGCATCACCGTGCGCAGCGTGGGGTTCCCTTCACCCCGCTCGTACGCGGAGAGGCTGCTGGTAGAGACCCCAGAGCGCGCCTCCGCGTCCTCCAGCGTCATTCTCCGCTGTTCCCGGAGCCACCTCAGCTGTACGCCAAAATCACGCAGGAGCGCCTCCTCCCGCTTTTCATCCCGACGTTCCACTCTCCACCTCGCTTTGCACTCTTTCATGTCTGTCTGGCACAGCCAAGCATCTGTTTCAACAACAGGATACTGGATTCCTGTTTCTCTGTCAACTTGTGAAAACTCAAATACTCCGCTTTTCTCCTCCGCCGCTCTTCAGACCGCCGCCAAAACGAGTGCAGCTCATTTCCGGCTGCAAAAAAGCAAAATTCATCTTGACTTTTCATGCTGTTTGTGGTATAGTACCAATACCTGTGAAAAGGGGCTTTTTGTCGTACGCATTTTTACGGTGTAATGCCGCCCGACCCCCTCCTCCGCACTCCGGAACACAGGGAGGCAATCGCCGGATCCCACCGTAACGTCTCGGCACAGCTCCGTCTGTGTCTGTCGTCGCTGGATTCGGCATCAGTCCGCATCCGGCGTTTTTCGTCTATGCGGGATTCAAAGTGGAGGTCTTCCTCCACAAAACACTAAGGAGGTGCCGAACCTATGGCAAGCAAAGCCGGCGCGCGCATCAAGATCACCCTGCGGTGCTCTGAGTGCAAGCAGAGAAACTACAACACCATGAAGAACAAGAAGAATACCCCTGACCGTCTGGAGCTCAACAAGTACTGCCCCTTCTGCAGAAAGCACACCGTCCACAATGAGACGAAGTAATTCCTCTGGGATGGCTGAAAGGAAAGAAGGGTAACAAAGATGGCTGAGAACGAAAAGGTGGAGCAGAGCGTATCCTCCGCTCCCAAGGCCGATAAGGCCAAGAAGGACAAGAAGTCCGAAAAAAAGTCCAAGCCCGGCGTCTTTGCCCGCATCGGCCGTTGGTTCCGGGAACTGAAGATCGAGTTGAAGAAGGTCGTGTGGCCCACCGGCAAGCAGACCGTCAACAACACCCTGATCGTCATCGCCTGTGTGATCGTCGTGGGCATTTTCATCTGGCTGTTTGACGCGGTGGCCGGCGGCCTGATCCAGGCCCTGTTCCACCTCGTGAATGGGTGAGCGGCATGGCTGACAATGTGAATTGGTATGTGGTCCATACCTACTCCGGGTATGAGAACACGGTCAAGGCCACCATTGAAAAGTATGTCGAGAACCGCCATCTGCAGGATGTGATCCATGAGATCAGCATCCCGCTGGAAACTGTCACCGAGATCACAGACAACGGCCCCAAGGAAGTGGAGCGTAAGGTGTTCCCCGGCTATGTACTGGTCAAGATGGTCATGAATGACGAGACCTGGCACGTGGTGCGGAACATCCGCGGCGTCACCGGCTTCCTGGGCGAAGGCAACAAGCCCATTCCCCTGTCTGAGGATGACGTCGCCGCCCTCGGCGTAGAGAAGCGCGAGATCGTGGTGGGCTATCAGGTGGGAGACAGCGTCAAGATCACCGACGGCGCCCTGGAGTCCTTCCTGGGCACTGTGGAGGAGCTGGACCTGGAACGCGGCAAGGTCCGCGTGATGGTCTCCATGTTCGGACGGGAGACCCCCGTGGAGCTGGAGCTGGATCAGGTCGAGCCCATGGACCGGTAAGTCTCCACCGCCAACAGCAGACATTTCTCTCCGCGGCACCGGGCCGCGGAACGTGGGAGGGACGGTTCAGTCCGTCCCGCCAAATGGGCGCGTAACGCCCAACACAACCACATTTTCATTATGGAGGTGCTCTTTCGTGGCACAGAAAGTAACTGGATACGTAAAACTGCAGATCCCCGCCGGCAAGGCGACTCCCGCCCCCCCTGTTGGTCCCGCTCTGGGCCAGCACGGCGTGAATATCGCCGCCTTCACCAAGGAGTTCAATGAGCGCACCAAGAACGACGTGGGCATGATCATCCCCGTCATCATCACTGTGTACGCCGACCGCTCCTTCACCTTCATTACCAAGACCCCTCCCGCCGCTGTTCTGATCAAGAAGGCCTGCAACATCGAGTCCGGCTCCGGTGTCCCCAACAAGACCAAGGTGGCCACCATCAGCAAGGAGGACGTGCGCAAGATCGCGGAGACCAAGATGCCCGATCTGAACGCCGCCAGCGTCGAGGCCGCTATGAGCATGATCGCCGGTACTGCCCGCTCCATGGGCATCGTCGTGGGCGAGTAAGGAGGGTGTAAACAATGTTTAGAGGCAAGAAATATCAGGAGAGCGCCAAGCAGATCGACAAGAACGCTCTGTACGATACCAACGAGGCCATGGAGCTGCTGGTCAAGACCGCTCCCGCTAAGTTTGATGAGACTGTTGAGCTCCATGTGAAGCTGGGCGTTGACTCCCGTCACGCTGACCAGCAGGTCCGCGGCGCCATCGTCCTCCCCCACGGCACCGGCAAGACCCAGCGCGTGCTGGTCTTCGCCAAGGCCGCCAAGGCTGACGAGGCCCGTGCCGCCGGCGCTGACTTCGTGGGCGATATGGACCTGGTGGAGAAGATTCAGAAGGAGAACTGGTTTGACTTCGACGTGGTCGTGGCTACCCCCGACATGATGGGTGTTGTGGGCCGTCTGGGTAAGGTCCTGGGCCCCAAGGGCCTGATGCCCTCCCCTAAGGCCGGCACCGTCACCATGGACGTAACCAAGGCCATCAACGAGATCAAGGCCGGTAAGGTGGAGTACCGTCTGGACAAGACCAATATCATCCACTGCCCCATCGGTAAGGTCTCCTTCGGCGCTGAGAAGCTGGCTGAGAACTTCAACGCCATCATGGGCGCGATCGTCAAGGCCAAGCCCGCCGCCGCCAAGGGCCAGTATATCAAGAGCTGCGTGGTGGCTTCCACCATGGGCCCCGGCGTCAAGGTCAACGGCGCCAAGCTGGTGTGATCCGATCCCAATATCTTTGATTGATGTCCCCGGTCCAAACGGACCGGGGACATCTTGTTTCAGGATCGTTCCACAGACTTGACACGTTCTTCCGCACCCGCAGAGGGGATCCCTCTCCCTCTCGCTCAGGTGTCAAAAACAGTCCAAAACGAGAAGTTCCAACATATTTTCATTGACGAAGCTCCCCGCTTCTGATATTGTAGGTGTGGATAGGAAGCATTGTATACAGAAGGCTGACCACCCGGCGGAGCCTTCGTCAAACAGCCATTTAGGGAGGTAAAAATATGAGCGAGCCCAATAGCAAAGTAACCCCCATCCCTCAGAGCGAGGTCACCCGGGTCAAGGCCCTGGGGTTCCTCTGGGATAAGCGCACCCCGGATCGATTCAACGGCCGTGTCATCACCCGCAACGGAAAGATCACCGCAGAGGAGTGCCGTGTCATCTCAGAGGCAGCCCAGCGCTTCGGCAGCGGCGAGGTGGCCATGACCACCCGCCTGACCATGGAGATCCAGGGCGTACCGTTTGAAAATATCGAGCCTCTGCGGGAGTTCCTCCGTGAGCAGGCCGGTCTTGAGACCGGAGGAACCGGCGCGAAGGTCCGCCCTGTGGTCTCCTGTAAGGGCACCACCTGTCAGTACGGCCTGATCGACACCTACGCCCTCTCTCTGGCGATCCATGAGCGCTTTTTCCAGGGCTATGCCGGCGTCAAGCTGCCCCATAAGTTCAAGATTGCGGTGGGCGGCTGCCCCAACAACTGCGTCAAGCCCGACCTGAATGATGTGGGCATTGTTGGACAGCGTATCCCCCGGGTCATCCCCGAGCTGTGCAAGGGGTGCAAGCTGTGCGAGAAGTCCTGTCCCCTCCATGTCGCCAAGGTGGTGGATGGCAAGGCGGTCATCGATCCGGCCCAGTGCAACAACTGCGGCCGCTGTATCCCCAAGTGCCCCTTCCAGGCCATCGAGGCCCAGGCCACCGGCTATCAGGTCTACATTGGCGGTCGTTGGGGCAAGCGCACCGCCATGGGCCGCCCCCTGAGCACGATCTTCACCAATCAGGAGGAGCTCCTGACTCTGATCGAAAAATGTCTGCTACTTTTCCGCGCCTACGGCCAACCCAAGGAGCGCTTCGCCGACACCATCACCCGTCTGGGCTTCGACCAGGTCCAGGCTCTGCTGCTGTCCGACGAGCTGCTTCAGCGCAAGGAAGAGATCCTGGCCCAGCCCGCCGGCTAATCCGCGCTGCACTCAATCAATGGCCGCCCATTCGGGCGGCCATTCTCGTCCTATGGAGGTATAATCAGGCTCTTGGGACACCTCCCCAGTTGGAATTCTTGGAAAGGCGGTCTGCTGCCATGTCAGATCTGTTCGATTACCTCGCCTGGCGGGGAGACATCCCCCTGTCCCAGGTCCCCTTCGGCCCTGTGGACGGGCTGATCCTCTCCACCCTGTCCTACGTCCGCTTCCAGACGCTGGTCCCGGATTCTCCCGGCCTGTCGGTCCCCCTGAGACAGGCAGCGGAGGCATTTCTCTCCCTGCCGGAGCGGGAAGTGGAGGACCGGGTGCGGTGCAAGCAGGATCCGCGCCTGCTGAAGGCCCTCCTATCCGCGCCCCGTTTCGCCTTCCTCCCCCTCACATTCTACCAGGACCGGCTGGACCCGGAGCGGGAGATGCAGTTTTCCGCCCTCACCGTGCTGCTGGATACCGGAGAGGCCCTGCTGGTCTTTCGTGGAACGGACAACACTCTGGTGGGCTGGAAAGAGGACTTCAATCTGAGTTTTCTGGAGGTGGTCCCCGCCCAATCCGCCGCCCTGGATTATACCGCCCGGCTGGCCGCCGCCCGTCCCGGCCCCCTGCTGCTGGCCGGACACTCCAAAGGGGGCAATCTGGCCGTCTTTTCCGCCGCCCTCTCCGCCCCGGAGCTGCGGGACCGGATCGGCGCGGTATACAGCTATGACAGCCCCGGCTTCACCCAACGGGTGCTCTCCGCCCCGGGGTACCAGGAGCTGCTCCCCCGCATCCGCAGCTATGTCCCCCAGTCCTCTGTGGTCGGGATGCTTCTGGAGCACGAGGAGCCATACACCGTGGTCAAAAGCCGCCATCTGGGCATTTTTCAGCACGACCCATATACCTGGGCGGTGCGGGGCGGCGGCTTCCTCTGTCTGGAGGAGCTCAGCGATGGCAGCCGGAACTTGGACCTCACGCTGAAAAGCTGGCTGGCCGGCCTCACCCCTCAGGACCGCGAGCTCTTTCTGGACAGCTTGTATCAGGCCCTTGAGGGCACCCAGGCCCAGGAGCTGGAGGACCTGGCCCACCCCAAGCGTCTGTACGCCCTGATCCAGGGGCTGGTCCAGCTGGATGAGGACACCAGAAACCACATCCTCCATACGCTGAAAAAACTCCTGCGGGCCGCCGCCGGCGTTCTCCGGGAGGACCGGAGCAGTCCGGACCTTTGAGGAGGCCGCAAGAGTACGCCTCCGCCACAGAACATCAAATAGAATGGTCCGGAGAAGTACACACGACCTGCAACCGCATACAAGGTATTATTTTTATGAAATGGATCGATCAGGCACAAAGAAAAAGCAGGTGCAACGCTGTTCACCTGCTTTTTCCAAAGGGAGCGTAGGGCGTGGACCGCCCACCCACACTATCCTATTTTAAATTCCAGGCTTCCCGCCGCACCATACGCTGCCTGATATTTCTCAATCACCACAACCACCTGGCCGTCCCGGTCAAAGTAGAAATTGGTATCTTCAGAGATGAGATCAGGGATGGACAGGTGCTCCCACAGGATGCCGCGCTGCTCATCACTCCACTGGGCAATGCTCTCCTCAATGCTGTCTGCCACGATCTGTTGGTAACTTGGGCCGAACCAGTCCTTCAGCGTGATCACTTTGCCACTCCCCAGATCGATATTGTAGTAGAATTCACAATGATACGAAGAGAACCGGCTCTCATACTGAGAAATGACAAATGACACATGGCTGGGAGAGATATACTTTACCTCATAGTCTATGGTGATACCCACAGGGACGAACGCCTCCGCGTCGCCGCCAGTGGCAATAAAAGCGTCGTGATAGTCCTTGGCCCGGGCCTCACTGGCAGCAAGGCAGTCGTAGACCGCCTTCTGGATCTCCTGATTGATCCGCTGCTCCAGTTCTGTTTTTCCGGTATTTTTGATTTGAGGGATCTTGGCATCGATATACTTGATGTCGTCCTCCTTATGATACTCCCGAAACAGGAATACCTGACACAGTCCCCCCACCACTGGAAGGTCACAGGCCGCCGCCGCAAAGGTCGGAGATATGTTCAGCGCCGTAACAGTGCACAAGAGAAATACAGCGGCCATAGGACCCAACCGTCTGGAAAGGTCACGAACTCTGTTTTTACGCCGCTGCTCCAGTCCCTCTGCGAGGGCATCCTGGACCACCTGGTCCAGCTCGCCTGGGATTTCAATATTTTCGTATCCGCTCTTGTCGATCACGGTTCTAACACCTCTATATCCAACTTTAGATGGTTCAACGCTCGGCGCAGCCTGGATTTCACTGTGTCGAGATTGGTGGAGGTGATCTCGGCGATCTCTTCCGGCTTCATTTCTTCAAAAAACGGAGGACAACAACAGTTTTCATATCCGGAGACAGTTTCTTCACCGCTGCATACAGGTCAATATATTCATCCTTGTATATATCAAACAGATTTTCAGAGGCCTGTTTTTGCGGAGAAAAGAGTTGCACTCGTTGATCAGGATGCGGTAGAACCAGGTCTTGGCATACTCCGGCCTTCTCAGGGTATGGTAAGGCTGCAAAGCCTTTACGATGGCATCGTGAATCACGTCCAGCGCATCCTCTCGGCTCTTGACATAGGTATATGCAATGCGATAAAACCGCTCCTGATTATTTTCTACGAACAGGGCAAGTTCCTGTGCGGAATTCATCTTTTCAACCCTCTTGCTCCAGATATTTAGGTGGAATCTGAATCTCAGTCCGCTTCTGTCTTCACAGTGTTAGACGCATCTGCAAGTCAAAAGGTTGCAGATGGCGGCGGAGACAAACCAAATCATCGAAACAGAAAACAGCGCCAGAACGTATATCGCTGTCAAGACGCCATTGGCTTTTGGCATCTGCCGGAACTTGAGGCGATTGAACAGTCATTCCAGGTCCACGCAGAAAAAGACGGCGCAGCACCAAGGCTACGCCGTTGTAAACAGCAACATGATCGTTCCCTATGAAAGGCAGCCGGAAAGTGCTCCTCCGCAAAATGCGCCTCCACCGGCGGAGACGTATTTTGATTCGGATGCTCAGACCTCCGGAGGACAGACGCCCTTTCGGACATGGACGATAAAATCCTGGACATTGGTCACAATGGTCTTGACCGACAGGCTCCCCCGGTCCCGCAGCTTGTTCACCGCGAATTCCGAGATATCCACCGAATAGAAGAACAGAGGGCGCACCTGGCCATCCACTACCCGGTAGCAGGGGGTCATGTTTCCAGTGGCCACTGTGTGGAGGGTGGAGGCCATACAGATGATGGTGGTGGCCTTCCGCACCAGCGCCCGCATGGCGTCCTGTCCCTGATAGACGTCGCCGTACACCTCAGGCAGGGGGCCGTCATCCCGGACAGAGCCCACCAACACAAAGGGCACCTGCTGGCGGACGCACTCATACATGATGCCGTTTCGGACCTGACCGGACTCCACGAAGGCCTGGATGGAGCCCAGGCGGCGGACCTCATTGATGGTGTCGATGTGGTTATAGTGCCCATTGAAGTGGGCCTGCTGTGTATACACGTCCTGCCCCAAAGCGGTTCCCAGATAGCCCGCCTCCAGGTCGTGGGTGGCCAGAGCGTTTCCGGCCATCAGCCCGTTGACAAACCCGGCCCGAACCAAGGCGGCGAAGGCGGCCCGGGAATCGGCGTCGAAGGAGCAGGCCGGCCCCATGACCCAAAGGATATTGCCGTGCTCCCGCTCGTGACGGAGCAGGTCATATAGGCCGTCGTAGTCGATGGAATATGCGGTCTCCCGGCTGCGCCCGGTACGGAACGCAAAAGCCTCTGCCTCGCCGCTCTGGTCCACAAAGCAGTTGGGATGGACGTAGATCCCCTCAGAGCCGTCTTCTGTCCGGCCGACCACCACCAACTCCCCCGCCTTGACGTTCCGGAACTCTACGATGGATACCGCCCCGTCCCGCACCACAGCCACGCAGTCCATGCGGCTGTCCTCCGCCAGGACCCACCGGCCGCCGATGTGATAATACTCAGGAAACAGCGTGGTGGCGTGGTAGCCGCAGGGCATTACTCCGTCCCGCTCCGCGGGGACCAGCTTCACATCCGGCGCCCCGTCCAGACCAAGGGCGGTGAAATCCGGTTCCCGATACCGGGGAATGGCAAAACTCATACAGAAACCTCCAAAACAGGACCGTGGAGCGGTGGACCGGCACAGGGGCCGGAAGAGGGGATCCTCCGAATTTTTTACGGAAGCCCCGCGGTCTTTTGTGGGAATATCCAAATTCAGCGGAAAATCCGCAAAATAGGAGTGTTTTTTTAGGAAACTCTTTTAATTATATACGATTCTTCGCAAAAAGTCAATTTGATCCGAAATCGTTTCCCACAAGCTTGTGTAGGACTACAATACATATTGGACAGTTGAATAAAAAAGGATGAAGGATAAGGTCTCATCGGTTATAGTTGAAGTTGCGAGCAACAACCGCACGAGAGGAGACCAAATCCTTCATGA
>CABIYX010000020.1 GCA_902363045.1 Clostridiales bacterium
GAGGCGGATGCCCCAGATGGCATCGTAGGGGCTGACCTCCACCAGCACGCTGTCCCCGGTGGAAAGGAGAAACTCCCGCAGTTCGCGGTTCTGGCTGAATTTGTGCCAGTTGCCAAGCAGCACAATGGCGTACTTGAACTTGTCCCATACCTTCTGCTCAAAGCCCCGCACCTTGCGGCCCAGGGCCTTGATCTGCTTTTGGTCGCTGCATTTCAAAATCTGGTCCCGGATCTCTTTGTCGCCGAACAGCTCGGCCTTGGCAGCCATCATATACTGCTCCATGCAGAGGTAGGAGTCAGCCGTCGTATAGAAGTCCTCCATCCACCACTGGCTGAGGCAGCTTTTTGTCAGCTGGCCGTCCTCGGCAGGCTGATGGCCCCAGAACAGGCACAGCTCTCGTGGTTTCCCCGCAGTAAACTCCTGCTGGAGCCACTGGCGGGTGTACTTTGGCTGGCCCTCCGGCTGCCACGCATCCACCAGGAAGTCGCCGTGCGCCAGCACCTCACCCGTGTCCTCGTCATCCCACCAGCCCTTCCAGGTCACCGGCTCGGGAAAGAGGGTGCGGTATTCCGTCTGCTCCTCTGGTGAAAGGGTATCCAGCCAATGGCCGAACCGGTCTATGTAGTCCTCCCCATAGCCCATGCGCCAGCCAATGGAGTATCGCTCGATCTCCCGGTGGGCCAGCCAAGGGGGAGGCATGATTTTCTTATCTTGTAGTGCCATATTGTTTTCCTCATTTCTCTTGCAGCTTCTTCAGCAGCTTCACGATCCGCTCCCGGTTCTTTGCGGTTTTCATGAAGGTGGGGAGATGGTCGGCCTGAGTCTTTTTCTGGCTACCCGATGGCTTTTCCCGCAGGTCGGCGCTGAGATAGCCGATCAGGTAGGCAAGGTGTTCCCGGTTGAGGGCCCAGACTGGCTTACCCTGGAAGGAGGTCAAAAACCATAGTTCCATGCCGAAGTAAGGTTCTCGTCCATCCCTGATTTCGCCAATATATGAAAACGCCTCCGCTGTTTTATGCACTTCTCCCGACATCGTTGTCCCACAATAGGGGCAGGCCACATGGAGAACGGAAAAGTGCTGCCTTTCCTCATCTTCAATATCCACCCGGTAGTACCTGCCGCAGTTTTTGCACTGGTTATGGACATCGTAGCGGTAGATCGTCCGATCACGGGCCACCTGATGGCCGCAGCTCAGGCAGCGGAAATAGGCATTATCCTCATCCGCGGTCACCACGCCCGTGCCATGACACTTGGGGCATTTCACCTGAATGCCGGAGGTGAGGGCGTCGTATGCACTATATGTAAAGTAGGGTTCATCAACAATTCGGCTCATACGCCCACACTCCTTTCAGGAAATTGCTTTCACAGCCGAAACCGGAATAGGTTCAAATCTTTTGTTTTGACTGTCAGATCCGAAACGCTCTTTTGCAGGACCTTTACCTGTTCCAAATATTCCGCAGGTGCGTGGATCTGCTCCAGATAGCCTGCATAGCGGATAATCTGATCCAGCGCCCGTTTCCTGTATTTTGCGATTTCCCCCAAATGGGAATAACTGCGGCCTGCCACATAGCTTGGAACATCTATGTTCCGAATGATTTCTATATCAAGCGCCCCATGCTCCTCTTTCTCAGATTGAATGGTGGACAGCATATCTTCCGCAGAAAAACGGATGCCGCGCTCGCAGAGAAACCGTAATTCATCAAACAGGTGGTGCGCCACAAAATGTTCAGCCAAGGGCTCAAAAATCACATCATCCTGATACCAGCCGCCGTGGGCGCAGGAGATCAGTTCACGGTAACGCTTTTCTGTGATCCACTGGCGCAGCACCTCTTTGCTCCCACGCATCCATGCGTCCAGCCGGGCCTTTGTTTCTTCGGGGCTATCGTTGGCTGTTCCATAGCATGGAAGGCTATTGGCTTTCAGCCACTTGGTTACTTCCTTGCTGAATTTTGTGTAGCTCATGTGACACCCCTTTCAAAAATCCCTCAACTGCTCAAACTGTTCAATCATGGAATCTTTCTGGAGCGTGTCACCCGGTAGGGCGTTCAGGATACCCCGCAGGGCCATGTAAATTTCATCCCGTTCCTCGGTTTCGATAAAGCCCATTTTGTTGAAGGTCTGGGTGTAGGCGGCCACGGCCTCCAGCGCCTGGGCCTGGGCGTCCTCGTCCGACTGGGCAGCCAGCTTCATCAGCTGGGAGCGGGTCTTGCGGTATTGATTGGCTGCCTTTTTCGCAGCAGAAGCAGGGATATGCTCCGCACCGTCCCAGCCCCGGAAGGGATTGTCCAGGTTTTGCGCCAGCCACTCCGGTTTCCGGGGTTTGGTGATCCGCAGGTCCATTCCCGGCTTGCTTTTCCAGAGCTGCTTTGCCGCTTTTGCCGCCGTCTCCGGCAGGCTGGTCATCCAGAACCAGCGAAGCTCCGGCATCTGCTCCGGGGTGGGGATGTCGTCCGCCCCGAAGCCAAACAGGTCGAAGGTGGAGAGGTTCGTCAGTTCCCGGAACCCTCCCACGGCGGAGAAGTTCCCCAGGTTTCCCGGCGCGCCCCAGAGCCGCAGTTCCTTTAAGTGGGGATGGACAGCAGCCAGTCCGGTCAGATCAAAGTCCTTCAGCTGGATGCCATGCAGCCCCCATAGGTTCGGCAGTTCCGTGTGCGGGCGGTATTCCCCGATAAATTGGAGGGTCAGACCGCTGCCGCCTTCGGGGGCATGGATGGTACAGGCGTCCGGCCCCTCGTTCTGGAACAGGAGCTGCTCCGTTCCCTCACCCAGCCACAGTTCCTGAAGGCCGGTCATGTCCAGCATCAGCTTTCTGATGCTGGTGCCCCGCAGATCAAGTGTCCTCTGGCTGTGGTTCAGCAGGGTGAGTTCACGGATGAAGGGATTGCCCCGCAAAAACTCCAGCAGATCCGGGTGCCACCGCTGGCAGATGAGGTCGGAGAGGCAGGGCAGCGCCGCCAGTTCCAGAGCCGAATCAAATGGTGCGTATTGGTCCATCACCCGATGGCTGCTGACCTTCAGCGGGATGCCGCCGATCTCCGTTTGCTCGTCACTGTCCATGGCCTCCTTGAAGGCCCGCCGCCGTTCCTCCGGGATGGCCTGCCACCGGATCTGGAGGTACACATCATAGCCGTCATGAGCGGCAGGGCTCATCGGTGAAGGGCGGCAGGGTCCCCACAAGCGTGTACTGGGGCGGGACTTCCACCGGCACCCGCAACAGGTGGAGCTCCCGGGGCCAGTACATGAAGTCCTTGTAGAGCGGGCGGAGATGGGGCAGCTCCTCCGCCGTCAGAGGGGCGTCCCCCACCCACTCCAGGGAGAGGATCACCGCCCAGGGCTCCTTGCTCACCGTGTCCGGCGGCGCAATATAGGCCACCTGGCAGGCGGTGTAGCGTTTCAGGTATTGGTTATAGACGGTATAGACCGCTCCGGCGCTGGCTTTCATGGCGCCACGCTCCTCTCATCCGTTCTTTTCCAGATAGAATCCCCATACACAGTTGGAGAACTCCCCGGCGGCAAAGCGGTGGATCTGCCCGTCAATCTCCACCTGCCAGACCTCGAAGGTATGGTCTTGGTGATAGATTGGGTCTTTGACTTTTACCCGCTTTCCGGTGGTTTGCCAGTCGTAGTCAAAGATGTTCACACCAAACAATTTGCATTGACCGTCTGGGCCAAAGGTTTCATATTCCCATGCCATGTGATGCCTCACAATTCAACGCACTTACCTACAAAGCAACAATTTTATTCCTGCTGCAAGAGTTCTATCAAAGAATCCAAATGCTTATCCCACGATTCCCAGTTATTACTTTCTTTCCAAAGTTCTACGATTTCTCTTTCGCCATCTTCATCAGGAACTTGATTTTTAATACTCCTCAATCGCCTAAGAAGGTCTTTTCGAGCAGTAGCTGAAGCTGAGAAATTCGTTATTGCTGACCAAACATTAGAATCCTCATCATCGTAGTTTAGCTTTCCTGTTTCCCGCCATTCAGAATAAAGTTCTGCGAGAGCGATGGCGGTATTATCATAGAGAAAGTCAATTTCGCTCACTGTTTCTCCAAGAAAACCTTCCTCTTTCAGAAAGCCGATCAATCCACCTAAAGTCAGTTTCTTATGTTTGGGTAAATAATCTGTTTTCAAAAGGGAAATTAGGTCTAAGCCATTATCACTTTCCAATGCTTTTACACCCCATGAACCCATCTTCCTGTACCTCCAATCTGATTCTCATGAACTTCACAATCCCGTGCGCTGCCAGCCGTCCAGCCGCTCCTGAACCCCGTCGATCCTCCAGCCCTCGCCCACACGCTTCATGAGGAAACGGCGGTCAAAGCCGGTATTTTTCTCTCTGGTGTAGATGTAGAGCTTGTTCTTGGTGATCTGCTCCGCATCAAGAAATGCTTCACCTTTGTAGGTACCCTGGGCGCTGTATGAGAGGCCCAGAGGCCGGTAGCCCGGACGGGGCTTTTCGCTCACATACTTTTCCCAGATCGCCAGCAGGCGGGGCACAGCCTGGGCATCCTCAAACCCGGCCTGCTCCATGTACTGCTCCCACTGCGTCATCTCGGCAAAGAAAGCGGACAGCACCCTGCGGCATTCCGCCGCCGCCTGCTCATCCAGCTGGACGGGCTTTTTGGCCTTTTCCCGCTGGAGCTGGAAGAAGTGTTCCATCTGCTCCTTGGTGAATTGCACATGGGCCACCGGCTCGATGCGGCTGTTGCTGGCGATGGCCAACAGGCCCTCATAGGTAACGGCGGTATGGTCGATCTGGATGTGGGAGAGCTTGGGGATGGAGGCCGCCCGGAGCAGACCGGCGTCGTCCAGCCCGGTGCGGTTGAGGGTCAGCAGGTCTATTTTACACTCCCGCAGGGAGGCCAGACCACTGCCGTTGATTCCGGCGTTGCCGTCCAGCAGCAGATAGCGCAGCTTGGGCATGGCAGAAAAGATGGGGAAGCAGGCGTCGGTGAGTGCCCCGTCCTCCACGCCGAAGTTGGCCATGCTTTTATGTCCGGCAAAGGGGGCGAGCAGTTCATCCGTCACCGGACAGCCTTTCACATGGAAGCCCACCAGGGTGTAGCTGGCCAGCCGCTCCATGAGTTCCATGGTCAGCTCCGGGACTTCAAATTGTTTCTCTCTGTCTAAGGCCAGGACACCGCTCTCCCAGTTCACTGTCCGCGCCCGTTTCGGCCATTCCATCGCTGTTTCCCTCCTTACGCCTGCTCCTTGTAACTGGCTTCAATGTCGATGAAGCGCACATACACGGCGCAGACCTCGCTCCTTGCGTCGTAGCCGAAGTAGACCGGATAGTAGCCGTCCCCCCAGCCAGAGGCAAAGATGGGCAGATTGCAGTCCGTGTCAGGCACCGTCCAGTTGAGCCAGTCGCCGGAACTGCTCTGATACTTGGGATGGGCTTTGGCGTTTTCCTCCAGAAGATCGCAGAACAGGTCGTTGTAGGGGTCGATGTCCGGGTCCTCCTCCAGCCGCTTGTCCCAGTATGTCTTGAAGGCCGCCTGAGTCTGGATGTCCGCAACGCAGCCCATCCCGGCGTCTACGCCAAAGCCAAAATAATCGTCCTCATCCAGTCCCTCGTCCAGATCTTCTTTGCCCGTCATACCCAACTCATAGCGGACAGGCTTTTCCCGGCTGACCTCCACTTTGACACAGGCATAGCGGTCACCATATTTCTCACTGGGCACCACACAGATCTTTACGGGATAAGTCCCGGCGGGGATTGTCTGTATAAAGGGCGGTGTGTCCTCCAGCTCCACCAGCGGATCGCAGGCGAAAATCGTCCCGGTGGGGAAATGGACAGCGCCAATGTCCAGCACATCCACGCCCATATTCCCAATCACTTTCTCTGTGAAATGAGCGTCCAGGTCTGTTTTGCAGGTCAGTTTCTCCTTGATGGATTCGTATTTGTTCAGCCATTCAGTAGTCGGCATGGTAGTTTCCTCCTGTTGATTCGATTTAAGCATAGGTCAGCTCTCTACAATGCGTACCTGTTTTCCTCCGATTTCAATTTCCAGCTTTACGCCATAGTCCGCCGCCCAAGCAGGACACTTGCTGAGCAGGGCCAGAATGTGCTCATCCGGCTCCCGGCCAAGGGTCACACGCAAAATCACGGGCCAGCCACCATATTCCTTTTGAAACTCCTCACTCTGGGTGTGGTTCAGATAGCCCTCCATCTTGTCCAGCAGGGCCTTCTGCGTTTCCGGGGAGCCGTCAATAAAGCCGTTGCAGACCAAAACCATCACCACTTCTCCGGCTTTGGTTTCTGCCAGAATGTCGATCTTATCCAGGTCGCCAAACATATTTTCAATGGACATTGTTTTTACCAGTCCCTTTCTCGGATGGCCTCCTCAATATCAATCGGAATGCCGAACCACTCCAGAATGTAGGCCACAGTGACTCCAATACAATCCCGGGCCACCGTTTCGATCTCGCTGTCGTTCTCGTCAAACTCCTCCTGGAGATCATTGATGCCGCAGACCGCCTCATCCAGCGTTTCCTGTATTACTTCAGTGTCGGTTTCGCCGCTCTCAAGCAGGTCGATGACCTTCTGGAGTTCGTCCTTTACCTTATCCACCAGAAAAGTAGGATAGTAATCGTCCTGATACATCTCGTCCAGCAGTTTGTAGTTGGGATCAAATGCTTTCATAGGGATTGCTCCTTTCTCATTCAAACATCAGGCCGTATGATTCGGTCAGGCTGCCATCATCCTCATGGAACATACACTGATACAGAGGCTGGTGCTGTGTTGCTTTGCGGAATCGCTCCAGAACCGGAGCCAGCGGCTCATCGGTTGGGACGCCGAGCGCATCAGCTACCCGTCGCCAGCTGTCCATATCCATATCTTCCAAGTTGATGTTGCGCTGCCTCTGTCCGTATTCCTCCAGTGTTTTGGAGTCCGCATACTCCTTTGCGTCACAGCAGTCGTGCCAGCAGATACAGCTCACAATCAGTGAAAAAAGGTCATCCATGCTCTCAGCCAGACGGCCTGCCTCACCTTCGCTGCTGTAATAGCCGATGGAGCCATCTTCCAACAGGTGGTATTCTCCGCCGGAGCCATCTCTTGCAAAAGCCATACCGGGCAGTGTGAAGGTTGCTCGACCATCCGCCTCATCCCTCGGAGACAACTCATCCAGCAGGAAGAAGTCAAAAAGGGAATCAAACTCCTCTGCCAGATCAGAGTCATCACGCAGTGCTTTCAAATAATCCATAGCCGTTTTCCTCCGTCTACTTTTCTGGTGTTAACTCATGCAGCCTTTCCAGCCACAGCGGTTCTTCAATCATTTCATCGTTTTGGTAAAAATGTTCCTTGTCACGGGCCAGATGATCGGCAAGCGGAGGTGCGTCCAGCGGGGTGCATACCGCAAAACTGTCCCAATCCGCCCCCTTAATCTCCCGGCTGAGGTAGTACACCCGCTTGGCATCGCGGGAATACCAGTGACCGAGCAATTCCCATGAGGGCAGATCCGCCTTGGGAAGCTGCTTACCGTAAGCATAGATTCGTTTCTCATCCCTGGCAAAATAGGTGTCGCCCAACGAGAGGAAAGAGGAAACTTCCGCGCCTTTGATGATCTTCACCTTGCCGTCTCCGTTGTGGAAGTAGACCTGCCGGCTGTCCTTTGCATATCCCTGTGGCGCACCCGAATCGTTCTGGCCGTTGTCCAACACCTGGAAGGTTGCCAGCTCTACATCTGGGATTCTCCCGCTGGTGGTGTAGACGGCTGTTTTGTCCATTGCGTAGGCATAGTTTAACACCCGAAACGATGCCGGGTCTGCTCCACGCAGGCGAATCCCACCGAGAAAGCAGGCCGTAGAGGATTTGCCCCAGTAATGCCAGCAGCAGAAGTCTTTGGGCGCAACCCCCTTCAACAAGCCGTTTTCATATAGGCCAGAGAAATAAACGGCTCCATCTTGAAGGAAAAACTCATTGTCCACCGGCTCTATGTTTGTGATCGGCTGCAGCAGTTCTTCGTGATGATCTGTTATGCACAGCTCGATTTCGTCGTCGCTATAAACTAAGTAGAGCCCATGAGGGGCCTTTCTATCGAAATGCAGTTCAATGTCATGATACTTGAGGATCAAAGGTTTCCCGTCGCTTCTCATGGTGGAAACAGCATCGGGCTTGCCGAAAATCTCTATCACTTCATCCTGTGACATGCCGAATTTCAGCGGTGAAATGTTCTGGGGATTCTGTAATATTTGATTGCGCCAAGTAGTAAAGTCCTGTTTCATATTTTTAACAGCACTGGAGGACCAGCCAGATCCGGTCAAAGCGGCGGGCGGCCAGATCCTCTTTGGTGATATAGAAATAGATGTGCCCGCAGTCTCCGAACATCAACTCGAAGTCACCCTGCTCCACGGTATCCAGCTGGAACAGCAGCATCCAGCGGTCACGGGCCGTTTCTTCCGCCCGCTGACGGATATCTTTCGGGATTCTATTCCAGTTTTCTGGATTGCCCAGGCCATAGCCCTGGGATACCAGGTCGCACTCGTCGAACATACTGTTCTGGATCACATCGGGCCAACCCAGCAGCTGGGAGCGATCATCCGGGTTCTCGGGGTCCTCGCCGGTCAGTTCCTCCCATGCATCGTCGAAAGCGTCGTCATCCTCCTCATCCGGGAACACATCGCTGAAGTCCTCCCAGGAAGGATAGGAGTATTTTGAGTCCATCTTGATTTTAACCATAGGAAATTTGAAGTCTTCCTCCATATCCGCCGGGAAGTCAGCGGCGGACAGCGCGGACATGTCCTCGAACCAGTAGACGCGGGCACAGCCCTGATCCTTGGGGTCATAGCCCCAGCACTGGGTATCCGTCTCATAGAAGAAGGAGAGCAGGCCGTGATCGGGCAGAAGATGCTCTTTGTCAAACTGGGCCAGCTCCGCGCAGTTGAACTGAGCCAGGAAAGTGAGAGGACGATCCTTCACCACATGGTCATAGCTCTCGCCCTCATAGGTGGGCCAAACGAAGTCCGGCGGCACATCCGGCTTCCCGCCGAAGCGGGTAGCGCCCAGCTTGTATGTTTCTTTTCTGGCAATTTTCAGCTGAATGCTGTTTCTGCCCAACGACTCCAGTTTTTCTTTTATGCTCATGTCATTTCCTCCTTGATGCGTCCTCACAGCTTTCCATCCAGTGCCTCAACCGTTTTCATGGCAGCGGAATCAAATTTACACTGCCGCAGGTCCCGTTCAATCAGGGCAAACACATCCGGAAAGCACTCGATCTCATCCTGATACTCATATTTCGCATACAGTTTCCCGTACTCGGAGATCCAAACCTCCGCCGGGTAGTAGTAGCCGATATGACCGATGGGCTGGCATTTTTCACCGGCAGCCTGTTCGATCTCTGCCAGTTCACAGCCGGACATATCCCGAAAATAGGCTTCTTCCAAATGGTTTTTGATCCCGTTGACCAGGTAAGGGAACAAAGCGAATTGGAAGTCAGCCGCCCAGTTCATTTTTTTCTGCTCCAGGTACCACTCACAGCATAGGCCGAAATACTTGCGGTAAAACCGCTGGGTGGTCTTCATCATTGGGACGCCATGAGCGGCGTAATACTTCTCCGCAATGGAGATGTCCACTTTTCGCCCTTCCTGCCATCCGGCGTACTCCATCAGCTGCCTGACCTTGCTTTTAAGATCGCCGGAAATGGGGATGCGTTCTTTGATCATTCGAATCCTCTCCTGTCGGCTGCCAATCAAAGTTCATTTGGATACCCGATCTTGTCCAGACCCGCCTTTATTTCTTCCCAGTCATTGCGCTTAGGGTCCAACGCAGCGACCAGTTCTTTTGTCACCGGAACCCCATCAGCAAGCTGGCGCACAGCCTCCAAAGGCAGGTCTGCTGGGTAAAACCACTTCCCGTAATCCACATAGCTCTGTGGATTACCATCAATCGTGGAGAGCAGATCCTTGGATGCGTCCTCGCCGCCCATGGGATTGCAGTGCCAGGTGGAGCCGTCTTCCGTCCAGACGCAGAAGGTGCTTTTCATCTTTTTGACTTCACGGCTGCCCATGAGCTTTTGCAAAGCAGAGGGCATCCCATCCGTCAGGTCTTCGATACGGGGAAGTTTTTCCTCCCAGTCGTAGAGTTCGGAATCCACACCGTTGATGACACAGCCTTCCGGCGCAAACATGACGATCATGCTCTGGTCACTGCCATCAGTGGCAAAGAATGCCTCTTTGCCTTTTCGCCATGCGGGGTCGTATGTATAGTGGCGGATGAAGCTCCATTCCTCCTCCACCATGATGATGTCCAGAGCTGCCAGCCCTTTGCAGAAGTTTTTCAGGCGCTCCGCATTGGGAAGGCCAGATAAATCTTTTGTGGAAATCATGTGGTTATCCTCCTGTCTTTCGTCACCACAGTCGGTCAATCTGGGTATATATCTTATTAGGCTCTCTGTCCGTAAAACTGGTCAATGAGTCAGTGGGGTCTGTAAGCGGCATTACATTCAAAATATCCAGTACATAATACCAGATTCCTGTATCCCAGTCCCGGAACCGCCCATTGCAGACAGCTCTCCCATACTCACCGGGAGCCAAATCCAAGGCCAGCTCATTGAGAGGCTGTTTCTGCCCGGTCTTATCGTAGGTATATCGCTCCGGCATCGCACCGATGTGCCAATCATTGCGGTAACGCACATGGATTCCGGGCTCCTGCTGAATCAGTTCAAAAGGGTGAAGCCGCATTGTGCCATTTGGCTTCCACTCCATCAGCCTGCGACAGTCCCTATCGATCTGAAATCCATCGGGCCTCTGTATGATAGACGCAAAGTGAGTAGGCAGACCAAAAGGATAATAGGAGAAGAAGTCTTTAGGCAGCCGCATGGCTTTGGGATACTGGTTCCGCTGTGCGGCCGCATTTCCGCCCCGGCAGTCTTTATACCATTGCAGGCGGATCTGCTGAACCAGAAGTGTGGGCAGATGCTCCAACTGATGCTTATTCTGTTTCATCACCATACCTCCTTCCTTGATAGATCCCTCCAATGGTCTTCCATGTTTCAGGCATTTACAACTCTGCTGCAAACTCATAGGAAACCGCGATGATGTTGTAAACATCATCGTATGTAAACAGCCGGTAGTGCCGATAGATGCCTTTGTCAAAGTCCTCCCGCACAGGCAGAGACTTCAGCCAGGTGCTGTCCTGGATCAAATCGAAGGAACTGCCATCCAAATACTCCGTCCCAGCCAGATTTTCATAGGTGTCCAATTCACAGGTAAAATAGGCCAGCACCTGCCGGAAGGTGAGTGTGTAGGGAAACCAGTCTTTTTCGTCCCTGTGCTGGGAGATCAGATGGCCATTGATGTCCCCTGTAAAGGTCAGATTGTTCAGTGCATCCTGTTTCACCTGATCCAGATAGATGCAGTCCCGTCCCTTCAAAACACCTAAGCAGGTGTTAACAGCAGTCGCTTTTTCCATAGGCAATTCTCTTTCATCAGCTTTCATTGGTAATACAGAAAATCTCCTGGTTTAAGTCAAAGTAGATTACCATCAGCTCGTCGGTGATCTCCGGGTTGAAGGACAGATCCATAATGAAAACTTGTTGATCCATCTTGTAATCCACCAGGCTGCCAAAGCGATCAAGCCGCAAAAAGTCTACCATCTCGGCAAAGGACAGCTTGGCCGGGTCGGTTCCCGGAAAAAGTTCCGCCGCAATATCCGGGTCTACATCGTCCCGGTAGAACTCCATGAAAAATGTCACAACGCCATGGTAGCGGCTGTCCTCGTCCGCCAGCGCCGCTTTGATGGCGGCTTTGGCCTTCTCCACCAATTTCTCCGCCTCATCCAGCATTTCTCCCACCGCATCCATGGCGGTAGGATCAGCTGTCAGTTCTTTCTCTACATCGAAGAGAAAGGGCAGTCCCGATTCCTCGGGAAAGGTGAAGATCTCCTCGCCGGGCGTGTATTCAAAATCAATGCGTTTACAGTTCAGTTTCATCTCTGCGCCTCCTTATTGGTTTTCCAAATGGGGTAATGGAATTGGCGAATAGACTACGGTGTCTCCATCATTATCCATTTTGAGAATGACAGCAAAATCCGCTACATTGCTCTCCTGTCCCTTTGGGAGAGGAAAGATCATTGGGGGGCAACGCAGGGCAGCATGGTTCGTGGTCTTATTCCAATCCTCCATGGCCGCAGATAAAATGGCGTCAATGTGTGCCAATACCTTCTCAATAGAACCCGCTGATATATTGTAAAAAGCGGGGTTTTTATGATACTGCTCTGTGATGAAGTTTTTATAGGTTTGCACTGGCATAAAGCAAAATTCCCAATCAAGGGGATGCAGCCCAAGCCAGTACTCATGCAGTTTCATAGGCGTCTCCTTACCCCTCAATATTGGCAGTTTTGAGGCCCTTTTTCAAGGAGCCGTAGACCGTCACCGCATGGTCAGTGAACATCTCGTCGCAGTCAAACCAGGCGGTGAAGCTGCCGCCGGAGGTGACGGACAGGCTCGTCAGGCTGATCCGCTGGGTGAGTTCTTCCTCTGTGATGGGGTCTGTTTCCGGATCGCGGGGGTTTTCCTCATCCTGGGAAAGCCAGTTGTTAGCCAGTTCGGTCAGGTTCTTTGCTGCAAGCTCCCGCATGGCTTTGTCCCAGGTTTCACAGTCGGCCAGCAGCTTCTTGGCGGCGCTGCGGGCGCGGGTCCAGGAGGGCTTGCTCTCAGCATTGACCTCCAGAGAAAGGCTCACATCCTTTCCGCACCACTGGATTTCGCCCTCGAAGGTATCATAGTCCTTGTCCAGTGTCAGTTCCCCCAGCACCTGGTCCTGGATCACCACCGGCTTGTGGTATTCCTCCAGAACAGCCTGAAGTTCCGGGTAGTCCTCATGGGTATTGACTATCTCGGAGATACACCAGGGGCGCACCACCAGATCTTTTGCCCGTTCTTCTTTCATCCGGCGGATCTTCAGGCGACAGATCTGCCCCTTGCCAAAGCGACCCCAGCCCTTGTCGCTATTGCGTTCCTCCTCGGTGACCGGCCAATCCAGCCGCTCCTCTTTGGTGCTGACCTTGCCGGTGTCACAGAACACCATACCCAGCGTCACAACGGTCATTTCCCAAAACTTGCCTTTCCAGTTATATCCGCCCCCAATGCAGCGATTGATCAGAGCGACTACTTCCTGCTCCTCGGGTTCATACATCTCATAAAATTCTTCAAACATCGGTGTAGCCTCCTTTACAGCAGTTCCAGCACCTCGGCAGCAGGCTTGGCAAACTCTGCCGGGACTTGCACCAATACATCCTGGTAGGCTTTCACTGCCTGCCAGGAGTAGTAATAGAAGCTGTAGAACAGGTCATCGGGGAAGACCTCGTCCTCCTCGTAGCGCATCTCATCTTCTTCCTCGTCGTATTCCTCCGACCATAGGTATTCTTCCTTCAGCAGATCGGAGAACATTGGCAGCGGCTCGGCGTGTTCCATCTCATCCCCGTCGCGGAAGCACTGGAGGATGCAGGAGAAGAAGTCCAGCAGTTCCCCGGCCAGGAAATGAGCTACGGGGTTCTGCCCGCTGTCTGCGAGGGCCTTCTCCAGAATTCGGCTCAGGAACACCATGCCAAAGGGGGTAGCGTGCCACAGAGTACTCTGGTGCTCCATGTTGGTGGTGAGCTCATAGAGGGACTCTTTGACGGACGCCAAATCACGCATCTGCTCCAGCACGGTCAGGTGTGCGGGAAAATCCGTCCCCCGGCCATAGGCGGTGGTGAGCCGGTGCCACGGGACATCAGCGACCTTGAGATGGGTGATGTAGGTTCTGTTCTTCTCTGTCATGTTGCTGCCCTCCTTATCCCGCCGTCTGGCTGAGGTACTCCTTCTCCAGCGCGGTGTACCACCGTTTCAGCATGGTTTCCAGACTGCTTTTCCCGCCTCGATCTGTAAAAAAAAGGAACTTTTGCATCAGTCTGGGGAAAAAATATTTGCCCGCTGTTGTCAGATCCTGATTGAGATAGACCATCCGCAGGATACGGCCCTGCCGGTCCAGAGGGTTCTTTTTCAGCAGCTCCTTTTCAAAGCAGAAGCGCAGGAATACCACATTCTCGTCGTAGAAGTCCTCCACCACAGCCGCGCCAATGCTGGTGTATGTGATGTCGTACACCAAACGGCTCCAGTCAAATTTCTCGGCATAGAGCAGTTTCAGCGCCTTTGCCCAGTGTTCCTCCGGGATCACCAGCATCCTGTGCTGGGCGGTACTGGAGTAGCCACGGTAGACGGGTTCCGGCTGCCCCAGGAGTTCACTCACACTGTCGGCGTAGACGAAGCACAACTCCTCATCGAACAGGCCACCGATGAAGTTGCCGTTGCAGTACAACATATAATTCTTGGACTTGGCTGGAGAATAAGAAAGGCTATATTCCTGCGAGTCCAGGCTTTTATGTACCTTGTTCAGAAAGTCTATTGATGTCATGGCTTTACTCCTCAAACTCACCCTCGATCATCCCGTTCAGATACCGGCCGGGATTTGCGATGAAGTCATCCCATTTGGCCAGAGGGTGGAATTCCTCATGCTCGATATCCAGATACCACAGCTTTTTGTCCCTGGGGCTCCACAGCAGCAGATAGTCGCTGTAGTTATCCATCTGCACCATCAGAGAGAGCAGCTTCTTCCGTTTCCAGGTCATCTCCTGCACATCCATGAAGGAGTAGAGCTCCGCCCACTTCACCCATTCCTGATCCGGGAACTCCAGCCGCAGGGGGCCGGTCTTCAAGTATTCCACCAGCTTGGCGGGCAGCTTATAGGGCATGAGCTGCCGGATCTTTTCCTGCTCGTTATGCCATTCCTCCGGCTCCAGGGCCTTCAGGTAGTCGGCCATCTCCTGATTCTTGTTCTGCACCGCCACGGTGTAAGGCCGGTCGCCGTATTTGTCAGCAATGGTGATGTCGGCTCCTTGCTCAATGAGCCAGCGCACCATGGGGAGATTCTTATGCCGAGCCGCTTCGGTGACAGCGGTGGGGGCGTTCGGAAACACCATGTCCGGCTTGTGGTAATTGATGTCTGCCCCTTTTTCCAGAAGCAGCCGGGCAAGTTTGGTATTGCCCTCAGACACAGCGGCCCGGAATGCCTCGCCGCCAAACTTGTCCACTGTGATCCCGGCCTGTTCCAGCACCGGGATGTTCTCTGGGCGCTTGCCCCAGCGCACTTCCTGGAAGGCCCGCTCTTTCTGCTTCGAGCTGAGTATTGCGGCCTGTTCAGCAAAGAGCGCCACCACCTCCGGCCCACAACAGCGGGCGGCGGTGAGCAGCAGAGGCTGTTCCTGGGCTAAATCGGGATCAGCCCCATGCTCCAGCAGGAAGTGGATCATGGGCACATCATTCCGAAAAACCGCGATCTCCAATGGCATCAGCTTGATGTATTCGCTGAGCTGGATGGGAACATCTAAATCCAGACCGCCTTGGAGCAACGCCTCCAGCTTGGGAGTGTCATGGTCGCAGATGGCGGCAGCCGTTTCCGGGAGGGTCTCCCAGCGGCCAATATATGCAATTTGGTACATCATGCACCTGCTTTCTCTATCCTACAATGGTGGTTTCCTTGACGGCCAGATTGTCGTAATCCATGGCGATTAGTTTTCCGGCGGCCTCTGGGGTACACATGAACCAAGTGCTCACACCCCAGGCATCCATCCTTGTAACGGTGAAGAAGTCGGTTCCGGCGGGAGTGGGATTTCTGGCGTCAAGATAGTGGTCGGAGTATAGGTACACCAGATCCACCTCCCGCTCCGGCAGCCACTTGGCCCGGCGCACACGGGGCTTTCCGTTTTTCAGGGTCTTTTCCCTGGGGTTCTCGAACCACGCCAGCTCCTTGACCTTCAGGCCGGTAAAGGTATCCATGAGCCGCTGGGCAATCTCCCGGTGGGTGAACACCCCACAGTTCCAGGAACCCATCAGCCAGGTCTGGATAAAATCGCCCACCTTGTTGCCGGGTGCGGGCGGCCCATAGACACTCTCATCCGCCCACATGACCTCCAGCTTTTCGCATTGATCCGGCCGGGGGCAGGATTGCTTGCCGCCGTAGCGGTACATGATATTCACATAGCCGAAGTCCCTGCCGGTCCGGTCATGGCCAACAGCCTCCACTTTATAGGCGGTTATGGACATTGCAGTTCCACCTCCTGGGCCAGCGTAAAGTCATTAGGGGCACTCCTCGTCCATGAGCTGCTCCTGGACCTCTTTGGGCAGGTCGTTCCATAAAATGTCGTATGTAAAATCTTGAATCTCCGGATAGCACTCCCGCGCGGTCTGTTCCGCCGTCTCCCGATCCAGGTAGTGCATCTCTTGGTGGAAAAACCAGTTGAGCTTTTCCATGAGCCGCCATAGGCGGATCTGTTCCTCTTGGGTCATAGGATATTTCCTCCTACTTGATTGCCAGCACAAGGCTCCAGACGCTCACTATAATCAGCAAAATTCCCAGCAGAAAGAAGATCACCCGCCGGGAGCCACGGCCATAGCGGTGAGAGTCCGGCTTGCCGGTGGGGTCGCAGAGCCAGTTCCAGTTCATGATAGCCCCAGTCAGCAGGACAGCGCCGATGATCAGGGTCACCCAGTTCCAATGCTCCTGTAAAAAAGCCGTGATCTGCTCGCTGTTCATTTAGGGTTCCTCCTCACCTTATCCTTGTATATCAGCGTCACCGGGTCCTTTTTTCAGTGTCCCATCCACAGTGATCACATGGCCCCAGAACATATCGTCGTCTTCATACCAGGCGGTAAAACGGCCGCCGGGAGATACTGTAAACTCGGTGAGGAGGATGCGCCGGGCAAACTCATCCTCGGTGATGGGGTCTTTTTCCGGGTCACGGTCGGTCTGGTCATTGTCCGCCAGCCATTCGTTGGCCTGAGCAGTGAGCTTCTGGGCAGCCATCGCCCGCAGGGACTTATCCCAGGTTTCCTGGTCTGCCACCAGTTTCTTCATCACATTGGTGACACGGGTCCAGGACGCTTTCTTTTCAATCTCCACATCCAACGAGATCCGGACTTCTTTTCCCATCCACTTACAGGTCCCCTCGAATATGCTCATCTCACGATCCAGCGTGAGGGTTCCCAGCACTTCGTCCTCCAGAAGAATGGGCTTTGTGTATTCCGCCCAAATCTCCTCCAGTGCCGGACAGGGTACGCCTTCCTCCAGTACCTCCGTGACATACCACTGAGGTTCGTAGAGGGCATCACCTCTCCAGCCGCGGGCTTTGATCCGGTAGATCTGGCCCTTGGTAAACCGCTTGGAATAGTCGCCGGCATCCCGTTCCTTGTCCGTCAGCGGCCAGCTCAGGTAGCATCGACCGGAGATCGCCTGTCCGGTCTGGACATCCGCCATGGCGAGGGCATGGGTATGCGCCGCCCAGTAGGTATCCAGAAAGGTTTTGTCCGCGCTGACACCGTCCTGAATCAGTACCAGTTTTTCCTCATCTTCTGGGGCGTACAGGGCAATAAAGTCCTTGACCGTTCTCTTTTTCATGGCGTTCTCCTTACGCAAATACCTGCTGGTATTTCTCTTTCAGTTCCTTGGGCGCTGTCTTGATGACCTTGCTGCCGCCGTTTTCAGAGGCTGTGCCCCAGATGGCCCAGAGCACATCACGCCACAGGTAGGCCAGCGCCCTTTTGTCATTGCCGGATTCTTCCGGCAGATAATATTCCAGATGCCCTTTGATCTCCAGCAAAGCGTCCAGGCTCTCCTCATTGGCAATCAGGGTGCGGAACTCCTTTGCGGGCTTCAGATTCTGCATGGACTGGACACCGTGGACCAGCACCGGCAGGGACTGGGCGGTAAAGCCATATTTTTTGAAAAATGCGTGGATGAACTTTTCTTGGAGCGAAGAGTGCTCGTCGTCACAGCGGTCCAGGTAGTCGCACACCAGCCCCCACCACTGTGGCCCCTCCAGTCCCAGGGCAAACACCGCAAAGGTGCCGGGCAGGGCGCAATGCTCATCGGAGAGGTTTTGATACCACTCGTCCTCCTGCATGGCAAGCCGGGCATAATTCTCCATCCGGACATGGAGGCGGGGGTACCGCACCGCGCAGGCAAAGAGCTGGTTGACGCCCTTCTTGGGCAGGCCGGGGATGGGCAGGTAGAGCTTCTCCGGCCCGCGGAACTCGATGGAGTAGCTGCGGGGGAACTCCGGCTGCTCCAGCACCTCCACCAGATAGCTCAGCGCCTCGTCGCAGCACCCCTCGGTGCAGTCCCTGGCGGTGATGCGGATGGTGGCAAAGGCGTCGTTGGCTGAGGCGGTCAGGTGCTTTGTTTTCCGCTTTTGGATGTTGGGCGGCAGTTTGCCGCTGCCATTGGTTTTCAGCTCCTTCACCATATTGGGGCGGAGCTGGGAAACCAGGCCGAGGATATGCTCAGTGGTGAGGTACTCAAAACTCAGGCCGTACACGGTATAGCAGACCGCCACATAGCAGGCGAAGCGCAGCAGCCCTTCATCCACATCCTCCGGGTGCAGCTCCGGCCACACGGTGCAAGGTGGGAAAACCGTAAAACCATCCTCCCGCTCTCCGACCTCAAAGTACCGATCCTGCACCTGCTTTTCGATGTACTGCCGTAGTGTGTAATCGATCTCCTTCCAGCCCGCCAGCCGCCGCAGGGCGTCGCAGAAGGCAACCGCGTCCTCATAGGGAAAGCCCTTCAAAGGCAGCTTGGACAGGTACCGCTCCAGCAGCTGACTGGGAAGAAAGGGCGTTCCGCTTTGGTTCCGCACCACGGTCGGATAGGCGGCGTGGTTCTCCCGTGCGGTCCCGTCCAGAATGTCCTGAATACAGGCGTCCGCCTCCGCCAGCACCTCCGGGGCGGTGTCCGGCTTGTGGATCAAGTAGTAGCGGTCATGTACGCCGTCACGCTTTGGTAAACTCATATTGGTTCTCCTCTCAGGTCTGCTGGTGCTGCATGGAAACGATGCGGCAGTCCGGACAGAACTCGATGTAAAGCGTGCCCTCCGCGCAGTCGAATACCGTATCCCACTGGATCTGGGCCAGGTATTTCATGGGCTTTCCGCAGTGGGGGCAGGTGGTGTACTCTGCGTCCTGCACCCAGTTGCCAAAGCCGCCGACGGTGTTCACATCCTCGCTGGCGCATCCATAAAACAGGGGCACAGGCGATTTCCCCAGCACGAAGGGGTTTTCGGTGAGGGCCTTGTAGTCCTCGGGATTGACATAGCAATCCATCTTCTCCGCCCCGTCAAAGAGCTCGGAGGAAAGGATCTCCACGCCGCCGTCCAGGGTAAAACTGTTAAAGGCTGGACCTTTCAAAAATCCCACACAGTTAGGGCAGCAGGTGGCCGTCAGGATGCCATCCAGCCCCAGGAACCTCAGCCGCTCGTCCCAGCCGTCCAGCACCAGCATGTCCACCATCCGCCCGCCGCAGTGGGGGCAGGTGTCCTCCCGTGGTCGGCCGATGCGGACAGGGGATGTCTCGCCGGGCGCGCCCTTGACCATGGGATAGCAGGTGTTGAAGTTGAGCTGCGTCCGGTGGCCCTTCTTGTCAAAGGTCCAGCCGCCGATCTGCGCATAGCTGGACGGGTCCACATAGAGGCCCTTGCGCCAAGGCCGGGGATTCCACTCCAGTTCCAGCAGAGTCTCCTTTGCCTTGTCATCCCCCTGCATAGCAAGACAACTCATCAGGTTGGAGGCCGCGCTGGAATATTCCGCGGACAACAGCGCATGGATCAGACCATCCCGCACATCGGCGGGAGCGTGATAATAGATCTCACAGGGCCAGAACACCTCTGCATCCAATGCTGCCCGCTGGATCTCCGGGGTGATGGCGTCCCGGTAGCTCAGCAGCTGCCAGAAGTCGGTTAGTTCCGGGTCCTCCATATCCGCCAGACGCTGGATATTCTGAATCAGATTTTTTTGTTTCTCTGCGATTTGTTCCGGCGTCCAGGCCAGCGCAGCATTTCGCTCCCGCTCGCACTTACATTTCCAGCACAATCCCTCATAGCCTAAAGGTGTCCCACAGCCGGGGCAAGTGTATTTCAGACTCATAATTTCACACTCCTCCAGAAGATAGAAAAACGCCCTGCGCCACCCTGTCACATAGACGGACGGGGGCACAGGACGCGAAAGGACGCAAGGAATTACCACATCCTTTTACGGATGTAGATTCTTCTGCAATCATTGCTTTTTCTCTCCATTTTAACTGGGCAGCGATGGACCACCCATATTGGCTGTGCATCGTAGACCTCTTTCCATGCAAAACATTTTATTGGTTTTGCTGTTAAAGTTTATTATATCATACTCCTAAGCAGATGTGGAGAGTCCAAAACTGATTTTGTTATGGTTCAGACCATGTTCGAATGAAATCTTTCCTCAATTCGGGAAGAGCTTTAGTCGGTCAACTCTCAAACAGATGGCCTATATTTGTCACCACAAGATGGCCCTGATCCTCATCGTGGGCCGTGGTCACAGTATAAATACGAATGGGATACTCCGCACTATCCTCCACAGGATAGACCTGGATCGCATCTAAGTCATATAGGTCCAGCAACACATAGCCCTGAGTAGCTACTTTCGTCAGCTTGGCCCGGCAGTCCCGGCAGTAGTAAGAGGGCCCTATCTCTCCGCCTGCCTTCTCTGGGAGATAGGCAACGCACCGCTGGATCTCCTCCATCCGATCAATGAACAGGGGCAGGCCGCTCCCGCCGAAAGTCATCACATTATAGTCCATATCCTGGTCCGGTGCCAGTTCACCGGAATATCGGTGACAGGGCTCGTAAATCTCCAGCTCTGTCAATTCTCCGGTAGAGAGTTCCAGCAAACAGGGCGCATGAAAGCGGGGTCCTTGTAGATTGTCACAGACCACACACTCCTCCGGCTCCGGGGCAATCAGGATATTCTCCCAAAAGGCTGTTTCTGTTTGCCTGCACCTAATCCAGCCGAGTCCTATCCCGGCAAGAAAAAGGAAAACGCCTCCGATGCATAAAAGAACGTTCTGGAGCCATTTGCTTTTTCTCATATCGGATACCACCCCGCAAGATTTGTCACGTGAATCAGGCCGTGTTTTTGCCGCCGCAGGGCCGCCTCCAGCACTTCTCGGGAGCCGCTGGACGGATGGCTGACATAGGCAATCAGGCAGGAGCTGTGTTCGAGCATATATCGGTTTGCCCGGACAATGGCCGCCCGCTTGGGTACGGTCTCCATGCCCGGCGGATAAAAGGTGCCGTCAAAGCCCTCTGGGACAGGAATGAACTGGTCGTGTGGATGATAGGGCAGGAGCAGGGTCAACGTGATCTCCGGGTGACGCTTTTTCGCCTCCCTGACCGCACTGGCAGCCAGACGGTCAAAGCCGCCGTAGTGTCCCACCACAAATTCAGTGACACCGTGCTCAGTGATATGGCGCTCTACCTCTTGGGCCAGCACTGGCAACATCCTTTCTTCGCACTCCCGGTGTCCGATGAAAAAGCAGGCTGACACAAAGCCTCACCCCATTCTCCGAGTTAATAGTCCTAAAATTCATTTGGCCCCATTTTTAATGATTATATCATCAATCTATTGATTTATAAAGAGAAAACTAATGGTAAGAATACGAACTCTGCCCGTCCGCTAATATTAAAATATTAACTGACGAGAGGAGTGGTCGAATGGAGGAGTCACAGCGGTACGAAACTTTTCTGCGTAGCCGGATCACGGAACTGCGGGTGCGGAAGGATGTATCGGAGCACCGCATGAGCCTTGATCTGGGCAAGAGCGGCTCTTACATCCGCAGCATCACAAACGGGATGAGTCTCCCATCCTTGCGGGAACTGTTCAACATCATCAGCTATTTTGACCTGACTCCCACAGAGTTTTTCGCTGGAGCGGATGCTGAGAATTCCTTGCGGGCTCAACTTCATGAGGAAATTACGAGACTAAGTGAAGAGGATCTGGAGAAAGTATCTACCTTCATCGACTGGATCAAGAAATAGATTTGTAAAATTTGTTTCTTTCTCTGTCTTAGAAAAATCTTAGAGTGGGCACTTCTGGTTGGCTCACCATGAACCAGACCCCAGTTCACTAAATTGGCAGACTCTCCCCCTGGCGGGGGAGGGTCTGTTTTTGTCAGGAGAGCCGGTAGAGATTCGAGGTACGCCCGCCGTTCTCCCGCCATCTGCTCTCTTTGGTCAGCAGACCGGCCTGACACAGCTCGTCCAGCGCCCGCTTGACAGTGGAGCTTGAGAGGCCCAGCTCCTTTGCTATGGTCTTGATGGCCGGCCAGCACTTGTCGTCCTTGTCGGCCCGGTCTTTCAGGTACATATAGACCGATCTGGCCCGGTGGCTCAGGTCGGAGGAGTAGATGTTACGGAAATTTGTCACAGATATCACCCCCTCAGCGCCGGATCCTGGGCCTGCGCCCATCTTTGGGCGAGTCATCCGCCTGCACGACTTGGACCTCGCCGCCTGCTGCTGGCGGCTCCGCCTGGGGGACCTCTCCATCCTCAACGGCAGGCGCGTAGTGCTTGCGGAGGATCGCTGCCTCCAATTCCTGCTTGCTGGCGTAGGCCACCGGCCGCTGGGCGCGCTCGGGTACCTCGTAGGACTTGTCGAACTTGATGCCCCAATCCAGGAACAGGCGAAGCCGCACCTGCATAGGATGGACGCCGGTCTTGGCCACGATAAAGCTGCCCTTTGGCATGGACTTCAGCTCGTCGGGCGTCATGAGGGGCCGCTCGATCATCTGCAGGCTCTGGGATGGGTCGTTCTTTCCCCGGCTGATGGAGCCGCTCATCACCGTGCGGCTCCCCAAGGCTTTAGACAGTTCCACCGCCGTCTGGCTGGCTGGGGCAAATCCTCCGGAAATCAGCACCTGGCAGTTGCCCACAATGACCTCCGAACCCTCCCTGCCGTAGTTCTTCTGGAGCTGGCCCGTGATGCTCTGCACGATAGGCACCAGCATCAGGCCACGGGAGCGGGAGGCGGAGAACATCAGCTCCAGGGACTGGATGGGCGGGCAGGTACCCAGCTCGTCCGCGAAAAAAACCACTCGGTTTTTCAGCCGCCCACCGTTCTCATCCGCCACGGTGAGAATCTCCCGGTACAAGTTTTGGAGGATCAGGCTGACCATGAAATACTTGGTCTGGTCCTCTTCCGGAAGTACGATGAAAATGGCGGACTTCTTATTGCAGAAGGTCTCCGCATCGATAGCGGTGTCGAAACACAGGATCTGCTCCATCTCGCTGTCCAGGAACGCGTTCAGCCGGGACAGCACTGTGGAGATCACCGACATCATGGCCTGCTCTGAGGTATTCAAAGCGGCGCCGGCGAACCACTTGGCTTTATGGTCTGGCGGAAGTTTCGTCAGCAGGAGCTGGAACTGGTTCTTGCCCTTCACGCCGCTGGGTGCCAGGAGCTCCTGCACCAGCTTGAAGACCGAGACGATGTGGCGCTCCTCGATAGGCTTGCCTTCCGAATCCTCGGTGGGCAGGTATTCCGCCACCAGCAGGAGCATGGAGGTCAGCAGGCCCTCGGCCGCGTCGTAGAAGTAGGCGTTCTGCCCGTATTGGGAGCTGTCCCCGGTGGTGTTGATCAGGGTCTTGGAGAGGATCTTGGCATACTTCTCCGCCTTGGCCTTGGCCGGCAGATTTTTGGGGTCAGCCTTGTAGATGTCCATGTACTTGTTGATCAGGTGGAGCAGATTATTGCCGTCCGAGCGGGTAGGGTTGCGCAGATCCAGCACGGCGATTTGAAAGCCGTAGCACTCCTTGGCGATCCCCGCGTAATTGCGAAACAGGTCGCCCTTGGTGTCCGTGCAGAGGAAGGACATCCCAGTGGCCAGAGCGTATTCGATATTGGGATAAAGAAAATAGGCCGTCTTGCCCGCGCCGCTGGCGGCGGTGACCAGGGCGTGGATATCGTCTGTGTCCACGATGGCGATGACATGGTCCTTGCGCCCCTCACACCCCAAGACCAGCCCCTGCTTTTTGGGGAGGCGCTCACCTTTTCGCCACTCCTCCGGTCGGAAGGGGACGTGAGCATAGGTCTGCTGGATCTCTTTCTTGGTGGCCCAGCGTGCGGTTCCATGCTGGCCGTCTCCTACAGTCTTGGACTTGATGTTGTTCAGGGAGCCTTGTCCGGAAAAGTGGGTCACCGCGGCAAGGAGAAGAAGGGCGCCTCCTGCCAGTGCCAGCAGGAGGATCGTCTGCATATCCACGCACTCACCCCATCTCCATTCCCAGCGCCTGTTTCTGCTTTTCCATCGCTTTCAGTTCATCCGCATCATTCTTAACAGAGACCTTGGCGCAGGAGAGGGCCAGTTCCAGCCACGCACTGGCGATCTCCCGTTTCTCCGCCTCACCGCGCACGCCCGGAGCACCGCTCTTAGCCAGCGCGTTTTGGAGCTGGGCAGAGATCTCCTCCGTCCGGTTCCGGATGGCCATCCGATTCTGATGGGGCAGGATGTGGCTTTGCAGATACTGACTTCCCTGGGTGGGCGTCAGGGCAGTCCCCAGCTGGCGGCATTCCCGCAGGGTCACCAGCAGAGACAGGGCGGCCATCTCCTCCATGCAGTCCATGGCCGTTTCCAGTTTCTTTTCTTTCAGGCATTTGCGGTAACATTGAAACAGGTGCGGCACCTGCTGCATCGCCCCGTCCGGCTTCAAATCCATGCATTTCACCGCGATGCGGGCGCAGACAAGCTCCGCCGCCTGGAGTTGAGGATGCTGCTCCGCGGGCTGGGCAGGCAGGCCGTGGAGGGCCTTCAGATCCTCGTCCCAGTCCTTGTATTCCGGCCGCTGCACGGAGACCCGCGTGTGTCCGTGCTCCCGCAGGAGATCCGTGAGACGGCCCGTGGCCTCGATCCCCGCGGCATCGTGATCCAGGCAGAGCACGACTCTCTGGATCCTGGGATCTTTCTCCAGCATCCAGAGCATGGCCTGCTCCGAAGTGCCGCAGAGGGCTACATAGCTGTGTTCCCGCCAAGCCTCCGGATAGAGGGTCAGGAAGGCCAGCAGGTCAATGGGTGCCTCGAACACATAGAGTCGGCCGCTGTTTCCGAACCAGTGAAAACTGCACCGGGGATCGCCGCCCTCCACATTCCTGCGGAAGCTGTTTCCCTGGGTGTAGAGGCCCCGCTTATGGGCGTGGCGGGCAGCGCCGTATTCGTCACTCCCAACGAATACGGCGTTGTGATATTCCTTCGTCCCATCCCTGGACTTCTCACAGCTTTCGTAGATCATTCCGCGTTTTGTGAAGACGTCAAGGACGTCCCGGTCAATGAACCTCTGCTGGAGCAGGTAGGCATAGAGCCGCCGCATAGTCGGGCTGGCCAGTGGGAGGGAGAACTCCTTCGGTTTCTCCGGCTCAGACGGCTCCACCTGGGGATATGCGATCCCCTCGCCGTCCAGCAGGCGCTTCACCGCCTCCTGGTAAGTCAAGCCGTAATACGTTTGGACAAAGGAAATCGCGTGGCCTCCCTCTTTCGACTCATGATCGTACCACTCGTTGCCCCGCACGGTGATGCTGTGGTCTGAGGCCATGCGCTTGTCCTGGCCAGAGGGGATGAGTTTCTCTCCCTGACGGCGCAGGAACTCCACCAGATTCACATTGTTGGCTCGGAGCTTTTGCTCCTCCGTAAAAGGGATATAGGGCATTTCACACCTCCTGGTAAAAAGCCGGGGGGCCGCGTCCTGCGGCCCCCGAATGAGAGATCATCTTCGACGCTGCCGGGTCTTCCGGTGATAGGGGACCTGCCGCACGGTGGCGCATCTCCGCCACGATTCAAGGCGGCGTGCAGACCGGCCCGCTTTGCTGGGAGCTGTAGCTGCGCTGTTATATTTTTTCTTCACATTAAAACCTCCGTTACATCGTGATGGTCGGTTCTTCATGATCGTCGGGCTTATGCCCCATAGCGATCTTCTTTTCCCGGATCTTCCGCCAGAGCTTTTTGTCCACGGTCAGCCTCAAACCTCTGGGGTGGGAAGGCTGGCTCTGCTCCCGGAAGATGCCGGCCAGGTGGTGGAGCAGCCGGGCGGCTGACTGCACAACGGGAAAAAGATCCCGGTGATCCATACGCTCCACAAAATACTGGGCGTACTGATCTCCCTGCTCCGCTGCTTTCTGGAACCACTGCCAGGCGGCCTTCCGATCCTCTGGAACATCCTTTCCCAGCAGGAAGAGCTTTCCAAGGGCATACTGGGCATATCGGCTTCCCTGCTCCGCGGACGCGGTCAGCCAGCGGACGGCCCCGTCTGCATCCTTGGAAACCTCATCTCCCTGGAGGAGCAATTTCCCAAGGCGATATTGAGCGTGCTGATCTCCACCCAGGGCCGCACGTTCCAGCCATCGGACAGCGGCGGCGGGATCGTGGGGCAGTGTTGTCCCCGAGAGATACAACCTTCCCAACGTAAAAGCGGCGGAGCAACTTCCATGCTCCGCCGCCTTGGTCAGCAGCTCCACCGCCTGGGCCGTCTGTTCCGGCGGTGCTTTCGAATCTTCGAGGATGGCCCTCGCACGCCGGTATATCTGCTCCCATGAGTTGTGCGGTTCTCCGCTGTCATTAGAACGTTCATCCCAAACGGACTCTGGCCCCGGCTGGGGGCCGTCTGCTCCTTTCTGTTCTGGTAGTGTGTCCTCTGCCTGATCCTCCGGATGGAACACTTGCCGCAGTTCTCCCAGCCGTATCGCCTCCTGAATGACCATGTTTTTGATCCGCTTGAATTCCTTCTGCCGGGAGAGGGGCAGGCGTTCCGGCAGATCGTTTTTGTAGGTGCGCAGCACCTCCTCCCGCATCTCATACCACAGGTCGTAGGCTTTGGCCACACGGGGATCCCTGGCCAGCTCGTCCACGATCTCGTCCACCACGGCCTTCAGCGGCGCTTTCAGATAGCCGTATTGCTTTTTCCCGGAGAGGAACTGCAGGCGATCCGCCAGATGGGTCATAAGCTCCTCGATACGTGGATTGTCAACCGTTCCCTCCTCCATGCGGAGGAGCAGCTCCCGCATCACCTCTTGGGCGTCCCGGTTCAGCGTATCCCGCCGCTGGGTCTGCTGCTGATAAAGTTCGGTCAGGTCGTTCTGGAAGATTTCTTTGGCCAGACCGGACTTGATGTCCGCGATCCCCTGCTTGGTGAGGTAGCCGGACGTTCCATCCGCGCTGTAGCAGACCATATGGACGTGAGGATGGTGGGACTCGTCGTGGAAGGCGGCATACCAGCGGAACTGATCCCAGGGGATCTTCATGGCCTGGGCAATCTCCATGGCGTATCCGGTGAGCAGGCTTTTCCACCGCTCCGCGTCGTCGTAGCCCAGCCGGGAGGCGTCCTCCCGGCGAAGAGAAATGATTGGGAGCCACACATTGCCGGGGTGGTGTGCGATCTCCTCCGCCACCTTGGACAGGGGCGGTGCCTCATCCGAGCCGGTGAAAAGGGCATGGGAGCCCGTGCGCTGGGCGCGGGGACGGCTGGCGATGTAACTGATGTAGTTTTCTTTTTTCGCCGCCGCATCGTAGTTGTCCTCCAGCGCCCGTGTGATGAAGTCTGCGGCGTTGCCCCGAGTGGGTGCGGCGGCGTAGTCCTCGTACTCGAAGGTTCCACGGCTGAGAGGAAAATCCCGGAGGAGCTGCTCCACCATCTGCTGCTGTTTTTTTGTAGCGGGCAGTTGGGCTTTGTCAGCGGCGATTCGCTGAGCGCCCTCCCGAGTCGCCATGTATCGGACATAGTTGCTCAGATGGGCGGCAACTTTTTTCGAGCCGCCCCGAATGTAGGGACACTTGAAAATCAGGCGGGGCAAGGATCATCGCCTCCCTATGGGGTTTCTCGGCCGCCCTTCTGATACTCCCAGGCGTCCTCGAAGGAGATCCTGCCTCGGGTCTCCTTGACCTCGCGGACGCACCTCCCCCGGAGTTCCCGGAGATCCTCGTCCGTGAGCTCCATGCCTGCCGCCAGGATATTCATCATCATATCCATCTCCACCGCCAGTTTGAACAGCAGGCGGCAGATCCGATCCTCACTGGCTTTCACGGTAGCGCGGATAGCGGAGAGCAGTACAGGCGGCAGGGCGGAGAAGGTATCCTGGGCGGTCAGGTGCTCGCAGTAGAACTGGAGCGCCTTTTCCACGAATTCATTTTGACTTCTGCAATTGGAGAGGGGCATAGCCGCGGTGATCTTCTGTTCCGTCTCCGGTGAGATCCGGGTGTGGATTCGTGTCTTTTCTTCTGTCATAGTCAAACCTCCAAAAATCTCGATTTCAGGGTAAAGGAGCCACATCTGAGCCAGCCAAAACGCCGGAACAACGGTGGATTCCGGCTGGATTGGAGCCGGAACAGGAGCCTTCTCCCCAAAAGAGGAGCCACGTCGTATTTTGAAAACGTGCTGAAAAGTGGTGGCCTTTGCTTGAAAACCGTATCCCCGGCCCGCATTGCGGGACGGTGTGAAAGGCGGTGGAGCCACCGCTTTATCCCGCACTTTTTTCGTCCCCCCGGTTCACGTCGTTGTAGGCTCCATATCTCTCACTTCGCCGCAGGCAGCAAAGCCCGTTCCTTGCGCCGCACCGTCTCTCCACCCCTGAGCACTTCGCTGGGTCAGAGGGCGGTTTTGCGAAACAGCGGGCGCACGGCCTCAACACGCCTCTGCAGAGGGCGGGGAGGGGTACGGATGCCACCCCGCCATCAAAAGGGCGACACGGGGCGGCACAGGGGCAACAACGGGGAGAAACACAGGAGCCGCCCATCGAGGGCGACTCCCACCAGCTACATCTGAGGCCCCTGTTCCATGGACGACTCCTCTGAGCACAGCTCCTGTCGGTAGTTATCCAGGGACATCCCGGCCTGCGATTGGCAGTAGCCCTCCATCTTCTCCCGGAGCTGTTCCCGATCCGAGGCGGTCAAGGGATAGGAAAACTCGAACTCGTTCCCGTCACCGCAGACAAGCACGACGGTCAGTGACTGCTCCGGCCCGCCCGTCTCCAGGTCATAGTTGGCGTAGACGTTGAGCCAGTCGCCATTGGAATCTGAGGTCACATTGGTCCCAAACACTGCGTCCGGGTCGAAGGTGACCGGCATGTAGAAGGACAGCGTTCCGTCGTACTCGGAGATGTCGCCTTCGAAGGAGACCTGCCGCAGATCCAACCGCTGGCTCCCGCCATCCAGCTTGGGCGGCGTCCCGGCCTCCTGCCGATACCGTTCCGCATAGAGATCGTTCAGCGTTTTCCTGTACTGTTTCTGGCAATGTTCCTCCAGCTCGGTCCTCAAAAGTTCCCGCTCCGACGGAGAAAGAACGTAGGTGAAAGACTTCTTCCATGCGCCGTCTTTTCGGTGCAGCGTGAGATCCAAGTGATCCCGCACCTCCTGCCGGGCCACGTCGTAGCTGACGTAGATGTCGAGCCAGCTGCCGGTCTTGGCGCATTTTACCTCTGGACTGAACACCTCCATCTGCACCATGTCGCTGGAGCAGTCCACCTGAAAATCCAGCAGCCGCCCCATACGGTTGGCTGGCTCTGTGAACAGAAGGTCTCCCGGCTGGAGGTCCCGCAGAGCCTTCAGAGGGACGCCGAGATCCCGGTCAGTCAGCTCTTTTCCCTCCAGCCGGGACACAAATTTCCGCCAACGCTCCTCCTGAGAGCTGTGCTCCTTGCGGAACGCTTGGTAGGCAGCGGCGCTCACATCCTGGAACCGATAGCTTTTCCAGCCGTCCAGAATGTGGACGGCTGAGAACACTTTTTTGTCAAAGTCCAGCTCGAATACGCCGGCGACACGCCCTGTGTTCTCCAGCCGTTCCTGTGTCAGCTCATTAAACCGCTCCAGAGAAATGTCATAACCTCCATAGATTTTTCGGGCAAAGGCGTCGGTGCCACCATCTCCCTCCTGCAGGCACTTACGCAGGAGCCGGGCCACATCCAGAAACTCTTTCGGATATTCGGTTGCCAGACAGCGGCTTTTCCCTCCATCCCATAGGCGGAATACAGAGAAAACTTTCCGTGCCTCAGCCTCTCGCAGCTCCTCCTGCCGCTCCTGTTTGATGCAGGACTCGATCTCCCGAACTTGGTCTGCTGGCACCATCTCCCGGTACAAATCTACCAGGTAGTCCTGCAGATACTTTTCGATGTTGGTGCCCTGCTCCTCCAGAGCCGCTTCCAGTGCATCCCAGCGGCGTTCGTCCAGCCACACCTCGGCAGAGTAGGAATTGCCCATCACTCCACCTCCTCTGCCTGAATCGGCTCAGTCGTGCGGGCGGGTTTGCCAGACTTGGGACGGGCTGGCTCCTCGGAACTCTCCCGGCTTTCGATGTACTCCCTGGTCTGGGAAGGCACATATTTTTTATAGAGCCGCGCCATAAAATCATCCAACTCCGCCTCCAGAGAGGTGCCGCTCTTGCCCATGTAGAACTGGATCGCTCTGAGTTTTTCCTGTTCAACAGCTACTGAGATCGTTGCTTTTTTCATTTTGTCATCCTCCTGACGTTGGTAAATAATATCTTGGATTTGTCCGCTCCCCGTTGACACGCACCTCGAAGTGGAGGTGGGGACCTGTGGATCGTCCGGTGGAGCCAGACAGAGAAATGATGTCTCCGGCCTCTACCGTCTGGCCCACCTGGGCCAGCAGTTGGGAGTTGTGGCCATACAAGGTGGAGAGGCCATTCCCGTGATCGATCATCACATAGTAGCCGTAGCTGCTATTGTACTGGGACACAGTGACGGTGCCGGGCAGTGCGGCCCGGATGGGCGTGCCCGTAGGCACAGCCAGATCCATGCCGGTGTGTCCCCGGGTCTCACCAGTAAACGGGTCACTGCGGTATCCAAACTCCGAGGTCACTACCGACTCCCAGCCAGCTCCGATAGGAGAACAGAACCCGTCCACCCCAATAAACGGCACGTCCGCTCCTGGAAACCAGCCGCCGCTGGATCCGCCGGGGGAGCCGTAGACGATTAGGTTGTAGATGTTGTCAGCGTTTGCCTGGTGGCTTGGAGTGACCTCGACTCCCATGGCATCGCGGATTCTCTCGTAGACTTGTGACAGGTCCTCTATCAGATGCGGGATCTGATAGGTTTCCTCGACTTCCACCTCGTTGCCCTCTTGGTCTGTGTCAATGACCGTCCGAATCCCCTCGGTGTAGGTCACAAAGCAGTCCACAAAAGATTGCAGTCCCACCTCGTCCGGCTGCTGGGCGCCGAAATACAGAACATAAAAAATGGCCTTGACCCGATTTGCGTCAAGGCTATTGTCATCTTCCAGCTGGGCGTTGATCTCATCCACCATGCTGTCCAGCGTGCTGAAACTCTCCCGCATCTCCAGCACATACTGCCGGTACTCCGGGGTGACTTCACTGGAGATGATCCCGCCGTGGAAGCACAGCTCCACGGTGGAAACATTCTGCTGGGAGGTGGCGGAGAAGATAGAACAAATCAGGGCGATGATCACGATAATGGGAGACAGAATGGCCACCAGCACCCAGCCGATCTTCTTCCGAGTGCTCTCGTCTGTCAGAGCAAGAATGGCCGCTTTGATCGCGGCCACGGCAGCGGTGCTCATAGGTGCATGTCCCCCATGGAGGGGCCGTCTTGCTGGGGGCCGCTTTGCTGTTTCTCCCAGTATGAGGTCAGTTCCTCCATGGCCTCCATGTATCCCTCGCTTCTGCGCTGTTTCACAGCCCATATCTGATACCGCTCCAGGTCGATTCCTCGATCCAGCAGGAGCTTTCCAATATCGACCGCTCCGTTATTGAGGCAGGCATAGAGGGCGGTGTAGTTGTCCGGGGCCACCGGCATTCCATGCTCCAGGAGCCGCTCTGCCATCCAATTCTGGTGCTGTCCCGTAAGGGTGTGGAGGACGTCTGCCGCGTAGTCTCCCGGCTGGATGCCCTTGTCCACCAGTGTCACCGCGGTTTGAAAGTCCAGGCTGGCCGCGGCCTGGCGGAGCAGGATCGGGGGCGCGGCGGCGATCTGCCCGGGAGAACATTGGTCGATCAGGTCTTTGGCGACACTCTTTCGGTCGTTAGCATAGGCGTGCAATATGACTTCGCCGGTAAGCGACGGGTATGGCTCAGAGAGGTGGCTTTCCGCCTCCTCTACCATCGTCCGCACGCGCCAGCTGTCCCCCGTCTCCACCGCCCGCTTGCAAGCGGTCAGGTACGCCTCCGGGGAAAACTGCTCCATTGCCGACAGAAGCGCCCGGACCATGTTTCCCCCTGTTCTTCCGGGGCGCCCCGCCGCCTCGATCAGCAGGTCGTCCGCCCGGTCCGGTACTCTGGGATAGAGCGAAGAGAACGCCTCAAATTCTCCGTCGCGGATCGCCAGCACCGCTTTGTCATAGTCGCTGAGGCGGAGGGGGCGCTGGCCCACCTCGTCCATATAGGCGGTGATGCTCCCGGTCATGCGGCGCAGGAGCTGCTCCGTCTGAGACATGGCCTGCTCCTGCCGCTCCCGCTGTTCCACCAGCGCGTTGATAAAGGTACGCTGCTCAGCGGGATTTAAGTGCAGGATCATGTCCTCCGGCTCCGGCTGTTCGCCCCAACGAAGGTACCGGGCGTAGGTCCCCCTGTCCCCATGGAATGCCTTGGTGATGGCGGAGGCAATGAGGTACATCCGGTCCAGGTCGGAACCGCTTTCGCCCAAGGTCTTCCCAGTGGCAAAGCTCTTGATCACGGGATCGCCGTCCTGGTACCATTTCAAGTAGAGGTCCGTGTAGATCCCCTCGCTGCCGCCGTAATCGGTGGTGCAGAAGATATCCGCGTCTTTGGGGATCTCCCGGCCGTTTTCCCACTCACGATTCAGGAGGAAATATTCATCCGGCAGGTACCCCATGTTCTCCAGCCGATACTTCAGCTCCTCGAAAACCTCCTACGCGGTGCGCTGGCCGGCATACACCTTCCTCCGAGGATCGTCCGGGGAGGGCTCCCAGCGTTCTAATTCGATTGGTTTCATTTCGCGCTCCTTTCGTTTCCTGTATCCATCCGCGCTCCCGAAGGTGCTGTGCAGCCGAAGAAGAGTGCGGATAACAATTCGACAAAAGCCGATTGACAAGCTATAATCTGTCATTTATCATAGTTACATCATAATTTTGAAAGGATGTGCCCTGAATGGCTGCTCGTACCGCCGAAGAACGCATCGCGCTGATCGATGCGAAGATCGCAAAAAAGAAGGAGGAGATCAAGGCTTTGGAAGCGCAAAAGCAGAAGATCCTCCATCCCGTCACCATGCGCTCCGTCATGGAAAAAGCAAAAGCAGCCGGCCTCACCGCGGAAGAGATCGCGGAGAAGCTGGGGCTTGAGATGTGATCCTACATCAGATAGACAGGGCCGATGCCAGGTGTGGCATCGGCCTTTTTCTCATAGCTGGTGTCTGCTGCCTGTTACCGTCCTCCTGCCGTTCCGAACAGTTTTTCCTTATAAGGCGGGGCGTGAACCTCCAGCAGATACCGCTCATTGCCGCACTTGTAGAGGCATACGCCCCGCTGAGGATACCGAATCAGCTCGAACTCCGAAGGCTCCAGCTGAAGGTTGTCCATATAAAACCGCTTATCCACACTGCCGGCGTTGAACAGGAACTGATGGGTGGGGATGGCGAAGAGGGGGCGAGTCAGCTCCCGGATGCCCGGTTGGTCGAAGTCCTCCAGATTCTGCGATGCCAGGATCAGGGCAGACTCCTTCTTCCGCACTCGTTTCAGGCTGTTGCGGATATACTCCACGGCGGTGAGATTGCTCAGCCAGATGTACAGCTCGTCCAGCGTGGCCACGGTGTTCCCCTCGGTGAGCAGCTTGTCGCTGAAGAAAGAGAGCACGTTAAACAGCATGGCGTTCTTCACACTGCTGTTGGCCTGGAGCAGCCCCTTCACGCCGAAGACCAGGAAACGGAAGCTGGTGATATTTGTCGGCCCGTTGAAGAACTTGCTCTCCGCCCCCCGGCACATGGAGTGGAGGCCCAGCAGGATCTCCCGCAGCAGTTCTTTGGGGTATAGCGGGTTTTCCTCCCGGTCGTAGTGCTGGTATGCGTCCTCGATGACATCATAGAGGTCGGAGAGGATGGGATAGTCCGTTGGTGTCAGGGTGGAGAAGTCTGTGTGGTCGTTCAGCCCAAAGCTCCGGTACAGCCGCTCCAGCATCAGCTCGATGGTGTCGATGTGCCGGTCCGCGAAATCCTTGTAGGAGCGGAAAAAGTCTTTCAGGAAGGAGATGTGCTGGCTCAGGCGGGTCTTCTGGCGGAAGGCAAGGGGGGTATCCGGCTCCGGTTCCCCCTCGCCGCCCACATCCCACACCTTGGGCTCCAGGGGATTGATGCGGTACTGGCCGCTCATCAGGTCGATAAAGCATCCGCCCAGGTGGGAACAGAGATCAATGAGCTCATGCTCCGGGTCCAGGCAGATGGCGGACTTCCCGGCCTCCAGGATACTGCACAGCAGGAGTTTCAGGAGATAGCTCTTGCCCTGGCCGGAGTTGCCCAGGATGAGGGCGCTGGCGGTGGTCTTGTCCTCCGCCCGCCGGTCCAGATCCACGATAATGTTGGAGCCGTAGCGGTCCCGCCCGATGTAGAATCCGTGGGGATCGGTCTTGCCGGAGTAGTTGAAGGGGTATAGATTGGCCACCGAGCTGGCGGGCATGACACGCTCATACTGGCTCCTGAAAGTGTTGCGGCCCATGGGGTTGGATGAGAGGAATCCGTCCTGTTGGCGCAGCAGGAGCTGGTCTGTCCCCAGCTTGCTCCGCACCAGCTCCGCCGTCACCTCCTCCCGGAGCCGCCGCAGGCTCTCCGGGTCGCGGGCCGCCAGGTCGATGTACACCGCGCAGTGGATCAGAGGCTCCCGGTTCTTCCGCATGGCGGCGATGAGCTCCGCCACATCCTGGAGGTTGCCCTCGGCGGTGACGGCCGCTTTCATGCTGTTGGTGCTGCTCCGGGCCATGCGGTTCTTGTTCTCCGCGTTGTGGAGGATGCCATTTTCCTCGGCGGCGGTCACCTGCCTGGTATAGATGCTCAGGGTGACGCCGCTTTTCTCCCCCAGATGGCGGAGCAGGGCCAGCTCCTCCGTGGTGGCGGGATAGCTGCGCAGGGCCAGGGTGCAGTGATACAGGGAGCCACAGATATAGTGATCCGTGTTGAACTTCACGGCAGCGGGGGCGATAAGGTCCAGGAAATCCTTGGGCCGGGTCTCCTGAACCTGCGGCTCTGTTTTGTTTTTCTTTTTCTTCTGTATTTTCTTAGGCATTTTCCACCACCCACCTCTCTCCGTCGCAGTTCTCAAACCATTCCGTGGTCACGTCCTGCTGATAATATACCGCCAGCAGGCGCTTGACGTCCTGCTCCGAGGCAAGACGTGCATGGAATCCCAGATCCCGCAGGGCCTGCTCCATCTGCCGCAGGCGGCTGATGTCCTCGCCGGACTCCTGCTGATCCAGGCGATAGACCAGGGCAAACTCCCGGGCCGAGGCGGTGGCGGCCTGGATCTCGTCCAGGTGGGCGGCGTCCTGCCGCAGGAGTTCCCGGATGGCCGGGAGCTCCTCTGTCTCCAGCCGCTGGCGGTACCAGTCCTTGTTGCGCTGGAAGGACTCACGGGAGTCCAGGGCCAGCAGGCGGACCTCCTGGGTGCCGCACAGGAGATCCGTCAGATTTTTGACCCGGCTGCGGATTCCCTCGCCGGACAGGACGGACAGATTATCCGGTTTGATCATAAAAAAGACCAGCTCCCCGCCGGCGGTTTTGGCGCCGTGGTCGGTGAGCTGGCGGATCCCCATGAGCTGCCGAGAGGTTTGCCTCTGCCGCAGTTCCTTCTTCTGTTGTCTATTCAATGGTTTCCCCCCATTCGTAATACTGCTGTTTCAAAATTAAAAAGCATACAGCATAGCGGAGAAAGTCCAGAATACTGGAGCCCTCCAGCCGGATGCTCAGAAAGGCATAGAGGACGGTGACCACTAAGGGAAACAGGATGCCCGTCTGCGCGATGGCCAAGACAGAGAAGAGAAACCCCACCCCGATGATGGCCACGTCCCGCAGCTCCCACAGCCACAGGGTGGCTTTGGCCTTCAGATTGTCTGGATAGATAAACATAGATGACCTCATTTCTATCTGAAAAAGCATACGCCGCCGGAGGACCGGCGGCGCGTCTTTGTGCTATTATTCCGTTTGATCCGTCTCCTGCGGTTCCGGTTCAGAGCCGGACGCCTCCATCTGCGTCTCGCTCCTCCGCCAAGGCACTCTGGATGCAGCCCAGGAAGAATTCCTTTTGCTTGAAGTTGTTCCGCTGGAGATAGGCTTTGAACTCCTCGAACAGCTCCACCGGCACCTGGAAGGCAATTGTTTTCATATCATGATTCATGTTTTGATTTCCCTCTTTCATTTGGAAAAAATCTGTGATGAGCTGGGTCATGTACTCGCTCAGGGTCTGGCCGGACGCCTCCTGCTCCTGTCGGACACGGCTGTGCAGGCTGATGGGTATTTGCGCACAGAGGTTTCGTTTTTCTTCCGCCATGGTGACTCCCCCTTTCTGGATGGCAAGGCAAGTATATCGAAAGCTCTATGGAATAGCTATTCACAGAAAGCAACAAAGAAATTGTGTAAACGCAAGCGTAATGGACATGCCCCACCGCAAAACTTTTGGTGGCCATCCGCCGGCAGGTCAGGTATAATCAGGGTAACATTTTAAGGGGAGGCGGAGGATATGGTGCGGTGCCGCTGGGCAGATCCCAATTCAGCGATCTATCTTGCTTACCACGACAGAGAGTGGGGCCGTCCGGAGCATGATGACCGAAAACTCTTTGAGATGCTGACCCTGGAAGGGTTCCAGGCGGGCCTCTCCTGGCTCACCATTCTGAAAAAACGGGAGGCGTTTCATACCGCCTTTGACAGCTTTGATCCCGCTGTGGTGGCCGGATACGGCCCGGAGAAGGTGGAGGTGCTGATGGCCGACGCCGGGATCGTCCGCAACCGGGCCAAGATCCAGGCCGCCATCCAAAACGCCGGGGGTGTTCCTTGCCATCCAGAAGGAGTTTGGCTCCTTTGACCGCTATCTCTGGGGCTTTACGGATGGGAAAGTCATTTTGAATACGGATGATGTTTTTCATACCAGCACCGATCTGTCCGACAAAATCTCCAAGGATCTGAAACGCCGGGGGATGAAGTTCGTGGGAACGACCATCATTTATTCCTTCCTCCAAGCGGTGGGCGTGGTGAATGACCATGAGCTGGCCTGTTTCTGCCATCCCAGTCACGCAGAGTAGCCTGCGGCAATGATGACGCCCCGCATGATGAATTCCACACACGGAATGGCCACGCTGTTGCCTAAAGCCCGATACCGGGCGGAGTCAGAGGCGCCGGGGAGATCCGTCCACCCATCCGGAAACCCCTGGAGGCGTTCACACTCCAGCGGAGTCAGGCGACGGATCAGCTGAGGCGGTCCTGTTCCTGCGGCCTGATGGATCAGGTCTGTCGCGTCCTTGTACTGGCGCGCACTCTCTGTGGATGCCACATCACTGAGAGAAAACTTGTCTGCACGCTGCCGGGAAAATACCGCATGGTGATCCGTGGCGGTCAGGGTGTAGGAGACGTCCTCCTGATAGCCGATCCCGTTGCCGCCGTTTTGGGGCTGGCGGTCAATGGCATTGCCGGTGATGCAGAAAGTCTCCGCTGGATCCTGTTCCACTAAGGGCAGGTTATTCCCGCCGGTACCGGCACGAGCAGACAGTGTGGGCACCACGGGGTGCGGCCCGGTGTACCGGGCGTCGATACCGTGGTTCTCGTAGACAAGGGGCTGATTGTTGCCGCCCTCCCCAAAGCTGGCGGATATGGTCTGGGCACAGTCCACAGGTCCACAAAAGCGGGTATCCTGGCCGTGGTTGTCAAAGACAAGCGGCTGGTGTCCGTGCTCCTGGGCCCGAAGGGTGCCGGACACGTCCTCTGAACAATCCATGACGCTTCCGCCCTGGTCGTTGAGGCAGAGGATGGAGGGCATACAGTTGCCGCTGGCGCTGCCCTTCAGCGTTGGGGCTATCTGCTCTGAATAAGCGATGCTGCCGGCGCTTGCCCCTGCCCCTGCGGAAAACCCAGCTACAAAGGTCTGCTGCTTCATCCCTGGCTGGGCGCTGAGGGCTCCCGCCACATCATGGAGGTCGCGCACCTCGTCTCTTTGATTTGCGGCAAAAGCAACAGCGAGTTCTCCAGGGGTAAATTCCAGTTTCTTAACCTGTCTGGCTAATCCCGCCTGTGCCGTCAGCGCCACCTTCAACTGGTGCGGCAGCTCTTTGCTGCGCTCCTTCGCCCGGCGCAGGATCCCCAGGCAGGCCGTCTGCGACAGGTAATATTTCTGCGCCGGCGTTGGCTCCAGAATATCAGAGAGGGATGTGCGAACCGGCTCACGAGGCGCGGGGCCGGTATTGAGGAACAGCTCCCCCTCCCGATAGGGGGAGCGAAGTTCCCAATAGTGACTGCCGAACAGATCCACATGGCCGCAAGACAGGTCTAAAACCAAATACGGGATTGCGGCCAGCTCTGACGCCGGTTTTGTCGGCGTCTTTCTCTTGGGAGACGGTACAGCCGGGGCACGCTCCTCTTGATCAGCCAGTCCGGGCAAAGTCAACTGATCCTCCGATCCAAGGTGATACTTCACGCCAAGATCATCTCCTCCTTTTCCGGCGTTTTCTCCATCCCATTCGAGCTGTTAAGGAGATCGAACAGAATCGTCGGCGCGGTCATTCCCGCAAAATCAGCGATCAGATAAATGCGCTTACGCCGCTGTGCGACGCCCCAGAATTGAGCGTCCAGACAGCGCCAAGCCAGTGAGAAGGTGCCCTCCACCCGGATCTCTCCCGCGTCATGCCATGGATAAGGAAATGGCCTGGGGATCGTCGCGCTTCCGTCATAGACCCGCAGGATCTCCTCCAGTACGATGCGGAAATCCTCACCTTTGGGTGATCCGCTGCTGAAAGCACCAGGCACGTTCTCCCATGCCATATACCGGGGGCGGATCTGTACTCCGGTGCGGCCGCGTTCCCGCTCTGCCGTGCGCATCTCCTTGATGATGCGGATCTGCTCCATAAAAAGGCCGGAGCGGGCGCCGGATAATCCGGCCCTCGCTCCGGCGACAGAGAGGTCTTGACATGGGCTGCCTCCGCAGATGATATCCACGGGGAACAGCAATTTCCCGCTCAGCTTGGTGATATCCCCCTTGTGGACCATACTGGGGAAACGCCGCTTTGTCACTTCCATAGGGAACGGTTCGATCTCACTGGCCCAAATCGTTTTGATGCCGTATCTGGCTGCTCCCAGCGGGAACCCACCGATGCCATCAAACAGGCTGCCCATGGTCATCGCCGCCGCAAGCTCCACATTGCTCATTTTGATGCCACCGCCTGCACGATTGTCCTGGTGGTGTTGACGGCGGCCTGAGCGGTATAGACTGCGCTCATGATATTGGCCCTGGTGGTAGTGTCCAGACCGAATGTGCCTGCGATTCGGGGCACCTCATTGGCGGAGAGCATGAGGCCCAGCCCCAGCAAGGCGTGGTCTTTGAACACCATAAGGCCCGCCACCAAAATTGTGGATTGCAGGAAGGCGGTCAGGCACAGGCCGATGACCTGCTTGATCCACTGGATAAAGCCATCTGTGTAGCCTCTTGGGATGCTGAACATGTACAGGCTCCCCACGGCGATCTGAATGAGCAGGATGCCGCCCCGCTTGAGATTGGAGAAGAACACCTTGATCACCGCATAGGCCATGAGGATGACGCAGAAGATGATCATGATGGGACTGGTAATGACGCCCAATCCGAAGCCCCCCGCGGTGCCTGTCATCTCTGTAACACTCTCCACTCCGTTGAGATCCTCGATGATTTGCTGTCCCACTGTTCCAATACTGGTCCCAAAGCCGGTGAGCCCGGAGGCAAAGGTCCCCTGTAGGGTCACCGACAGGGAGTAGAGCCGCACCGGGACGGTGGTAAACAGGCATACCGACAGAAACCCTTTCAGAATGTTCAGGGCGGTGTCCTTGATATTGGCCCGGCCAGTGGTATAGTCGATCCCACATTCAAAAATACAAACCACCAGACTCACGCCGAACAGGGCCCAGCCCAACTGGGAGAAAAACAAGACAATGGCCTGCACCCAGTCCAGGTCGAAAAGCTCCACGCCCATGTTGCCCATCTCGGCAAAGAAGTTTCCAAGAAAGCCTACCACCTGGCCATAAAACCAGTCGATGAGGTTGTCCATAACAGTGGACGCCACAAAATCAAGAATAAAGATAGCGCCTCACCCCATTTCCATGCCGCAGGTCTCTGTGAGCGGGGTGGAAAGGGGCAGCGCAAGGATTTCTCTCTCTCCGTTTTGAAACCGGGACAGAATCTCCTGAGACTCTGCGCTCTCGGCATTCGTGACCACACATCCGAAGGTCTCGATGCAGTCCATAATTTGTTCCATAGAGCTGCCCGACGCAACCAGCCTTGCCACAGCGCGCAGCTCCGAGGGGTAGAAGAGATACCGTTCCCCGTGGTTGAATATGCTTTGTGCAATATCCTCCCCGTAGTCCCGCCTAACCAATGCCAGATTCACATAGAAGGCGTCATAGAAATGCCCAGCCCCGTCAGATAGTTCAATCGCCAGCTCATCCGGCTCCTCGGCATATGTGGTGACGGTTGCCAGGGCAATTTCGGAGGAGCCAGGCAGCAATTCTCGGATCCGAGTTTCAAATTCTTCTCTCTGCATGGCATCCTCCCTTAAATCCCGATGATGCCCCAGATGTAGTTAGGGGCCAGGAGGACGAAGACCAGGCAGACAAACAAAATAACGGGCCCTGCCCATTCGAACTGGCCGTGCTTGCGGTAGTCAAAGTACGCCATGGCGAGCTTGGCGAAGAAGGCGATGGCCAGCACCATGCTCAAAGCGGGAAAAACCACATTGTCCACTACGGTCTTGATCTGGCTGGAGGCGTCCGTCCAGGTCTGCTCTACCGCACCGGCCACATCCCCGCCCGCTGCAAAAGCGGGTACGCAGAGACACAAGGCCAGGGCGAGAACAACGAGAAACATCTGAAAAATGCGCTTACGTTTCATGATCGTTTTCCTCCTGTCTATAAGAATGGAGGGCCGTCCCGTGGGACGGCCCTCTGGATCAAATGATATTGGTGCTGCTTAGTAGCCGGTGCGGGGCAGAGGCTCCGAGGGCTTGTAGACCTTAGTCACCCAACGGGAGGTGGCCATGATCCACTGGCCGTTGTAGACGCCGCCTGTGTCTGCCTGGTTCACAAATTGAGTTCCTCCGGTGAGCCAGGAGACCACGTTGCAGTACACCTGCGGCGCCTCTACCTGCCGGAAGTTGGCGGGTACCACCCCAAACACTACCATGAACTCGGTGATGACCTCATTGGAGGCCAGCCCCAGAGCGGCGGGAGAGGCATCCAGCACATAGTTCTGCTGGGTGCTCAGGTTGTCGTACATGGTCCGGTAGCTGGGGTTCAGATTGGTCTTGTAGACCACCTTGTAGTTTCCAGGAACGTTATAGGTGCCGGTGACGAGCTTGTCCAGCCGCACCGCCTGGGTAGGCAGGGTGTCGCGCCAGTAGAAGGAGGTCAGACTGGTGGTGGAGTTGTTGCCGATGCCGCTGAAATCATAGCGGATCTGCTGGCTGGGCATGACCTCCACATAGCCGGTTTTCTTGATGGAGACGTTGGTGTACAGGCTCTTGTTGGTCATGGCCGCCTTGACAATCTGGCCGGCGTACTCGATCTCCACCTCGATGGGCGTCTGGTCCAGGCCGTAAAAGTCCGCTGCCTTGGATTCCACAATTTTGTACCGGCCCAGAGGCAGAGGCCGGGAGGAGGCAACGCCGTTCTTGTCTGTCTTGATGGTATCCACCAAATTGCCGGTCCGGGCGTTGTAGATCTCAAACTCCGTGTTGGGAATGGGCGTCCCGGCGGGCCAGCCGTTCATGGAGTTGTAGTCCGCGCTGGTTTTGGTGATCTGAATCTGGCCGGTGATGGCGGTGTTTTCCCAGGTGATCTCCGTGGTGGTACCGTCGGTGACATAGACGGTCTTGAGCTGCTCATCCACGATATAGCCCTCATTCTCCAGCTCCCGCAGGTAGTAGCGGCCGGAGCTGGGCAGGTCGTCGATGTAGACATAGCCGCGGTCATCCGAAGTGTACTGCCCGATGGGGTTTTTATTGCTGTCATAGAGCAGGAAGGTCACACCATAGATACCCTCACGGGTGTCCGCGTCGACCTTGTGGATCAGGATGCCGCTGAATGCCTTGTTGGTCACCGTCAGGGAGACGGTCTTGCCGTCCTCCACCTCGAAATAGTGGGGTGTGGGATCCACCTGGAAGCCCTCTGCCGCCTCGGTCTCCACGGCGTAGTAGGCACCATCCTCCAGAGAGACAAAGACGCGGCCATCCTCGCCGGTGGCCACGGTGTCGATGAGTTCATCGTCCACCTTGCGGATCTCAAAAGTGGTGTTGGGGATGCGTTCTGTTCGATCTGCCTCGTTGACCTTGATGATCTCCACGCCTCCGATGGGCTGGTTGTAGAAGGTCAACGTCTGGGTGTCCGCGGGGTTGACGACGACGGTCTGACTCTGGTCAGCCGGATCGATAGTGTATCCAGGGATCGTCTGGGTCTCTTTGACCACGATGGTGCCGGTGACGCCGGAAATCATGATCTCACCATTTTTATTGGTCTTGTAGAGGCCCTTGCTGGACAGGTGGCCGTTGGCGTCGTCTACATAGCCGCCCTCGGCGTAGGTCAGTTCAAACTCCACACCGGCAAGAGGCTCATGGGTCACAGAGTCCAGTTTCCGGATCACAAGGGTTCCCTTTGCCTCATTATAAAAGCGCAAAGTCTGTACCTCGCCCGCCTTGATCTCAATGGACTTGGGGGCGGTGTCCAGGACGTAGCCCTCCAGGGCCTTGACCTCTCGCGCGGTGACAGTAGTGCCCGGCTCCAGATCCGTGATGACGATGCGGCCGTTCTCGTCGGTGATGTACTCGCCGTTGGAGGGGCCCACCACCGCACCGCTGGAATCGGTCACCAGGAAAGTCACACCCTCCAAGGGCGTGGTGGTGCCCTCGATATACTTTTCAATGACCAGGGTGGTGCTGGGGGTGTTGTAGAAGGTCAGCGTCTGCGTGTCGTTGGGGTTGACCTGGACTGTCTGGGTCTGGGTAGCGGGGTCAATGGAATATCCGGGGATGGTGGCTGTTTCAGTGACCACCAAGGTACCTACCACTCCATCGATCTGGATCTTGCCGTCTTTGTCCGTCTTATAGAGGCCGTTGCTGGAGATGTAGCCGTTTTCGTCGGGCACATACTCGCCGGTGCTGGTGGTCACTTTGAACGTGACCCCTTCCAGCGGCTCTCCCGTCAGGGAATCCCGCTTATCGATGACAAGGGAACCGGCCTTGGAGTTGGTGATGACCACCGTCTGGGTGTCGCCACCCTCCCCGATGACCACATTGGTGGATGCCTGATCCATGACGTAGCCCTGGGGGGCCTTGATTTCAGAAATGACATATGCGCCGGGGGCCAGGTTGGTGATGTGGATCTCGCCCGCGGAATCGGTGATGAAAATGCCATTCTGCGTGAGGGTGGAGTCGCCGATGACGCCGTCCAGCCCAACCTCGCAGCCGGCGGCTGTCGTCACTCTGAACTCCGCACCAAGAAGAGGCCGACCTGTGGTGCTGTCCCGTTTCTGGATGATCAGCTCACCCTTGGGCTGGTTCTTGAAGGTTAAGCTGACCGTTCTGCCCTCTTTGATCTGCACCGTCTGAGACTGGGTATCAATGAGGAATCCCGGAGGGGCCTGGGTCTCCGTCACTACTACGCTCTTTCCGGGCTGGAGGCCCTCAATCAAGATCTCGCCGTTTTCGTCCGTCCGGTAGACGCCATTGGAGTCCCCAATGAGGGTACCGTCCGCATATACGATTTTAAATTCCGCATTGGGTAGGGTCACGCTGGGATTGGTGGCGCAGACCTTGCGGATCAGCAGGTTCCCGTCCGGCATATTTTCAAACCGAACGGTAATGACCGACTGTTCTCCGCTGTCTGCCAGGTAGACCGTCTCCGAGGACTGGATGATGCTGTATCCGTCCGCTGGGTCTACCTCCTCCAGGACGTAGGTGCCCGCGGTGAGGCCGGTCCAGATGGCGGTGCCGTTTTTCCCGGTCACTTTCTGACCAATGATGGTACCGCCTGTTCCGCTGGTGCCGCCGAGGAACCTCAATTGGAAAGTGGCTCCGGCCAGGGCTTCGCCGGTGACGCTGTCGTATTTCTCCACGATGATGGCATTGAGCGGCACATTTTCAAATTGCACCGTCTTGCTCTCGCCGCCGTGGAGGATGACTGTCTGCTTGGTGGGCTCCCTGAGCTGGAATCCAGGAGCGGGCGCCACCTCCTCGATGGTGAACTCGCCGGGGTACAGTCGCTGGCCCTGCGCATGGAGCTTGATCTCGCCGCTGGCATCGGTGATGATCTCACCGAAGTCATAGGACTCAGGCGCGTCGGCAGCCTCGCCGGTGGAGGTGTAGGTCACATGGAAACGCGCCCCCTCCACAGGAGCGCCGGCGACAGAGTCCACCTTGTAGATGGTCAGCTCCGGGGCCTTGTGGTTTTCAAAGACCACCTTTTTCTCATCCCCTGCATTCAGGGAGATGGTCTGCTCCCGGTCCGCGTCCTTGTCCGGCAGATAATAAGGGGCCGGGACAGACAGCTCTGTGACCCGGAAGGTGCCGGGAGCCACTCGCAGGGTGACGGTGCCATCCTGCCCGGTGGTCACGGTGTTTAGGTAGTCGCTGTCCACACCCTCAATGCGGAACACGGTGCCGGGGATAGGGGTGGTGGAGTCCGCGGCATCCACCTTGGCGATGGTGAGCTGGGGCTGCTTCAGATTGTCGAAGATGAGCTGCTGATCATCACCAGGGCCCAGCCAGATGGTTTGGGTCGGCTCTGCTGCCACCACATAGGGGTCTGGGACGGATACCTCGGTCACCTCATAGCTGTCCACAGGAAGGCCGGTGAGGGTAGCTGTCCCGTCCGGCCCAGTGGTCACGTCCGTGTGGTAGCCATGGTGGATGCCCTTCACCTCGAACACCGCGCCGGGGACCACCTCGCCCGTCTGCCCATCCCGCTTGAGGATGGTAAGATTGGGGAGCTCGTGGTCCACCGCGGTGACGGAGATCGTGCCGCCGCCGTCAATATCCGCCTGATCCACATGGACGACCACCGGCTCCGTCAGCCTGGCAAAAGGCGCAGGGACAGAGACCTCTACGAAGGCATACAGGCCCTCAGTGATGCCGGTGACGGTGATGATGCCGGAGGCGTCCGTGGCCTCCGATCCGATGATCTGGCCGTCCTTCAGGATATTGAAGACCGCACCCTCGATGGGGCTGTCCGAATCGTCCACCTTCAGCAGTTCGATCTTGACCTTGGCATCATTTTCAAAGACCAGATCCACATCGCTTTTGCCGTCCCAGTAGAACTCCTGGCGGACTTTGTTGGGATCGCTGCTGGTAGTGTAGCCAGTGGGCGGGGTGACCTCCGTTGCCACAAAGGAGCCGATGGGCATGGTGTCCCAGGGGACGTCCTCCAGATAGCCGCCTGCGCCGGTGGTGTAGGTGCCGGTAAAGCTGTTATCCACACCGTCGATGCGGATGACGGCGCCGGCCAGCCCCTTGGTGGGATCGTCCGCATCCACCTTGCGGATGGATCCCTCGCTGGTGATCTCGGGGGTGTCCGTGAAAGTGACCGTGACCGTTTTGCCGTTTTCATTGGGCAGGACCACATACTGGGGGCCGGGGTTGTCGATTTGGTACCCCTCCGGGGCCTCCAATTCCGTGACGGAATAGGTATTTGCGTCCAGGGGGGAGAGGGTGTAGGTCCCGTCCGCCCCGGTCACGACCTCCTTGGAGTAGGTCCCATTAGCATTCTGGACGAGGAACCGGGCGCCGGGGAGCCCCTTGCTGGGGTTGGTGGCGTCCACCTTTTTCACGGTCAGCTCATACTGCTCATGGGTGACGGTGAGATTACCGATGATGATCCCCTGGACGTCATAGGCCGGATGCTGTGTGGAGCCGGGGCCGGCGTAGGTATATTCAAAAACTTCGCAGTCGCCCCAGACGCCCTGAGCGCCTAAGTCGAGAATATACTGGGCGCGGTCCCGGAGAGAGGTCCCGTCTACGACATCGTCAATGCTGGTGTAGCTGGTGTGCTCCAGATTGTTGTAGACATACATCAGCTCCTCTGCGCAGGCAGCCACGGGATCAGCGGCAAGCGTCTTCTGCTCATGGCGCCAGATGATAGCCTGCACCCAGGCGTTCATGGTCCAGGTATAGTCACTGCCCCAGACCTCATCCACACCCAGGGCATGAGCCTGGTCTGTAAAAATGCCGCGGCTGTGGGCGTAATAATACGCCATCATGGTTTTGACGGTAGGATCGCTGATGGGCTGTGGGTTATTCCACTCGTGTCCCTCCAGCGACCAGCCCATGCCGCCCCCGTGGTCGGCGCAAAAGCCTGTGACAGTATCGCCGTTGTAGTCAAATTTCATCTGGTGGAGCCAGCAGGTGTCGAGGGCTGCCGACTCATAGTGGACACCGTTATGGGTGCAGTCCTCCATGACAATGGAGTCCGGGCTGGCGGCCAGGGCCGCTCCGGGGAGCAGACCCAGGATACACACCAGCGCCAACAGCATGGAGAGGATCCGGGCAGGCAGAGAATGCGTCTGTTTCTTCATGTTCTTTTCCTTTCCTCGGAAAAGGAAGGGCCGAAGGGACAGGGCATTCCGGCAGAACGCAAACAGGCCGTGGGTGCTGTATCCCTACGGCCTGTTCCAGTTCCGATATTCAAAGTCTTGTCGGTTTCTCCCCCATCTGCTGCGGGAGAGCGGTCCTTGCTCCGGATAGGAGCGGCTTAATTCATGGACTTCACCTCCGTTTCTTCTGGATTTTAGGCAAAAAGAGAGCGGCCCCTCCTGTTTAGGAGGGGCCGTACCGCTGGATTTGCGGTTATCCGTAGGGGTTGTAGGTGGTGGGGTCACCCAGGAACAGGCAGCAATAGGTGACCCCCTGTTCCACAGTGACGCCCACGCCGAGGCTGTCCGCATTGGGCGTGAGCATCGCCTGCAGGTGTCCGGGGGAGTTCACCCAGTTCTCCACCGCCTGTTGAGCAATATCTGAGGCGGCGGCTCCGGTGAAGACCGTGAGGTTAGAGCGGAATCCATAGGGGTATCCGGCTCTTGCCACTGCCTCGCACTCCTCCTGATTGTGGTGCCAGGTGTATTTCCTCCCAGAGAGCTCCTGGGCAGCAGTCATCAGCCGCTGGTCAACAGCCAGCTCCGGGAGCCCGTGTTCACGCCGCACCTGATTGACCAGCGCGGCGATGTCCTGGCGCGTCTGCTCCAGGTCGGACGCCTGTTCCGAGGCGCGGCCGGTGTAGGGTGCGCCGCTCTCAATCCGCACCGCGTCGTCCCAATAGACGTTGAAGTCCAGGGCCTCGCCCACATCTGCCAGTTTCACATAGTTATTGCCGTTGATGAGGTATGCCTCCAACTGGATCTGCTCCCCATCCAGATAGAACTGGTGGGTGCTGCGGACCGCCGTCAGGACTTCCTCCGCCGCGTGCGCCGCAGGGCCCGCCAGGGCCATGCCCAAGACGATGCACGCTGAGGCCATCAGGATATTTTTCTTTCTGCTCATAACTCCGTTCCTCCTTTGCAGTATTGTGGCCGATTTCTTTAAGCTCACAATACCGAAAAATCGAGCGAAAGTCGAGAGAAAGATTACTGGCAAAACGGAGAAAAGCACGGAGCGATTGTCAGATGTAGAAAAGAGGGGCTGCTCCTATAAAGGAACAGCCCTCTTGCAGAAAATCACTTGAATAAGCTTGGGTAATCCGTTTTTCCGTTCACAACACGATAGATATAGACCGTATCGCCAATAACCCGGTAAACTGCAATATAGGTTTTTGTCAGCACCAATTTGCGGTATTCCTGTTTGGCCAGCACCGGATCTGGGTGAAGCGGTCCGGCATAAGGATGCTCACCAAGTATCCCGATATGCTCCATGATCTCATCGATGGCTTTTTCGGCGGATACAGGACCGACCTCGCGCAGATAGAAATCCGAGATCCGGTCAATATCCAGCCATGACGCCTGGAGAAATTCAATTTTCGCTTTGGGCATGGCGGAACTTCTCCTTTACCATCGCATTGACTTGATCCATGGTATACGTCGGAGCGCCGGAGAGACGGGAAAACTCGGCCTCCAGAATACTGGCCCGGTGTGCCAACATCTTCTCACGTTCCTCAAATGCCTCTATACTGAGAACGACCAGATCCGCCTCACCTTTATTCGTAATAAAAACGGGTTCTCCAGAAGCATGGGCCAGCTCCGAAATTTTGGGATACTCATTTCGCAGCGCGGTAGAAGCCTTGATCTGCACAGCAACAGCACCTCCTTACTATTCTATCAATACTATATCATAAGTATGATAGAAACGCAAGGTTATTATGCCGCGTATTTATTGGGCCACTGCTTTGACGCACCAACGGTAGTCTCTCTGGTTCATCACACAGGTGTAGAGGGTGATCATGTTTTCCGTGGTGGCGGCGAGGCCGCTTCGGTCGGTCTCCAAGACTTTAGAAACAGACACCACCTCATAGGTGCGGGTCCCCAGCTTGGTGGTCAGGGTGATCTCATCCCCCAGCTCCAGGGTATGGATCTTCCCAAAATGGTTGTTGGTGCCCCTGTTGTGCGCCGCCACCGCAATATTTCCGCGCCAAATAGAGGTTTCCTCGAAGTGACCGGCACCCTTGGCCAGGGTTTTGCTGTCCGTGCCCTCATAGACCTTCACAGTTAAACCGATGGCCGGGATCTTCAGCGTTCCCAGGTGGCCGCCAGAGTAATAGAGGTCGCTTGTCACTTCGGTGTAGCCGGTGGAGGGAGCAGATGTTTCCGGGTCAGCAGGGGTATTCACAGTGGGGATCGTACTTCCGGGGACAAAGACCGGGGCGGAGGTGCCGTTGACCGCCGCGCCGGTGGCGGGCATGGAGCCGGGGGCCAGGTTGGGGGTGAGGGGCGTCCCGGTGTTCAGGGCATCGGCGCTGGCGGTACCAAATCCAGGCGGGATCAGGGCGGCGTTTTTACTGACGTCCTCGTTCTTCCTGGCCCCGCCGTCTGCCGTGGCAACCGGCTCGAAGGAGGTGGGGGTGCCGTAGTCCGGATCGCCCGGTGCGTCGATGGAATACTCAAGAGGTCCCGCCGCGCTCGCGGGAACTGTCAAGGCGGCGGTCAGGCACATCAGGCAGAGAAACGCACACAATTTTTTCATTCGGTTTCCTCCTCACTCTCATGCTTCCGTTTGTAGAGCAGGCATCCGCCAATGACGCCGCCCGCGGCGAATACCACACCCAGCGGCACCAGGATATAGGCCCAGTTAAACTGGACTGGACTGCTGCCCGAATCAGGGAGCGGCACCAGCGGCTCTATGGCTGTACCCTCGAAGATGGCCACATAGCGGGTCTTATTCAGGGCGATCCGGCTGACGGTGCCGCTGTAATCGGCGGTGACCGTGTAGCCGGTCACATAGTTGCTGGTGGCGCTGCCGGTGTAGGTGGCGACTGCCGTAAAGCGGTCTCCCATGGCGTAGCCGTCTGTATTGGCGGTATTGTCCGTCTGCCAGCTGATATTCTGGAGGGTCAGGGTGCGGCCATTGTCCTCGATGGTCTTGGGGATGTTGGCGGTATCCTGGCTGGCCAGATTGGGGTAGCTCCTGGTGGCAGACACCTCCCTGGTAGAACTCCCGTATCCGGCCACCTCCACCTGGACGGTGTCCAGCTGGAGGGTCAGCACGCCGGAGAGCCCGTCCTCGGTGATAAACTCCTTCTCCTGGGGGAGCAGAGCCAGCACGGACTCCATGTCCTTGCTCTTGCTCTCCAGAGAGACGGTCTCTGTATGCTGACGGCTCTCGTTCTCCGGCAGTTCCTGCTTGAGCAGGTCGATGAGGGTATAGCGGAACCCATCCTGCTCGAAATCAGACCGGGGAATGCCGGCGGGGTCCTCCTCCGGCCCCAGGTCATAATACTTGCGGATCTCTGTGCCATCCTCGCTCCGGGACACGGAGGTGGGGTAGCAGATCTCCGGGGGCGCAGACGACTGGGAAATCACAACCGACTCCGCGGCGAAGGCGGAAGGGGACAGTGCCATGGTCAGGCACAGGACCGCGGCACAGAGTGCGAGTTTTCGTTTCATATCAGCTTTCTCTCCTTCCTGTCACATCGACATGCCGTCCATCTCGGGGCTGTTTTGCTCCGTGGCCTCGTTATGGTGCTGGTTGAGTCCCTGATCCAGCTCCATCCGGTAGGCGTCCAAAACGGCCTGGTCGAAGGGCTGTTTGAATTCCGGGGTGCAGGGGAAACAGATGTCCCGATATTCGCCTTTGACCTGGCGGCTGGGCATGGAGACGAAGGGGCCGTTTCTGCCCTCCTTCACCTGGACCCCGCGGATGGCGAAGCACCCGTTCAGGTTGACCGAGGCGTCTGCCAGGATGGGGCCCTTGACGCTGGGACGGTAGATCTTCACATTGATCTGCATGGGCAGCTGCTCAAAATTGGGGTTCTGATGGTTGATAGTCTGTTTCATCGCTCACTTCTCCCTTTCTCTTTTTTCAGCCGTTCCAGGGTGTGGAGGGCTATCCGGTCATACTCCCAGGGTTCTACCTCCAGGGAGAGGTAGGCGCCCTGCTCGTTGATCCCATCGGCTCGATATTTCAACACCAAGGGCATCGGCTCGGTTTTGCGATTCAGAATGCCGGGAGATACCCAGCCTGTCCCGGCCACATAGACCTGGCGGATGGCGGACTGGGCCTCGCCGGACAGATTCAGCCATAAAAATTTCCCCTGAAGGTCCTGCGGCAGACCATCCGGGGAGGGAATGGGTTCGATTACATTGCCTTTGATGCGATAGCGCAGGCCCATGGCCGTGATACAGGCGCCAGTGGCGCTGGCGGCCTCCGGTTCCTGTGCCCAGAGGGGGAAACAGCTGTAGTCCGAGGCCAGCACATCTTCTCCTTCCTGATCGTCCGGGAACAGGGGAAGGCACTTTACCAGCTCCAGGACATGGATTCCGTCTGTGAGTCCCAGCACTCTGATCCCGGCAGCAGGCAGGGATTGGTAGCGGGCCAGAGCCTCCTCCAGTGTGGAAAACTGCTCCACGCTCCGGCCCTTTCGCAGAGACCGCTTGGGGGGCAGGCGCAGATCGTCAATGGTGTAATAGGAAATGTTCATGTCTATCAATCACCTCATTCCATGGTCATCCCACCCATCGCGGGGGAGTCGTTGTTCTGTTCCTGCCCTTTCAGCTCCATCAGCTTTTCCTTTGCCCACTCCGGAAGGAATTCGTCCTTCAGCGCGCCGATAAAGTCTGTTCGGTTCCAGCGGGTCATCTCTCCATCCCCCAGGCAGGTGCAGCGGATGGAACGGCCAATGGCTTTGGGGCTGCACCCAAAGCCATCGTGGGCGTACCAGAGCTGAGCTTGGGGTGTCCAGTAGGTTTCCTTCAGGGTATCCGAAGAGAGCACCAGCACCTTTCCCTCGTAGTTCAGATCTTCAAAGGAGTTTGGTTCACACTGGCTGGGTCCAAAGAGTCCAAGCGCCCGATATGCCGTGCGGTATTGGTCCACCACTCCATCCAGTACAGCGGAGCGGGTTGGCACCACAAAGCTGAGATTGTGGAGTTTATCTGGTGGGATATAGATTTGACTGGCCCATGCTTTATTCTCGGAACTGTACTGGCCACCCCATTCCAATTGCTGAACCGTGTTGGCCAGCACCCAGGCTGTCCGCTTATAGCCGAACTCTTGGATAACTTCGGTCAGGCATTTCTTGTCCAGATGGTCGCCGTCGTAGTGCTGTCGTACGGCTTTCTGAATGGCATCCTTGCAGTCAATGTTCTCCAGATAACTGGCCCTCCACAGAGACTGTTCTCCCCGTCGGCAGGCCTCCTCCGCGGAATATGGGTAGAGATACGTCTCACGCATGATTTTTCTCCTGACGCATCTGCCGCCGGAGGGCATCCAGGTCCACATTGCCCTCCTGGAGCATAGCGCGGAAGCCTTCGTCGAACTCCTGCAGCGGGTCTTCCTCTCTGTGCTCGCTGGGGTCATCATCTTCTGCCTTGGATACGATCACCCGGCCGTCCTCCGCAACGGCCTCCAGGCTGTCCGCCTCATCCAGTCCGGCCAGTTCCAGTAGACAGGTGGGGATGGTCAGGCCGGGATCGTCCATTTCATCTTCCTCCTCAAGGGTGTCCTCACACTCGGGAAATTCCGCCCCTTCCTGGCTGAATACCGCCAGCTGGAGGAGCAGAGATGCGGCAGTGGAGGTGAGGAACTGGAGAAGGTGCAGGCATTCCAGGGTACTCAATGCATTCCGTGCCGCCAGGACATATCCGCCGCCTGTGTGGAGGATCAGCTCCTCCGCGTCCGCAAGGCCGGAGAGCTGGAGGGCAGCGCGGGGGATCGTCAGGGTCTTGTTCTCAGGATTGTGGTAGAGCTTAAAATACATAGGTTTCATCAAATTCTCCCTTCTGAAAGTCAAACAGATTGATTTGTGTTGTGGCATGAGCGCGCTCCGCCATGTCATAGTTGGCGATGAGCAGCTCGGAAAATTGGCAGTTAGGGTCGTATCGCTGTCGGATGTTGTTCAGCCGGGTCACCGGCTCGATCTGGATGCCGGGGGCATCGTACAGCCCCCGGATGAAGGCATCGTCGTTGTAGGACAGCAGGAACTTGCCTTCCATGGACAGCAGGGCATCCCGCAGGCGGATGTGGTCCCGTTCCGTGAAGCCGTCCTCACCGATGTTCTGGTAATACCCCTCTGTGGCGTGGTAGGGTGGGTCGCAGTAGAAGAAGGTCACTGGGCGGTCATAGTGCCGGATCAGTGTTTGGAAGTCTTGGTTTTCCACCACCACATCCGCCAGCCGTCGGTGGGCCTGCTCAATGAGCGGGAAGTTGCTCCACATATCGTGAGGCTGGCTGGCAAAGCTGGTGAGAGCGGCGGCGTAGCTCTGGCGGATGACCTGGTAAAACCAGGCCGCCCGCTGAATATCCGTGGTGCGCTTACGGCGCAGAGCCAGCCGCGCCCGCTCGAAGTCCTCCCTGGAATTGAGGACATATTTCAGGGCGTTGATCAGCAGATCCGGCTTGTCCCGCACACAGCGGTACAGGTTGGCGAGGAGGCCGTTGTAGTCGTTGTAGACCTCGAAGTCGTTGCCGGGGGCTTTATGAAACAGCACCCAGCCGCCGCCTCCGAACACCTCCACATACCGCTCATAGAACAGGGGAAATCGCTTCACTACTTCCTCCCGCAGAGCTTTCTTCCCGCCCACCCAGCTCATAAAACTGTTCAGGGGGGATCACCTCCGTCCAGCGGGAGGCAGGTCTGCTCCGTGTCGAACCGTTCCAGGGAGCGGTTCAGCCCGCGGATAGCGGCGGCGATGCCACTGATCCGCCGGGTCAGATGGGCGATGGTGGCCCGAACCTCCTGTTCTGTGGCGGCGTAGAAGTAACCGCTCCCGCTGCTGGCGATGGGTACGCCGTCCCGCCGCAGCTGATTGACCAGATGGCGCACCTCGATGCCCTTGATGCCGAAGGTCAGCTCCAGTTCCCGGCTGGTGGCGGCGTTGAACTCTCCCAGATGATACTGCTCCAGATATTCCGCCAGCCGTTCTTTTTCCATAGTCGCTCCTTTCCGGGACCTGATTTCCCGAAAAAGGGCGCAAAAAAAGAAGGGGCCGTCCCCATTCGGAAAACGGCCCCTGCATGATTTCAGATACTGTTCTGCTTATTTTATTTGATCACCCCCAGACCCCGCAGCAGTTGGACACAGTCCTTTGCCCCTTGGATGTAGAGGCAGCGGCGCTGTTTCTGCGCCACGCGATTGAGCTGCGTGATGTAATCCAGCATCAGCGTCCGCTGGGTTTCCTCCAGCCGGAGGTCACGGCGGATCTCGTCGCTGATATCGGACATTCTTTCTTCTGCCAGTCCATCCGGCTCGACGCGGTCCAACTCCCGCAGAGCCTGCTCGATGAGCTGGTCCAGGGTATCTTCGGCGATTTGTTTGCGTTCGTCCATCGGCTGTGCCTCCTTTGCCGCAAACACTACCACACTCCGGGCGGAATAGCCATACCAATATCCAACAAAATTGCGGCGGTTACATGGACATGGAGGGGCTGTTGGATTGCTTCGGCTGGCTGTACTCATAGGAGATCTCGCCGCCGTTCCACGCGACATATCCGTGGTCTGTGGCGGACAGCCCGTGCTGGTTCATATACTCCTCGGCGTAGGCTCTGCAGTCAAAGCACTCCGCCAGCAGGCCGGACTTTGGGATGACGCCGTCCCGGACAGCCAGTTCCCGGCCATACTCCGCCAAGTCTAAACCACGGGGGACGAAGGCATACTGCCGGAGGTTCTGGGCATAATCCAGAGCCTGATCCAGCCGGTGGCAGTCCTCCAGTTCCAGCACCGCCTGCCACTTGTCCAGCCAGTGGGGTTCTCCCTGGCCCCGCTCCGCCCAGGCATAGCCGAAGTCGATAGCGTGGCGCACCAGCTCACCTGCGGAGGCATACTGGTCGGGGATCTCCTCCAGCTGGGGCAGGCAGCAGTCCGCCTCCAGCACGATGCATTCGCTGAGCGTTTCCGCGTGGAGTTCGTCCAGCCCCAGCAGCAGTTCGTCCGGGTGGGCGGCGTCCATGTGGTCCCCGGTATCGGGGAAACCCACCCATACACCCTCCATGTTTTCCCGACTGGCCAGCCTGACCCGGATGGCATAGTCCCCGACCGCCGGCTGAAGGAGCTGAGATGTTTCCGGCATGGGGATCATGAGGGAGGATTTCCGTACATAGTGACCCTGGCAAAAGATCCCTTTGTCCCGTTCCCGGTAGGCCGTGCCTACCTGTTCCGCGTTGAGGAAGGGAATAGCCTCCGGTGAGGGGCGCTCCAGGTGTTCCAGGACGAACCGGCCCAGGGCCTCGTCGTCCCCGGCTCCGTAGTACAGATCAAAGCAGGGAAGCTGGTTCGCCAGTTCCATCACACGGTCAGCTTGCGTCGGGCGCTCCAGTTCCAGCGCGCCGGTGAACAGGAGCCTCTCTTTTTCTGTCATATTGGCAAACCGCAACTCCAGCCAATCATGCTCCGATTTGGTCATTTCCATGCCGTCCAGCAGATCGAACAGCCTGTCCTGATGATTTAACACAGATGCATCCCTCCCTTTGCTTCCTCTGTTTGCCCGGCCGCGCTCTCTGTTTGAATCGCCTGTTCAAGAACGCGAAATGGACTCCATCTGCCGCAGCAGGGGCAGGCGACGGTCCCATTGTCAGAGGCATCGATCTGTTCCTGAGTGACTACGCCGGGTTTTTGACAGCACTCGTTGACCACGGTCACCAGATGGGCCGTTTGCAAGATCTCCGGCCGGTACTGGCGGTTGAAGGGGACAAAGTCTACCCAGCGGGGATGATCGAAGATGCGGTCAACATGGAGCTGCAGTGCCTTTTTCCGGATCTCACCGGCGGATTCCTTGAGAAAGTTCCGCTCTGAACACCACTGGGTCAAATATCCCAGCAGCTCCTGTTCGCCCTTTCCTCGGATCAGCTTCTCCGCCGCCTGGTACCAGACGGACTCCTCGATCTCCCCGATGCGGGTTTTGATGCCGGACCAGGAGCTGTACTTCTTATCGCAGCCGGAGCCGGTGCTGACGCTCTGGAAGGTTCCGTATTTCCACCGGAGATCCTCAAATTCCAGTTTGGAGAAGTCGATCCCCCGCAGATCACGGATGCGTCGACTCTCGAAATCCAGCATGCTCACATCCCTCCCATCTGGGGACTGTCCATCGCCTGGGGCTCCCGCTGGAAGACCGGCAGCTGGCCGTTGTCCTTCCGGCGGAACAGGCCATAGTCGGTGATGGCCGCGTGGTTCTCCTCCAGCATCTGCCGTCCAACCATAGCGGCCTGGGGTGTCTGGAACAGTTCCTCCGGCAGATCCGGGTACTTCTCCCGCAAGACCACCTCCGCATAATCCCAGGTCGCGGCCACATCCGGTCGGAGGTCGTAATCGTCCAGACCGTGCATGAGCTGGATGGCGTCCTGCAGGCTGGGGCACCCGGCCACAGACAGCAGAGCCTTGTACTTGACCCAGTCCGCCTCATGCCAGCTCTGCTTTTTCTGTGCCAGGTTTGCTGCGAATTCGCTTGCCATGCCGATGCCGCCCTCCTGTTCGATGGCGTCATCGACCGCATCTCGCAGAGAGGGGATCTCACAGTCGATACAGCGGAAGGCGCACTCGTCCAGTGAGGCCGCGTCTACCTCTCCCACTGCCCGCCAGATGTCGGCGTCTGAAGCGGGGAGGTTCAAGATAGTGGTCTTATCGTTATCATAGCTGGGATCGTCAAAAAATCCCTTGCGTACCTCCAGCACCACCGGGGCGCTGGGGCGGGCAAAGCAGAACATCTCGCCCTTCCGATATACCTCTTTGAAGTCACTGCCAGGCTCCGCGTAGCCCCGGCTGGTGAACACACCGCTGTGCTCCTCCTGGTGCTGTTCCCCCAGCAGCTCCAGCAACCTCTCCCGAAAGCTGCTGTCCTCCTCCATGGTATCCACCAGGGCCATGGCCTCCTCCGAGAGCATCTCCCCCTCATACAAAAGCGCCCCAAGCTCCTGGGTATTGGAGACTTGGGGCGCCAGAAGGCAAATATCCGCATTGAAGGTCAGGTTGATGAGGCGGGAGAGGGGAAAGGGAGCAGTGTGGTTTTCCTTCTCGATCTGGAGCAGGCCGTCCAGCCCCATCCGGTCATCCTCACCCAGCATGGTCAGTCGGAGGGCCAGCAGGTTCAACTCCAGCAGATCCACATTCCGACCGATCATATCCGCTGTGATACCGGGATAGCGGATCCTGGTCAGCTCATTGCGGCAAGTTTTGACGTCCTGGACACGGGCCTTCTGGAGCGCGTCACAAAGCTCCGCCTGGGTACACGGCATCGTCAGCACTGCGGAGGTCTTATAGCTTTCGGGCCCGCCGCTGCTGATCTCCACCTCGAAGATCTTCTTATCCAAGGGTCATCCCTCCCTCTGTCTGTTCCTCTCTCTGAATTTCATAATTGGCAGGATCCGCCCCAGGAACATCCCAGCCCGCCATGCTTCCGATCTCCATGGCCTGCCGCTGGGCGGGGGTGACGCCACGCCGCTCATTCAGCTCGTCTGCCAGCTCCACGTTGCGCTCTTTGTCTCCGGTATCCCACTGGGAGGGATAGTAGCCGGACTCGCCCCGCCGGATGCAGATGAGTTGGCCGTTGGAGGCCAAGGTGGAGAAGCACAGCTCCGGCAGGCCCTCGGCGACCTTGGGGGCGAACCGCTCCTGCTCTGTTTGGATGCTCCAGTTGTCCCACTGCCACAGGTGAACATAGAGTTCGCCGCCATCAATCTCGATTTCTCTCTGCTCAAAGCCCTCGCCCCAGCCGTCGGATGCCTGGCCGGTGAGGTAGTCCTTTAGGGAGGAAAGTTCCTCCGGGGAGAGTTCCCCAACTACCCGGCATTCCGCCACGCCCCAGAGTTGGCCGTTGCGTTCCTCTGCGTTGAACTCCGCGGACCGCACTTTGACATTCAGGCTGTCCTGTTTATCGTACCAGCGCATAACGCCCCGTTCTTTCTCCTCCGGCATCCGGTTTCTGACCAGGGCGCCCCGGATATGGTCCTCGTAGTCCAGCAGCGTCCGGCCATCCCACTCCTCGCCCTCCTCGGACGTATCGCCCCACTCGTCCCGCGGGTAAAAGTCGGCGGTCAGGGGCAAATACAACTTGAGAAGAGTTGGCTCCGGCGGCTGGACGGAAAATCGATCCTCCCCGATGGCCACCCCCAACTCCCGGCCGTTGTCCCATTTCACGTGGAAGGTGCCCAGATCATCGATATGATCCAACGTCCCCATGGAACCTTCCGGGAGGGGATGGGGATCGTCCGCCATTTCAATCAATCGAATCCGGCTGCCTTTGGGATACTGCTCCCGCATGAACTCCAGCCACTCTCTCGGTACTTCTCGCACTTCACATTCCTCCCATCGTTATGTCCTCTTGGGGCGCTGTCTGTTTCAGCTCCTGCCGGATAGTCTCCGCTGCATCGGAAATGGCCGGGTCATCCCGGAAACTCTCCAGCCTGCGGTAGTCCTCAAAGAACTGCTGTTCTCCATCACAAAATCGAACCAAATCCACCGTGGCGATCTCGTCCTTGGTGACGCCCAGCCTTTTCTCAGGCCGGTCGCTGTCTTGGTAGAGCTGTATCGCCCCATCCAGTGTCAAAGCCCTGTGGATCTCCTCCTTCGAAGTGTTGCAGTCAGTCATCACGAACCAGGAATAGGTGTGAGGCTTGCTGGGGTCCGCAGCATCCCGCAGGGCCTGCTTTCCGGCCTCAGTGAGACCATAGTTGCAGACCCGGCGGGGGTTCTCCTCGCCGGCGAAGTCCAGCAGGATGTCGTCCACCGCCTTTTTCACCTCTGGAGCGACTGTCAGGGTCTCATAGCAAAATCCGGTGGTGTCCCGATAGGGCAGTTCCTCCCGGATGGCCTGGAGGTACTGCCCGGCATCGGTGAATTCCTGTTTCTCGCCGCTGGCATAGCTCACTCGGCCCACCAGCTTGTCCTGCCTGGCCATCTCCTGCTGGCGCAGGTCGTAGACATACAGATAGCCTTGGTAATCCCCCGGCCTGGGGGTACAGCGCAAGCAAAAACGGTAATGTTCTGTCTCCGAAATAAATCCGTAGACGCGGTCGTTTTCTGCAATTTCACCTCCGTTGTGCCAGCAATAGGTGTTCATGGCTGCCAAGTTCTTCAGCGGCCCGTCCTGCCGCATGGCATCCACAAATTTCTGCAGGGCCTCCTTGAACTCCGGGGTGTTGAATCGGTCTTCGTTGTGGGGCCACCAGGTGTGGTGGAATCCCTTCCCGCCGGAGCCGAAGTCCATACGGAGGTGGCCCACTGTGCCCAGTGCCTCGTCCCGCTCATCGTTGGAATAGAAAAGGCCCGCCTCCTCAACGGAAGCGGGCCGCAGGTCAAAGGGGGGCGTCTGTTGGAAACTACTTTGTTTTTTCACTTCGATCACCTCGTTTCTGTTTTTTGAACACAACCAATACCACAACTTGTGATGAAAGTCTACTACAAATCGTGGAGAAAATTCAGGTCATCCGCATCCCTATCTCTGGCTCCGGTGACTCCATGATCTGCTCCAGGTATTTGGGGTCTACCACAACTTCTGACTCATTTCTACCGTTGAAAAAGGCAAGAATGTGTTCTTTCTGGATCTGAGCCTCATAGACGGTGCCCTCCTCACCAAAGCGGTAGGCAAACCACTCTGCCGTATCCCGGTCCAACGTCCAGGACAGTGCTTTGATGTTTTTGGCATTGTAGGAGGTAACACCACGATAGACAGTCACAGGATCCTCCAGCGACTGATAAACTGCGTACTCCTCCTCGTCCATCAGAAGTTCCGGCGGGACAGAATGGAATAGAGTCAGCAGTTCTCTTTTGCTCACATTGCGGTCTTGGTTTGGGCACTCCTCCAAGATCCACGCATGAGCCAGCAATTGGCCCAGATCCTCCTGTGAAAGGACTGGGGCGGTAAATTTGAGAAAGGTCAGATAATAGGGCTTGTTAAGAAGGAAAAATACCTGACAAGCGTTTTCAGCACTGTCGATCTGTTTGCCCACCATCTCCTTCCATTTGGCATAGTCTTCTTTGTTGTTGAGCAAGTCGACCACAGTGATATTGCCATCCTCATTTTGAGTAGCGGTAACCCCGGTACTTGTAAACGGATGGCTGACGATAGCCGGCGAAAATGAGGTTGGCGCGATTGGCATATCGAGGAGTACATGGGCGATCATCTTCACCTTGGGAAGATCGGTTTCCTTCCACATTAAGAAAAATCCCCCAACTGAAAATCTTGTGTATTCTGTTCTGCTGTTATCCTCCGTATGACAATTGCCTCAATTTCAGGTTTATTTCCCAAATAGGCCACATAGCCGCGATCCCCCAATACTCCGCCTTCCTTCTTGATGTAATGCTCTCCAAATTTCTGATAGTCAATATATGAATCCAACTCAGATTTAACTTCAAAATGTCCAGAGACTTGAATCAAATGTTGCCCATATTCTTCTGCGTTGCTTATGCCGGGGATTACAGTAAAATCATAGATATTCTCTGCAATCCATAATATTTCCTCTGGGGTATCAGGCCAGATAGTATCGAAAACGGTATGAAATTTGTCCAAAGTTTGTGCATCAAACAATTGAAGGCACTTAGACAATGCATTTAATGTCTTCAAATGTTCCGTTAGAGGATATTCGCCTTCAAAAACACTCCTGACCGCTGGGCTGATATCATCATCGGTAGCAATCAGCGTCGCAGTAAATTTTTCCGGCTGTGTTGCACCCAAACGGCATAGTGTCCGAGTGATTTCACTTTCAGCACATGGGAAATATAGTGTTTCTTGTTCATTCATTTGATTGTTTAATGAAAGTAATACAGATGCCATACTGTTCTTATAGTAGAAATCCGGAAAATGTCGGCCATCATAAACTTGTTCTAACATCGTACCGTTGTCGTACACTACACCGTAGGGAGTAATTTGGCCGGAGGTGTCGTTGAGAATCAGATCCAGTGCTGTCTTGCGTGCATCTAACCGCTCCAGCTCTTCCATGGAGGCGCAGCCACCATGTAGGTTCATGTAGTGATCCCGGCCAATCTGCTCCAAGTCGGAAAAGTCCGTGATGACCGTGGCCTGCTGACAACAAAAGGTCAAATTGATGAGGTCGGTCATATCGGAGAGTCCCATTTTCACCACCATCCCCTGGAACTGTGCCAGCTCCCCGTCAGAAAAACTGTCCAACCGCTTGACGAGGTAATCCAACTCGTCCACATTGATTCTGTGTCCCTCCAGGCATTTCAGACTGGGAACGCAGCCTTCGATCTCCTCCACCATACAATCCTTTGCCCGCGGGTCTCCGATATCCAGCGCCTCCAGCATCTTGATCGTGTCGTTGTATTGATCCTGCGGGATGGGGAAGGGGATAGTGACCAAGCCATATTCCAAGTGATCAGCGTTATACAAAGCCGCTTTGATCCTCATGCTCCAACTCCTTTTCGTTCAGTTTTTTTACTCTGGTGCGCATACAGTCATCCTCGCCGCCCCAACAGAGGAAACCGTGGGCGGGATAGGGGCAGCCCTCGCAGCGGGAGAACTGCCGGCACACTGGTTTTTGTTCCGGCTCCGGGGCATAGCCGGGCGCATAGTTGATGTGGAGCAGCCACTTCTTCACACTACTCCACTTAGGAGGTGGTTGATTGACCACCCCGACATAACTGTTCAGTTTTTTGGGATCCACACGGAGCACCTCACTTGCTTTTTCTGCTCTGAAAACAAAAAAGCGGGGGCCGTATTCTGTCCGATGGCAGATGATACGGCCCCCGCCTTGTTCAGCGTAGGATCTATAAATTCATTTGCGGTTCCTGGCTCTGGGCCTGCTCCAACCGGCTCTGCAGATCCGGGACGGTGTACTCGATTTTTGTTCTGGCCTCCTGAATGGCTTTTTGCTGCTTGTAGTCCAGCTCCGGGCCTTCATAGAACCAATGCTCCGCGGCGCGGTACAATTCTGTGAGTTCCTCCGGGGTAAATAACTGCGCTCTGGGGATCAGGCCGGAGCGGACAGCAAAGTCCTGCTTGGCGCTCTGGAAGTCATCTTCATAGTAGTGACCGTGGCTGACTCCAGTTCGGTCATAGTCCCAGATCCAGGTTACAAATTGATACCCCTGGCCATTTTCTCGTTCCTGGCCTGCCAGCACCGCGCCGCCGAAGTCCGCCAGCAGGCGGAAGTCCTCATGCAGGCCAGAGGCATGGAGCAGGGGGGCGTTTTGCATCGTTTCCACATAACTGTATACCTCGTCCGCATCCATGGCCACCTGATGGTACAATTCACTGGCCTCCTCGTTTTTGCTTCCCGCAGGCAGCAGGAACACATCGTTGGCCGGTGAAACGAAGAGGACAGGCTGGCCGTGGAGGAACACCTCCAGCCGCTTGTCCTCGTAATTTGCTGATTCAATTTCCTTTTTTCTCAAGCATCTTGAAAGTTCTTCAAAAAATTTGTTGGCCATTTCTTGTCTCCTTCCACAGATATGAACAGTCATAAAAAGCGGCAGGTTTCTTATGACCTGCCGCTGTAGACACTACCCATCCAGATCCTCCATGATGCGCCTCATGGTATAAGAGAGGCGGTACGGAGAAGCCAGTATATAATCAGTCATAAATTGTATGAGCCACCGCTTCGCAACCTTTCTTCCGTCGGGACAGGATACATATTGAAGTTTTCCTTTGCTGATCCACTGACCTACCGTCTGCATATTGTAGCCGGTTATTTTGGAAATCTGAGTTATTGTAAGGGCATCAGGCTCACTGCGCCATTTTAAACACAGATGTTTTTTTAGCTCAGAACGTGGCAGATGCGCCACCGGGTTCTCCCGCTTTTTTCGATATTTGTTACTTGTAAAGATCCCAACCGGGATTGCAACCTTTTGTGGCTCGTTCTCTAATGTGATCAGATAATTCACTACATCTGCCGTGTAAATTTGGAATCTCCGTGTCTTTTTCCCTGAGTCCCTGCATGGGATGATTCCATTTTCTAAAAGCCATGTCGCCTTCCGCTTGCTGATATGGCAAATCCGGTATAACTGGTCTTTGCTGATGACTGCAGGGTATTCCAGCAGTAAGGCCGAGTAATCTGTACTCATTCTTGCTCTCCTTATTCTGTCATGGATTTCATTTGCCCCAGTTGTCAACAGCAGGCTCTTTCTTCTGGGAATTTGTCCTACTCGAGAGGCGGAACCCATAGTTACTTAAACGACTATTCACTCCGCCGTCATCTACGGCTTTTCTAACACTTTGCTTGAAAAACGGCTTTTTTACTGCCATTGTGGGAGAACGGCTTGATGTATTCAGTTAGTGGAAACCCTTGATAACTCTGACTTTTTGCTGTCCTAAATCGTCCTAATATCTCCCAGCGACTCTTTGTTCATATAATTCGAAATCGTGTGGGGTAACCTACTGCCCGAACCCCTCAATGTAGGTTTGTCAAACATCTTGGACGGTGAACTCCAGAGGAGAAAGCCATCCCAAAGGTCTCATGGGGAAGTTATTGGAGCGGCGG
>CABIYX010000021.1 GCA_902363045.1 Clostridiales bacterium
TCATGAAGGATTTGGTCTCCTCTCGTGCGGTTGTTGCTCGCAACTTCAACTATAACCGATGAGACCTTATCCTTCATCCCTTTTTATTCAACTGTCCAATATGTATTGTAGTCCTACAAAAAGCTGGCCGCCCTTCCCCTTTCCCACTTGAATCCCCCGAATCTTTCCTGTATAATACAGTCTGTTGACCGACCGCTTCCCCTTTCGCGGCGGCCCGCCCAGTACCGCGCCGGCAGGGCCCTCCGCCCGGAACGGCCAATCTGAGAAATGATGAGAGGACGGAACCAACTGTGAGTGCACCCAAAGACAACAAAGAGCGCGCGGACTCCACCTATGTCCAGCGCAGAAATAACCGAGCGGCGGATCAGGACCGCCGCAAGCACATCCTGTACGGTGTTGTGGGCGGCGTGATCGCCGTGCTGGCCATCGCCCTTCTGGTGTGGGACAGCGGCTTCTTCCAGAAGCGCTCCACCGCGGTCACCATCGACGGGGAGGACTTCGGCCCCGCGGTGGTCCAGTACTACTACCAGCAGGCCTATGTCAACGCCTACTACGGCGCTATGATGGGGGCCTCCACCTTTGACCCCAATACGGACCCCGCCGACCAGATGTACGACGAGGAGAAGGGCCAGACCTGGCGGGACTACCTGCTGGAACAGGGCATCGACCAGCTGACCCAGGTGACCATGCTCTGCCATGCCGCCGAGGAGGCCGGCTACTCCATGACCGCCCTGGACGAGTCCTATCTCCAGCTTCAGCTGGACTCCCTGGACCGCTCCTGGCGGACCAGCGGTAATTACGCCAATCTGAAGAGCTATCTCAAGACCAACTACGGCACCTTTATGGATGAGGACACCTTCCGCGGCATCGCCGCTGACCGGGTGCTCGCCTCCTCCTATCAGCAGAGCCATCAGGACAGCCTGACCTACTCCGACGAGGAGGTCAACGCCTATTACGCGGAGCACACCAACGAGTTGGACACCTTCGGCTACTCCGTGTTCACCGTCCAGGCCGCTGTGCAGGAGGAGACTGACGAGGAGGGCAACCCCGTGGAAAAATCCGACGAGGAGAAGGCCGCCGAGTTTGAAACCGCCAAGGCCGACGCCCTGGCTCTGGCGCAGGAGCTTCAGGCTAAGCTGACCGCCGGCTCCGACGCCCAGGCTCTGGCCGAGGAGTATGGGGACAAGGTCTACAACTCCTCCGCCCACATCTCCGCCGTGGGCGCCAGCTTTGCCAGCGCCCAGTACGCCGACTGGCTGTATGACGCCTCCCGCAAGGCGGGGGACATCACGCTGGCCGAGAATGACCGCAGCGACAGCTTCGTCTACAACTACTATGTGGTCCAGTTCGACAGCCGTGCCCGGGACGAGTCCGCCACCGCGGACGTCCGTCACATTCTGATCGGCGCCGGCAGCAACCCCACTGCGGAGCAGTATGCCGCCGCGGAGGAGTCCGCCCAGGCCATGCTGGACCAGTGGAAGGCCGATGGCGGCACCGAGGACGCCTTTGCCCTGCTGGCCATGGAGCACACCGCGGACAGCGGTTCCCAGGCCACCGGTGGCCTGTACACCGGCGTCTCCAGCGCCAATGCCTGGGACCAGAATTTCCTGGACTGGGCTCTGGACCCCGCCCGCCAGACCGGTGACACCGGCCTTGTGAAGAACGAGAGCAGTTCCACCAAGGGCTGGCATATCATGTATTTCGTGGGCTGGAACGACCCCTCCTGGATGTACTCCGTCAAGACCACCCTCAAGTCGGAGGACATGACCGAGTGGATGGACTCCCTCACCGCTGAGGCGGAGGTCGTTCAGGGTACCGGCATCTCCCACGTCTCCTGATCCCCATGACACGAACAGAACCCCGGGACGTCTGCCCAGCAGACGTCCCGGGGTTTCACCATTCTCCCATATCTCTTTATCTATCCTGAGTTCCCTGTTTTTCCGGGCCCGGACTCAGGAGCCGCAGCAGCAGCCGCGCGCCTCCTGATAGCTGGTGGCCGTCTTCGGCGTCAGACTGTTGGGCGGGAAAAACTCATTCACCGGGAACTGTACCTTACGGAAGATCTCGCAGGGGTCCTCCTGACCGCACTCGCAGCCGCCGCAGGTACACTCCTTATCCGGCAGGCAGTAGTCGTAGGCGGGGATGAGCAGCTGGGTGTCACGCTCCATGCGGATGATGGAGAACTGCCCCAGGGTAACATACAGGCGGTGGACGTCGCCCCCCAGCACCAGCTCCTCAGGGAAGCAGGCGCAGATGGCGGGGGGGATCTCACAGCAGCAGTCTCCCGGGCGGCACTCGCACACATCCACCAGCTTCATGCTCAGGATGATGGGGTCCACCGACTCCACCACCGCGGTGGGGTTGCTCCGGCCGGGAAGGGCCTGGAGATCCAGGGCCCCGCTGGCCGCCTGGGAGGAGAACACCTTCGCGCTCCCCTCGCTGCCGAACAGAATGACCCGCTTATCAAACACCGCCAGCCCCGTGACCTCCACCGGCCGCGCCGCGCCCACAAAGGCGTCCGCTGTGATGCGGTAAAAATACCGCACATCCACCGTGTAGAAGCCCCGGTTGAAGCTGACTGGCTCCACATCGATGTAGGCATACAGCAGCTCCGCGTTCCCCGCTTTTACCGAGACCGCCCGGTCGATCACCTCCTGACAGCCCCGGGTGGGATAAACCCGCAGATCCTCAATACAGTCTTTGTCTTTGCAGGAATCAAAAATTTTCTTCGTGTGTATACACACGGCCTCCCGGATGCAGCGCTCCTCGCTGACGGGGCCGGGTACGACCTTTTCCGGCATCATGGAATCCCTCCTATCACTTGTTGACCGGAGGCAGGAGCCTCCGGCCTGCTGAACTGGGTACACACCATACTATGAACCGGAAAAAATTTGGTGCTCCGCCCCCGGGAAAGAGCCTTGTCCTTTTCTCGCTTTTCCGATATAATAGGAGATAAGCGACCTGCGCGCCCGCCCTACCCACCCCATTTGGAAAGAGGAGGTTCCCATGTCCCGGACTGGATTCATTCAAAATGAGCTGGACCTGAAGCTCCTGGTCCTGTATATCATGACCCGTGCCGCCGCCCCCATCACCTTTTTGCAGCTGCTGGACCTGGCCCTGTGCGACGCGGGCGTGGACTACTTCTCTCTCACCGAGGCGGTGAACCACCTGGTGGAGACCGAGCACCTCACCCAGGAGGGAGACCTCTACTCCATCACGGACAAGGGCCGCCGCAACAGCGAGATCTGCGAGAGCAGCCTCCCCTACTCCGTTCGGATGCGCTGTGATGAAAATCTGGTGCGCCTCAACGACGTGCTCAAGCGGGCCGCCCTGGTGCAGACCGACCTGAAGCCCAATGAGGACGGAACGTGCACCGTCCGCCTGTTCTTCTCCGATGACAGCGGCCCCCTGATGGATCTAAAACTCCTCTCCCCCTCCCTGCGCCAGGGTCAGCTTCTGTCCGCCCGCTTCCACGACACGCCGGAGGCCATCTACCACGATATTATGACTCTGCTGGGCCGGACCATCGAGAAGGGAGAGGATCTGAAATGAGACGAACCGACCGCCAGCGCGGAGAGGACTTCGCTCTTGAGATCATCGACCGGTGCGCCTATGGCGTGGCCGCCATGACCGCCGCGGACGGCGCCCCCTACTGCATCCCCCTCTCCCTGGTGCGGCTGGGGGAGTTTCTCTATTTCCACTGCGCCATGGAGGGCACCAAGGTGGACCTCCTCCGCCGGGACCCCCGGGTCTGCATCTCCTTTGTGGGGGCCAATCAGGCCGCCCAGGACAACTTCACCACCTACTTCCAATCAGCCTGCGTGGAGGGCGAGGCCTCTGAGGTGCTGGACCAAGAGGAAAAGATCCGTGCCCTTCGTGCCCTGTGCGAGAAGCTGACCCCGGCCCACATGACGGAGAACAACTTTGAACGGGCCATGGAGCGCAGCCTGGCCCGTACTGGTGTGTGGAAGATCCGGATCCGCTCTCTCACCGGCAAGGAGAAGCCCCGCCCCTGACCATCCAAAACTCTGTTGAAACGGCCCCTGAGCGGGGCCGTTTTTATGTCCGTCTCCCGGTCCCCTCCTGTGGGAAACGCCCAAGCCGCAGGCCCCTCCGGCCCCAATTTTCGGATTGACAAACAGAGCCAAATATGTTATGATTCCGTTTGTAAAGTTTTTCAGCTTTACATTCAGTCGAGAGGAGGGCACAGACATGAAAAGTCAGGCATACCGCATGGCCATGCTGTTCGACTTCTATGGCGATGTGCTCACCCCCAGACAGAAGGAATTTTACGACCTCTATTATAATGAGGATCTCTCCCTGGCCGAGATCGCCGAGAACAACGGGATCACCCGCCAGGGCGTCCGGGACGTGATCGTCCGGGCGGAGGCCATCCTCACCGATCTGGAGGACAAGACCGGCCTGATCAAGCGCTTCCACGCCATGCGGAAGCAGCTTCAGGAGGTGGAAGCGGCCGCGGAGGACATCCTGGCCCGCAACACCCGGTATGAGGATCCCAACATTGACGCGTCGGCGCGGAAGATCCTGAATATCTCCCGTCAGATGGAGAAGGAGTGACCCATGGCATTTGAAGGACTGACCGAAAAGCTCTCCGCCGCCTTCAAAAAGCTGCGGGGCAAGGGCCGCCTGTCTGAGGCCGATGTGAAGGAGGCCATGCGTGAGATCCGCCTGGCTCTGCTGGAGGCCGACGTCAGCTATAAGGTCGTCAAGCAGTTCATCGCCCAGGTCACGGAAAAGGCCGTGGGGTCCGACGTATTGGAGGCCCTGTCCCCCGCCCAGATGATCGTCAAGATCGTCAATCAGGAGCTGACCGATCTCATGGGAGGGGCCAGCAGCAAGCTGACCATCGCCTCCAAGCCGCCCACCGTGGTGATGATGGTGGGCCTTCAGGGCGCGGGCAAGACCACCAACTGCGCCAAGCTGGCCGGCCTGATGAAGCGCAAGGAGGGCAAGCGCCCCCTGCTGGCCGCCTGTGACATCTACCGCCCCGCCGCCATCCATCAGCTGGAGGTGGTGGGCCAGCAGCTGGACATCCCTGTGTTCCAGATGGGCCAGACCGACCCGGTGGACATCGCCAGGGCCGCCGTGGCCCACGCCAGGGAGCACGGCAACGACCTGGTGTTTCTGGATACTGCCGGCCGTCTCCATGTGGACGAGGAGCTGATGGACGAGCTGCGGAACATCAAGGCCGCGGTGGAGCCCACCGAGATCCTTCTGGTGGTGGACGCCATGATCGGCCAGGACGCGGTGAACGCGGCCAAGGCCTTTGACGACGCGCTGGACATTGACGGCGTGGTCCTCACCAAGCTGGACGGCGACGCCCGCGGCGGCGCGGCCCTGTCCATCAAGGCGGTCACCGGAAAGCCCATCAAGTTCGCCGGTGTGGGCGAAAAGCTGGACCAGATCGAGGTGTTCCACCCCGACCGGATGGCCAGCCGGATCCTGGGCATGGGCGACGTGCTCTCCCTCATTGAGAAGGCGGAGCAGAATTTCGACCGTCAGAAGGCCCTGGAGCTCCAGGAAAAGCTGCGGAAGAATAAATTTACCCTCACTGATTTCTATGAGCAGATGGCTCAGATCAAAAATATGGGCTCCCTGTCCGAGCTGGCGGGGATGCTTCCCGGCGTGAAGGCCTCCGACCTGGAGGGCGCCTCTATGGACAACGGGATGCTCCAGCAGATGGAGGCCATCATCCTGTCCATGACCCCTTACGAGCGGGAGAACCCCTCCGTCCTCAACTCCAGCCGGAAAAAGCGCATCGCCGCCGGTTCCGGCACCCAGGTGGTGGACGTCAACCGCCTGCTCAAGCAGTTCGAGATGCTCCAGTCCCTCACCAAGCAGTTCTCCGGCGGCAAGATGCCCCGGAATATGCGCAAGCTGATGGGCAAAAAGGGCGGCTTGATGGGCGGCGGGATGCCCGGCGGACTCCCCTTCTGATCCCGCCGGAGCCCGGCAGCGGGCCCCGGACCCTGTAACGTTGGCAAAACACGAAGCCGTGTTTTCCATATAGATTCTAAATTCATTTGGAGGTGAATATAAATGGTCAAAATCAGACTGCGCCGTATGGGCGCCAAGAAGGCTCCCTTCTACCGCATCGTGGTGGCTGACTCCCGTTATCCCCGGGATGGCCGTTTCATCGAGGAGATCGGCACTTACAACCCCGTGGTCCATCCCGCCGAGCTGAAGGTGGACGCTGACCGTGCTCAGGCCTGGATCAAGACCGGCGCTCAGCCCACTGAGACTGTCCGTGATCTGCTGAAAAAAGCCGGCGCACTCTAAGGCGGGAGGTCCTGCACAATGAAAGAGCTTCTGACCTATGTGGCCCAGCATCTGGTGGAGCATCCGGAGCAGGTCTCCGTCACGGAGACCGACGCCGACGGCGAGGTCCTTTTGGAGCTGCGCGTCGCGCCGGAGGACACCGGAAAGGTGATCGGCCGCCAGGGGCGCATCGCCAAAGAGATCCGCACCCTGATCCGCTCCGTGGCCCAGCGGTCCGGAAAGCGCGTCTCGGTGGAGATCGTCGATTAACCTTATCTTTCACAAGAGTCTCCTGCCTCCGTGACCGCGGCGCAGGAGATTTTTTGTATCATCAGCACCCAAAGGAGGGGATTCCCCATGAAGCAGCAATTTCTCGAGGTGGGTAAGATCACCAACGTCCACGGACTGATGGGCGAGGTGCGGGTCCAGCCCTGGGCCGACTCCCCCGATTTTCTCTGTCAGTTCAAGACCCTCTATGTGGACAAGACCCACTGGCCCATCCGGGTGGAACGGGCCCGGGTCCACAAGAATATGGTGATCCTCAAGCTGGAGGGGGTCACCGATGTGAACAGCGCCACGGCTATGCGCAACGCCATTCTGTATATCGACCGGAAGGACGTCAACCTCCCTGAGGGCAGCTTTTTCCTGGCCGACGTCATGGGGATGGAGGTGCGGGACGCCAAGACGGGGGAGGTCCTGGGAAACATCGCCGATGTGCTCACCCTCCCCGCCAACAACGTCTATGTGGTCCGGGGCGGCGCCCGGGAGATCCTGATCCCCGCGGTGGATGAGTTCGTGGCCGAGGTGGATCTGGACGGCGGCTGTATGCGGGTCAATATGGTGGAGGGGCTCTGAATCTCTCCCCCATCTCTGCGGTTTGCAGTTGACTTTTCATCCCCGCCTTGGTATAGTGAAGGGAGGAGCAGGGCATCCTGTTCCCATTCAAAACGATTTAGGAGGGCTTGATGATGCAGTTTTATATTTGTGAGCACTGCGGCAACATCGTCACGTTTGTCAAATCCAGCGGCGTCCCTGTGATGTGCTGCGGCCAGAAGATGACCGAGCTGATCCCCGGCACCACCGACGCCGCGGTGGAGAAGCACGTCCCCGTGGTCCAGTCGGAGGGCGCCCAGGTCACTGTGACCGTGGGCTCTGTGGAACATCCCATGCTCCCCGAGCACTTCATCGAGTGGATCACCCTGGAGACCAAGGAGGGCGTCCAGATCAAGCATCTGACCCCCGGCGGAAAGCCCCAGGCGGTCTTTGCCCTGGCCCAGGGCGACCGTGTGGTTTCGGCCTACGCCTACTGCAACCTCCACGGCCTCTGGAAGTCCTGAGTTCAATCCCTGTCAAGCTGAAACGCGCCCCCGGAACGGTGTTCCGGGGGCGCTCTGTTACTCTGCGCTCTCTTCTTCACGCGTTGACAGGCGGTAGAGCATCTGCACCGTCTCCTCCCGGGTGGCAAAGGCCCGATAGCCCTTTTCTCCCGCTCCGTCCCCGGCCACCAGGCCGGACGCCTCCGCCCACTCCCGGGCAGTCCGGGACCACCCTGCGGGCTCCTGGGCCCGGCGCTGGCGCAGGTACTCCTCCATCATAGCGTTGAACTGCTCCTGTGTCACATCGTTCTCTCCCTTCATGTGGTCCTCCACCGTCCGGCGGAAGTCGTCCATGGTCACCCCATGCTTCGGCCACCACTGGAGCACATCTCCGTGCCCGCTGGCGATCCCCAGCCGGTGCCCCTCCGCGTGACAGATCACCACCCCCGGCTCCCGGGGATCCAGTCCGTACATCCGGCACAGCCTGGCGCACAGGGCCGCCGCGTTCTGATAGATCCGCTCAAAATAGGGCCGCTGGACCGCCGGGTCATAGCCCACCATCTCTCCTCCCTGGTAGGTGTGTCCCGCCGGTTCACAGCACTCAAAGGAGATGTGGGTGTCGTTGGCGCTGCCCCGCTCCCCTCTCCCCGCGTGCCAACCCCGCCAGTTCCAGGGCAGGGTCTGGATCACCCGGTCCTCCGCCACAAAGGCGTGGACACAGGCGTCCACCCCCGGCCGGTCCCAGCGGCGGAGGAATACCTCCGGATCTGGCTGAGCCACCCCGGTGGAGTGGACCATGACCCCCCGGGGCACGATGGTCCGTCCCGCCTGATAGCAGTCGCTCTGCGTCAGCAGCCGCGTCTGAAACTCTGTCTGCATCCCGCTCCCCCTCTCTTTGGCAGCCTATTCCCCCGCCACCTGATAGGTTCCTGTTGACAGAAGCCCCGCTTTTCTCTACAATAGGTTCCAGTGTGTGGTTCAATACTTTACTTTAAGAGAGAGAGGACGGTCCCCTATGGACGCAAATCAACGCTCTGTCAAGAGCAATCCCGCCGCGCTGCTCCCCATTGGAGTTTTTTTGGTGCTCTATCTGGGCTGCGGCCTTCTGTTCGAATATGGTCTGAAGATCGAGCAGGGCTTTTACCAGACCCCAGCCATCGTGATCTTCCTGATCGCCCTGGCCGTCGCCTGCTTCCAGAACCGGAAGCTGGACTTCAACGCCAAGCTGAAGGTGATGGCCTCCGGTGTGGCCGACGAGAACATCCTGACCATGTGCCTGGTCTTTCTGGCCGCCGGAGCCTTCTCCGGCGCGGTGTCCGCCGCCGGCGGCGCGGATAGCACGGTGTTCCTGTTCCTGGATTACCTCCCCAGCCAGTTCGCTGTGGCCGGCCTGTTCCTGATCGCCTGCTTCGTGTCCGTCTCCATGGGCACCTCGGTGGGTACCATCTCCGCCCTGGCCCCCTTCGCCGTCTCCATGAGCAAGGCCACCGGCTTTGAGCTGGTGCTGTGCATCGCCGCGGTGGCCTGCGGCGCCATGTTCGGCGACAACCTCTCCATGATCTCGGACACCACCATCGCCGCCGTACGCACCCAGGGGTGCGAGATGAAGGACAAGTTCCGCATGAACTTCCTCATCGTGCTGCCCGCCGCGGTGATCACCCTTCTGATCTTCGTGGCCCTCACTTTGGGCGGCAGCGGCCAGGTGGAGGTAGAGGCATACAGCGTGTGGAAGGTGCTGCCCTATCTGGTCGTCCTGGCCGGCGCGCTGGCGGGGGTGAATGTGTTCGTCATCCTCATCATCGGCACCATTCTCAGCCTGATCGTGGGCGTGGCCTCCGGCGCTTTTGCCTGGACACAGATCTTCGCCGTAATGGGCACCGGTGTCACCTCCATGTATGACATCACCGTTATCTCCATCATCGTGGCCTGCATCGGTGCCCTGGTGAAGGAGTACGGCGGCATCCAGTGGCTCATCGACTTCATCCACCGCCGGGTGGGCTCCAAGAAGGGCGCCCAGCTGGGCATTGCCGGCCTGGTGGCCGCGGTGGACGTGGCCACGGCCAACAACACAGTCGCTATCGTCATGTCCGGCTCCATCGCCAAGGAGATCAGCGAGGAGTACGGCATCGATCCCCGGCGCACCGCCTCCTTGCTGGACATCTTCGCCTCTGTGATCCAGGGCATCCTGCCCTACGGCGCGCAGCTGCTGTACGCCGCCGCGGGCGCCGGGATCACCGCCCTGGAGATCGTCCCCTATATGTTCTACTGCTATCTGATGGCGGCTTGTGCCATCATCTTCATTCTGTTCTTCTCCGGACGGACCAAGTCCGCCGGCTGAACCATCACATCGCATCCCGGACGGACCGGCCTTCTATGGCCGGTCCGTCCGTTTTTTTCCTGCATAATCTGACCGCCCGGGCACAGGATATAGGTATTCTCAGCATATCCAATCCATCAAAGGAGGTCATCTCATTGAAGCACTTCTCCCTTCCCCGCGGACTGGCCCCCCTGCTGGCCCTGGCGCTGGTGGGGGCCATGGCCACCCCCGCCTCCGCGTTTTTCTGGCAGAAAAAGGAGAGCGCCCCCACAGTTGTCGCCGACTTTTCCAAAAACACCCTGGCGGGCGGCTCCATCACCTTCTCCCAGGAGGATTTCCGTTCCTCCGACCTGTCCTCCATCACCCTTACCGCCCTCCCGGATCCCAAGGCCGGCGTACTCACTGTGGGCGGCCGGCCCCTCACCCAGGGGGCCGTGGTGGACGCCTCTGCTCTGTCCGGACTGACCTTCCAGTCCCTTCCCGCCTCCGGCGTCCCCACCGCCACCTTCACCTTCCTGCCCGCTTTCGCGGACGGGACCTCTGCCCGGGAGGAGACTACGGTCACCCTGTACCTGCTGGACCAGGCCAACGCCCCGCCCATCGCCCGGAACATGGAGCTGTCCACCTATCAGAACATCGCCGTCACGGGCTATTTTGACGCGGTGGACGGAGAGGGGGACACCCTCACCTTCCAGCTCACCTCCACCCCGGCCCGGGGCGCGGTGGAGCTGGCGGAGGACGGCTCCGCCCGGTTCGTCTATACCCCCTATGAGAACAAGACGGGGAAGGACTCCTTCACCTATGTGGCGCTGGACCAGGCGGGGAACACCTCCCCGGAGGCCAAGGTGACCCTCAGCATTGAAAAGCCGGACACCAAGGTGACCTACGCCGACCTGGAGGGCAGTGCCGCCCACAAGGCGGCCATCCGCCTGGCGGAGGAGGGCATCCTGGTGGGGGAGTCCCACGGCGGCCGCTATTTCTTCCAGCCGGAGCAGACGGTCTCCCGGGCGGAATTTCTCGCCCTGGCTATGGACGCCGTCGGGCTGGAGCCTATGGAGGACGTAACTGTGACCGGCTTCTCCGATGATGAGGCCATCCCCACCTGGGCCAAGGGGAGCGTCTCCTCCGCCCTGAAGGCCGGGGTCATCCAGGGGGAGCGGGCCCCCTCCGGCGCCCCCGTGTTCTCCGCCGGAACGGACATCACCTGCGGCGAGGCCACTGTGATGCTGGACCGCCTGCTGAACATGGCCGACGTCCCTCTGGAGGCCGCCGGGCTCTCCGTCCAGGGGCACTGGGCCGGTCAGGCGGCCGCCAACCTGGCCGCCTCCGGGGTGCTCACCCCGGAGCAGTCCACCTCCGCCTCCCTGTCCGAGCCTCTGACCCGGGCCGAGGCGGCGGAGCTTCTGGACGGGGCTCTGGATGTGCTGGCTACCCGGGAGGCGCGCGGCTGGCTGCCCTGGTGAGGCCGTCCCCATCCCAATAAAACGAGCGCGGAAGCAGGTCTGCTTCCGCGCTCAGCTTGTCTGTCTCTATGGCTCAGATGCCCCGGTTCAGGGTCTTGCGCAGGCGGATCTTCCCCGCCAGGGCCTCATCCAGCAGGGCAAGGAACTTCTCCCGATTCTCCGGCAGACCGCCCTTCAGCGGCAGGTAGTTGGAGGCGTGGTTGCTGGTGAAGTGGAGGGGATCCACGTCCAGGTGCTCAATGAGCAGGCGGCACTCCTCCAGGATCTGGTCCGGGGTACACACCTGAAACCGTCCGGCCAGCACATCCTCCCCCAGGGGGGTGCCCTTGGCGGGTGCGAAGGTCATGGCGGACAGGTGGCGGGGCCTCATCTCATTGATCATCCCGGCGGTGGACAGGATGTGCTCCTCCCAGTCCCCGTCCTGGCCGGTGAGACCCATGATGATGATGGCCCAGAGGTCGAAGCCCGCGGCCACCAGCTTCTGTCCCGCCTCCAGCATCTGGGCGGCAGTGACCCCCTTGTTGATGGCCTTGAGCACCGCGTCGCTGCCGCTCTCCACCCCCAGATAGGCCCGGTTCAGACCGGCCTCCCGGATGGCCCGCAGCTCCTCCGGGCTCTTCGCCAGGGTGCTCCGGGGCCCGGCGTAGGTGGTCACCTTCTCCAAAGCCGGGAAGGTGTGGTACAGCTTGTGCAGGACCTTCAGCAGGTCCTCCGTCTTCATAATGACGGCGTCCCCGTCCATCAGGAACACCCGCCGCAGCCCTGGGCCGTAGTAGTCCCGGGCCATGTCGATGTCCTCCAGGATCTCCTCCACCGGGCGGATCCGGAACTGCTTGCCCTTGTACATGGCGCAGAAGGTGCATTTGTTATAGGAGCACCCGATGGTGCACTGGAGCAGATAGCTCTTCCACTCCCCTGGGGGACGGTACAGTACGTCGCTGTCATATCGCATGATCGATCTTCCTTTCTCATGGTTCCTGTTTCACAAACCGGCTCCGGCTGAGATCTATACCTCCACCGGCACGCCGTCCCGAAGCACTTTGCGGATGTTCTTCTCCGCCTTGCTCCGGGGGAGCATCACCTCATGGCCGCAGCCCTGGCACCGCATTTTGAAATCCATCCCCACCCGCAGCACCAGCCACTCCTGGCTGCCGCAGGGATGGGCCTTCTTCATCTTCAAAATATCATTCACATGGATGTCCACAGTTCTCCTCCCCTCCATCCTTCCACGCCCACCACTTCAGCTTCTCCGGGTCCGGCCGCGGGGTGGAGGCGTAATAGACCGCGCAGCGGTAGACATACAGCACACAGCGGTCCACCCGCACGCCCTTCCGGGCACACTCCCGGGCGTACATCTCCTCCGGGTCCGCCCCCGCCAGAGACCGGACGGTGGTGTAGCCCAGCTCCAGCAGGTCCCGCTCCCCCGCCGCCCCGATCCCGGGGATCCTTCTCAGCTCGCCCATCCGTCAGGGCTCCGCCAGCTTGAAACCGATGCCCCAGACGGTCTTGATATACTCCCGGTCGCTGACCTTTCCCAGCTTGGCCCGCAGGTTGCTGATGTGGACGTTGACCGTGTTGTCATCCCCGAAGTACTCCTCGCCCCACACATGCTGATAGATCTGCTCCCGGGTGAACACCCGCTTGGGGTACTCCATCAGCAGGGCCAGGATCTCAAACTCCCGGGCGGTGAGCACCACCGGCCCGCCCCCGGCGGTGACGGAGAAGGCCTCCCGGTCCAGGACCAGGTCCCCGCTGACAAATCTCTGCCGCTCCGGGGGCGTGGAAAATTTCCGCACCCGGCGCAGCTGGGCCTCCACCCGGGCCAGCACCTCCAGATTGTCAAAGGGCTTGGGGATAAAATCGTCCGCCCCCAGCCGCAGGACGTTGACCTTGTCCTCCAGACCCGCCTTGGCGGACAGGACGATGATGGGCATGGTCCTGCCCCGGCGGATGCGGGTGATGAACTCCTCCCCGGTCAGGCCGGGGAGCATCAGGTCCAGCAGCACCAGGTCAAAGCTCTCCCGCTCGGCCCAGAGCATGGCCTCGCTGCCGGAGAAGGCCGGCTGGCACTGATAGCCGGCGTCGCGCATAATGGTACAAAGCAGCTGGTTGATGTCCGGATCGTCCTCCACCACCAGGATGCGAATGGCTTCCATGGGTTTTCCTTCCTTTCGTCGCGGGGTGATGTGCGCAGGGGCGCACAGCGTACGCCCCTACTTCTTGATCTCCTCCCAGTAGCGGCGGGCGGCCTGCTCTGTCTTATTGTCGCCGTACTGGTAGTATGTCCGGTTTTTCAGGTTGTCCGGCAGATACTGCTGCCGGACCCAGTGGCCCGGATAGTCGTGGGGATAGCGGTAGCCCTGCTCCCGCTCCTGCCCCGCCGAGTCGGCGTGGACGTTCTGGAGCTCCCGGGGGATGTCCCCGGCCCGTCCGGCCCGCACGTCCGCCTGGGCCCCGGCGATGGCCTGATAGGCGCTGTTGGACTTGGGCCAGGTGGCCAGCAGGATGGCAGCCTCCGCCAGGGGCAGACGCGCCTCCGGCAGGCCCAGCTGGAGGGCGCTGTCCACACAGGCCTTCACGATGGGCACCGCCTGGGGATAGGCCAGCCCCACATCCTCGCTGGCCGAGCACAGAAGGCGCCGGATGGCGGTGACCATGTCCCCTGCCTCCAGCAGCCGGGCCAGATAGTGGACCGCCGCGTCCGGGTCGGAGCCCCGGAGGGACTTCATCAGGGCGGAGGCGATGTCAAAGTGGCTGTCCCCCTCCCGGTCATAGCGCATGGCAGACTTCTGGGCCGCCATCTGGGCATCCTCCAGGGTGATGTGCAGCGCCCCATTCACCCGCCGGGCGGCGGAGGCCAGCAGCTCCAGGGCGTTCATGGCCTTGCGGATGTCCCCTCCGCAGGCAGAGGCGATATGCTCCCGCACCCCCTCCTCCAGAGTCAGCCGCCCACCCATCCGTTCCTCCAGAATAGCCACCCCCCGGTCTACGGCAGGGAGGGCGTCCTCCGCGGTGATCTGTTTGAACTCAAACACAGTGGACCGGGACAGCACCGCCCCGAACACATAGAAAAACGGGTTCTCCGTGGTGGAGGCGATGAGGGTGATCTTCCCGTTCTCCATAAACTCCAGCAGGGACTGCTGCTGCTTTTTATTGAAATACTGGATCTCGTCCAGGTAGAGCAGCACCCCCTCCGGGGCCAGCAGGGTGCCGATGTCGGCAATGATGTCCTTGATGTCGCTGATGGAGGCGGTGGTGGCGTTGAGCCGGTGGAGGGGCCGGTTGGTCCGCTGGGCGATGATGTTGGCCACTGTGGTCTTTCCCGTGCCGGAGGGGCCGTAAAAGATCAGGTTGGGGATCTCCCCGCTCTCAATGATCCGGCGGAGCAGCCCATCCTGTCCCAGGATATGCCGCTGTCCCACCACTTCATCCAGATTTTTGGGGCGGATCTCATCCGCCAAGGGCCGGTAGGCCATGCTCCATCCTCCTCTCCTATCACGGGGCCGCGGGGGCGTCCCCGCGCCCCGCCGGGACCAGTCCGGCGGCGGCGCACATCCAGTCCCGGCCCAGGCGGTTGACCAGGGCGATGACCCGGCCCACGCACACCATCGCGGCCACGGTCCCCAGACCGACGCCCACCACGCGGCCCTCCGCCGTCAGGCCGATCACACAGGTCAGCGCCACACAGCACACATCCACCAGGTTCTTTCCAAAGCCCTGGTCCCGGCCCAGCCGCTCGGCCACCGCCGCCACGATCCCATCCCCCGGGTTGGGGACCAGGCGCATATTCACCGTCACAGCCGCCCCGATGCCGGTCAGCAGGATCGCCGCCGCCAGCAGCAGGAGATTCTCCCAAAGGCTGTGGGCCTCACAGCGGTAGGGGATGACCGCGCTGTACACATTGAGCACCCGGCTGAACACCAGGCTGAGGGGAAGCTGGAGCAGGTCGGTCAGCCACCCTCTCCCCCGCCGCAGCGCGATCTGTCCGGCCACGAACAGGCCGTAGAGAAGGAAGGTCAGATCTCCGAAGTTCAGCCCCCAGATCTCAGACACCCCAAAGGCCACGGAGATGATGGGGGATACCCCCAGCCCCGTCTTTGTGTTCAGCGTCAGCCCCAGCGCCAGGACCAGCATCCCCAGCGTATAGAGGCCCCACCGTATTCCCTGTTTCACTCCGGTATGCTCCTTTTGCTTATGTTCTCTGAAAGCCCTGGTAGCGGGTCCCCTGGAAGGTCAACCTGCCCCGGTCCCCCTCCACCAGCATCCCGTACTCCGTGTCGGGGACCTGGAACTCCATCCGGTCGCCGCTCTCCACCTGGAAGGTGGCGTAGTAATCGGTCCAGCTGGAGGTGTGCCCCATGCTGTGCTCGTCCCCGGCGTGGTGCCAAGTCTGGACGTCCATCCGCTTGGCCACCACCTCTGCCTCCACCGTCAGCACCGGGGAGTCGTTGTTCTTTTTCCACTGGGCGACCCCCTGGATCCCGCTGACAATGATGGAACCAAAGACAATCACAAATCCGACCGCAATGATAACAAACACGATCCCGAACATCGTGTCAAAGCTGTCGAAGCCATACGGATCATAATGCACCGGCATCTTCCCCATCTCCTCCCTGTCCCGTCCATTCAGGACGTCTGACCGCCGTTTTTGGCAAAGTGGTCGCACCAGGGCCGCAGGGTGCAGCCCTCGCACTGGGGCCGCCGGGCGATGCACACCGCCCGGCCATGGAGCACCAGCCGGTGGCAGAAGTCGTTGGACTCCTCCGGCGGGAGCACCCGGCGCAGCTGCATTTCCACCTTCACCGGGTCCTTGGAGCCGTTGGTGAGGCCCAGCAGGCCGGTGATGCGGATGCAGTGGGTGTCCGCCACCACCACGCCGGGCACATGGAACACATCCCCCAGCATGAGGTTGGCCGTCTTGCGGCCCACTCCGGGCAGCTTCAGCAGCTCCTCCATCGTACCCGGGACCTTTCCCCCGTAGTCCCGCAGCAGCATCTGGGAGGCCAGCACGATGTCCCGGGCCTTGGCCCGGAAAAAGCCGGTGGAATGGATGTACCGCTCCACCTCCGCCACATCGGCCCCAGCCAGATCCTCCAGGGTGGGAAAACGGGCGTACAGGGCTGGTGTGACCTTGTTCACCCGCTCGTCGGTGCACTGGGCCGCCAGACGCACGGAGAACAGCAGCTCATAGTCCTTTTCATAGTTCAGAGAGCAGATCCCATCGGGGTAGAGCGCCTTCAGGGCGTCCACGATGCTCCGAACCGCTTCCTTTGTTTTCATCTTATACACCTCTCAGGGCGGGATAGCGCCCATGACGGGCGCAGACGCGCGAATAAACCGATCCACAGTTGATCCGGCAGACATGATTATAGCACAGATTATACCACAGCCGGCACATTTTTTCGATGGGAAAATTTCTTCTCCCGCGCTGTTCTCCTTCCGTCCCCCCGTTTCCACAGAATCTCATTGTAAATTTTCCCGCATCTGTTATAATAAGCGGTACAGCCCCACCGGCGGCCGCGCCGGATTTTAAGAGAAAAAGGAGTGTTTCCCATGGTCAACGAAGTCATGGACTTCATTACCGCCGCCGATCCCCAGGTGGGACAGGCCATCCGCGCTGAGTACGACCGCCAGCAGCAGAACATTGAGCTGATTGCCTCGGAGAACATCGTCAGCGCCGCTGTCCTGGCCGCCGCCGGCACCGTTCTCACCAACAAGTACGCCGAGGGCTACCCTGGCAAGCGTTACTACGGCGGCTGTCAGTGCGTGGACGTGGTGGAAAACATCGCCATCGAGCGGGCCAAGGAGCTTTTCGGTGCCAACTACGCCAATGTTCAGCCCCACTCCGGCGCCCAGGCCAACTTCGCCGTATACCAGGCCCTGTGCCAGCATGGGGACACAGTGCTGGGCATGAGTCTGGACCAGGGCGGCCACCTGACCCACGGCTCTCCTGTCAACTTCTCCGGCAAGAATTACAATATGGTGGCCTACGGCCTGGGGGCCGACGGCCGCATCGACTATGACCAGGTCCGGGACCTGGCCCGGAAGCACAGGCCCCGCATGATCCTGGCCGGAGCCTCCGCCTATCCCCGGACCATCGACTTCAAGACCTTCGCCGACATCGCCCACGAGGTGGGGGCCTATCTGTTCGTGGACATGGCCCACATCGCCGGGCTGGTGGCCGCCGGCTGCCACCCCTCCCCCGTTCCCTACGCCGATGTGGTGTCCACCACCACCCACAAGACCCTCCGGGGCCCCCGGGGCGGGATGCTGCTGTGCAACGACCCGGACATCGCCAAAAAGCTCAACTCCGCCATCTTCCCCGGCTCCCAGGGCGGTCCTCTGGAGCACATCATTGCCGCCAAGGCGGTGGCGCTGGGCGAGGCCCTCAAGCCCGAGTTCAAGACTTATCAGCAGCAGATCGTGAAAAACGCCGCCGTGCTGGCCCAGTCCATCATGGAGGGTGGGCTGGACCTGGTATCCGGCGGCACGGACAACCACCTGATGCTGGTGGACCTGCGCCCTGCCCACCTCACCGGCAAGGAGATGGAGCACCGCCTGGACGAGGTCTATATCACCGTCAACAAGAACGCCATCCCCAACGACCCGGAGAAGCCCTTCGTCACCTCCGGCATCCGGGTGGGCACCCCCGCCGTCACCTCCCGGGGCTTCCGCGAGGAGGAGATGAAGGTGGTGGGCCGGCTCATCTGCCAGGCCGCCCAGAGCGATTTCCAGGCCCAGGCGGACGCCCTCCGGGCCCAGGTGAAGGAGCTCACCGGCCGTTACCCACTTTATCAGAACGTCTGAACCGGCTCATAGAGCGTCCCCTTTCCATCCGGCAGGCCATTCCTCCGCCCCATTTTCCCGGCCGGCAGCCTATGCGCTGCCGGCCTCTTTTATTTGCTCCTCTGGAAATCACAGGCCAGCATCCGAAATGATCCGCCTGGCTTAGAAGGATATGTTGACAAGAAAACTTGGCTATGCTATTCTTGTGTTACCAAGTATACTTGGCATACTAAGGAGGTTTTTGGTATGGATAAAAGAAGTATTTTAGAGGCTGCCCAACGGGAAGGAACGCTGGGTGTGGATGAAGGCTCCAAGCGCATGAAGGATCAGGTATATTTCTTCGGAAACATGATCTTTACTGTGACATATATAATCCTTGCTTGTTTCAGCCTAATCACATCCACAGAACTCAACACAGGCGTCACAGCAATGTTTCTCGCTTCCATCACCGGCGGCTTATTTGCCAGATGGAGGCTGTCTGGGATAAAAGCGCACCTTTTCCTGTTTTTGACCGGCGCAGCAACCACAGCGCTCGCCCTGGTCATCACGATTCTCGATATGTATGGCGCGCAATAGCAGACTGGCCGCTGGTCATACGCCTCTTTTGCTGTGTTTGACTAGTGCCATAGACAGATCAATTTGGTGTAGGTTTATTTTATGGATGACAGACTGATCTTGAAAAATCATTTGAAGGAAGTCCGTGCGGAGCAGGGCTTGTCTCAGGCGGCATTGGCGGAAATGACCGGGGTATCGAGAAATACGATCAGCTCCATCGAAACCGGACAATTCAGCCCAACGGCAAAGCTGGCCCTGATTCTGTGCATTGCGCTGGACAAAAAATTTGAAGAGCTGTTTTATTTTTGACAACAGGAAACTTTTTCCCTCTCTCCTGCGTCTAAGTGAACAGGGAGCTGTTCCGGCAGCGGGAGGGCCGGCCGTTTTGGCCGTCTCCTTAAAAAAATCTTAAAGCATTTTGTAACTGGCTTGTAATTGCCTTTCCTTGTGCCCCCACCGTATAATAGAAACAATCAATCGGAGCCAATGCGTCCCGATACGGTGGTCACTCTCCCGCACTCTGCCGGACGGCCGCAATCTCTTACTTATGTCATCAGAGGAGGATATTCTCATGCCAGACGCCACTCTCACCCAGCCCAGCAACGCCGCGCCTCCCGCGCCCCCCGCGGGCAAGCCCAGGAAGCCCGCCAGTAAAAAGCAGGTGCGCACCGTTGTCATCGCATCCGTCACCGCCGCCGCGCTGGCGGTGGGCGGCTACTTTCTGTACCGCTTCCTGACCAAGAACGATTCCGCCGGGGCGGAGATGCAGACCGTGGTGGCCGACTACGGCTCCATCCAGAGCAAGGCCTCCGGCAGCGGCAACGCCAAGGCGAAGGAGAACGCCGCCATCACCCTGTCCGCCGGGGGCACGGTGCGGGAGGTCTTTGTGGCCGCCGGAGACACCGTCACCGCCGGACAGCCTCTCTATACCATTTACAGCCAGAGCGCCCAGGACGAGGTCTCCACCGCCCAGGAGCAACTGGACGGCCTGAACAAGGATATGAACGCCCTGCTGGAGGACGCCAACAACCTCACGGTCCGGGCCCCCTTCGCCGGAAAGCTGCTCAACGTGAAGGACTTTGACCCCGACCAGGACATCACCAAGGGGGAGACCGTGGCCACCCTGGTCAACGACAAAAAGCTGAAGCTCTCCCTATACTTCAGCTATGCCCACGAGGGGCAGATCCACACCGGCCAGTCGGTCAACGTCTCCATCCCCTCCGTGATGGCCAACCTCACCGGAACGGTGGAAAAGATCCACAAGGTCAGCTACATCTCCCCCGAGGGAGCCGTCCACTTCGAGGCAGTCATCGTCTTTGACAACCCCGGGACCCTCACCGCGGGCATGGAGGCCTCCGCCTCCCTCACTGCTTCTGACGGCACTGCCATCTATCCCTATCAGAACGGAAAAACAGAATACTATGAGACCCGTGAGATCGTCACCAAGGCCGCCGGCCCCCTGGTGTCCAAGGGGAACCTGCACGACTACGCCAATGTCTCCGCCGGCGAGGCCCTGCTCACCATGGGCTCCGACACCATCGACCTGGACATCCGCTCCAAGCAGAAGGAGCTGGACGACGCCCAGACCAAGCTGGACGACGCTCAGAAGGCCCTGGCCAACTTCAACGCCGTCTCCCCCATCGACGGCACCGTCACCTCCATGAACCTCCAGGTGGGCCAGGAGGTGAAAAGCGGCGACACCGCCGTGATGATCTCCAACAACACCACCATGCTGGTGGACATCACGGTGGACGACCGGAACATCTCCTTCATCAACCAGGGCATGACCGTGGAGCTCACCGACTATAATCAGAACGTCTTTATGGGCACGGTCACCTCCATCAATATGGGGGGCGCGGAGTCCAAAAACGGCATGACCACCTATCCGGTCACTCTGGAGGTGGACAACTCCGCCGGCTCCCTGTATGACGGGGCCTGGCTGGACTACTCCTTCGTCACCAGCGAGGTGGACAACTGCATCATCGTCCCCTCCCAGGCGGTCATCTATGTCAGCGATACCGAGGGCAACCCCTATACCGTGGTCTTCGTCCAGGCGGAGGAAAAGCCGGAAAACGCCATCGACATCGACATCCCCGAGGTCATGGAGGGGGAGACGCCCCAGTACCCCAGCCCGAAGGACGGCTTCTACCCCATCCCGGTGACCACCGGCCTGTCTGATAATTACAATGTGGAGGTCAAAGAGGGCCTTCAGGGCGGCGAGACGGTGTTCCAGGCCTACATCGTGGATCAGGCCTGGGGCTGAGGCGAGGAACTGCCATGCTCATAGAGATCAAAAACATCTATAAAATTTACAACGAGGGCAAGGAGAGCGAGGTCCGGGCTTTGGACGGCGTGACCCTGTCCATCGACCAGGGAGAGTTCGTGGCCATCATCGGGGCCTCCGGCTCGGGCAAATCCACCCTGATGAACATCCTGGGCTGTTTGGACGTGCCCACCTACGGGGACTACATCCTCAACGGCACCGATGTCACCGACCGCACCGACCGGCAGCTGGCCCACATCCGCAACAAGGAGATCGGCTTTATTTTCCAGGGCTATAACCTGATCCCCGCCCTCACCGCCTACGAGAATGTAGAGCTCCCCCTCATCTATCAGGGGATCAGCGTGTTCCAGCGGAAGGAGCGGGCCATGGCCGCCCTGGAGCGGGTGGGCATGGCGGACCGCTTCGGCCACCGGCCCTCCGAGATGTCCGGCGGCCAGCAGCAGCGGGTGGCCATCGCCCGGGCCATCGCCACCCACCCCCCCATTATCATGGCCGACGAGCCCACCGGCGCCCTGGACTCCAAAACGGGCAAGCACGTTTTGGAGATCCTCCACAGCCTCCATGAGGGGGGCAGCACCATCATCCTGATTACCCATGACAACGGAATCGCCGCCACCGCCCACCGCATCGTCCGGATCTCCGATGGACACATCGTGGCGGACGGCACCCGTGAGGAGGTGGGACTTTGAACATCACCCAGGCCATCAAAATGTCGGCCAAATCCATCTTTTCCAACAAGGCCCGCTCCGCCCTGACCATGCTGGGCATCATCATCGGCCTGGCGGCCGTCATCGTCCTGGTATCCTATGCCCAGGGACAGAACATGGCCATGCAGCGCTACTATGAGAGCATGGGCACCAACAAGATCTCCGTCAGCGCCTATGACTGGACCGGGGGCACCGACATCTCCCAGTCCCTGTACGACTACTGCCTGAACCTCTCCGACCAGGTGGTGGGCTTCTCCCCCAACGGCACGGTGAGCAGCGCGCCCCCCATCAAGTTCGGCTCCAAGACCCTGTCCCGGGACATGAACGGCGGCGGCTCCGTTATCATGAGCGGCGGCATGACCATCAGCGGGGACAGCGGCGACAATTATCCAACCCTCTATCTGGGCAACAACCAATTCGGCCAGTGCAATGACTACACCATCGCCAAGGGCCGGGACCTGAGCTACCTGGACGTGAAAAACAGCAGCAAGGTCTGTGTCCTGGGGGCGGCCACCGCCGATTACCTGTTCAACTTCGCCAACCCCATCGACCAGATCATCACCATCAGCGGCACCCCCTTCCGGGTGGTGGGCGTCTATGATTACAAGGGAGACCGATCCTCCAGCTCCTCCGGCACAGAGGATGACCAGTGGATCAACGAAATGATCAGCGGGATGGATAAAATGATCCTCCTGCCCAGCACCATGAACCGTATTTTTAACAACAACGAGCCGATCAGTGATTATGTGGTCAAGGTGCGCTCCGCCGAGGACCTGCGCCCCGTGATCACCGGGCTCAAGGGTTTTCTCAGCAAAATGATCGACTCCAACAACGGCTATTACAGCGTGGACTCCAACGACGTCTACAAGGAGCAGCAGGGCGACGCCGCCAAGATGCAGCAGAATTTCCTGGGCGGCATCGCCGCCATCTCCCTGCTGGTGGGCGGCATCGGCATTATGAACATCATGCTGGTCACCGTCACCGAGCGCACCCGGGAGATCGGCATCCGCAAGGCCATCGGCGCCGAGCGCCGGAGCATCATCGTTCAGTTCCTCATCGAAGCCGCCATGATCTGCGGCATCGGCGGCCTGTTCGGCATCGGGGTGGGCTATATCGGCACCCTGATCGTGGGCAAGCTGTCCTTCAACACCATCCTGATCCCAAGCCCGGGCGTGACCCTGGGGGCGGCCGCCATCTCGGTGGCCCTGGGCATCATCTTCGGTATGTACCCCGCCATCAAGGCCTCCGGACTTCAGCCGGTGGTGGCCCTCCGGGCGGATTAAACATTAGGGAGAGACATCTATGAAACATAATCGCATGATCCATGCGCTGCTGGCCGCGGCCGTGGCCGCCGGTCTGGTCCTTCCGGCCTCCGCGGCCGGGACCTCCTCCTTCAGCGACGTGACCGACCCCGCCACCGCTGTCAACGCGGACATCCTCCGCCTGATGGGCGTGGCCGACGGCACGGGAGGCAACCGCTTCAACCCCGGCCAGAAGCTGACCCGGGCGCAGTTCTGCACCATGGTGGTCAACTTCATGGGGATGGGGGACGATGTGGTCCTCCACTCCACCCGCACCATCTTCACCGACGTCCCCTCCAGCCACTGGGCCCGGGGATATGTGAACCTGGCCGCCTCCACCATGCTGGAGGACGGCGGCGCCTCCGGCTCCGGCTCCGACTCCGAGCAAAAGCCCGCCGGCACCCCCCTCATCTCCGGAATCGGGGACGGCCGTTTCCTGCCGGATTCCCAGCTCACCTACGCCCAGGCGGTCACCATCCTGATCCGGGTGCTGGGCTACTCCAGCAGCAAGGTCGGAGCGGTCTGGCCCGACGGCTATCTGAATCTGGCCCAGTCCATCGGCCTGACCGACGGCATCTCCGCCGGGCCCAACGACCTCATCGACCGGGCCCAGGCGGCCCAGCTGTTCGTCAACGCCCTGAGCTGTGAGACCGGCGACGGCAAGGAGTACTACACCACCCTGGGCTCCGCCAAGGAGGACACCATTCTGCTGGCCGTCAACACCGAAACAGATGACGGCTCCGCCATGGGCGCGGTGCGCACCTCCAACGGCACCTACCTCCCCGACGCGGAGGATGTGGCTCCCACCGCCCTGGTAGGCCGCCGGGGCTCGCTTGTCCTCAACGACCAGAGCGAGATCGTCACCTTCGTCCCCGATGACAGCACCGCGGTCACCATCTCTCTCATGGGCAACGCGGAGCCCAGCTATGTCAGCGCCGCAGGCGGCAAGCGGTACACCATCTCCGGAGACACCCCCATCTATACCGCCAATTCCGAGGAGTCCAAATCCTATGCCGAGGGATACGGCACCCTCACCGCCGGCAGCCGGATCACCCTGTTCACCCAGCGGGGCAAGGTGACGGCCATCTATGCCGGCTCCACCTCCACCGCCGCCAGCGAGGACGCCGTCGTGGTGGTGGACGGTGCCAGCGCCGCCGACTTCCACAAGCTCACCGGCGGGGCCGAGGGATACACCATCCTGAAAAACCAGCAGGTCATCAATATGTCTCAGATCAAGCCCTATGACGTGGTCACCTACGACAGCATCTCCAACACGCTGATCGTCTCCGACCTGCGCCTGACCTGCCGCTATCAGAACCCCGCCCCCAACGCCAAGGCCCCCCAGACCATCGAGCTGCTGGGCCACACCTTCCCCGTGCTGGAGAGCGCCTGGGACTTCACCGGCGACGTCGCGGTGAACCAGCAGGTGGTCCTCCTCCTCACGGCCGACGGCAAGGTGGCCGGCATCCGGCCCGCCAACGGCTCCCTCCGCTCCACCGCCATGGGCGTGGTCACCGGCGAGAGCACCGCCAACCTGTTCCTGCCCAACGGCGGCATCCTGGAGCTGAAGGGCGGCGAGGGCACCAAGCTGAGCAATCTGGACACGGTCTGCACCCTCTCCGCCGGAGAGAAGGGCGAGCTGTACGCCTCCCGCATCTCCGGGCGGAACGCCCCCGGCGACTTTGACCCGTCCTCTATGACGCTGGGGAACAAGACCGTCTCCGTGGGCGTCCGGGTCTATGAGCAGGTCCAGGGCGCCGCTGCCCAGGTAGCGGTCCCCCTGTCCGAGCTGGATCTGGAGCGCATCCCCCAGGATAAGATCTCCGGCTACCACGAGAACAGCTCCGGCATCGTGGACCTCATTCTGCTGGACTCCGTCACCGGCGACGCCTACACCTACGGCCTTCTGAAGGTGTCCTACGACAGCTCCAATGAGGACAGCGGAGAGAAGGGTCCCCGCCAGGTCGCGTTGGAGAACGGCTCCGGCGGCATCGCCAAGACCAATTCCGGCTACAACGTCAAAAACAACTCCTTCGGCGGCCTTGTGCTGAACAGCAGCGGAAAGATCGCCTCCGTGGTCTCCCTGGATCAGATCGACAACCTCTCCCCCGCCGACTTCTTCGAGCGGGACGGCCGGTACTACCTCTCCTCCGGCGGCCAGACCTATGCCGTGTCCACCGATGTGGAGTGCTACAACGACGCCTCGGAGACCTGGTTCACCCAAAAGACCGGCAAGGAGCGTTTCAACGCCTGCACCGCCTTCTCCAGCGATCTGACCGCCTATCTCGACCCCATCGGGAAGAAGGTCCGGGTCCTGGTTGCAAACTAAGCTCTCCCGCACAGAAGCGGCGCGCGGCTTTTGCCGTGCGCCGCTTGCTATTTTCTCGAATATTTGTCATAATAGCCGGTGAGGTGAACCTGTGATGAGTTTATTCTGCTGTCCCCTGTGCGCCGCGCCCCTGACGCGGGGGGACCACTCCTATGCCTGTCCCGGCGGCCACAGCTTTGATCTGGCCGCCGCTGGCTATGTCCATCTGCTCCCCGCCAACCGGAAGCACTCCCAGAATCCCGGTGACGACAAGGCCATGGTGGCCGCCCGCTCCGCCTTTCTGGACCGGGGCTATTACGCCCCGCTCCGGGATGCCCTGTGCAAGCTGGCCCTCCGCTCCACCGGGGACCGCCCCGCCCCCGCCCTGCTGGACAGCGGCTGCGGCGAGGGCTATTACACCACCGCCCTCTTTCAGGCCCTGGCCCGGGAGGGCCGCGCTCCCTCCGCGGCCGGGGTGGACATCTCCAAATTTGCCCTGCGCCGGGCGGCCCGGCGGCTAAAGGAGGGGGAGTTCGCCGTGGCCTCGGTATACCGGCTTCCCCTGGCCCCGCGCTCCGTAGACCTGCTGACCAATGTGTTCTCCCCCCTGTGCCCCGAGGAATTTGCCCGGGTCCTCCGCCCCGGCGGGCGCTTCCTCTATGTGGTCCCTTCCCCCCGCCACCTGTGGGAGATGAAGCAGGTGCTGTATGACCGCCCCTATGAGAACGGGGTGAAGCGGGAGGACTACCCCGGCTTCCGCTGGCTGGAGGCCGTCCCCCTGCGGTACTCCGTCCACCTGGACCGGGGCGAGGACGTCATGGCCCTCTTCGGCATGACGCCCTACGCCTGGAAAACGCCCCGCGCCGGGGTGGCCCGTCTGGAGTCTTTGACGGAGCTGGACACGGAGATTGGCTTTGACGTCCATGTCTATGAGCGGACCGGGGAATGAGCCCGCAAAATCTTTAAAAATTCTTCACTTTTTCTTTGCGGAGAATCAACCTTTTTCCGCTATCCTATGGGCAACCCTCAACAAGAAAGGTGAACGCTATGTCTGAACTGATCCTGCACACCCAGGAGCTGACCCGCCGGTATGGCCGGACCCTGGCCCTGGACCGGGCCAGCCTGTCGGTGGAAAAAGGTCAGATCCTCGGTCTGGTGGGCCGGAACGGCGCGGGCAAGACCACCCTGATCCGGCTGATCTCCGGCCAGTCCCGGCCCACCTCCGGGGAGCTGACCCTCTTCGGCGCCTCCTCCCCCGCCGCCCTGGACCGGGCCCGGAGCCGCACCGGCGTCATGGTGGAGACCCCCGCCTTCTACCCCTATCTCACCGCCCGGCAGAATCTGGAGTACTACCGCATCCAGCGGGGCATCCCCGGCCGGAGCTGTGTGGACGAGGCCCTGGAGCTGGTCCGCCTCACCGGAGCCGGGAAGAAAAAATTCAAGACCTTTTCCCTGGGCATGAAGCAGCGGCTGGGACTGGCCCTCGCCCTGATGAACCAGCCGGAGCTCCTTCTGCTGGATGAGCCCATCAACGGCCTGGACCCGGAGGGCATCGTGGAGCTCCGGGAGCTGCTGCTCCGGCTGAACCGGGAGCGGCAGACCACCATTCTCATCTCCAGCCACATCCTGTCGGAGCTGTCCACCTTAGCCACCCACTACGCCTTCATTGACCGGGGCCGGATCCTGGAGACCGTCTCCGCCGCCGACCTGCGGGAGCGGTGCCGGGACTGTCTGGAGCTGAGGGTGGACGACGCCGCCCGGGCCGCCCGGGTCCTGGAGGAGCAGCTGGGCACCCGGGATTTCGAGGTCCTTCCCCAGGCGCGTCTGCGTCTGTACGCCTTTCTGGACCAGCCCCAGACGGTCAACCGGGTCCTGATGGAGGAGGGAGTGGGGCTGATCTCCGTCCAGCAGAGGGACAGCAATCTGGAGGACTACTTTCTCTCCCTCATCGACGGCCGTTCCGCCGGGAAGGAGGGGGCCTGATGCTGCGTTCCATCCGGGCGGAGTGGTACAAGGCGGTCCGCCGCCCCTATTTCCCCATTTTGTTTTTGACCTGCGCCCTGCTCACTGTGGGCGCGGTGTCCTGCCTGTATTTCCTCAAGACCCAGTCCCCTGGGATCGCCCCCATCGGCCTGTCCTTCGCCCTGAGCCTGTCCCCCTTTGGTATGCTTCTGGGGCTCTGGCTGGTGGCGATCGGCGGCGATCTGGTCTTCTCTGAGCAGTACAAGCACCACACCCTGAAAAACGAGGTCTCATTCGGCATCCCCCGGGCCAGGATCTACCTGTCCCGCTGGGCCGCCGCGTTTCTGGTCATGCTCCTGCTGTACGTGGTCCTGGTGACTGTCTACGCCCTGTCCGCCCTGCTTGTTCTCGGGCTGGACCGGGGGCCCTCCGACCTCACCCCCGGCGGCAGCTTCCTGCTGCTGGGCTATCTGTCCCTGGCCGCCCTCCCCATCTGGGCCGGAGGCCTGGCTCTGGTCATAGCCATCTATTTTCTGATCTCCAGCGCCAACGCCGCCGCCATCTGCTATGTCGCGCTGATCCTCACCCTGCCCGCTCTGCTGGAGGCGCTTGGGCGGCACATCAGCCCGTTCTTTCAGCTGCTCCACCACCTCACCCTAAGCTACCAGCTTGACCTGCTCCTGAACGTCCAAATTTTGGACTGGGCCCTGATGGGCCGGTGCTGGCTGGTGGGACTGGGCTGGACCGCCGCCGCCACCGGGCTGGGGCTGTTCTGCTTCTCCCGCCGGGAACTTCCGTAAAGGAGGTCTGATCGATGGGCAATCTCATCCGCGCGGAGCTCTACCGCCTGCGCTGCCGTCCCCAGTCCGTCCTGGGGATGGCGCTTCTCCTTCTGCTCGGCGTATCCCTGATGGCGGTCTCCTGCGCCCTGCCTCCCCAGGTCGGGAAGGCGGCCACCCTCCTTCAGTCCATCAGCACCCTGTCCATCAGCGGGATGTTCTTTGCCGTCTGGTGCGCCGCCGCCGCCAGCTCCGGCATCAACAAGCTGGACGTCCTGAAGCACGAGGCGGTGTCCGGCGTCCCCCGCTGGCAGATCTATCTCTCCCGCCTGGGCACAGCCTGCCTGCTGGGCGTGGGACTGGTGGCCCTTCTGTCCCTGTGGGCCGCCCTGCTGGCGCTGATCCTCCTGCCCGGTCCCGGCCTGTTCCCGGCCCTGGCGCGGTATCTCACCCTCACGCTGACCGCCCTTCTCCTGTGGATGGCCTCTGCCGGGCTGTTTCTCTGCTGCCGGTTCGTCACCCGGTCGGACACGGTCTCTGTGGTTCTGGTGCTGCTCTACTATTTTATCGGTTACCCCTTCTGTGCTGCCGCCTATATGGCCGACCCCGGCCTCACCCCTCTCTTCCGCTTCCTCTATGTGACCCACCCCATGGCTCCCTTTTGGAACGGCAGCCTGCTCCTCACGGCAGAACCGTCCGCCGGGTTCCTGGTCTCTCTGGATCCCACCCTGTTCGTCTCCTTCCCGCCCACTCTGCTCCAGAGCTGGCTGGTGGGGATGGGCTGGCTGGCGGTCACTACCCTGCTGGCCCTGGCCGCTCTGGAGCGCAGAGAGCTGAGGTAACCACTATTTCTTCAGGAGGTCCTTTCTATGACGATCCTGTTGCTCACCGTCCCGGTCCTGCTGCTCATCCTGCTCCTCTGGCTCCGCCGTGGATCTGCCCTAAATCGGGCTGCCCAAGAGCTCTGCGAGGCCCGTGCCCAGCCCGGCAAGCGCCTCCGTCTGCTTTCTCCGGACCGCCAGGTAGAGAACCTCCTGGCTCAGATCAACGGCCTGCTGGAGGACCGAGAGCAGGAGACACGCACACTGCGGGAGCAGGAGGAGAGTCTCCGCCGGCAGATCGCCAACATCTCTCACGACCTGCGCACCCCACTTACCTCCATTCTTGGCTATCTCCAGCTTCTGGAATCGGAGCAGCTTTCCCCTCAGCAGCGGCGACATTATTTAGAAATTGTGTCCGACCGGGCCAAAGTGCTTCAGGATCTGATCACTGCTTTTTATGATCTCTCCCGCATCGAGGGGGGTGAGTATCCCCTTGACCTCCAGCCGGTGGATCTGCGCCGGGCTTTAGAGCCTCTCCTGGCCAGCTTTTATGAGGACTTTGAGCAAGCCGGCTTTCAGGTCACGGTGGAGCTGGACGACTGCCTGCCCCCTGTGCTGGCCGACCCCGGGGCGGTCACCCGCATCCTCACCAACCTCATCGGCAATGCCCTGAAGCATAGCAGCGCCGCCCTGACTATCCGGCTGTACGCCGACGCAGGGCAGCTGGTCACCGCCTTCTCCAACGACGCCCCGGACCTGTCCCCTGAGGACCTGTCCCGGGTCTTTGAGCGCTTCTATACCGCGGACCAGATGCGCACCGGCCAGAACACGGGCCTGGGTCTGGCCATCGTCAAGGCCCTGGCCCAGCGGATGGGACACGCCGCCTTTGCCGAACTGGAGGACGGGAGTTTCACCGTGGGGGTGCGGTGGGAGCCGATGCGGCCCGGCGGGCTCCAATGAGTATTTCCATCCGTCCTTTTATTTTCACATATTTTTCATTTTAATCTTGACTTTTTTGTGCATTTTCATATAATAGAAGCTACAAATCCATCGCTGCTTTCGCTGCTTGATGTAGCTTTCCGCTCCATCGCCGCAGATAAAATCCAGCAAACCAGGGTGTGCCGGGCACACTTCCTGTTTTGCTGGTTTTTTTATCTCCGATCCGGCAGCGTTCCGGATGGATCCGCACCAAGCAGGCCGGTCTTCCCATTTTTCCGGCCTGTGCCCTCCCTACGCGCCCGCACCAGGTCAATATCAAAACGATCAGAAGGAGAGACTGCTATGAAAAAAAGACTGCTGCCACTGCTGCTATCCACCGCCCTGGTTCTCCCCCTGCTGTGCCCCGCTGCCGCCGCTGAGGAGACTGCCACCCGGAGGGATCTTGCGGAGGCTCTGTATGATCTGGCAAACCGCCCCGCTGTCTCACAGACACAACCGTACTCCGATCTCACAGAAACGGATGACGCGCTCCACTGGATCAGCTCCGAAGGTTATATGGTGGGCTATGGCAGCCATACGATGGCGCCGGATCAGGCCATCACCCGCGATCAGCTGGCCACTGTGCTATACGAATATGCAAAAGAGCATAATCTGGCGCTCACCAAGCGCGCCCCGATCGAAGCCGGTACCCCCAAATGGGCGGATGACGCCATCTCCTGGGCCACGGCCAATGGTGTTCTGGATGGGATCGATCAGGACCAGGCTATCACCGCTTCCGAGCTTGACCGGGTCCTCAGTAACCTCTCCAAGGTAGCGGAGGATCCCGCCGCAAAAGATCTCAATGCAATTATGGAATCTCCTGGTGTCTCCGGATATGCTGTCATGGCCTATCGCGATGGAAAACTGATCTACCAGCGTACCGGCGGTGACCGCTATATCGACGCGGCCGACCCAGCCAACAACCTCCCCCTCGAGCTTGACAGCCGCTACCGCACCGCCTCCATCTCCAAGACCTTTGCCGCCATTGGCGCCATGAGGCTGGTGGAGCAGGGAACGCTGGATCTGGACCGGGATGTCAGCGATTACCTGGGGTTTACCCTCCGCAATCCCAACTATCCGGATCAGGCCATCACCACCCGGATGCTGCTCTCTCACACCTCCTCCATTCAGGACGGCAGCGTATATTCCATCGCGCCTGAGTATTCCGTTAAGGAATTTTTCACTCCAGAAGGCAAGTACTGGCTGGATGGAGAACACTTTGAAAACTCCAACGACGGTGTGGACAGAAGTCCCGGGAACTGGTTCCATTACTGCAATCTGAACTATGGTCTGGTCGGTACGATCATCGAGCGGATCACCGGCCAGCGCTTCGACGTCTATATGCGGGAAAATGTGCTGGAGCCTATGGGATTGAATGCCAGCTATAATCCTGGTGATTTTGACGCCGATGAGATCCAGAATGTTGCCACGCTGTATCAGAAACAGAAGGACGGCGTCTGGAACGAAGATGGCCCGTATGTTGCCCAGATCGATGATTACCGCGGCGTCCCTCAGGATCCGAACAAGGTGCTGATCACCAATCCGGACCTTCAGTCCGCCATCACGCTGGAACCGCTGGATGACTATGTGATCGGCACCAACGGCTGCCTCTTCAGTCCTCAGGGCGGCCTGCGCATCAGCCCCAATGAGATGAAGGTGCTGATCGATATGTTCCTCAATGACGGCAAAGTCAACGGAACACAGATCATCTCCAAGGAATCTGTGGACGCCATGTTCACTCCCACCTTCCGCGCCTTGCCTGACCAGAGCAACGGCAATACTTATGGCGGCCTGATGTGCCGATATGGCTTTGGCATCCAGGAGATGTCCGGTGAATTTGAAGGCGGCGACTGTCTTCTGAAGGACCGCAAGATCTCTCTGTCCGGGCATTTCGGCGAGGCGTATGGCCTACTGGCCGGTTTCTTCCTGGACCGCGAGACCGGGACCGCGATCTACTACGCCATGACCGGACAGGGCTCTGAGGATACTCAAAATGCCGGTGAATATTCCGGAATGTACAAGTGGGAGGAGATGTTCTGTACCGCCCTGCTGGACAATCTGTTCCCCGACCTGTAAGCACCACTGTGAAAGCTTCAATCCCATTGATATGTGGCCATTCAGATCCCCCATAAAGTATTCCTTTACGATTGAGTTTTAAAACTTACGTCAAAAAGCTGCTGATAACCGAAATTTGATCGGTTATCAGCAGCTTTTCTTTGTTAATTTAAAGTTTTCTCTGTCTGTCACACACGTTTCCTTTTACGGCGCTTCCATCCTCGCGCCGCCGGACTACCCCTGAAATGCCGCCGGATCCAGCCCGTGCTGCTTGATCTTACGCTGAAGCGTCTGCCGTGGGACGCACAGCGCCTTGGCCGCCTCGGATACGTTTCCCTTGCTTTGAAAGAGCGCCCGGTGGATCAGATCCCTTTCATAGCCGTCCACCGCCTGATTCAGTGACATTGAGAGGATCTTCTCCGCAGAGGAAAAGGTCCTGGACAACTGGGCAAACTTCTCTTCCACATCCGCAAAGGTCAGCGTATCCGCCTGTCCGGAAACCACGCTCATGCCATATACAATGATATGCTCCAGTTCCCGGACATTTCCCGGCCAGTCATAGTCCTGAAGGCGCTGGATCAGCTCGTGGGAAACGTAGCGGATCTGCTTCTGAAAGGTCTTATTGTGCCGCTTGATAAAGGTCTCTACAAAAGATTGAATATCCTCCTTGCGCTCCCGCAGGGGAGGAATCGAGATGGACATGATGCTCAAGCGGTAATAGATATCCTGTCTGAGATGACCGCAGGCGATCTCGTGGATCGGATCCTGGTTCAGCGCCGCGATGATCTTCAGATCTGACCGCTTCACCTCGGTGGAACCAATGCTTCGGAAGGTCCCGTCCTGAAGCACCCGAAGCAGCTTGGACTGTAAATAGATCGGCATGGAATTCAGCTCGTCCAGAAAGAGCGTGCCATGGTCGGCCAGCTCCAGCAGTCCCTTGGTCTCCACTGCGCCGGTGAAGGCGCCCTTGGCTGTGCCAAACAGGATGCTCTCCAGAAGGGTATCCGGGATCGCGGCACAGTTTTGAGCGATAAACGGCCCATCACGGCGCGCGCTGGCGTTGTGGATCGCCTGGGCAAAGACGTCCTTCCCGGTCCCTGTCTCCCCGCAGAGCATGACCGGCAGGTCACAGGAAGCCACCACGGAAATGTAGTCCTTGGCCTGGCGCATTTTTTGATCGACCGCGATAATGTCCTCTGTGTGGAAGGCCGCGGAGGCGCTGGCGGACAGCTTCTGCGTCCGGTCCCGGTGGAAGCTGTCCCGGCTCAGCTCGATCCTGCCTTCCGGAAGCTCGTCCTCCTCTTCCTCCGATTCCTGCATCGACAGATCGATGGCGCCCACGATCCGGTCCCCATTTTTGATGGGGAAGGAGATAGAGGTAATCAGGATCCCATCCTTTCCGCGTTTTTTCAGATACTGTTTCTCCTCATAGACCGGCCTTCCAAACTGCATCGCGCGGTACAGCGTACTGCTCTGTGGCGTCAGATTTGGGTATACATCCAGGAACTTCTGTCCGATCAGCTGCTGCGATTCATCCAGATTGGACAGCTTTTTATTGAATTTCGCGGAAAACAGGATCTCTCCATCCAGATTCAAGATCGTGATGCCATCAATATAACCCTTTTGAAAAATTGACGCTTCCAAAAACTCCAAACGGGTTCACTCCTTTTCTGAACACAGCGCTGTCAGGCATGGTACCGGCCGCATTTATCATATCAGACAAGGGGCTGGAAGGCAAGAGCGCAGAAAACCGGAACAGAGGGGGAAGACACTCCCCCTCTATTCCAAAGCTCCGAGGTTTTCAGGAGCCTGTCCGCGTTGGACGGGCTGTTACTCCTCGTCCTCTCCCACGGCGGGACGGGTCAGTGGCAGCTTGATCCACCACCATTTCATCACCAGATTGACGATGATGCACACCGCCATGATGGCCAGCTGGATTCCGATGAAGAGCCAGTGCTGTCCATTGAGCAGCATCATCGGTCCGAAGGACCAGGTGAACAGCTCGCTGAAGGTGGTAAAGATACAGGCAAACGCTGTGTCATTGAGGGTCAGGGACTTGTTCTCCGGGTCCACGATCCGCAGAAGGATGAAGCCAATGGCAAACACACCGGTGGAATACCCAAACACAAAGAGCGCTCGCTCAAACCAGCTGCCCTTGTTCATGGCCGGACCGAAATACAGCAGGGTGATGACCACGATAAAGATACCGAACAGCAGCAGCACCAGCAGCGGCATCGCATACTTCACGATGATGCCCAGATCGATGGAGGCGATCCCAAAGAAGACCAGATAGTCTGTACAGGTACCGGAGATGCGGTTGGTGAGGTCAGGGTCGATGTACTGCTCCACTCCGGTCTTTTTAAAGACCGCGAACATGACCAGCGCCACCAGGAAGGAGTACAGGTAAGAGGGGCCGTCAAAGTTGAAGGTGTCATAGAAGAATTTATAGAGCAGACGGCCGGCTCCGGCGGCGGTGAGCAGGATGGCGAAGTGCCAGGCCAGAGGATCCAGCACCACAGAGGAGGTGGTCGCCTTGGCCAGCGCAGGGCGGTTCTCCGGAGGGATCAGGCCGGTCTTCAGCTCACCGGAGAGATAGGAAAAGTCCTTGATGTACTTGGTCCAGCCCTTTTTTGTCCCCAGCTTGATGAAGAACATTCCGCCGAAGACTCCGGCGAGGATCCCCACAGTGGCACAGGTCTGGCCAATGTCCAGGGCGTCCGGAAAGCCAAGGTTGGCAAAGCTGCTGCCCACAGCGGCGGCGGTACCGTGTCCGCCGGAGAAGCCGGCAGCCAGCAGCAGGCCGAAGCCATAATTGATCTCGGGCCACAGATTGGAGATCACCAGGATCGAGAAGGCGGGCACCAGGCCGTACTGGATCACCTGCGCCACCATCTTATAGGACAGGTAAGAGCTCATGCGGGCCACGTCTCCCTTGGAGCCGCCCTTGTTCATCGTGAAGCCGTTGATGCCGACCGCAGCAAAGATGACCATAATCAGCATACCGGGATAAGAGCCGATGGAATCGGACATGGGCAGAAATCCCGGGAATACATAGCGGAATGCCAACCCCATAAAGCCGGCCAGCATACTGGCCGGAATGAAGAAGCGCTGGATAAAGCCTACCTTCGCGCGGAGAAATTGTCCGATCATGATGAATACAGACGCAACTGCGAAATCCAGCAAAAAGTCATTGACTGACATGGATGTCTCCTCCGTTTCTCCTCGTTATGATCGTTGAACTGTCAAATCAGCGGGTCTTTTCCCATAGATTCAGCTTGGTCCCAAGGCCCATCTCCTTGGCGTTTTCATAGACGGTGTAGCCCCAGGCCAGATCCTCAATGGGCATCCCGTCCATAATAAAGATGACCCGCTCCTGATCGTCCCTGCGGCCCTCCTGCTTCCCGGCAATCACATCGCCCAGGTTGACGATGTCCTGCTGAGGGATCTCGCCGCCCTCCACCAGATCCATCAGATAGCCGCAGATCCCGCTCAAATTGGCGGCATATCCGCCGGGAAGGCCGCGGAGCTCCTGGGCATACGCCTCGTACATCTTCCAGTTGTCCACCACGATCCGGGCGCTCTTCATGGTGTTCAGGCTCAGAGCCGCACTGGCTGGCAGAGTCAGGAGCACCCCCTCCTTCAGCCACTCATCCTGGATCTCCGGCGACACCGCCCCCGCGGTGGCAACATTGATCACATCGGCCCCACGGACCGCCGCTTCCACGCTCTCCACAGCCACAGCCCGGACGCCATAGGTCTCACTCAGCTCCTGACAATACTTCTGTGCCGCATCCTGATTGATGTCATAGATCCGGATCTCCTCCACCTGCTTCAGCACCACCATCAGCGCGGCCACGCAGGCCCGGCCGATCACACCGGCGCCGATCTCGCTCAAAACCTTGGTGTTGTTTTTGGCAAAATACCTGGCGCCCACAGCGGGGATCGCCCCTGTCCGGGTAGAGCTCAGGGCGTTGGCAGAGAGGAACGCGATGGGAGCTCCGGTATCCGGGTCGTTCAGCAGGGTGGTCAGGATGGAGCGGGGAAGCCCTCTCTCGCGGTTGGCGATGTTGGAGCCGTACCACTTTTCACCGCACACATGGAAGCGGCCTCCCAGATAGGCGACCAGGGCCATAAAGCGGCGGTCCGGACCCTTGACCGGCATATTGGGGAAGGGCGTCTCCTTCGGAAAATAGATCTTGATGCCGTGGGCATTCTGGTTCGGCGTGCCCATCAGATAATCTCCCTGGCCCAGCAGGCTGAACATCTCGTCCATCACTTCGATGCAGCGCGGCATATCCTTGGCTCCAGCCTGAACAGCCTCCTCCTCCGTCAAAAACAGAAAATCAAGCCTTTCGTCCATTTGAAACAGTCCTTTCTTTTGTTGTCTGCGGCTCTCCCGCAAAGCGGGCGTCTGCCCTTTTTTAGTGCAAGAACTGTGCCAGCTTGGCATTCTGTTTTTTTATGTTGAAGATTCCTTTTCAGAAGTCAAAACAGTCACATTTTAAAGTACTTACAAAAAAATCCTGCTCTTTTTTGGGCAGCTCCCTGCCCAAAAAGAGGCAGCTCTACCGGCGGCGGTACCATTGCAGGCAGGCGCGTTCCCCGGTCCTTCGGAGGATCCCGCCGGAGATGGCCAGATCCCCCAGCAGGGCGGCCAGGACCGCCCAGGATACCGGGTCAGGGATGGCGGCGGCCAGCCGGGCCGCCGCCGGGTGGAGCAGATACACCAACGGAAGCATCAGCAGGCTCCAGGCCAGGGCGAACGGGATGCAGACCCGGCCCTGGATGCTGCCCGGCAGCCCCTCATAATTCCAGAATGAGACCCGAAGCACCCACTCATAGAACAGGGCCATCCCGTACTCTACTCCGGTGGCTACCGCGCCCCCCGCCGCCGCAAGCAAAAGGGGCCGCTCCAGCACCACCGGGGGCAGCAGAAGCACCGCGCAGGCCCCCAGGCCGTATACCGGACACAGAGGCAACAGCAATAAGCACTTCCGGTCCCGCCGTCCACCGGTCCACCGGGCATATCCCACCTCCAGCAGAAAGCCCAAAAAGCTGTACCAGATAAAATACCAGAGCCATTCCAACGCCATCGACCTCCGCACCTGTTCATTTCACACAGACTTATGGTGCGTCTGCCGGAAAAAATCATACGCCGCCAGGCGGGAAAAATCGCGCCCGGTGGTTGAAGGGTCATTCGCTTTGTGATAGAATAACACGAATTGGAATGAAGTGAGGAAAGGAAGGGCCGCAATGCGACATTTGATCGACTTTGGTGATTTGACCCGTGAGGAGTGGGAGAGCCTGTACGCCAGAACCAGCGAGATCATCGACGCTCCAGAGCAGTTTATCAACGCCTGCCGGGGCCGGGTCTCCTGCAACCTGTTTTATGAGCCATCCACCCGCACCAATTTTTCCTTTCAGACAGCTATGATGCGCCTGGGGGGTTCTGTATTTGGCTTTGCGGATCCCAACTCCTCCTCGGTATCCAAGGGCGAGTCCATAAAGGACACGGTCAAAATGGTCTCCAACTACGCTGACGTGGTGGTCATGCGCACCCCCTGGGAGGGCTCTGCCAAGGCGGCCTCCCTGTACTCCAATGTCCCGGTGGTCAACGCCGGGGACGGCGGCCATATGCACCCCACTCAGACCATGGCAGACCTGACCACCATCACCCGCCTGCGGGGTGGCGTGGACGGGCTGTGCGTTGGGCTGTGCGGCGACCTGAAAAACGGCCGCACGGTCCACTCTCTCATCAAGGCCCTGGCCAAGTTCAACGGCATCAAGTTCTTTCTGATCTCCCCCCGGGAACTGGCTGTCCCGGACTATATGCGCGTCTTTATGCGGGAGCATCAGATGTGGTTCACCGAGGTCACCGGCCTGGAGGCGGTCATCCCTCAGCTGGACGTGCTGTACATGACCCGCATCCAGAAGGAGCGCTTCGTAGACCCTCTGGAGTACGAGCGCAACAAGGGCATCTATGTCCTCACCCGCCGCAAGCTGGAGCGGGCCCGCCCCGATATGCTGGTCATGCATCCCCTGCCCCGGGTGGACGAGATCACGGTAGATGTGGACGACGACCCCCGCGCCGTCTACTTCCAGCAGGCCCGGTATGGGATGTTCGCCCGCATGGCCCTTCTGGAGCACCTGGCCCTTCAGCCCCGGGACGAGCACCCCGCCCCGGTGGAGATCGGCACCCGCCCCATCTGCCGCAACCCCCGCTGCATCACCCAGACGGAGCACTATCTGCCCCCTCTGGTCAAAAAGATCGGCGGCGTGGACTGCTGCGGCTTCTGTGACGCCGCTCTGGAGTGACACGCCCTCTCCCTCCCCGGCGGGGCGGGAACGCTCCGCCGGGGAAATTTTCCGTTCAGGACAAAAATTCAAAAAAAGGGATTGACAAACCTCCTCGTTTTATGTTATGATTTCCTGGCCGATGTGAGAGGAACACGCTGTCCATGCGGGTGTAGTTCAATGGTAGAATCCCAGCCTTCCAAGCTGGTCGCGTGGGTTCGATTCCCATCACCCGCTCCATACGCGCCTGTAGCTCAGGTGGATAGAGCAACTGCCTTCTAAGCAGTGGGTCAGGGGTTCGAGTCCCTTCAGGCGTGCCACTTCCCCCTGAGAAGTCGGGCGCTGAAGCGGTTCCTTTCACGGTCATCCGAGATGGTGGGTGTAGCTCAGTTGGTTAGAGCACCGGATTGTGGTTCCGGGTGTCGAGGGTTCGAGTCCCTTTACCCACCCCATAACATAGGCGGAAGGGCCGGAGCTGCGGCTCCGGCCCCTCGCTTTTTTCGTCTCTTGCGATATAGGGGTGTAGCCAAGTGGTAAGGCAAGGGACTTTGACTCCCTCACTCGCTGGTTCGAGTCCAGCCATCCCTGCCATTTTTCTTCCCCCTCTTCCTTCCAAATGACTCAGTAGCTCAGTCGGTAGAGCAACTGCCTTTTAAGCCGTGGGTCCGGGGTTCGAGTCCCCGCTGGGTCACCACGTCGGAGCAAAGTCCGCTTTGCTCCGGCGCTTTTTTATGCTTACGCAGAAAAAAGCGTCATCCGCCCGCTCTCTTGCTCCTCCTTTCCAAATCGAACCCACTGCGTTGGGCTTCGATTTGGTTTTGGGTGCAAAACTGAGAGCTGGCATCGATCCTGTTGCAATGCTCTAAAAAACAGCTGCCTGAATGGGCGGCTGTCTTTCTTTTGGGTGTCGCTCCCATTGGTCGCTCCACCCTTTTGATTGAAAGGTTTTCGCCTGTGGCGAAAATGCTTGTACGGCACGTCAGCGCCGCCGGCCAGAAGACCATCATGCACCTTTTCGGACCAGCCGCTTTCGGAGGCATGAGAAACAACGTCCGCATTGGCTCCAAAGAGCGGCACACCTTTCCGTGTGCCGCTCTTTGGGCGATCTGCCGCACCGGAGCGGACATTTCTTTGCTCCGGCGCTTTTTATCCCCACACACTGAGCTGTGTCATTCATCCGCCTGCCGTCTGGCCCGCTCCATAGCGGCCTGGACCGGCCGGGATGGAGCGGAGCGGTTCTGCCGGGCCAGCAGGGCGGCGATCTGTCCGGCGGCCTGTTCCACCTCTGCGTGGAAGGCGGCGGCGGGAACGCGGAGGGCCCCGTGGCCCAAAATGATCAGCTGCTCGGCGTTGTCCGAGGTAGCCACCCGTACCCGGTGCTTCTTCCGGCTGAGGGCATAGGTGGCCTTCTCAATATAGGCGTCCGCCGTCTCGGCCTCCTTGGTGTACACCACATGGATGTTGTGATAGCGGGACACCTCGCCCACGCCCCGGGGGACCTTATAGGCGTCAAAGACCAAAATGATCTCACAGCGGCGATAGCCCTGGTAATTGCTCAAAATATCCATGAGCCGCTGGCGGGCGGCGTCCAGATTGTCCCGTGAGATGGACTTCAGCTCATCCCAGGCAAAAATGATGTTATAGCCGTCCACCAGCAGATACTCCGGCCCCAGCTCCTGGGGGGAGAGAATGGTCTGCCGCTCCGGGAGCTCATCCCGCTTCCGGGGCTTGGGCTGAGGACGGAGGTCCCGGCGCTGGATGGGGCCGTAGGTCCGTTCAAAGATCGCCTTCAGCTCCTCATCCGCCTCCAGCGAACCGGAGTACACCGAGCCCCGGCGGGGGGCTGCGGGAGCGGGGGCCGCCTCCTGCTCCGGAACCTCCCAGGACAGGCCGCTGTCCATATGCATATAGTCCCGGACCTGGTCCCAGCGGACCACAAAGCCCGCTCCGTGGCCGCAGAATACGGAGTCAGCGGGGTTGTCCACATCCCGGTCGCTGTCATAGCCCGCGGCGGCGATGACGGCCTCCGGATCGTGGCAGGGGCGGTATCCGGCGGGGACGCAGGACATCCGCCCCCGCCCCCGGGTATAGGCCGCCACCTGGACGGCGTAGTCCCCCACCTCCGACACCGGGACAGCGCCGGTGAGCAGGGTCATCTCCCCCAGGGGCTCCGGCGGCTGGCAGGAGCCTCCCATCCGCTGGATGTCCGCCATGGCCCGGCCCACCTGGTCGGCGGGCACCTCCAGGCGCAGCTCGTACCAGGGCTCCAGCAGGACGCTTCGGGCACACTTGAGACCCTGGCGCACTGCCCGGTAGGTGGCCTGGCGGAAGTCGCCCCCCTCGGTGTGTTTCACATGGGCCCGCCCGGCCACCAGCGTGATCCTCATATCCGTGATGGGCGCGCCGGTGAGCACCCCCCTGTGCTCCTTCTCCGCCAGATGGGTGAGGATCAGCCGCTGCCAGTTCCGGTCCAGCTGGTCCTCGGAGCAGGCGGCGTCAAAGCGAAGGCCGCTGCCCGGCTCCCCCGGCTCCAGCAGCAGGTGGACCTCAGCGTAGTGGCGCAGGGGCTCAAAGTGGCCCACCCCCTCCACTGGCTCCAGGATGGTCTCCTTATAGAGGACGCTGCCCGCGCCGAAGGAAGCCTCCAGGCCGAAGCGCTCCCGGATCAGGCGGCTGAGGACCTCCAGCTGCACCTGGCCCATAAGCTGGAGGCGGATCTCCCGGGCGGCCTCGTCCCAGACAATGTGGAGCTGCGGATCCTCCTCCTCCAGTTGGCCCAGCTGGCGCAGGGCGGTGTGGATGTTGGTCCCCTCCGGAAGAAGCACCTGGTAGGACAGCACCGGCTCCAGCAGCGGAAGAGAGGATTCCGGTTCCGCCCCCAGGCCCTGGCCGGGATAGGTGCGGCTCAGGCCGGTGACGGCGCACACCTCCCCCGCCGTGACAGTCTCCGCCAGACGGTACTGGGGGCCGGAGTACAGACGCAGCTGGTCGGCCTTCTCCTCCCAGATCGGCTCAGCCGTCTCCGGACCGCCGGGGCGGTGGTTTGTGAGGAGGCCCTTCACCCGGAGGCTGCCCCCGGTGACCTTCAGATAGGTGAGCCGGGCCCCCTGGGAGTCCCGGGCGATCTTAAAAACCTTCGCGCCGAACTCCTGGGGATACAGGGGCGGGACGGCGTACCGGCCGATCCCCTGGAGCAGCTCCGCCACTCCGTCCAGCTTCAGCGCCGAGCCAAACCAGCAGGGAAACACCTTCCGGTGGCGGATGAGGGAGATCACATCCCCGTCATCCAGAGTCCCCTCCTCCAGGTATTTTTCCAAAATGCCGTCGTCGCACACGGCGGCGCTCTCCTCCCAGTCCGGGGCGGAGAAATCCACACAGCCGCCACTGAGCCGGCTGCGGAGCTGCTCCAGCAGCGCGGCCCGGTCTGTACCCGCCAGATCCATCTTGTTGACGAACAGGAAGGTTGGGATGTGGTAACGGGCCAATAGCCGCCACAGGGTGGCGGTGTGCCCCTGGACGCCGTCCGTGCCGCTGATGACCAGGATGGCGTAATCCAGCACCTGGAGGGTGCGCTCCATTTCGCTGGAGAAGTCCACATGGCCCGGAGTGTCCAGCAGGGTCAGGTCCAGGCCGTCCAGAGACAGATGGGCCTGCTTGGAGAAAATGGTGATGCCCCGCTCCCGCTCCTGGGCGTCGGTGTCCAGGAAAGCGTCCCGGTGGTCCACCCGCCCCAGGCGGCGCAGCTGGCCGCTCTCATAGAGCAGCGCCTCCGACAGAGTGGTCTTGCCCGCGTCCACATGGGCCAACAGACCGGCACAGATCTGTTTCTTCTTTTTTTCGAACTTCTGTTCGCCCATAAAAATGCCTCTCTTCGTGGTTTGTGATTGGAATTATACCACAAAAGCAGACGCCGGTCGAGACGCCATATCGGGATCAGCTTTGACAAGCCCCTGCCGCTTTTCCCCGGTCAAGCCCTTGCAATCCAGCGGAAATTTAGGTATAATATTACGGCTTATAGAAATTTCCCGCGGAAGCGGCAACAATAACAAGAGAGCGTGATAACTTTGAAGTACGATTTCACAGCCATTGAAAAGAAATGGCAGACCCGCTGGGCGGAGGAAAAGACCTTCGCCTGCCAGAACGGCGACACCTCAAAGCCCAAGTTCTATGGCCTGGTGGAGTTCCCCTATCCCTCCGCCGCCGGCCTGCACGTGGGCCATCCCCGGCCTTACACCGCCATGGACGTGATCGCCCGGAAGAAGCGGATGGACGGCTATAATGTGCTGTTCCCCATCGGCTATGACGCTTTCGGTCTGCCCACCGAGAACTTCGCCATCAAAAACCACATCCACCCCGCTAAGGTGACCAGGGACAACATCGCCAACTTCACCCGCCAGCTCCATATGCTGGGCTACTCCTTCGACTGGGACCGGGTGGTGGACACCACCGACCCCGGCTACTACAAGTGGACCCAGTGGATCTTCCTCCAGCTGTACAAGCACGGCCTGGCCTATAAGACCACCATGCCGGTGAACTGGTGTACCTCCTGCAAGTGTGTGCTGGCCAACGAGGAGGTGGTGGAGGGCGTGTGCGAGCGCTGCGGCGCCCCCGTCATCCGGAAGGAAAAGAGCCAGTGGATGCTGAAGATCACCGAGTACGCCCAGAAGCTCATTGACGGTCTGGACTCTGTGGACTTCATCGACCGGGTCAAGACCCAGCAGCGCAACTGGATCGGCCGCTCCACCGGCGCCGAGGTGATCTTCAAGGCCACCACCGGCGAGGACATCAAGGTCTTTACCACCCGGCCTGACACTCTGTTCGGCGCGACTTATATGGTCCTCTCCCCAGAGCACGCCCTGGTGAAGGGCTGGCTGGAGAGCGGCAAGCTGAAGAACACGGACGAGGTCGTATCCTATCAGAAGGCGGCGGCCTCCAAGTCCGACCTGGAGCGCACCGAGCTGAACAAGGATAAGACCGGCGTGGAGCTGGACGGCGTGCGGGGCGTCAACCCGGTCAACGGGAAGGAGATCCCCATTTTCATCTCCGACTACGTCCTGTCCACCTACGGCACCGGCGCTATCATGGCCGTTCCCGCCCACGATGACCGTGACTGGGAGTTCGCCAAAAAGTTCGGCTGTGAGATCATCGAGGTAGTCTCCGGCGGCGAGGATGTGCAGAAGGCCGCCTTTACCGCCAAGGATGACACCGGCATCATGGTCAACTCCGACTTCCTCAACGGCCTGACGGTGAAGGACGCCATCCCCGTCATCACCAAGTGGCTGGAGGAGAAGGGCATCGGCGAGGCCAAGGTCAACTATAAGCTGCGTGACTGGGTGTTCTCCCGCCAGCGCTACTGGGGCGAGCCCATCCCCATGATCTGGTGTGACAAGTGCGGCTGGCAGCCTGTACCGGAAGATCAGCTTCCCCTGCTGCTTCCTGAGGTAGAGAGCTACGAGCCCACCGACGACGGCGAATCCCCTATCTCCAAGATGACCGACTGGGTGAACACTACCTGCCCCTGCTGCGGCGGCCCCGCCAAGCGCGAGACTGACACCATGCCCCAGTGGGCCGGCTCCAGCTGGTACTACCTGCGGTATATGGATCCCCACAATGACAAGGCTCTGGCCTCCAAGGAGGCTCTGGAGTACTGGGGCCAGGTGGACTGGTACAACGGCGGCATGGAGCACACCACCCTCCATCTGCTCTACTCCCGGTTCTGGAACAACTTCCTCCATGACATCGGGGTCATCCCCTGCGCCGAGCCATACGCAAAGCGCACCAGCCACGGCATGATCCTGGGCAAGAACCCCCACTATGTGGGCAATGTGGAGACCGAGGAGGAGAAGCAGGCTCTCATTGAAAAGTACGGCAATCAGGCCCTGCGTCCCTCCGTCAAGATGTCCAAGTCCCTGGGCAACGTGGTCAACCCCGACGATGTGATCCGGGATTACGGCGCGGACACCATGCGCCTGTATATCATGTTCATCGGCGACTTTGAAAAGACTGCCGTCTGGTCCGACGACTCCGTCCGGGGCTGCAAGCGCTTCCTGGACCGGGTCTGGAACCTGGCCACCGAGCAGGAGCACACCGATGATGCGTACTCCAAGGCCAACGAGGCCGCTGTCCACAAGGCCATCAAGAAGGTGTCCGAGGACATTGAGGCCATGAAGTTCAACACCGCCATCGCCGCACTGATGTCCCTGGTCAACGACTTCTATGCCAACGGTGCCAGCCGGGGCGACATGAAGGCCCTGCTGCTGATGCTCTCCCCCTTTGCCCCCCATATGTGTGAGGAACTGTGGGAGATGGCCGGCTACGGCGGTCAGGTGTGCCTCCAGACCTGGCCTGAGTATGACGAGAGCAAAACTGTGGCCGCCACCACGCAGATGGCCGTCCAGGTGTCCGGCAAGGTGAAGGCCAATATTGTGGTGCCCACCGACGCCAGCGATGCAGAGATCGTCTCCGCCGCCCTGGCCGACCCCAAGGTGGCCAAGCTGGCCGAGGGCAAGGATCTGGTGAAGTCCATCGTGGTCAAGGGTAAGCTGGTCAGCCTGATCTTCAAGCCCAAGGCCTGAGCCCACCTGTCCACGGTCACAAAAAATTCAAATTTTTCGACCAAAGAAGAACTTGACATTTGACGCAATTTCAAATATAATGGTTCTGTTAAAGCCATATAAATGGCCCTTTCGCAGCAGGGGACGCCCCGTTGCGCCGGAGGGAGGGAAATATAAATGTCGGAAGTCCGTGTCAGAGAAAACGAGTCTTTGGAGAGCGCTCTGAAGCGTTTCAAGCGCAGCTGTGCCAAGTCTGGTGTGCTGGCCGAGGTTCGTAAGCGTGAGCACTACGAGAGCCCCAGCGTCAAGCGCCGTAAGAAGTCCGAGGCCGCTCGCAAGAACCGCAAAAAGTATTACTAAGCCCATGAATCGCCGCAGCACTGATGTGCTGCGGCGTTTTCTGTGCCCCTCACAGCCTCAATGCAGCCCCTACTGCTTCGCCGGCGCACAGTCCGCACCACGTTTTCCTTCTGAAAACCAAATCGGATCAAGCGGAAAAATTTTTAATTTTTTGTTGACAAATCCCGCAGTGTCTGGTAATATATATCTTGCGCTGAGGCAAGACAGCCAAACGCGTCAGATACTTGGGGGTATAGCTCAGCTGGGAGCGCGGTACAAGCGTGTAACAGCACCCCTCAACAAAACTAAATAAACGTTCTTTCCCACATCTGGGGGTATAGCTCAGCTGGGAGAGCGCTTGAATGGCATTCAAGAGGTCAGCGGTTCGATCCCGCTTATCTCCACCATATCAAGGGAAAGAACTTTTCCTCGCTTCCGAAAGGAAGCGAGGTTTTGTTTTCATGCGGCGATTTCTACGATGTCCAGTCCCAGGCTGAACTGCGTAAAATCAATGTTGAAATCAATGTGCAGCTTATAGCCCCGATAGACCTCCACCCGGCGGATCAGGCAGTTGACGATCATTTTCTTTGCCTCCAGGCTGGCCGTGTCGTAAAGATCTGCCCAGGAGATTACATTGTCGTACTGCTCCTCCAGGGAGTGCAAAACGGTCTGCCCTTCCTCATAGGCGGCTTGTGCGTCCTCAAACTGCTTTTGTAGTTCGGTGCATTTGGCCTCAGCCTCGGACACCATAGAGCCTAGCAGGTCTTTGGAAAAGGTGCTTTCCCCTCGCAGAGCCTTGATGACTTCCGCTTTGAGCATATCCAGTTCATCGGCTGCCTTGGTGTAGTCGACCCGAATGGAGCGGAGCAGATTTTTTCGTTCTTCCATCTTTTCCCGATAGCGAGCGTTGACAATCTCGCTTTTCGGGATTGCCTTCATGCGCTCAAAGATTTGCCGCACCAGCTTGTCGATGATCCTGTCCAGGATATGTGCCGTGTAGCCCGTCTGCCCGTCGCAGTCAGTCTGCTTGCGGGTTTTGCCATAGCAGATGTACCGCACCCGCTTGATTACCCGGTGGGGATCTTCTTTACAGGGATAGGCCTTGCCGCTGGTGGTGAGGTTGAGCCGGGCACCACAATGGCCGCAGTACACATTCCCGGACAAGAGCGACTGGCCCGCGATGTTGCGGGGAACGGTACGCTCCGTTTCATTGGCCCGGTTAGTACGAATCCGCTGGGCCTCCTCAAACAGTTCCGGCTCTATGATTTGCAGGTGGGGCAGCACCGGGGAGCGGCTTTCCCCGCTGCGGAGTACGCCGGTATAGGTCAGGTTACAGAGGATGCCCCGGATGGTGGCGTGGTGCCACATCTTGCCGCTCCGGGCCCGGTAGCCCTGGTTATTCAGGTGGGTGGCGATTCGCTGGGCCCCATAGCCCTCATGCACATACTTGTCAAAGACAATGCGGACAACGGCGGCCTCGGTTTCATTGAGAGCCAGCTCGTAGACCTCATGCTTGCGCTTATTCACGCGCCCGCTTTTCACAAGGTCATAGCCATAGGGGGCGACGCCGCCCTTAAAGCCTCCATCCTCCACAAGCTGCCCCAGGGCAGTTTTGGTACGTATGGAGGTTTTTTCGCTTTCACCGTCCGCTTGCCAGAACCGGATGTAGTTGGTGAGTTTGTCGGTGTGGTTGTCAAACCGCTGCTCGCCCTCCTGGGTGCTCCAGACCCGGACGCCGTTCTTGACGAACCATTCCACCACAAAGGGCGTTTCATCCGCGATCCGCCCGATGCGGTCAAACATGAACACCAGCAGAATATCAAACTTGCCCTGCCGAGCCCGTTCCTTGATGATTTGCAGCTTGTCCCGGTTTTCCGCCCGTACCTTGTGACCGGAAACGCCGTCCTCCTGTTCCTCGTGAACAATTGTCCAGCCCATTTTCTCACAAAAGGCGTGGCAGGCTTTCCGCTGCATGGGAATGTCGGCCTGGTTTTTATCGTTGTGATCCACCTGCTTATCGGTAGACACCCGGTATAAACAATCAACGCGAGTGCCAGTTATCATTTGATTTTCCATGTATAAGCCATCCTTTCAAATGTCATTTAGGCAGGTGAAAAGAGGCTTTTTGTACGCAGGATTTTTGAACTTGTCAAGGTGCATAGGGACTACCCCCACCATTATTATCCCTCTGTTCCGAGGGCTTGACAAGGATGACTCCGGGCCGGGGGGATGAGGTCTGCGCCACAAAGGACGAAAGCAAAATCTGCTTGACCTGCCCGATGGCCGCTGTGTTTTGTGACTCTGCAAAGGTGGCGGATATTTCAAACCCATCAATGGCAAAAACGGCATTTGCTTTTGAGGAAAAAGTCTCACTGGTGGAGGAATATCTTGCGGGACGGCTGCGGATGCGAGAGGCGGCGCGGCGAGCTGGGGTGGGTCACTCCACCATGGAGAGTTGGATCAGCCGGTATCGCTCGGAGGGAATTTCGGCATTGGAGGAGAATGGGAATCGCTCCAAACGGAAGTACAGCGAGGACTTCAAGCGCCAAGTGGCGGAGGAGTACCTGTCCGGTCAGGGCAGTTCCATGGCCATCGCGGAAAAGTATCATTTGCGCTCCGGGAATCTGGTATTGGACTGGGTAAAGGCGTATCATGAGAGAAACTCCAAGAGAGAAAGAGGAGGGACTATCATGAGGAACGACCACACCATAGAGGAACGGCTGGAGGCGGTGCTGGCCTGTCTGGAGGGCGGCCGGACGCTCCAAGAGGTGGCGCAGGCACACCAAGTAGCCGTACAGACGCTGCGGAGCTGGGTGAAAAAGTATCAGGAGTTGGGTTCCGCGGGATTGGAGGACCGGCGTGGCAAGCGCCTGGCGGACCAAACGCCCCGGAGCCGGGATGAGGCCCTACGGATCGAGAACGCCCGGTTGAAGAAGGAGAATGAATTGCTGAAAATGGAACTGTATCTGCGAAAAAAAGTGCAAGAGCTGGAAAGGGGGGATCGCTGAGGCAGTTTCGGCAGGAACAGCAGTATGAAGCGGTGCGCTGCGGTACAGAAAACGAGGGATTTCCTGTGGGGCCAGCCTGCCGTGCACTGCATATCTCCCGGGCCAGCTATTACCGGTGGCGCTCCGGGAAAGCCGGGGGCCGCGTCGCCGAGAATCAGCGCATCGCCCAGTTGGTGCAGGAGATCCACCGGGAGAGCCCGGACAAGGGATACCGCCGCATTCGGGACGATTTGGACAAGTATTACCATACGCCGGTCAACGATAAGCGGACACTGCGCATCTGCCGTGGCCTTGGGATTCAGTCTGTGGTAAAACATGCCCCACATGGCTGCACTCGGGCGGCATCCTCCCCCCGACAGCTGGCGGAGAATGTGTTGGACCGCCAATTTTACGCCGACCGCCCCAACGAAAAGTGGCTCACCGATGTGACGGAGTTTCACTACTATACGGGCACCAACATGCGCAAGCTCTACCTGAGCGCCATCCTGGATCTGTGTGACCGGCGCATCGTTTCCTTTGTCATCCGGGACACCAACGACGCTGCCTTGGTCCATCGCACTCTGGATCAGGCATTGGAGGGCAATCCCGGCGCCCGCCCTCTGCTCCACAGCGACCGGGGCAGCGCCTATACCACTCAGATCTTCCATGACAAGCTGGCTGCAGCTGGCATTACACAGAGTATGTCCCGGGTGGGAAAGTGCATTGACAACGGCCCCATGGAGGGCTTCTGGGGCATCCTCAAGCGGGAGCGCTACTATGGCAGGCGGTTCACCAGCCGGGAGCAGTTGGTCAAGATGATCCAGGAGTACATCACCTATTACAACTTCCGCCGCCTCCAGCGCGGCCTGGGTGTGCGGACCCCTATGGAAGTCCATGACCGTCTGCTGGCTGCATAGCACCCAGCACCATATGGTATGCAGGAAGGATTTTCATGCGTAAAATGTAAATTATTTCGCTGTCTACTTGACGGGGTGCACACCACTTTGTCCAGAACACCGGGGGCCGGGGACACACCACGGGCCGCCTTGTCAGCCTTGGCCGGGCGGCCCGTGTGGGGCTCCGGCCCCTTTTCCCCTTTATCCGCCTGGGGCGGGCGGCCCCGGCGTTTGGGCATCTGATCCGCCTGCGGCTCTTTCTTCTCCGGGGCGGGCGCAGCCTTGCCGCCCTTATCGCCAGACGCGATGTCCGAAAGGTTGATCACCTTGCCGGACGGGGCCGGGGCATCTACTCCCATACCGGGAAGAAACGTCTGCTGGGTATGCTCCCCGCCAGAGAGAGCAGCTTTGCCCTTGTCAACGGGCGAGGGCTCCGTCTTGCCGGGGGCGGCTTTGTCCCCGCCAGGGGCAGAGGGCTCCGCTTTGCCGGGGGCGGCCTTGTCCCCACCAGGGGCAGAGGGCTCCGCCTTGCCGGGGGCGGCCTTGTCCCCACCAGGGACAGAGGGCTCCGTCTTGCCGGGAACTGCCTTGTCCCCACCAGGGGCAGAGGGCTCCGCCTTGCCGGGGGCAGCCTTGTCTCCACCAGGGGCCGGGGGCTCCGTCTTGCCGGGAGCAGCCTTGTCCCCACCAGGGGGCGGGGGCTCCACCTTGCTGGGAGCTGCCTTGTCCTTATCGGTGACGGCGGGGCCCGTATGGGGCGGAGCGTCCTGCGGGGCTACATTCTTTTTTTCATCAGCCATTCACTTTCCTCCTTTTTGTGGCATGAAAAAAGGCCAGCCCGATGGCTGGCCCTTTGAGAGAATATCACCTCTTTCTGATATTGATTTATGAAAATGCTGCCCATAGTCTCTTTTGGGTAGAGCAATTCAACAAAGTATGATATACTTTAAGAAAAACAAAAATACAGGGTACGAAAAATATGATCGAAAAAATCGTAAATGAAATAAATGGCCTTTTACGGGATGGATACCCATACTCCGCATTGGGTATGGCATTGGCGCTCCCTGATATTTGCGGCAATATTGCCTATCCGAGAACTAAGGTTGGCATACGCTATAAAAAATGGTATGACGAATATGTTTCTCCGATAAGTGCCATCCGACCAGATGATGGATTTATAACCGTTGATGGTGAAGTTTGCTATAAATTACGTTGTGCGTATTTACATAGTGGCAACTTCAATCTCGGGGATAACGGAGTTGTAAAACATATTGGAAAATTTACTTTTCACTACAATCGAAATCCAGATTTGAGATTTATTCAGGTAGCTCAATCCACAGGCGGGAAATACTTAATGGATATTGATTTAGGCGTTTTTTGTTGGCAGTTATGCACTGCAGCAACAAGTTTTTATAAAAATCATCAGCAGGAATGTAGTAGCGCAACTATCGAAATCAAAGATACCACCCCGACGGAAGAAGAACAGAAAGCACTTCGTGCACTAGTAGAAGAAAAAAGCGGATATACATTTGAGGAAATGAAAGAAATGAAGCGCAAGGATAGTACATTTGAAATCGACATTGATTTTTTGACATAGAATACATCGCGTAGGGAGAAACGATATGGATGCAGTTATCGGAGTAATCGGTACAATTCTTGGAACGATACTTGGCTGGGTTCTCAATAGTCTTTCAACCAAGGGAAAACTCAAAATATATGTATCCTCATGGATAGATAATTTCCAATACAATGATGCAGGTAGTATGGTTCCATGCAAAAGCAAAGAGCAAACAGAATACTATCACTATGATCTTACACTTGATGTATATAACTCAAGTAGCGAAACCAAAATTTTGCGGAACATAAAGATTGAATTTGATGACGGAAAAAACATTCTGCACACAAGTATCCCTAAAGATGATACCACACGGCGTCGGAATGGCCCAATCAGCTTTTATGACAGCATTGCTCCGTTGAATGTGCCCCCCAAGACAATTATACAGTTAAAACTTCATGATGGAGCATGGCGTACCAATGGTGGTCTTGATTTTATTTGGAATACGCAAATCGTACACCTTACATATGACGATGAAAACGGAAAGAAAAAGAGGATAATTATAAAAAAAGAAAACTATAACAATTATTTCAATGCTGATGTAATGTATAGAGGGTGGATTACACCAAAAAACATTACATCATGACTGGCGGCTCATTTGTGGCGAATGAAAAGACAGTTATGATAAAGGAGGGATGCCCTCAAACCTACCGTAACTGTCAATCACATTCCCACGAAAGGAGCCTTGTATGGAACTGACTTACACCAAATGCGGCGACTATCTCATTCCCGACCTTGTGTTATCGGACACCAAAGAGTACCATATCGGGAAATATGGCCGGTTGCGCCGTGCCTACCTAAAAGAACACCGGCCCATTCTGTATACCGATCTCATTGTCACTGAAAAGCTGTTTCCCCATTTGGAGGAAATCGACACCGCCTGCCGGGAGCGTCTGGAAATTATCGAAAAAGCCATGATGCAGCAAGAGGGCGTCACAGAAGCCCTGAAAGCTGCCGACCAGATGGCATGGGTGCGCTCCATGAACTCCATCCACAACAGAGCCGAGGAAATTGTCCTGGCCGAGCTGGTCTACTGTTGAGGGAGGGAACGCAATGATTTTGGAAGCTATGTATAACGGGGAGTTTTATCCCTGTGAAACTGTTGTTTCCACGTCCCCGGAATATCGCAAGGCGGTCCAAACCTGTGCGGCGTTGATGGAGCAGCTATCCCAGCGGCTCAGCAAAGAAGACTATGCTCTGGTGGAGGAACTCCGGGCGCAGAACGCTATCGCCCAGTGCGAGGAAAGTGAGAGTCATTTCAAGTATGGCTTTTCGGCGGGGCTGATCGTCCAGCAGGAAGCCCATGAACAACTGCAAAACAAGAAATAAGCGATGGCCGAAAAAGCCCACGCAGCCGGAAAGAGAACCGGAGGCGTGGGCTTTCTGTGTGTATAGTTATTCTGTCAGATCATCCGAAGTTTCTGCAACCAGCCGGTCAAAGTCGCTCTGATAGGTCCGATCTTGCAATACCCGGAACTTTTCAAACTCTTTCTCAGCAAAGGCTTTGGCGATGGCGGCGGTCACCTTGCCTTTATCATGCAGAATATCTTCCTCATTGAACTGTAAAAATGCGTCAAGCCGCTTGACCCAATCGGCCATATACATGACATTTCCCCGGCGGGCCTGCCGTTCCGCATAGTCCAGGTACATGGTGACGATCTCGTTCAGGTTTCGCATTTCCGTTTCATTCAGATAGTTTTTGGCAACGGTGACATCCGATTTGCGGATGCGTCCTTTGGGGGCGTTTTTCCATGTGGTCAGCCCCATGTTGGGCTTGGTACTGTCGGCACGGCCATATACGATCTCGGCGGCGGTATGATGGGTGACCGCATAGTGGAGCTTGTTCTGCACCGTGGCGAAAAACTCCTTTGTGATGGGGCTTTCCACATCGTAGTCGGCGCTGCACTGGGAATAGATGTCCGTGATTTTCTGGTAGAACCTTCTCTCGCTGGCCCGGATGTCCCGGATGCGCTCCAGTTGTTCCTCGAAATAATCCTTGCCGAAAAAGTTCTCCGGCTCCCGCAGCCGTGCGTCATCCATCACATAACCTTTGATGATGAACTCTTTCAACACCCGGTTCGTCCAAATGCGGAACATGGTCGCCTTTTTGGAGTTCACACGATACCCCACAGCGATAATGGCGTCCAGATTGTAATAGTTGGTCTGATACCGTTTCCCGTCCGCCGCAGTTGTTTCCATTTTGGAAACAACTGAATCCTCGCTCAGTTCGCCGGATTCAAAAATGTTTTTCAGATGCTTGGAAATGGCCGCTTTCTGTACCTCAAACAGCTCTGCCATTTTTGCCTGTGTCAGCCAGAGGTTTTCCTGAAAGAGCAGGATTTCCACCCGCACTTCTCCGTTTTCGGTCTTGTAAAAGAGGATTTCTCTGGTTTCATACGGGGTCAGTCCCTGTTCCTCGCTCATTCTTCGTCACCTCCATCCGTCCGGTTCTTTCCCCGGCTCTTGTAGACATTATACTGGTTCTTGCACCGTGGGCTGCAAAAGGCGGCGTTGGACCTGCTGCCCAGGAACACCTTCTGGCAGTGCTTGCACAGGCGCAGGGGCTGCTCCCCGTCCACCAGCATGAAGCTGAACATCATCTGGATACCCAGCAGCAGGGAGTGAAAATCCCAGTAAATGGTGGGCTTATCCAGCAGCTCAATGTGGTAGGTGGGGGCAATCCCGCCAAATGCGGCCATAGCCTTGCGGTGCAGCCCCCGTTCGTCCTCGCCCATGAAATCATAGTCATTGTAGTAGAAAAAGGCGGTGGTCAGCGTAAAGGCCCAGTCCTTGAACTGTTGAGCAACCCACTCGTAGGGTTCCGCATATTCCCGCTGGAAGCTCATGTTTTTCGCCATCGGCTCGTCCATGAAGGTCATGGTCAGAGCAATCATCGTCCGGTCACCGGACACATTCCACGTGGATTCTATGCCTTTCTTCACCAAGTCCAGCTGGTCAAAAGGATAAAACAGGGACAGATATTTGTCTGTCGCCATGGATTCTTCCTTAATGAAGTGGTTTTTGGGCAGGTATACCGCCTCATAGTCCATAAAGGACGGCGTGGTGGGCAGGGCGGTCATCAGCCCCAGCAGGCCGTACCGGGTGATAAACTCCATTACAGCCTTTTCCACTTCTGCTTCCGGCTTGCGCCCCATCATCAGCATCCCCACATTCAGGGCATCCAGCACAATGTTGGGGACCTCTTTCAGAGGATTGTAGACATCCGGCTTTGCACTCTTGCCGGGGGTGATGTACCGCTTGCCATCTTCCGCTGTTTTCAGCTCGTAATGATCGTACCGCACCCAATGGGAACGGGACTGTTCAAATAAATTTTTCATCATACACGCCCTTTCTCCTTAATCGTCCCAATTATCAGGGGCGGTTTTTCTTTTTTCTGCGCTTGGTCTTATTCTCCCGCCGGATCACGGCGTCCTTGCCTTGTTTTCTTGCAACTTTCGAGTATTCCTCCAAAAACTGGCGTTCCCGCAAGGTCAAGCTGCTACCATGCTCCTGCTTGCCGCACAGATGGTCATACATCTGGCGCTGCAATTTTTTGTGGATGGTCTTTCGCAGCTTGCGGATGTTGCGGTCAGACTGCCCACGCACAGCGGCAAGCCTGGTGGTGCTGTACAACCGCAAAGAGAGGAAATGCAAAACCTCCTTGTGTTCCTCGCTCAGTTCTTCCACCATGCGGGAAATAAAGGCGTCGGCAGTGAGGTTGTGCATCTCATAGGGGCAGTCAAACAGGATGTCCAGAAAGTTCCCGGCCATCAGCTGCCGGTATGTGGGGTTGTTCATCCAGCGGGGAATAAGCTTCGGTTCCGGCACCGCCTGATATTCCAGCGGCACATCCCCACGGAGGTTTTCGTGGTCCCGTTCCCGGCGCTCCCGGTTCCGGTCCATCTTGTTCCATTCCTCCACCACGGCCCGGAAATCCTTCTCCGTGCGTGCTGCTTCCTCCAGCCGCCGTATGGCCTCGGCCTGCATCTCCCGTTTGAGCCGTTTATCACTGACCGGGGCAGCTTCTTCCTCCTCGTCCTCCAGCTCTGCTTCATAGTCGATGGGATGCTCGTCCTGCTCCAGCTCACTTTCCAGCTCGGCCAGACGTTCTTCCGCAAGCGCCTGTTCCAGCGTTTCTTCCGCCCCAGCGTCCCATCCGGTGAAGCCACCCTCGGTATCCAGAAGCTCGTCATCAGACAGATACGCCATGACCCCACCTCTTTTCAAAAAAATTTTGCGATTTTTCAAAAATGGTTCCGTTTTGCACCCCGGATTTCTCCTATTAGTGAAATAGTAATCTAAAAATAAGTTACTTGGGTTACATCGGCTCGTTCACGCAGGAGAAAGGGGGCTTTCGCCATGTTCAGGCTTGACACAAAAAAGAAGTAACACAATCACAGGTTACAAACATCGGAACTATAACAACAGTATACACCGGATGCGCTGAAAGCGCAAGAAAGAGAGGTTCTATGGCAGATAAAAACGCCGTGTTTCTGACTCGGCACATTGGCAAGACCACCTATAAAGTTCGTGTCTACCTCAGCCAAACCGCCGAGGAAACGATGGAAGATAAAATTCTGCGGCTGATCCGCAATGACGGGCTGGCAAACCAGCCGGAATGTGGTATAATGGAACTGCCACAAATGAGCCGTCCGTCTGAAAGGAGCGCCTGATATGGCAAACAGACAGACGGAAGAAAAAATCACTGCGCTCTATGAGCGCCTGTCCCGTGACGATGACCTCACGGGTGACTCGAACTCCATTCTGAACCAGAAACGTTATCTCGAAAGCTATGCAGCACAGCGGGGCTACACCAATATCGTCCACTACACAGACGATGGGTGGTCCGGCGGCAACTTTGACCGTCCTGCATGGAAGCGCCTTGTGGCGGACATCGAGGCGGGAAAGGTGGCCCATCTGCTGTGTAAGGACCTAAGTCGGATCGGCAGAAACTACCTGCAAACCGGCTTTTACACCGAGGTAATGTTCCGGCAGAATGGGGTTCATTTTGTTGCTGTCGCCAATAACATTGACAGCGAGGAACAGGACAGCGGCGAGTTTGCGCCCTTTCTCAATATCATGAACGAATGGTATCTGCGTGACCAGTCCAAAAAGGTTTCGGCAGCATACCGTGTCAAAGGCAAGGCGGGCAAGCCCACCACCAACAACGCCATCTATGGCTATAAAAAAGACCCGGAGGACAAGGACCACTGGCTGGTGGACGAGGAAGCCGCCGCTGTGGTGCGGAGAATCTTCCTGCTTGCGGTGGAGGGGCACGGCCCCCATGAGATTGCCAAGATACTCACACAGGAAAAGGTGGAGTGCCCCGCCTATTATCTGGCACGCAACGGCAGGGGCTGCCGGAAAAACACCGTGGACACCAGCCGCCCCTATGACTGGTACGGCTTCACGGTCAGCGCCATGCTGACCAAGCCGGAGTATATGGGGCACACCGTGAATTTCCGTTCTTCCAAGAAGTCCTACCGGGATAAGCGGGTAAAAAATGACCCGTCCGACTGGCTGATCTTTGAGAACACCCACGAGGCCATTGTTGACCCGGAAACCTGGCAGCTGGCCCAGCAAGTGAAACGGACGGTGCGCCGGACAGATACCACCGGCGTCGCCAATCCCCTGACCGGCCTTGTGTTCTGTGCCGACTGTAGATCAAAGATGTATAACCACCGGGGCAAGCGCAAAAAGGCCGGACGAGAATATTCCGTGGATTTTTACAGCTGCTCCACCTACACCCTGACCTTTGAGCGAGAAACGCAGATGTGTTCTTCTCACACGGTCAGCACCAAGGCCCTGAATGCTCTGATTCTGGAAACCATCCGCACTACCGCCAGCTATGCCATCCAGAACAAGGAAGAGTTTATTCAGAAAGTTCGCAGCATTTCACAGGTTCGCCAGCAGGAAGCGGCCAAGGAGCTGAAACGCAAGGTCGCCAAAGAGCGCAAACGCAGCGCCGAGCTGGATGTGCTGATTAAAAAGCTGTACGAAACCTATGCCATGGGCAAACTGGAAGAAAAACGGTTCGAGCTGCTGTGTGCCGAATATGAAAAGGAACAGGCCGAACTGGAACAGATGCTTGTCTCCGAGCAGGCGCAGCTGGACCAATTTCATGAGGACACGGACCGTGCCAGCCACTTTCTGGCGCTGGCACAGAAATATACGGATTTCACCGAGCTGACCGCACCCATGATCCATGAATTTGTGGAGAAAATTCTGGTCCATGCCCCAGACAGAAGCACCGGGGAACGGGTTCAGGAAATCGAGATTTACCTGAACTTTATCGGGAAATTTGAAGTGCCCATGCCTGAACCCACCGAGGAAGAACTGGCTGCGGAGGAAAAGCGCCGCCAGAAGCGCATCCGTGACCATGAAAAATATCTGCGCCAGAAGGAGCGCAAACAGAAGATTGCCGAGGGGCTGATTGTTCCAGGTGAACCGTACCAGCTGGTATGCCAGTGCTGCGGAGAGCCGTTCCAGTCTGTCCGCCCCAACGCTAAATTCTGCAAATCCGCCTGCCGGGAGAAGTTCTACCGGCATGAAAAGCGGAAAGCCAAAGAAACGGAAACATCACAAACTGCATAAAGACTGCGGCCTGCCCCAACAAACTGGGCAGGCCGCTTTTTTTATACCCCGAAACGGAGGGATTTTTATGACACTCTTTGAACTGGCAAAACAGAATATTTGTGTGCCGGATGCGGCGGAATACTATGGGCTGCAAGTCAACCGAAACGTGATGTGCAGCTGTCCGTTCCATGAGGACCGGCACCCCAGCATGAAGCTGAACGAACGGTATTTTTACTGCTTCGGCTGCGGGGCCACCGGCGATGTGATCGACCTTGTGGCGAGATTATTTGACCTGAGCAGCTATGAGGCGGCGCAGAAACTGGCACAGGATTTCGGGATTGACCCGGACAAGCCCCCGGCGGCAATCGCCTTACCAAAACCGGAGCGTCCTCTGCTGAAAGCATACCGGCAGGAAGAAGTGCGCTGTCTGCGGGTGCTGTGTGATTATCTGCATCTTCTGGAAGGTTGGAAACAGAACTATGCCCCAGCCAATCCAGATGACAGTTTAGATGACCGGTTTGTGGAAGCCTGCCAGATGCTGGACTATGTGGAGTATCTGGCGGATTTGCTCATTGCCGCCGAGCTGGAACAGCGGGTAAAAATCGTAGAAATGCTGAACAAGGATGGCCTGATTGCCGGTTTGGAGGAACGGCTGGACAGGCTGAACAAGGAGGACGATGCCCATGAAAAACAAAGCGCAGCTTGACGGGATGCCCGTCTGGTTTGATGGCAAAAGCATCAACGAAGCCCTGTTTTGTGAGGAGTTCTTGCAGACGCACAAGATCATCTTCACAAACGGGGCTTTTTTACGCCCGAAGGCCGTGTGACCGATGAGCTGCCTTTGCGGGGAGAGATTTTTGAGGAGCTGAAATGCTGTGCGGTCAGCAACATTCCCCGCAAAATCAGCAACATTGTGGAGTTGATAAAGCTGGCGGCGCTGGTGGAGGATTTCCCCCGGAGCCGGACCGGATTCATCTTTCCAACGGGACACTTTTTCTAGATGGGACCTTTGCGAAGGGAAAGCCGAAAATCGTCCGCAACCGTTTCCCCGTGGCCTACAACCCCAACGCCCCGAAACCTGTTCTCTGGCTGCAATTTCTGGATGGTCTGCTCTACCCGGAGGATATTCCCACCTTGCAGGAATATATCGGCTACTGCCTGATCCCCAGCAATAAGGGACAGCGGATGATGGTGATTAAGGGCAGCGGAGGCGAAGGTAAGTCGCAGATCGGCGCTGTGCTGGGAACTTTGTTCGGCTCCAACATGAAGGACGGCAGCATCGGGGAAATATCCGAGAACCGTTTTGCACGTGCCGATTTGGAACATATCCTCCTGTGCGTGGATGACGATATGCGGATGGAGGCCCTTCGCCAGACCAACTATGTGAAATCCATCGTCACTGCCCAGGGCAAGATGGATTTGGAGCGCAAGGGCAAGCAGAGCTATCAGGGATGGATGTGCGCCCGGCTGCTGGCCTTCTCCAACGGAGATTTGCAGGCCCTGTTTGACCGGAGCGACGGATTTTACCGCCGCCAGCTGGTGCTGACCACGAAAGAAAAACCGGCTGGCCGTGTGGATGATCCTGACCTTGCCGAGAAGATGAAAGCCGAGGTGGAGGGCATTCTGCTGTGGGTTTTTGAGGGATTGCAGCGGCTGGCCGCCAACAACTTCAAATTTACCGAAAGTGACCGCACCAGAGAAAACCGGGAGGCAGTCAAACGGGAAAATAACAATGTCTATGATTTTCTGGATTCTGACGGATATGTTCGCCTGAAAGCCGATATGTCCGCCAGTTCCAAAGAGCTCTGTATGAGGCGTACCAGATTTACTGCACCGAAAATAATCTGCCTACCCTGAAACCCCGCAGCTTCAGCGAAGCCCTGATTGCCTGCCAGAGCCGCTACAATCTGGAATACTGCAACAATGTGACCAACGCCGCCGGACGGCGGGTGCGTGGCTTTCTGGGGATTGAGGTATTGGTGAGAAATCATATATCAGTGTTTTCCGGTGATTCGATGCGTACGTACGTACCGGAAGATGTGCCGGAGGAATGGCGGCGCTAATACTGGGGCCCCCAGCGGAACCCTGTAAAGCGGTTCCGTTGGGGAAAGGACGAGCAGCGGAACGAGTGAGCTTTCGGCTTTAGCCGGAAGCGAAGGATGTGGAGCTTGTGAGGACGCTGTACGTACGTACGCTTTGATTGACCCTTGTTCTCCCTTTTATAGCAATTCAGCGGTTGTATCTCAAAAATCACTGGAAAATCGGAGGCGCAAATCAAGGTAAGTGAGAATCGAAAAGTATTTGACGGTTGGAAGAAATTATTTTGCGAAACCGTGCTTCTCGCTCCGGTGAACCGGGTGCATGGAATCATGGGAAAATGCACGGCTTCAAGCCAAATCACACGGAACGGTAAAGTCGGAAGGTGTGGCCTATGGACAGGACATCGCACCGGCAATTCTGAACGGATTTGGTGACAAGGGAATTTTTCACCACACAGCGAAGCGGTTATGCCAGAGGGCGTGCCAGCTTCGCTTTTTTATCAAGTAAATTTAGGAGGATTTTTGATGATGACGGTACGCAACGAAATCAAGGCACAAATCATCCGGGCGGGATATACCATGCAGGAGCTGGTTGACCGGCTCCATGAGGAATACGGCTGGTCGGACAGCGTTTCCAACCTGTCCGCCAAGCTCCAGCGGGAATCTATTCGTTACAAGGAGGTCGTGGAGCTGGCTGATGTGCTGGGCTATGACCTGATCTGGCAGAAACGGAGGTAAATCTATGACAAGTGAAGAAAAGAAACTGTTGCAGGCAAAGCACCGCTTGGAGGAAGCCCAGGCACGGGACCGGGTGAAGGAGCGAAAAGCCCGGACAAGGCGGCTCATTCAGGAGGGCGCTGTACTGGAAAAAGTGCTGCCGGAAGTACAGGCGGTAGGACTTGATAATCTGGAAGAATATCTGCGGCGAAAGCTGGCAGGGCACGATTGAAAACGGCTGGGAGGTCTCCGGGAAACCGGGGGCCTTCCTCTTTTTTATCCCGAAGGGCGCACTTACTCACCACCTGCTAAAGCAGGCGGTGGTAGCCCTCCCGTTGGTCGGGCACGTGCGCTCTCCGAGGGGGATTGCGACTCCTGCAGGAGCCGCTGGACAAGGCTGCATTTCTGCCAAACTGCCAGCCTTGCCCATGCAGTCGGCGCAGGGGTTTCCGTTTTGGAAGCCCCTGTTCATGGGGTGGTATATTGCCACCCCATCCCGCCGCCTGCCTGCGTCAACCTGCCACCGGCAGCTTGACACAGATACAGGGGTGGAACGAATCGTTCCGCCCCTGCTGGTGGTACGTCGCATTTCACGACGTACCTGTTGTAATCGAGTACGGAAGAAGGGCTGCTGCGTTTCACAGTAGCCCTTCGGAAAGGACGGTAGACAATGGCGATTTATCATTTGGAGGCCAAAATAGTCAGCCGTGGAGCTGGGCGCTCCGCCGTGGCTGCTGCGGCCTATCTGAGCTGTTCCCGGATGCTCAACGAGTACGACGGGGTGCAGCATGACTACACACGCAAACAGGGCCTTGGGTGGCGGCAGGTTTTTCTGCCAGCCACCGCCCCCGCAGAGTGGCAGGATCGGGAAACCCTGTGGAACGCTGTGGAGGAAACCGAAACCGCAAAGGACAGCCGCCTCGCCCGTGAATTTGTGGCGGCGCTGCCCATAGAGTTGAGCCGGGAGGAACAAATCCAGCTCCTGCAAGATTTCATCAAGGAGCAGTTTGTAGCAGACGGAATGTGCGCCGATGCTGCCATCCATGACCCGTATCCTCCCGGACACAATTCCCATGCTCATATCCTGCTGACGGTGCGCCCGCTGGATGAAAAGGGAAAATGGCAGTACAAGACCGAGAAAGAATATCTCTGTGTCAAAGACGGCGAGGAACAGGGCTTTACTGCTGCCGAGTTCAAGCAGGCACAGGCCGACGGGTGGGAGAAGCAGTATCAGTACAAGGTGGGCAAAAAGAAGGTGTATATGGCCCCATCCGCAGCGCAGGCCCAAGGCTGTGAACGGGTATCCAAGTATCCCAAAAGCACCAAATATGGCAGACAGAATCCCATCACGGAACGCTGGAACAGCGATGAGCAACTTGTTCTGTGGCGGGCTGCATGGGCAGATGTGGCAAACCGCCATCTGGAGCGCACCGGGCACGAAGAACGCATCGACCACCGCAGCCATGCCGAGCGTGGTCTGCTGGAGCGGCCTACGGTCCATGAGGGTGTGGTTGCCAGAGCCATGGAGAAAAAGGGCATTATCTCTGACCGGTGCGAACTGAACCGGCAGATCAAGGCCGACAATGCCCTGCTCCGGGAACTGAGAGGACAGGTCAAAAAGCTGGCGCAGGCAGTCAAAAATACCATCCCGGCACTTGCCGAGACCATGGAAAATCTGCGAAAAAATTTGCTTCTGTTCTGCTATCAGCTGGGGTATCTCCGCAAGGGCAAGGAGCGTCTGAACGCTTCGCTGAATACGCTGCGCCCCGCCCTCACACAGTACAATCAGCTGGCAAAAGACATTCGAGATAAGACGAAGGAGCGCCGCAGCCTGCTTTTCGAGAAAAAGGCACTCTCTGCTGTCCATGTGTTCCGGCACCGGGAATTGGCGGCAAAGATTGCGGCTCTGACAGAGGATTTAGAGGAACTGCGTTCGGAGAAAAATCTGCTTCTGGCGTCGCTGGCATATTCCGAGGAAGATGCCGCCGATAAATTTCCTAAGGACATCGCCGCTATGGAGCAGAGCTTGAAACGGTTGGAAGAACAGGAAAAGAAATATTCCGCTGAGCTGGACGCTGCCTTGAACGAGTATGCCGGGCTTCGGGAGCAGGCCCAGGGCTTTGACCTGGTGCAGCTCTACGAAACAAAACAGGCCATCCGCCCCGGCAAGGAGCAGGAAGCGGAGCACCGGGCACAGCAAGTTTACGGCGAGAAGTACAACCCGCTACTGATGTTTGACAGCAAAAAGGCGGTTTCCCGTATGCTGCATGAGGATATTGAGCGGCAGGCAGTACGGAGAATGGTGCGCCAGGCGCAGAAGGAGCAGCAGACTTTTCAAAAGAAAAAGAGTGAACAGGAACGGTAACTGCATCTGTCAAGTAAAAGTAGACACAAAAAAGCGCAGCTAACAGAAGCCCAGTTCGGTCCTGTACTGAACTGGGCTTCTATAG